>JAETNR010000111.1 GCA_021772055.1 Blautia sp. | reverse complement strand
GCTGATTTCCTTTATAATTTTTCTCACCGGAATATAATCCTTTTTTGTGAAGATGCTGAACCTTTCCATCCGGATCAATTCCGACAAAAATCGCATTATGATATTCCTTCCCCGTTTTCTTATCCCGCTCGCAGCTTTCATACAACAAATGTTTCTGTACAAAGTAATTTACAATCTCCGGAGCAATTTTTCGATGCTTCACCAGATATCCATAGAGCCTGCGCCTATTCGGACTGACTGCCGGTATTTCCAACACTTCTTTTCGTTGCGTTTCTTTCTCCCAGTCTCCTGCCTCTACATGTATGACGCCTTCTTCAGACAACAAAAAAGCCATCGCTTCTAAAAATGTTTTTCCATAATACATTTTCACAAAGTCGATGGCCAGTCCACCTGTTTCTGTGGCATGATCATACCAGTAATTTTTGCGAATAGTGACGCTGTGATTACTCCCAAGGCGCTTCTCCCGTCCTGCGGGAAGTAATATTTCACCCTGTTTCAGCATAAGCTGCTCCAGATTTACACTGTTGGCTCGTTCTTTTTCTTCCTGTGTATAATGAATATATTGTCCCATCACGCACCCCTTTCTTGTTGCTTTTTATATCTGTGATTCCATGGTATCATCATTTTTTCGCCCCAATGCTTCTCGCTTTTGCCGTATTGCCCTTCTTCTTTTTCTGTCGATGCTGTTTTGCTGATGATATGGTTTTCTCAACTCTCCTTCAAACATTTTTGATATTTCTTTTAACAATCGTGCTGCGCTTGTGGCCGCAGCTGTCTGTGCAGTCCTTAGCCATACTCCATCATCCGTCCGCTCCGGTTCTTCTTCTCCTCCCTCATGATTCATTGCAAGCGCACTCTCAATCACCAGATTTTTTACCCGCTTCAGCTTTTTTTCACTAGAAAGCACCCTTATTTCATCCTGTGTTCCACCATACATTTCATCCACTGCAAACTGCCATTCTTTCCAGAGAGAATAGGCTTCTTTCACTTCATCCACTTCCGCTATCTGGTCCACAATCCTATTCACCAACTGCTTTACATCCGCTTTCAGATAGCCATACACTTTCTTCCTACTGGTTCGGCTTAAACGTTTGGAAAGCAGATGCAAATCCTCCAATAGCTGTGGAGGATAATCATTGCCCTCTACATTGTTTAACCGATTCAACACCGCTTCTGTCCGCATCATCAGTTTATCCCGGCTTACCTTCTGCGCTTCATAAATATGCAGAAATTCCTGTCGGAAAATATCGTGCATAAACTCTGAGCGCATATTCTCAATAGCTTTTTTAGAAAGATAGCCCTCTTTTTCATTTTTAGAATAAACCATGATATGCACATGAGGATGATGGGATTCATTATGAAACGCTGCATACCATTTCAGATTTTTGCTGTCTATTTTCATTTCCTTGCAGAACATTGCCCGTTTGGAGCGCAGCAATGCCTGCCATGCTTTCCCATTATCGTATCCCAGTCGTATCGCATCTTCTCTTCTCAAGCTGACCACATAGGTCCAAACTACACCTTTATGGTTTGCGACCTCCTGCTGTACTTGGGATAACACAACAGGCACCCCGGCATCAGTAAAAAGGCCATGACCGGAAATATGCTCCACCCCAGGCCGATTTCCGATGTAGTCCACATAGTTTTCTCGTTTTTCAGACAGTGCTACATACGAATCCATGACCTGCTGAATAAAGGCGGATGCGTTTCGACGAGTATCATGGGCAAGATAGTCTTCATATTCCAGCAATTTTTTTGATTCCGGAAAATCCTTTACCAGACGCTGTATCAGTTTTTTCTGGTTTTCTGTAGCAGAAAGAAGTTCTTTCGTATCATCTAACTGCTCCACACCTTCACGGGTAGCGATATATTTGACATAATGCTGCAGATGCGCTGGTAGTGCGCCTTTCATGTAGTGTGAAGTAAAGATTAGTTTGGCCATATATCACGTTCTGCCCTTTCCGCATCATCTGCCGGCTAACGCTTCTCTAATCCCTGCCATAATATAGTCTGCACAGGGCAGCGCGCCGGCATTGCCTAACGCTTCATATCTTGCGCGGTCACTGATTGCGTCTCCTTCTGCTCCATAAGCGGTCCAACCATCCGGCAGGCCCATCAACCGTTCACATTCAAGGGGCGTTAGATACCGGATGCAGCCCTCCGCTTCGTTTCCCTCCTGCCAGATTGCAAACAAGACCGGATTGCTTGCTAATAGTGTGGGAAAAGCGTGGGTTGAATCTCCGAAGCTTTGGAGGAACATGCCGGCGTTGCCTTCTTTTGCCGCCTGCCGCATTTTTCTGCCATAAAAGGCTCTGAGGACGGGATGACCCCGCCCTGCTTTCGCAAAATTGTTTCGATTTCCTTGGGCGGCAGCGTTCCTGCCATCTGGGGCCAGATATAGGATTCGGGAACAGCCTGCGGGATTTAAATAATACTTCTGCGCTGCGTGTTCCTCTAAAATCTGCCACGAGAAAGACGCGCTTTCTTCTTTGGCACAGTCTGGGGCTTCCCCAATATTGGGCGTCCAAGACCCACCAGCTGATATCAGGCACTCCTCCTCGCACCAGGCCGGCATTTGCCCATCTTCCTGAAGGAGGCATTGGAATTTTGGTAGCTGCGAATGCTTCCAGCACGGCTTTAAAATCCAGCCGGTGGTTTGATGAAAACGCTCCCATAACGTTCTCCCAAACAGTGAAAGTTGGATATACTCCATGACTTTGATCCCTCATTTCATCAATAATCCGCATTGCTTCAAAAAATAAACCCGACTGTTTTCCTGTTAATCCGCCATGGGCTCCAATGGCAGAAAGGTCCTGACAGGGAGAGTCGAAGGTAATCACATGAACCGCCTCGATCTGATTTCCCCGCACCTTACAGATATCTCCCAATTGCCGCATATGGGGAAACTGCTTTCTTGTAATAGACGCCGGCGCTTTTTTTATCTCACTGGCCCATACTGGCGTGATGCCAAATTTTGACGCTGCCAATGGAAAAACGCCGATGCCGTCAAATAAACTGCCTAGTTTTATCTCTTTCTCATAGGGATGATTCTTTGCTCTATTTCACGCTCCTTGTTCATATAAAATACCTTAACAAGAAAAAAGAACACTCCATCCTTGGAATGTTCTATCTCTCTGCAAATATATTTTTCTTACATTCTGTCATGCTTCATGCTGATAGTGATAGACTTCCTCAAACCAGATTGCTCCATTAATCCGTTTCACCTCTTCCACACACTTTTGCTGCAATCTTTGCAGCGTTTCCCCGTCAATCTCATATACCGACGCCATAATATGAGCGAGCTTTGCAATCTCTACTGCCAGCTTAAAATCCATTCTGGCCAGCCTGTTTTCCGTCGCTTCTATAGTTCCGGATATCATGGAGGATACACTCTGCAGCTGATAGTCCTCCGACTGCCTGTTTTTTAAATATCCCAAATAAAATTTCAAGGCTTTTTCTATAAATTCATTTCTGGAGCGGACGTCTGCCGCCTCCAGCATCCTGTCGCATTCTTCGATTACAGCCTTCTCCAAATAGACGCCTTTTCGCACCCGTTCCATTTATGCACAACTTCCTCCTTTCATTAACAACGCCTGTTACTTGTCCACAGATTTATCCACCATGTTATCCACATTTTATGGAGTATTCAAATTTCTTTCCTTTTTTTCTCTCTGTGTTTCGATTCCCGGTTTCTCCAGATACCAAACTTTTTTGAATTCCCTGAAAAGTTATGCCCAAACTGAAGCTTCCGGAAGGCTTTGCCTGCCGGTGTCAGGCCAGTTTATGCTGCCAAAAGCAGCATAAACCCTTTAACCTGCACCATTTTCGACCCTACAAAATCCACTCAAAAACATGATTCAATCTGCAACTCCTGTTGTTCCCCAACGAATTCCAGTCGAATTTCATCCGCTCCAATCTCCGCTTCTGCAATTTCTTCGCGCGTCTTTAACATTATAGATAGAATTTTCTGCAGTGCCGGATTTTCTATTAGTTCCAACTGATCGCAGCCTTCCAGCCCTCCAATCTCTATGACACTGCATCTTTCTCTCTCAGATTCTCTTCCCGCCAGCAGAATCTTTTCTGCCGTATGTCTTAGGTTTTCCAATAAATCACGCAGCACCGGTTCGGCAAGAACAGCCGCATATGGAATATACGAAGCATAGCGGGCATAATCTGCACCTTCCGACTCTATCAGAAGGCCATCCATACGTTCATCCGATACTGCCAAAATACAGTGATACACACCCTCCGCATCCACATACATATCATCTTTATGTCCTTTTATAAAATCATAGCTGAGAAATGGTTTCTCTAAAAGCATATCAAGCTCTGCACCGGATACCCGGACTACTGTTTCCACTTTTACCTGTTTTGCCGTGAAAGAAGTCGCTTTTCGTTCAAACATTGCTTTTATCATTTCCATGTGTGCTGCCTTTGTCCCCTGCATCACGCTTCTGTTCCGTAACAGCTTCCTTCCTGCCTGCTTCCAGATTTCTTTCTGCAGCCTTTTTCCGATTTTTCTGTTCTCTTTCCTTTAATGCCTGCTCTTTTGCCTCCAGACGATGCTTTGCCTGAAACTCAATATATTCTCTGGCCTGTTCCGGCACTGTTTCCTCATAAAGTTTCGTTAAGCCTGACTCCAACTCTCTCTGTATATCTTTCCCGGCTTTCTCCAGATA
>JAETNR010000110.1 GCA_021772055.1 Blautia sp. | reverse complement strand
CCTTATACTGTCAATGAGATTTTTGCTTAATCTTCTAAACACAAAAGCACGCAAGTATCCAGAGAAAAATCTCTGGATATTCGGCGTGCTTTTAAATCAACTGTGAATGGTAACATTTTTCTTTTCGATGTTATTATTCTTGTTGCTTTTGTTGGATGTTCAGAAATTAATTACTGAACACCTCGCTTTGAAGTGTCACTCAATACACCCTGCACATACCCTACAGAGCATCCTGTTCCTTCTGCTATTCCGCAGATCGACATCCCTCTATCCCGCAGTTCCCTAATTCGTTGTTTTTCTTCTTCTGTATACTGGCTTTTCCGCCCTGCTCCCCGGGGATTCCTCTTCTCTGAAATATTTTCCACGGTTGCTCCTCTATACCTTGCCCATAACTCCTTTCTTCTTTCTGATACTACACTGCCTCCATATGTCCTTTCATATACCTCAAGCAGTTGGAATAATTCCTCCATATCCTGGCGTTTCATCTCCATCTTCATGCACACCTCCCTTAACAGAAGGATGCCAGAAAGACTTTCCTGGATGCCGTCCGCATCGCTTCCATCAGCGGCATATGGGCACTTATTACGTCTGCATATGGATTCCCTTTCCCATCTTTCCCGGGCGCTTTCGCTGCACTCAGCGTTTCTGCGATTTCCTGCATCTACAGTGTAAATATCAGACCGTCAGTATACCGCCCTATCGTTTCGATTAGTTCCCTGTTTTCTTTGCGGTACAGCGCCTTTGCAAGGTTATTCGCTCCTTTTTCTGGCCAGCGCATCCTGCGGTTCTTCATCCGCAGTGTGATCACGGTACAATTCTGGTTTTCCTGTACCCCCATTCCCTTATATATCACTCCGGCCGGTGGTTCCGGTATCTCTTTCCCCTGCTTGTCATAGGGCAGAAGGCCGTTCCGGTTATTGTCCAGGTATTTATATAACTCCCGGGCTTTTTTGCTCCTGCCATCCTTCTCATCCTGGCTCTCCAGGCTTGTTGCATATACCTTTATATACTCCAGCATCTCATCCGGCTTCCCGGCATCCAACAGTCTTCGGATCTCCCCCTGGGCCTCTTTATCGCTGATCTTGCGTAGAGTCTCCTGATAAATATGATACCGATCCAGTTGGAAAATAACCTCCGGATCATAGGGCTCCTTGATCCACCCTCCGCCGTCTCCGTTCAGAATCCTCTGACAAATCTCGTCTGCGTTATATTCCTTTCTGATACAGGCTTCCCGCTTTTCATGAAACTCGCCGCTTTTTTCCATTCCGGCCAGCATTCTCTTGCCTACCAGCGTGCTGCGGTTCTGTTTCTCTTTTTCTGCATCCCAGCCCTCATGCATGGTAAATACCTTCATTTCCTGCTTCTTCATCTTTTTGTGGTTTTTGTCCTGCATATGGAGCCATACTCCGTCCATCTCTTCAAAAAGCACCGGTATTTCCTTTGTTCCTTCCAGCTGGTCTGCATTCATCTGCTTTACCCCATGCTCTTCCTCTTCGCTGATCCGTTCCCCAAGACGCTGCATCATATTCCATGCGCCACCTGCGCTGATGCTCTGGCCACAGGTACTGCTTATGGCATCTGCCGCAACACGGTAGGGTGACTCTGTTACTGTCATGGCGATCTTTTCAGCCAGATTTGTGGATATCAGCCCTATTTTGTCCATCTGCATGGCTTTATCCAGCAGATAGACATAGGCTTTTTCGCCATCCTCCAGACTTGTCTGATACACCCTGCGCCAATACTCTACCTCTCCATAGACCGCCTTTATGCTGGTCTTTCGGCCTCCCTTGTCACGGTACTGTCTGCTGTCCCTGGAAGCCGCAAGTTCCTTATCATAGGACTCCAGGATGATCCGGGTGATTTCGCACCCAAGTTCACACACATATTTAAAAACTTTTTGTTCTAACTCCTTGAAAGATATTAACCTTTCCTCTACAATAATGTTCATCACACAGCTCCTTTACATGTTTTCTTGGTCGTTAACATCATAAAGAAAAACTGTGTGACTGGGAAGAGGTATTTTACTTCTTCCCTTTATTTATTGCCAATTAAAATTATACACTAACCCCCGGCGGCATCCGTCATAATGCCCTTGCATCTGGTCGCGGGTTATGGCTTCTGGCGAGCGGATTTTTATGAAGGCTTTCAAATGACACAAATCCATATGACGCCCGCCTGGCATGCTTTTCCGCCGCACACGGCTGGTCGTATACTGCCGAAATGCACAAGCCTCGGAAATGGCAGAACCGTTCGGAAATTTCTCTGTTTTGCACAATGTCATCCCATATATTCTGGTGGTTCCACCTGCCTGACAGACTTCTTTGGGGTGATTGTTAACCCTTCCATTAGCCAGCGGAACTGCTGACGCGTCAATGAGCGTACTTCCTCCGGACTGCGGGGCCATTGGAACCGGCTTTCTGAAAGTCTCTTATATAATAAGAGCCATCCGTCCCCTTCCCATACGAGGCCTTTGATGCGGTCCGTGCGCCGTCCGCAGAAAAGGTAAAGGGTATCCGGTACGTAGGGTCTGTTGCCAGTCTGTGCCTCCACCAGCGCCGCCAGTCGGTCCATTCCCGCCCGCAGATCCGTGTACCCGCAGACGATATAAACGGCTTTCAAACACGTGGCGTCATTCAGCATGCCGCACCACCTTAAGAACATCTGCCAGAAGGGACATGGATGTGGATTCTGCCACATGGATGGAGAACCCTTTTATGGAAATATCCAGTCCCGGCTGTGGGCTTCTGCCGATCTGTTTCTGGTGTTGCAAAAGTTCGGGCTGTATAGGAACCATCTGCTGTGCAGGCATTTCCGCCTGGATAGTTTCCAAGCAGGCCTTTCTTACACGGCGGAGCCGGTAATAATAATTCGCTTTTGTGATGCCGTGGCAGGCACACCAGCTGACAATACTCATGCCAGCCGGGCGACTCTGGCAGTCCCTGATCTGTGTAGCCCACTCCTGAAGTCGGCACTGCTCAGCCACCATGCTTGTTTCTGAACGCATAGACTTACCTCCTGATAGCGATATCAAAAGTTGAGACTTAACTTTTGATACCCATGATAGAAATATAGTCTATTGTCACACATTTTTCCCTCACAGTCGAGGTACGCACTATCTACCGTTTACTCCTTCTGTCTGGTACAGCATCCGTTTTTCCATTTCATTCAGTTCCATATATTCCCTTCCTCCTAAAAATCTGTAAAAAAAGAGCATCCACCCAGCACAGGATGAAATGCCCTTTAGCTTCCTTTATTCAATTTAATACGCAAGGCAGTTTGCCGCTGTTATGCGCTTTCGGCTAGCGTAATTTTACATTTCCATTTCTGAATGGTAATGTCCTTATATTTACTGTTTAAATTATCGTGACAAGCCTGTTTCCACTGTTTTTCAAAATTAGTAAACATTATACGTTTCAATAAATAATTCCCAAAAGTTCAATAAATACAATACTTTTTAAGGGTTTCTTTCTTTTAGCACAATTTACATCTGCTACTGCTGTTGTGAAAATCTGAACACCAAGTCCAAAAGTCATTGAAATAAAATAAGGGCAGCTATAAGCCGCTTTCTACGCTCTGCAACTGCCCTGACGCTGTATAATTACTTATTCCAATGTAAATCAGCTTTTTCAACCAAAATAACACTATCATTTACTGGTATCTCATAATATTCATTTGATATCGAGATGTATTCAACTTTTGTTTTTAATTTACATATTTCTTTCCACATTTCACTTAAATCAAGTTGCTTGTTTTTAATATATTTTTTAAAAAAATAAATCAACATATATTCAGACACCATATGTCTATCATCAATATGTAACTGATTTCTTTTATCCACTGCCAAATAGAAAATTTGAGGTCTTTCCATATCTCTATTATATCTTGGATCTTCTTTGAACAAATCATCTATATTATCTTTATTGCTCAAATATACTTTATGCTTTTTTATTTGTTTCTCAAAAATGCCATTTAATGTTTGTAATATCATTCCATATCTTTTGTCAATTTCATCTTTATAATGTTTATCTATCCATTTGGCTTCTATTATCAAAAGAATATTTCGAGTCATGTCATAAATAGCATAATCTATATCACTACATTGATTTTCTCCATTTTCATCAACAAAAGAATAAGGCTTAGTTTTTGCAACTGCAATATTTATTATTCCTTGTAACGTTTCTTCTATACGTCCCTCTGTAACAGTAGATATAGTTCTTTCGCGATTTTTAATAGGTATGTTTTTTATATAATGTCCATTTACTATCGTAAACTGCCAATCATTTACTAAAATAGCAGAAGGAATAGTAATGATTTTATCCTCTACCTCAAATAATGGAAACTCTAATAAATTCATTCTTCCATCATTTATTAAATAATCAATAATTGCACTTACTTTTCTTTCAGGAATTTTACTCAATTCAGTAATAACCTTTATACAAGTTGCTTTTTCAAAAATCATAATGCAATTTTTTCCGTTATTGACAAAATCATCTTCATCAGCCATATCTATACGAATATAAATAGATTTTATCAGTGCTTGATAATAAAAGTATGCAATTATATTTGCTAGTATAACTCTTTTCAATTAACTATACATTTACGATATTAACGTTTGAACTTTGATATCTTCATTTGGATCAACATCCTGCAAGTTCCATCCCTAGTGGTATACAACAGGATCT
>JAETNR010000001.1 GCA_021772055.1 Blautia sp. | reverse complement strand
TAACGAGAGCGGCCGCACATTCTGGTGTGTTTGTCAACCATTTTTATAAAAAATGGTTAGACCCCTTATTGGAAATCTAACCATTTTAGATATACGACGCTAACTAAATGACATTGGACTGTGAATAGTAACAAATCCCCATTGGCATTTTTAATGCAGTGGGGAACTTTGTTCCCCCTTGACCGCTCCATAACATGAGGCGCAGATAATGTCAAGACACCGGCTCAGCCTCGCCTGCGGCGGTCTTGACATTATCTGCGCCTCATGCTACAAAACTTAAAACCGAATAACACTAAAGGGAATATATCAAATCGTGCATCACTATTTCCTCCGCCCTGCTCCTAATGCTGTTCATTCTCTGGAGCCAGCATAGCCAGTCATCGGATTTTAGCTGCTCCGTTACGCCATCATTTTTTGCCATCTGCCTTACAAGCCTATCCATCATCTCATTGCATTCTTCATCTATTTCCGCAAGATGCTTCCATAAGGTTTCCGACAAAAACATATGCGAATAAATGCCCCTGTGGTTTTCTTCCAAAAAACGTTTTCTCATCCGCCCGTATTTCCCGATATGGTATTCTGTTGTATCCGAAAGTTTCAGGTCGGGAATCAAATAGTCGCCTTCCCAATGATAAGTAATTTCCATATACAACCGCCTTTCTTTGTGCTAAACTGTTTACAGATACGAATAAAAGGATTATCACCTTCTTCCTTTACTACAACATCTGCAAGTTTCCATTCACCACAAATGAGCCAGCCGCATATGTTGTTTTAGCAGATGGAGATTTCCACTAAAATACAATCTTTTAGAGGAATCTGACATCTACACTTCACAACATATCACATCATTCATGTATGCATTGGCAGTATCGAGCAGGGTATAGCCATTGTTCAGTGCACTTAAGCATGCAGCCTGTGCCTCTGCCGGACTCATGAGAAAAGTCCCGATTCCCGCAGCCGGTATCTTTGTCCCATTATTCAAGGTATAATAGTCCATATGATTTCCTTCTTTCTTTATTTTCTTAAAAACAATCTTTGTTTCTGCGAAAACTATATCCTATTTTTCAAAAAAAGTACAATATGGATTGGACATTGTGCTATACTCAATACGTATACTGAATTAATGGAGGAATTCAAATGATCGATATTTATCTGTTGGAACAATTACTTGCTGTTTATGATCGGAGCCTTCATTCGCTGAATATCGGAAGCTGTACACCTGGCCCTCTTATGCCTCTCCTTCCAAAAGCTACCGCAATCTATTCAGACCAGATTATCTCCTCTGCTGTTGATTCAGAGGAAAATTTAATGAAAAGCCTGGAAAACGCAGAATATGGAATGATCATCCTCCCTCATCCCGTTGATTCTGATGATTTTCTCTGTTAAAAATATAGAAGTGAACAGCTTTGTCTCTCTGTAAATGTATTTCATCCTGCTGCATCTTACAAACAGATTTCCTTTGCGGAAATGGATGGGCAAAGCTTCATTATGTATGCTCATGTTGGATTTTGGGAAGAAATTGTTTACACAAAAATGCCTCATTCAAAGTTTTTCCTGCAAAATGATATGGATGCCGTAGGAGAGCTTGCCGGTTATTCCGATCTGCCCTCCTTTTCCACAGATATTTCCATAGAAACCATGAAGTCCCGGCAAAATGGACGTATTAATATTCCCTTTTCCGATCCGGAGGCGAAAGCCACGTATTATTTTATTTACAAAAAGAAAAACAGAGCAAAACTTACTGCACTGTTTTTGACACTGTAGAAATTAACACATCTTTCGTATCCTGAAAAATATGCAAAAGCGTCCTCATTGTTTCATCCTTTCATGAAAAGAGATTTTGCAGCCAGAAATATAAAAACCGGCTTAATGTCTATAAATCAAGGGAAAAGGAAGATATCTGTATGATATTCTGGCAATAAAAAAGAAATGAGCAAGCCGCAACAAGACGTACGGTGAAAACCCATTTCTTATTGTCAATAATAAGCGATTTCTTCTGTCCTGTTTCCGATGCTGTTCATCTTGCCGATTCGGCACAGCCAGTCATTAGATTTCAGGTGCTCGGCTGCACCCTCATTTTCTGCCACCTGCTCTACAAGACTGTCCGCTATTTCATTAATAGATATCCGGAAATCTTTTATCCCGGAATTCTGACGGAGTGTATCCGGTATATTTTTTAAAAACGGATGCAAAATGGTTGCTGGAGGAAAAATTCAGCAAATAAGAAATCTCTGTAATGGATCGTTTTTCATCCTTCAAATAAACTTTGGCTGAATCAATTTTCAGAGAGTTAATATAATTATGAGGCGTAACACCAATCTGCTGTTTGAATTTCGCTTTAAACCGGGATGGGGATAAACCGCATTGTTTTGCGATCACGTCAATATTCAGGTCGGAAAACAGGTTCTGATGAATATAGGAAACAGCAGTTTCAATATCTTTGCTGTAATCCTCTTTTTTCATTTCTCCATCCTGGGTGCAGATATTTTTCAAAATAAACTCCAGTAAATATCCATATCCCAGTGACTGGCTGGAAATCTTTCTGGAAGAAAGAAGATAAAAAGCTTTTTTCAAAAGGGCCGGATCGCCTTCCTGGATTTTTTTGATGCGTGTGCGGTAATTAAGAAACTGCTGATAAAGATAGTCGCTTCTGGGAGGAACAAGCCCAAGGAAATTCCCGGCAGAACTCAGATCGATCTGGAACCAGAGAAATTCGCTGACATCCTGCAGCGCATTGCCGTTTCCATGTTGTTCATAAGGGTACGTCATAAACATTTCATTTCCGTAAAGCATATATTGTTTCTCATTTACCAGGTATTTCTGACGTCCGTTCAGCAGCACGACAAATTCCAGATTGGCATGAAAATGCGTATCCAGTTTATCGTATACCTCCAGGAAACGGGCATGCCCCATCATGTGAAGCCCCGGAATATTCAGCTGCTCTTTTGTCATCAGCTTATAATGATCTTTCCAGACCGGAACGTCATCTGCCACATGATTCATACATAATCCTCCATTCTGTATCAAACCAGCCTGAGACAGTTTAGCAGCCCTGCTGCCGCTATTCATCAAATTCCAGAACTGCAATTTTAGAACGGGGAGTGTTCTTTTTTTCTACCACTTTTCCCTTTCGGCTCAGGAGACGTTCGCTTATGGGGTAGGGCTTGCTCATTCCAAGAGAATTTTCAAGCATATAGGTATAAAATGTGGTTTCATATTCCTTTACTTCCACGATCTGCCCGATTTCCAGCAAAGGTCCATTGTCTTCGATAGAAAATTCCATTAATCGCATAATATCCTCCTTATCGTCATAAGCTGCCCATCATCTGCAAAAAAACTCCTGCCTGATGGCAGCCATCAAAGGCCCTGCAAGTTTTTCCGTACTGGCTAATATATCTGCATTTACAAGATACGGCAGTGTACTGCCATCCCAGCATTTGATCATGCCCCCTGCTTCTGTAAGGATCAGGCTGCCTGCGGAATAGTCCCATGGTTTTAAGTCCTGTTCCAGAAACCCATGCTGGCGTCCGCAGGCAACATAACAAAGATCCAGCTCCGCAGATCCCGTTCTCCGGAAATCCGCAGCCTGCATAAAAATCCTGTAAAACAGAGGAAATAATTTTTCCGCCCTTTGTTTTTCGTAAGGTGAAGAACCATAGGAGACAACCGCATCCTTCAATTCCACCTGGTTATCTGCAACGATCCTCTCTCCATTCAAATAAGCCCCTTCCCCTTTTGCTGCATAGAACAGTTCTTCATGAAAAGGATTGTATACTGCCCCAAAAATAATCTCACCACGCTCATATAAAGCAAGTGCCACTGCACTTAATCCGTAATGATGGATGAGATTGGTGGTGCCGTCAATGGGATCCAGGATCCAGTAGGTTCCATCCGGAGACAGATTCCTGTTTTCCTTTTCCTCTGCAATCATAGGAATATCCGGAAAGAGGATTTCCAGTTCCCGCTTCAGAAAATCCTGAACTGCAAAATCCACATTTGTTACGTAATCCGCAGCTCCTTTTACGGTAACCTTTGCACTTTCCAACTCTCTGTAAATTAAATCTCTGGTTTTTTTAACAAGAGAAAGTACTTCTTTTTGTTCTTCATGTTCCAGCATACTCATTCCACCTTTCCATTCTGTCTGGCTTTTTGTACTGCCTTATTATAGCAGGAAGTGTGGGAAAATGACACTGTTATTTTTGGAAGATCGTTACGGCTTCTTCTTTGTGGAATCCGATTTCCAGAATGCTGCCGGAAAGAGATTCCGTCCTGCCGTCAAAGCGGAGGATGTTTACCCTTTCCCCAGGCCATGGATTATCCATCTTTAAGGAATGGCCTTTATGGCTTACCACAGAAACAGAGCCTACTGTTCCATTGACCAGCGATGCACTGACTTCAAAGGCTCCGCAGGCACGAAATCCTTTAAATTCCGCATTGGGATGGCTTTTTCTCGGCCATACCGGGAAAATACGGAGAATTCCCTCATGGCTTTGGAGCATCATCTCCTGCAGCGCATCCGGAATGGTATTTAATTCTTCGATTCCGTGTGGGTTTTCCTTCAGAAAGCCGTTGGGAATTCCCCGGTGAAGGATCATCTGGCGCATTTCCTCCCAGATAATCTCCGGATCATAGCCGACCCGGGCAGCAGCGGCAAAAAACAGGCAGCTGAGATTCGTGGCATTAAAAGCACCTGCCTTATAAAAATGAGGATCTTTTATCTCCTCTCCCGCTGCTTCTGCTTTTTTCAATTCATATGAAGCAAGGGCATTTTCCACCAGGGCATGAATATGGACTGTATTACGGGCAATCCTAAGCTCTTTCTCGTTGCTTCCAAGTCCGATGGCACTTCCGGGATAAATATGCATCACATTTCCAGGAAAATGAAAGGACCATTTTCCTCCTACTCCCTCATCATAATAAATCTCCGTATCCAGAAGCTCTTCAGGAAGCAGTTCACTAAGACTTACGTCTGCTTCTGTCCAAAGCGTAGGATTGTCCTGGATTTCCCGGATGGTTCCGCTCGGGTAGTCTGCCAGATGTGCTGCAATATTTTCCCAGGTCTCTTTTTTATCTTCATCCAGTTCCAATGCGCTGCTGATCACGGGCATCCAGGTAAAAAATGTTTTCAGATAACCCAGCGTATTTACCGGATCCTCCGGCACACCGTTTTCCAGGATATTGCTGTCCGTTCGTTCATGCATCCCGTCTCCTGTTACATGGTAAACACCGTCCCTGCATACCAGATCTTTTTCCCAGAAGTCTGCAACGCCCCGTAAAAACGGATAGATTTTTTCTGCATATGCTTCATCTTCTGTCAGCCTGTAGCGGAAGATCATGTTCAGCGCACCATGGAGAGCCGGGGATTTCATATGCAGCAGCAGACCCTCGCTCACCACTCCGTGAGGCCCGAGGCCAAGAGGATAATAAAGCCCTTCATGCCCCAGAAGACGCTGTGACATTTCAAAGGAGATGTCCATAAGCTTCAGATAAGGGCTGTCATGGGGATCAGACTGCTCAAAATGCCCGGACACCATCAAATTCAAATAAGGGGACTGATGGTTATAATTGATCTTGTAATTCCCGTTCCATGCGGGACGGTCAAAGGTACTGATGCCAAGAATGTTGGGGGGATATTCCGGGTCCCGGGATACACTTGCCAACATATATTTGGAAAGATAGTACCTCTGTTCAATTACCTCGTCATCCAGAGTGATCTGAGATATGGACCAGAACCTCTTCCACCAGGAAAGGTGCTGGCGGCGGAGCTTTTCCACCTCCTCACAGGTCATATAACGTGCTCTGGAAAAGGCGTATTCATAAGGCCTGGAACACTTTGCCCAAGAGCGCACAGGTAATACGAAAACGGTCTTTTCTCCTGCACATAATTGTCTGGAAGCACACCTTAAGGTCATGTCCCTCTCTTTGGGATCTTCGATGAAGCAGCCTGCGAATCCCACCTTTGACGGAATATCAACATGGTCACTGAACTGGCGGTATCCGCTTACTATATTTCCCCGGATCTGTTTCACCTGCAGGGGGCGCCCGCTGACCATACTTACGAACATTCCGTTCTGTATTTCCCCGGATTCCCCTGTTCCCCAAATATCGGCAGCTCTCTCACAGCCTTTGCCCGTCTCGTCAGGAAAATAAAAATCATATTGAAGTGCAAGATCCATTTCCGTTTCGAATTCCATTACAAGAATATTTTCCACAGCGGAGATCCAGCTTTTCAGAACGCACTTTTTGCCATTGGAAGCAGTGAGAACCGTGGTGGTGGTAGCAGTAAGAAAATCCTGCTCTGTATACCAACGGCCCTGCTCCATTGCCGGAATATCAAACACCATTCTTCCAACAGGCCTTGGGCTTCCGGCCCCATTGGCAGGGTCACATTTCGCGGAGTCATTATCGTGGAAAAATTCCCAGTTTGCCACGCTCTCCATCTGCCAGAAATCATTTGTGGTGATCCAGACCTGCGGATAACGGGCATTTCCTGCCAGTGCGGCCAGGAGATCCCCATTTCCGAGGATGGGGGCATCAATTTTGGTTCCCGCATTCTGCCATATTTTCCATCTGCCGCCTCCGGATACATCCACATTGCCGTCCGGTACAGCGATGGGAGGATGGGGAAATATCGCTTTATTTCTTTGTACTGTCATATCCTTCTCTCTTTCTATGATACTGGTTACCGGGCCGCATCCTGCGGCCAGTGACATAATCACTTTATTTTACCAGATATCTGCCCCTGCTATCTATCCCTTTTCTTTTGAAAAGAGTATATTATCTTCCCGGATTTCTGCATAGAAGGGATGCCAGCGCCCGGAACCAAGCCTGGTGAAAATTATTTCTGGCATTGCGGTTCCCCGCTTTAAATGTTCAGTGCGATCTCCATCATCTGGTTGAACGTGGTCTGACGCTCCTGCGCAGTCATAGCCTCTTCCCTGTAAATGTGATCAGAAATTGTGAGGATTCCCAGAGCCTGTTTTCCTGCTCGGGCTGCATTCATGTATAAGCCCGCGCATTCCATCTCGGCACAAAGAACGCCCATCTTTTTCCATTGGTCAGATGCAGCGGCATCATCACTGTAGAATACGTCAGAAGATACCACATTTCCTACACGTACCGGGGTTTCCAGCTTTTTGGCAGCTTCCACTGCTCTTACGACCAGATGATAGTCTGCAATCGGAGCAAAAACTCCGGGCAGATGGAACTGGCTTCCGTAATTGGAATCTGTACATGCGCCCAGTGCGATAACAATATCCTTCACATTCAGGTCATCCTGCAGGGCACCTGCGGAACCAATGCGGATAATCTGGTCTACATCATAAAAATGAAAGAGCTCATAGCTGTAAATCCCGATGGATGGCATTCCCATGCCGCTGGCCATAACAGAAACTTCTTTTCCCTTATAAAGACCTGTGTACCCGAGGATATTACGAACCGTATTAAAGCATACTGGATTATCCAGGTAAGTTTCTGCAATGTATTTCGCCCGAAGGGGATCTCCGGGCATCAGAACCTTCTTTGCAATATCTCCTTTTTTTGCTGCATTGTGTGGGGTTGGTATACACATATTGATTACCTCCGTTTTATTAAATTATTAAAAATATATTTCCGCTTTTCCTTTTCCTCTTTGGAGAAGCTCCGTCTGCAGCCGGGTGCCCTCTTTCATCAGTTCTTTGACATTCAGCTTTAATTCGCCGTTGTATTTCAGAAATTCTCCGGCAACCATGGTATATTTTACATTTGCGCTGTTGCTGCTGTATAAGATACCGGAGATAGGATGATAGAACGGGAACGTATCCGGCTCAAACAAATCCCAGATCACCAGATCCGCAGGGGCGCCCTTTTTCATAAGACCGCTCCCAAAGGAAAAGGCCTTGTGTCCTGCCATGAGATGCTTCCAAAGGGATTGGGCATGAAAAGCAGTAGCATCGTTTCCAAGGAATTTTCCAAGAAGCCCCAGAAGCCTTGCCTGTTCTATGGGGTTCAACGTATTGGAGCTTGCGGCGCCATCTGTACCAAAGCTATAATTGAGCCTGCCGCAGAGGTCAAAAAATCCTCCCTTTCCGGAAGCAAGCTTCATATAGGTTTTGGGGCAAAAGGCAAACCAGGTATCTTCTTTCAGATATTTTAAGTCCTCCTCCTGAATCCAGAGACCGTGAGCTATCAAAACCTTCCGGTCAAACGTCCCTGCCCTATCAAGAACGCCGAAAGGAGTAAGGCCTGTCTCTTTCATGGAACGGCTGATCTGGCCGCTTTCTTCCGCCAAATGAAGATGAAGGGGCAGATCCAGTTTCTTTGCAGCCTCCACCATTTGGGAAAGAGTGGAATCCGGACAGGTATAATCCGCGTGAGGTCCCATATGAAAAGCCACCCGGTCAGAATCGTTTTTGTGATTTCGGATAAATTCCGTCACCTCATCCAGGCGTTCCGGAAAATCTTTGGAAGCTCCAAAGATCGTAGGAGCCAGATCAGCACGGATTCCTGTCTCCTTTACCGCCTTTAAAACCTCATTTTCTCCAAAATAATGATCTGCAAATACGGTTACGCCATTGTTAATCATTTCCGCAATTCCAAGAAGCGTCCCGATATACACATCTTCCCCGGTCATTTTGCTCTCATACGGCCAGATCATTTCATTAAACCAGGCATCTGAGGTAACATCCTCCGCAATTCCCTTGAAAATGTTCATTGCGGTGTGTACATGAAGATTGGGAAGTCCGGGACTTACATAATATCCGGAGCAATCGATTACTTCTTCTGCATCCGAAAAAGAAGTTCCATGATCAGAAATCTCCTCAATCTTTCCGTTGGAAATCAGAACATCCTGATGGCGGATGCATTGCCCTTCTTCATTCAGAAGGGAGGCGTCCTTCAGCAATATTTTATTTGCCATCTCATTCCCCTTTCTCACTTTATGATTGCAAGTAAATATAAACTGTGATAGCATAATTAGGAATGGCCCAGCCACGGGCCGGATTGTTACAAAAGAGTTTATAAGGAGTGTCCTATGAAAAAAGTACTTGTCATCGGCTCTGCCGTAGTTGATGTGATCATAAATCTGGTGGACCATCTTCCAAAAACAGGGGAGGATGTCCATGTGAAAAGCCAGTACCTTTCCCTTGGAGGCTGTGCTTATAATGTGTCGGATTCCATCCGGCATTTTCAGGTTCCCTACATTCTTTTTTGCCCGATCGGAATAGGAGTATACGGAAATTTTGTCCGGGAAGAACTGAAAAAGCGGGGAATCACCTCTCCCATTCCCACTCCCAATGAAGAGAACGGCTGCTGCTACTGTTTTGTAGAAAACACAGGAGAGCGCTCCTTTGTCTGCTACCACGGTGCAGAATATCGTTTTCAGAAGGAATGGTTTGATGCCCTTCCCCTTGAAGAGATAGATTCCGTATACATATGCGGACTGGAAATTGAAGAAAGCACAGGGATTCACATTGTGGAATTTCTGGAGGAGCATCCTGAGCTTTTGGTCTATTTTGCCCCGGGGCCCAGGCTGACGGTCATAGATCCCGGTCTTGTGAAACGGATTTACAGGCTGTCTCCCATTCTTCATCTGAATGAAACAGAGGCATTATCCGTAAGCGGCAGGACAACTGTCTCGGATGCCGCTCATGTTCTTTATGGAGAAACAGGAAATACCGTTATCATTACTCTGGGAGAGAAAGGCTGCTTTTATTTCGACGGAACGACAGAAGAAACAATTCCGCCGAACCCGACCATCCAGGAAGACACCATAGGTGCCGGAGATTCTCATATCGGCTCTGTCATTGCCTGCCGAAAAAGAGGGGACTCCCTTCCGGAAGCTATCAAAAAAGCCAATCTTGTTTCTTCCAAAGTGGTGGGAACCGTAGGCGCTCTTCTTGCGGATCAGGAATTTGAAAAGCTGGGGCTTCTGTAACAGAAGCCCTTTTTTCTATCATAAGATAATCATTTTCCGCTCAGCCGTTCTCTTTTCTTCTTCTGCGAATAGTAGTAAACGCCAAGGCCGATGAGGGTGGTAAGATAAGGTACCATCAGAATGATTTCATATGGCATGACTGCTGTCAGCTGCATGACATTTGCAAGGGCCTGGGCAATACCAAACAGCAGGGAAACCAGAAAGCCTCCCACAGGCGTATTGCCTCCCATGCTGGAGGCTGCCAGTGCAATGAAGCCCCTGCCGCCGGACATATCTTTCGTAAACATGTTCATATAACCGCCGGACAGGTAATAGCCGCCCATGGCAGCAAGTGCACCGCTGATGATCAGGGCGATATACTGTACCTTGCGGGAATTGATTCCCACGGATTCCGCAGCATCCTTATTCTCTCCTACAGAACGTATGGAAAGTCCCAGAGGTGTTTTGTACAGAAACAGATGCATTACCAGAACTGCCAGCAGAGACAGCCAGGTGAGCACATTCTGCCCTGACAGAATCTGCCCGATAAAGGGAATCTTGTTAATCAGCGGAATGGTAATATTCGGCGCAGAAACGCTTCTAACAGAAGAAGAAACACCGCGGTCGCCGGAATATGCCAGAAGCAGCAGCACCGTACCGCCTGTTGCAGTGAGGTTTATGGCAATGGCAGCAAGAATCTCGTCAGTTTTCAGGTTCAGAACGAAAAATGCAAGAATCGCTCCAATCAGTCCCCCCACAATGACGGTGAGCAAAAGGCCGATCCACGCACTGTGGGTGAGGGAAGAAAAGATTACGCCAAATAAGGCGGAAAACAGCATAATGCCTTCCAGTGCCATATTTGTGATTCCCGATTTTGCTGCAATGGCAGAAGCAAGTGTTGCAAACAGAATGGGAGTGGCAGACCTTAAAATGGTGCCAAAAAAATCCGGGGATAAAATCGCTTTCCACATATTAAGCCGCCTCCTCTTCTTTTAATGCTGCCTTCGCTTCTTTGGCAATGAGTTTGTGTTTGTACCTGCTCAGGAACTGTTCTGCAACCACAAGCAGGATGATGATGCCCTGGGTGATCTGGACGATTTCCAGTGTAACATCCGTTCTTCTGGCCATAATGGAAGCACCGGTTCTTAAGTAGGCAAGGAATAATGCGGCAAATGGTGTATACAGAGGATTCTTTTTGGAAAGGGTGCAGATAATGATCGCATCCCAGCCGTATCCCAGAAGGGAGGTCCAGGTAAATCTTGCATAGATGGGGCTGAGCATTTCCACACCGCCGCCAAGGCCTGCCACAAAACCGCCCAGAAGCTGGGAAATCAGGATGACCTTCACAATGCTGATGCCGGAATATTTGGCAAATTCTTCGTTTTCACCGGTGAGCCGGAGCTCATAGCCGATCTTGGTTCTGTAAAGAAAGATATATCCAAGAACTGCCACTGCAATGGCAATGATAATTCCCAGGTGTACACGTGTGCCATCAAGAAGCACAGGAAGCTTGGAAGCTTCTGTAAGCTTATAAGATGCGGCACTGGCCTTGGGATCGCCGATGACATTATTCAGCATGTAGTTTCCAAAATACAGTGCCAGATAGTTGATCATCAGGGAGGATACCATTTCGTCAGCAGTGGTGGTAATCTTCATAATTGCAGGGATCGCCGTAAAAACAGCGCCTACGATACCTGCGCACAAAAGTGCCGTAATGGGAGAAATCACCCTTGCAGACATCTGAATGGCAACGCAGGATGCAATAAGGCCGCCTACATGAAAAGCACCCTCACCGGAAAGGTTGATCTGATTTGCGGAAAACATAATGCAGACACCGGTTCCTGTAAAAATGAGCGGAATCATGGATTCTATCACATTTCCCATATTCCGTTTGCTGGTCAGCGGTCCCACAAGTAAAAATTTAATCGCTTCTACGGGCTGTTCGCTTACCAAAAAAATAATGACAAAAGAAATGGCAAGGGCGATCAGGACGGAAAGAACTGTCCGCAAAGCATCGAATCTTTTTGCACTATTCATACAGAACTCCCTCCAATACTTCATCTCTCTTGATACCAAGCATATGCTGGCCAAGTTCATCTTCTGTTACATGCGCCACATCATTAAAGAAACCGGCAAATTTTCCTTTGTACATGACTGCCAGGCGGTCACTCAAAGAGAAAATCTCTGTCAGGTCTGCTGAAACCAGAACAATTGCGCAGCCTGCATCACGGAATTCCAGAAGACGCTGCCGGATAAATGCAGCAGCTCCTACATCAATGCCTCGTGTAGGCTGGTTGGCTATGATAATATCCGGATAGGTAGAGAACTCCCTGGCTACGATTACCTTCTGGATATTACCGCCGGAAAGCATTCCTACATTCTGCTTCCTGGACCTGCATTTGATAAGAAATTCTTTGATCAATTCATCGCTGCGTTTTTCAATGGCTTTCTGCTTCAGCATCAGCCTGCCGGAATACCGGTGCTTTTTGTACTGATTGGAAAACAGGTTTTCCTGGATACTTAAGTTTTTGGCACATCCTGAGGTCATGCGGTCCTCCGGAATATGGGCAAGATTCAGGGAGCGGATATCATCAATGGAAGCATTGGCAATATCTTTCCCTTTCATTTCAATGACACCTTTGTACTTTTTATTGATGCCCGTCAGGGTGTCGATCAGCTCTGTTTGTCCGTTTCCTTCTACCCCGGCAATTCCAAGGATTTCTCCTCCCTTTACGTCAAAGGAAAGATCGTCTACCTTTAAGACACCCTGAGAATTGTTTATGGTAAGATTACGCACTTTCAGGAGAACCTTCTCTGTCAAGTGCTGCTCATTTTTCTCAAATGTTAAAGATACCTCCCTGCCTACCATCAGCTTTGACATTTCCTGTGTGGTAATATCTGCCACATCATAGGTTCCCATGCTTTTGCCGTTCCGCATAATGGTGGCACGGTCACAGATCTTCTTGATCTCATCCAGCTTATGGGAAATAAAGATAATGGTATGGCCTTTTTCCCGAAGCTTCATAAGCTGGACAAACAATTCATCCGTTTCCTGAGGCGTCAGAACAGCGGTGGGTTCATCCAGGATCAGAATTTCTGCCCCACGGTACAACGCTTTGAGAATTTCTACTTTCTGTTTGATTCCCACGGGAATTTCTTCTACTTTGTCTTTTACATTAATGTCAAAATTATATTCTTGTGCAATATTCTGGGCAGATTCCACTGCCTTATCCATATCAATGAAGATTCCTTTCTTAGGTGCTACGCCGAGAATGATATTTTCTGCAACAGAAAGGGATGGAACAAGCATAAAGTGCTGATGTACCATACCGATGCCCTTGCTGATGGCATCCTGCGGAGATTTTATCGTAACTGGTGTTCCGTTTAAGATGATCTCTCCCTGGTCAGGGGACTCAATGCCGAACAGTACTTTCATCAGGGTACTTTTCCCTGCACCGTTTTCGCCAAGGAGGGCGTGGATTTCTCCTTTGCGGAGCTCCAGGGATACATCTTCATTTGCAACCACACCGTTGCCGTAAATTTTCATGATGTGGTTCATCTGTAATACGACTTGACTTTCCAAATCTCTTCACCCCGTCTCTCTTTTTATTTTGAGCTTCCTAACCTGCCTCTGGCAGGTTTTATGCAATCCTGTAAACGGGAAAATCCAGTCCCGGGCCATTACCCGGAACTGGATTTTCCAAGCCCTTAGCTGCTATGCATTTTTACTGTCTTATTTCACTTTTACGGAATCAATCAGGGCCTGGATGTCGTCTTCGCTCATGGCATTGTCACCGAGAGCGGTAGGAACAACGATTTCTCCTGCTGTGATCTTTTCCTGAAGTTCAGCAACTTTTGTGCGGATTGCTTCCGGAACAACTTCTTCATAATGTGCATCAGAAAGAAGCTCAACGCCGCCTTCAGCAAATCCAAGATACTCAAGCTGTCCATAAGGAAGTTCGCCGTCCATATCAAGCTTGATGGCACGGATCAGAGAGTTGCCAACGTTCTTCAGAGCGGAAGTCGGAATGTTTGCTGCATAGTCAGGAAGCTGAGCAGCCTGGTCAGAGTCAACACCGAATACGTATTTGTCTGCATCTACGGCTGCCTCGATCTGTCCGAGACCTGCACTTCCGGCTACGTTAAATCCAACGTCAGCGCCGTTCTGGTACTGGGTCAGAGCCATATCCTTAGCTGCTGCGGAATCATAGAAGTTTCCGACATAGGCAAGGGCAACCTGGATCTCTTCATCAATATCCTTTGCACCCTGGATATAACCTACCAGGAAGTCGTTGATAACAGAGTTCTCCATACCGCCGAGGAAACCGATGATCTTGTTGGAAGGATCTATTTTTTCAAGGCTTTCGTCTGTGGTCATCATGGCTGCTGCTGCACCTACCAGATAGGATACCTCGTTCTGTTTGTACATAACGTCATAAACGTTTTCTCCGCCATTGCTGAAGTCAAAAGCTTCATCAAAGTAGATGAAATGCTGATCCGGATAATCAGCGGAAGCGTTGGTCAGGGCATCCAGCATCTGGTATGTACCAACAATAATGATATCATAAGAGCCGTCGTCGCAGTAATCATAAAGCGTCGGCTCCCATTTTGCTTCGTCAGCGGATGTTGCACCCATCTGCTCTACCTTAAATGTGAACTTGTCCTCACCGAGTTCTTCCTGCAGCCTGGTAAGTCCTTCGTTTGCAGAATCATAGAAGGATTTGTCGCCGAGAGTACCATTTAAAAGCAAAGCTGCCTTGTATGGCTCTCCCTCCTCTGCATGAACAGGAATTGTTACTGCTCCCATTGATGCCACCATTGCAGTACTTAAGGTTACTGCTAACATTCTTTTTTTCATTTCTTGTCCTCCTTTATTTTGTGTGCTTTTTTTATACCGGATAAAGTATCACGAACCAGTTCCTCCAGGCTGATGGAGCGGTATTTCCCACGCATGTAGGTGTCAAGCCTCTCAAAAGCCGGATGAATCAGTTCTTCCGGAATGATACCCATTCCCTGTTGGATTGCCAGAACCGGCATAATCATCCCTGCATTGCAGTCCACATCAATTCCGCACATGGTAATGATATGAAGGGTTTCCCTGAAGTCTCCCTTCCCGTAATACAGTGCAATGATCTCACAGCATGCATTGGGATATGCATGAATCCAGTTGTAACGCCGGTATTTCTCCTGGCATATATTTAATGCTTCCTGCCATGTATCGTATTTCCTGCAGCACTCCCATGCGAAAGAGATCACGGAATAATATTCGCTGTCTTTCGGAATCATGTCCATGGATTTGGAAATGATCGTAAGGATCTCCTTTTCCGTAAAGGCGAGGGAAGTCATCACTGCATTAAATACTTCCCCCAGGATTCCGTTGTTTGCATGGGACACCTCTGCGTCCCTCCAGGCAAGAGATGCAGCCATTGCGGGATCTCCCGGTGCAGCCATTCCGCAGACTCCAGCACGCATCTGTGCACCGATCCATTCATTGAAGGGATTCCGGAATATGCCGCTTTGCGGCGGAAAAATACCGTTTTTGATATTTCGGATAGCAATCTCTTCCGCAGACCATCCGCAGGGAATCAATCCTACCCAGGAAAGTGCGATATCCCGGGAAGTTACGTCATATCCCTTTTCGGAAAAGGCATCCAAAAATGCCAGCTCAAAGGTAATATCGTCATTATATGTATTCGGCTCCCGAAGGTATCCCCGGACATCCCCGAAGGCATTCTTAAGATTGTCGTAAGTGTAGCCCTCCACCATGGTTCCCATGGCTCCGCCGATCAGCTGAGAAAGCCATCCTGCCCTGATCTGTTCCTGAAAAGCTTCGCTTTCCAGATCAACCGCTTCCGCTTTTGGAAAAGTAATCGAAGCAGCATACTGCGCAAAAGACTCATAGAATGTATACTTCCAGTAATCGGAATCCGGATCCTTTTCTGCCTGTGCCAGTTCTCTCCTAAGGAGAGACGAAATCTTATGGAGACTGACAAAATCATGTTCCTCATGAGCCTTCAGTCCTTCGTGAAGAAGCCGGTAGCCTTTTTCACTGACACGATAGCCGCGGTTCTCGAGAGCCTGTACTGCAGCGACCATGATCTTTTCCGGAGCGCCGGAGCCGGGGACATTACTTCCCCAGTCAAGCGAAAGATTGTCATCGTAAAAACAGGACACATCTACATTATCTGTCCAGGTCTGCTCTTCTTCCTTTCGAATCACAGGTCTGGCATTGGTAAAAATATCCTGCGCCATTTCCCAAGCCTTCATTTCATCCCCCTGTCTATTTTTTGAAAATACTGATTTCGGGTATTTAATTCCTTAGTAAGTAGATTTATTTTACAATAAAAACAGAAAAATTTCCACACTTTTTTCAAAATTCATAAAATATGTTTCCCTTTTTATTTCCATTCCCGTTCCTGCTCTTGCAATTTTTTCGTATCTATGTCATATTAGAACAGAATAAAAAAAGGAGGTTTCTCATGTACGCTCTTTTTACTTTGATCGCAGGTGCCTGTCAGTCTGCCATGGCAAGCCTGAATGGCATGATCACCGATTATCTGGGGATGTTCGGCATGAGCCTTGTGGTTCATGTGATAGGCGGGCTGCTTCTGATCCTTTATATAAAGCTTTTTGTCCATGAAAAGCTTAAGATCACAGGGATGCCCTGGTATCTTTATTCTGCAGGCTTTTTTGGAATTTTTCTGGTGGCAACTTCCAGCTATTGTATCGGTGCTTTGGGGGTTTCCGTTACCACCTGTATTTCCGTTACAGGACAGATGGTGATTTCCGCAGTCATCGACCATTTCGGCTGGTTCGGCGTCCCGAAGATTCCGTTTAATCCCAAAAGAATTCCCTGCTTTCTTCTGATCCTTGCGGGACTTATTATGATCAATTTGGCCTGAAACCCGTCAGAAAGGAGTTTTTTATGTCATTTATTTTAACCATTGCTTTTATTAATGGCTGTGCAACCGTAATTTCCAAGATGATCAATTACCGTTGTACCAAGATCCTGGGCACGTATAACGGCTCTTTAGTAAATTATGTAGTGGCTTCCCTGTTATCCTTGCTCCTTTTGCTGGTTTCTGAAAAAGGCAGTATCGATTTTTATTCCTTTGGGGCGGCTCCCTGGTGGATGTACCTGGGCGGTGCTTTCGGAATCATTGCGTTTATCATTTCCATGATCACCCTGAACCGCTTAAAGGTAATGGAATCCACCATTCTGCTTCTGGCAGGGCAGCTTTCTGCCGGAATTCTGTTTGACACCTTTGTATTCGGAAATCTGAATCCTGTGAAAATCTGTGGGATCGCTCTTGTCGCAGCAGGCATTATCTGGGACAACAGAGTTTCCTCTGTTCGCTGATGGGATTACCTTTCTTTGTCAGCCGCGATCAGACGACGGAGTGCGCCGATCCCTACCCGTACTGCCATGTCTGTATCGTGAACCTGCGGGTTATCAAGTCCCTTTTTGGCACGCTCCTGGTTACCAACTACAAGAAAAGCGGAACCGCATCGTACACGGAGATAGCTTGCCACTGTAAATAGTGCCGCAGATTCCATCTCCGAAGCCAGTGTGCCGAGACGCAGCCATGCTTCCCATTTATTTAAAAGCTCGCAGCTTACCGGTTTTGTTTCCGGGCTGTGCTGTCCGTAAAAGGAATCTTTGCATTCCACGATTCCGGTATGGCACACAGCACCTTGTTCTTTTGCGGAAGCTGCCAGTGCATTGACTATATCCAGGTTTGCTACTGCCGGAAATTCAATGGGCGCATACTCTTTACTGGTTCCTTCCATACGGATGGCACCTGTAGCTACCACAATGTCTCCGCCTTTTACCTGAAGATCCATTCCTCCGCAGGTTCCCACACGCACAAAGGTATGGGCACCGCACTGTACCAGTTCTTCCATGGCAATAGATGCGGAGGGTCCGCCGATTCCGGTGGAAGTTACGCTTACTTTTTCGCCTTCCAGATATCCTGTATAAGTGACATATTCCCGGTTATCTGCAATCAGAACGGGATCATCAAAGTATTTTGCAATGGATGCACAGCGCTTTGGATCGCCGGGAAGGATCACGTATTTTCCCACTTCCCCGGGTGCGACCTGAATGTGATAAAGTTTTCCGTCATTTGAATAAACCATAATCGTATTCCTCTCTTTCATTTTAAGATAATTGTCCGCATAGTTTCTCTACCTGTTCCAAGGCAGAATGCATAATAGCCGCGCAGTCCGTCCCTGCAGCATCCAGTCCGTCGGCCGCTGCCATATAAAAATCCCTGATACCGAAAAATCGGGAAATCGCCTTCATGTACGTGCTCCCCTGCTCCATATCCGTGCCTCCGTAGAGACTTCCTCTTGTGGTGAGAAACAGCATCCATGCTCCATTACAGATTCCCCGCAGCCCGTCCTTTTCGGCTTTAAAAGTAATTCCCTCAGCGGAGATATTCTCAATATACACTTTCAGGACAGACGGAATACTCAAGTCCCAGAAGGGAGCAGCGATAATGATCCCTTTTGCCTGCTGAAACTGCCTTCCCAACGCGAAGACAGGCGCGTCATATTGTTTCATGGCGAGAAGCTCATCCCTTTGGATCAGGCTTTCCGTATTCCAGTATTTCAGATCCATGTCCATCAGCGTCAATAGTTCAAAATTCCAGTCCGGATGCTGCCTGCTTAATGTTTCAAGAGCTCTGTCTAGCAGCTTCTTTGTCCTGGATTCCCCGCGGCGGACACAGGCATCAATGACCAGTATTTTTTTCAAAATTGTCTTCACCTCCAGATGCTTTCTTTCTCTTAGTATAACGAATTTGTACAATCTGCACAAGAGATAATGCTTTTTTCAATTGAAAACAGGACCTGCGTAGCAGGTCCTGTTTTCTATAAAGCATCAGCCCTTAACAGCTCCGATCATAACACCCTTTACCAGGTGCTTCTGTACTAAAGGATAGAGAAGCATAACCGGAAGGGAAGCTACAACGATGGTAGAGTATTTCAAAAGCTCTGACATACCCTGCAGCTTCGCAAGGTTGGAAGCATCACCAATCTGGGTCATATCCACCTTGTTCTGAATCAGAATTTCACGCATGATAATGGTCAGCGGCTGCAGTGCATCGTCACGAATGTACAGCATTGCAGTATAGTAGTCATTCCACTTTGCAACACCGTAATACAGTGTCAGAACAGCCAGGATCGGTTTGCAAAGAGGGGTAACAATACGGATCAGATATTTCCATGGAGTACATCCGTCAAGCTGTGCAGCTTCGTACATTTCATCCGGAATACTGTTGACCATATAAGTACGGCAGATGATCATGTTGTATGTAGACATTGCAGACGGTATGATCATTGCCCAGCGGGTATTGGTTAAATGCAGGCTGTTCACCAGCATGTAAGAAGGAACAAGTCCGCCGCTGAAGTACATGGTAAATACGAAGAACAAGGAAAGGAAATTACGCGCCTTAAATTCTTTTCTGGAAAGAGGATATGCACAAAGCATAGTCATAACCAGGTTCAGGATCGTTCCCACAATCAGGTAAAAGAAGGAGTTTGCAAATCCGGTAAGAATCTTTTTGTTTCTAAATACGGCTTCATACCCTCTTAAGGTAGGACGAACCGGGAAAATGTAAACCTCGCCGCTGATCACTGCCTGGGGATCAGAAAATGATGCTGCAATAATGTATAGTACAGGGTACAATACAACAATCACGATCAATGTCAGGAAAACAAAATTCACAACATCAAAAATTTTGTCTTCAGCACTCATATTACGAAATTTTGAATGTGTATTCATACTGTTCTCCTCCTTACCACAGACTTGTCTCAGTAACCTTCTTACAGATCTTGTTGACAGCAACAAGAAGCACAAAGGCTACTACTGACTGAAACAGACCTGCCGCAGTGGAAAATCCGAAGTTACCGCTGACAACACCCACTTTATATACGAAGGTGGAAATAACCTCAGAAACATTTGCGTTCAGGTTGTTCTGCATTAAATAAACTTTATCAAAACCGATGCTTACAACACTTGCGCAGTTGAAGATCAGCATGGTAATTACGGTAGGAAGAATACAGGGAATATCCACATGAATGATTCTCTTCAATCTGGAAGCTCCGTCTACAATGGCTGCCTCCTGCAGATCCGGACTTACGCCGGCAAGGGCAGCAATGAAAATAACCGAGGAGTATCCTGCAGTCTGCCATAGCCCGCTCCATACATACAAGTGCCGGAACAGCCCCACATCTCCGAAAAAGTTTACAGGATCACATCCGATTTTCTGCAGAAGTACATTGATGATACCTGTACGAAGATCCATCATCTGCATCATCATACCTACCAATACAACTACAGAAATAAAGTACGGTGCATAAGTGATCATCTGGATAAATTTGCGGTAACGCACATTTCTCAGCTCGTTCAGTCCGATAGCCAGAAGAATGGGAAGCGGAAAATTAACGATCAGGGAATAAACACCCAGAACAAGCGTATTCTTAATAACCAAAAGGCTGGAGTTGGAAGTCAGAAACTGCTGGAAATACTTAAGGCCAACCCAGTCACTTCCCCAAATTCCCCTTTTGGGACTATAATCCTTAAATGCTAAAACAATACCTCCCATAGGAATATAGGCAAAAACAAACGCATAAATAACAGGAAGTGCGATTATGAGCCAGAACTGCCAGTTGGCGTTTTTAATCTTATTGCCATTGGAAGGGAGATTTTTCTTTTTACCCATACCTGAATCCTCCTCTTTTCTAGGGTATGATTACCCGGCTGCATATTTCCGGATAGACAAAGAGAGCTGCTTTATGCAGCAGCTCCCTTGCTGTTATCATTCTTTATGATCTATTCAGCTTCTGTTGTTTCAGCTTCTGTTGTTTCAGCTTCTGCTGTTTCAGCTTCTGCGCCGCCAAAGGAGCGGTCATATGCTGTCTGATAGGTTGCCAGTAAATCCTGCAGACCTGCATTATCCAGAGACTCTACATAGCTGTCCCACTCAGCATCAACATCTTTTGCACCAGTCATAAATGCAACAGAGGATTCCTCAATGATCTTTTCAATTTCTACCGCAATAACAGAGATATTGGAAACTTCTTCATCTGTCATTTTTAAGGTATCAAGCAGCTGGATATCACTTGTTCCTGCATATGGCTCATAAAGATCACGGCTTGCATCAAAGAGAAGCTTTTCAAGACCTTCCGGAGCATAAGGATCAACGTCAGCATCTACGGCCTGTCCGAGACGATAGTCAGCCGGAGCTACACGGATACCGATATCCTGCCAGTCATGATTCTGTGTTTCAGAGGTATAAAGGTTCAGTACTTCATATTTTGCAGGTTCTCCGTTAAGACCAACTTTTCCTTCCGGATTCAGAACCCAGTCTGTGCCTTCGTCAGCACCATACTGAGAGCAAAGGTCTCCGATCTCGCTGTAGAAGAAGTCAACCCAACGAAGAGCTGCTTCCGGGTTTTCACATTTATCAGTGATACAGAATGCACCGGAATCAACGCCAGGGTTCGGAGTTTCAAAGGCAATGCGTGTGCCGTCCGGACCTGCGATAGGAGCCATGCATACATAGTCTCTATAGAAATCCGGGTTGCTTGCAGCGTCGATCGCATCGGAAATAGTACCTGAAGTAAAGAATAATACAGGCTCATCCGGCTGATTCACCAGAGTCTTCATCTGCTCGCCGGTCTGAGTAAAGTCGCCGTCATAGATTGCGCCCAGATCGTAAAGGCTCTTGATCCATTTCATAGCTTCTTTATAACGGTCATCTGTTGCCACGCATACCATCTTGCCGTCTTTGTCTGCCGCAACAGCATCACGGACAACCAGGGTCTGTGATTTATGAGGCATCAGAACGAAAGCATCAATCAGCCAGTCCTGCATACGGGAATACCAGCCCTGAGCAGCGCCTGCTACAGCAATGCCGTTTGGTTTGTATTCAATAAATTTCGCACATACATCATAGAATTCATCTGTGGTTGTAGGAATCTCACAGCCCATTTCATCCAGATAACGTTTGTTTACCCACATTTTTCTGCCGTACTGGCAATGATAGCAGACATTGATGTTTGCCAGCGAGTAGATCTTTCCATCTGCCTCACGGGTCATATCCAGTCCGTATTGCTCCATCATTTTTAAATAATTGGGAACATTTTCTTCTGTCAGGTATTCATCCAGAGGAATGATCATTTCCTCTTTTACACCATATTTTGCCAAATCAGGAGAAACTCCGAAAATAATATCCGGATAATCGCCGGACTGCAGAAGCATATTCAGCTTATCCTTCCAGTCGTCACGTCCGCCTGTCTGGAAGTTCATGATGATACCGGTTTTTTCCTCCAGGAATTTGGTAAAATCATTGGTCTGAATGTTTTCTACGTTTGGCATAGACATGGTAAAGTTTTCAAATTCGAGGGTACCATCCTTCACGATTGGATAAGTTCCGGCCGGATTTAACTCCACCTCATCTGCTGATACTGTCATTGCTGATCCTGCGATCATGCCAACAGACAATAACAGGGCTGTCATTTTTGCGAGATTCTTTCTCATAAAAATCATCCTCCTTTTCTTTTTTGTACAATCCATGCTTTTGAATCTCATCTGATGCATTGGTGACCTAAGTATAACCTGTTATGGGCATTTTTCACAAGGAACATATTTTACACATGGCAGACAATTTGTAAAAGTGCCCTATTTACAGGCGCTTTTACAAGGTTTCTTGTGCTTTTTGTATGCTTCACTTCATTTATTGGATTTCTCTGTAATCACTTGGTGTAATGCCGACGCTTCTCTTAAATGCTCTGCGGAAAGAATAATCACTGCTGTATCCCACCAGCTCTGCAGTTTCCTTCACCGGTTTTCCTGTTTTTAAAAATTCACAGGCATGACGCATGCGAAGCTGCTCCAGATAACTGCTGAAGGACATCCCGAAGCAGATCTTAAAATCATTGTAGATTTTGCGCTCCGGCTCATTCAGCCATTGTGCAAGGGCAGAAATATTCAAATTACAGTCCCCATAGTTTTCTTCCAGGAACCCTGCAACCTTTTCTTTGTCAAGGGAAGGAAGACTCTCCTCTTTTTCCGCGAAATTCTGCATGCGGTATGCTTTTACTCCTCTGATCACCGCGAAAATTTCTTCTTCACGCCTGGTATTCTGGGCTTTGTGCCGAAGAGCGTCTGCTTCCTTACTCTGATCCTCTGAAGGAATGCTTCGAAAGACAGAGCTTCGAAGAACTTCCAGTGCATGGTCGTAAATGTACTGTCTTGTACCGGGGTAAAAATATTCATTATGGATTTCGTCCAATAGTATTTCCAACTGCTCCATCGTTCCGCACCGGATGGCAGAAAGAAGCTTCACTTCCATATCAATGGAAAAATACTGGGGCGCTTTTAGGTTATCCATTGGAAGATCAGAAGGAAGAAGGGGACTTAAAATGGACTTATAATGTGCATATTCGCTGATTCTGGAGGCCAGCTCCCGTGAGCCGGAAATTTCCGCTTCCGAACTGGTTCCATTGCTGATACCGATATAGCACTTCAGGCCGGTTTTCTGGTAAATTGTCCGGCTTATTTTTTGATGCGCCGCTCTCAAAGACTCTTCCATCCCTTCCTCACTGCTTCTGATCAGCAGTATAAAAGAGCAGATTCCCACCCGGTAAGTCCAGAAATCCCAGTGCAGATGATCCGCAAAGCTCTTCTCAATGATCAAAGAAAGCTCATCTGCATTTTTGTTTTGTTCTGAAGGCTCAAAATCTTCTAATTCCACATCAGACACATAATAAAAGCTCTCATTCCGGTCAAAATCCGTATATCCGGAATTCCTCTTAAGCGCTTCCACAGAATCATATCCTCCGTAAAGAAGCTTGCGCAGAAAATCCTCCTTAATAAGGGTCGTCTGCACTTCCAGCGTATCCTGAAGGCTTTCCACACTGCTTAAAAATCCTTTAAAAGTTCCCCAGAACTTGGCATCCTTCCAGGGTTTCCCTGTAGTAACTGTCCCAAGGCGTTTATGCAGACGGAAATATTCCTGAACCACTTTTTCCCTCTGTTTATAGTAATAGACGCAAAGCATCAGTCCGGCCAGCAGGGAGATAATGCAAAACACTGTACAGAAAATCCCAACAGAGCCGATCCTGTCTGTAAGAACCCTTTCCGGAATGGCAACCGCAAGCTTCCATCCGTTATAGTCTGAAATTCCTTCGCAGTCAGAAAAATTTCCGTAGTTCAATGCATCGCTTTCTAGAATTTTATCCCAGGAATCCCCGTCTTTTAATCTGTTGTTTTTTCCATTGGTATTCTGGAAACTTGTGATAATATTGCCGTGTTCATCAAGAAGGGCCACTGCTCCTTCCTGCCCTGCAAGTACCGGCTGCAGAATATCTTTGATCCTGCTGAAAGAAAGCTGTACCACGACTACGCTTTTCCCGGGGCGGGTGTAGGGATAGGAAACCTGGCAGGGGAGAAACAGGATCTGCTTTCCTGCAGCATTTTTACAGAGGAACAGAGTCTGTTTTTTATCCTGCGTCTGAAAATATTCCTCATAGGATTCATAATTATAAAACGGAAATCCGCCCAGTGTAGAAATTCCCGGTTCAGAACCCGGAATGACCTGGGGAATCTTCATCACATAATTGCTGTCCGCAATAAGTACAAACACATTCTGAATAATCTGATTCGTCAGGGTGTAATTAGGATAATTGTTGGAAATGAGATACATGGAATAAAACTCATCCGTCCTGCTTAAAGGCGTATCCTGCCCAAGATAATCACAGAGACGCTTCTCACGGCTTACGTAGTATCCTGCGTTTTTTGCCTGGAGAACTTCTCTGTCAAAGGTCAGCGTTGCTTCAAAAAGCATATTTTCCATCCTTTCCTTCTGGGTATTCAAAAGGGAACGATAGATCACGGTATAGCTTGCTAAAATGGCAGTTGCCGGGATAAGGAGTATAAAAAGGTAAGAAATCAGCAAACTCAGGGAAATCCTTTGCTTTTTCTTTTTTTCCAGACTATTTTTTATACGACGGGTCTTTTTTTGCATCTGCTTGCCTTTCCTCATTTCTTAGTGTAAAATAGAACAAATAAAAACAAAACCGAGGTATCCGTATGTTATTCAAAAAGAAAAGCCCAGACCAACCCTCCGTATGTATTCGATGCGGAGATCAACTTCTCTATGAAGGACTCCTTCGGGACGTTCCCTTGAAGGAAACAGTCATCATTGAAAAAAGTATTCGTTTCTTTGATGATCCGGAACCATGTTTTATTCATCGTAACGCAGTCCGAGTCCGGCTGATCTCGGAAATTCAGAAAGAGTTGCTTGAAGGCAGCCAGGAATCTCCCGGACCGCTTCTGCTCTCTTATGTGGATTTTGAAAATGTGACTCACTGCCATCTCTTTTAAACGGCAGGCATTCCATATTAAAACAGAAAATATACTGCATACAAAAGGAACAAAATGCAGTTCAGCATTTTAATGGCACCCATATGTTTCAGCATAAAATCAGAAACCACCCCTGTTCCTTTTGTTTTGTGAATGACAAAAAGGATGCCTGCTGCCGGTATGCTCATAGCAGTAACATAAACAAAAAGGGTTCCCAAAAGCTTAAAAAATCCATCTTCTGCAGTTCTTAAGGTATATAAGATCGATGCCATATAAATCTGCCCGGTACAGAAAAACTCTCCCAGGGAAATGGCAATCCCAAGTCCAAGGACAACCAGTCCCAGAAGAGCGCCCTGGGTACCGTTGGCTTTTTTCAGTAATCTATGATTGAAACGGCGCAGTTTTTGGGGAAGCTGCATCCGTATTTTTCCATATTCCTGTTTTCTCACATGGAGGAAATCCAAAAAATTCATAACAGCGACTATCAAAAACAGTACTACAAATGCATGATCGATGATGTTTTGGAACCTATCCAGAACGGTCTGATCGATCTGATTCGCTGTCATGCAGATTCCGATCCCGATTCCAAGATAAGTTACATATTTACCTGCCAGATATAAGAACCCGTTTTTTAACACAGGCATCTGTGTTGTCAGCAAAATGGAAAACAGCATCAGCAGCATGGAAACAGAACAGGGGTTAAACCCTGCCAGAAGCCCGGCACCGAACATGGTAAGGATATTGATCGTCTCCGGGAACTCTTCTTCCTCAAGCTTTCCAAGCTGTTCTTTCAGATATCTGTACTGGCTGTCCTCCTCTGCCAGAAGCTCCTCCAGTTCAGACTGAATCTCCTCTTTTCCCAGCAAGGCATGTGTACCTACAAATACTGCCGGAACCTTTCCTTCTTTTTCGTCTCTTCCATATACATTTAAAAGCGCTTTAAATAGCCGAACTCCGTTTCCTTCTGCAATGCTCTCTTCTGTCAGGGAAAAATCTGTCTTTTCCGACAGTTCTTTCAGGTAATCTTTTACCTGTTGGCAGTCATCACAGGACCAGGTGCTGAAAAATAAAACAGCTTTCTCTTTCTCCTCCGCATCCGGGGCGGGAATAGTAAGAGCATCTTCTGTTTCTGGTTCTTCAGGGGGAAACTCTGTGGCTTTACCCGTTTGGATGGTTTCCCCTTCCATCAGCACTTTATACAGATTCTGCTCGATCATTTCGTAGCTTTCCAGCCACTGTCCGTTGATCAGGAGTGCCGGAAGCGCAGGTGCTGTATTTCTCCCGGTCTCTTTCCAGAGCTTTTCGTAGGTCTCTTTGCTGGAATCCAGAAAAACATTATAGGTACGTATCTCATAGGAGATGGTTTCCTTCTCTTTCTTTGAGATACAGCGGTTAAAAATTTCATAAATCTTGTCCTCCTCATGACAGGAGGCACAGACATTTTCAAAGAAAAACTGTAAGGTATGATCTGCTTTTGCAAAGGCAGTGTCCCCCTTCAAAAACCCAAACAGAACACAAAGAAGTAAAAAAAGTGCTGCTTTTCCTTTCAAAGGAGACACCTGCCTTTCTGAAAAATCTTTTTAGTCGTTCAAAATAACTTCCAGTACAGTATCTACCGGGTCAGGCAGAACCGGATCCGGACCAAGATCTGCAAAAAGGATGTCCGGATAATCGCTGTGTACCCAGCTTGTGGAAACAGGTACCTCTGCTCCGGAAGCCAGGTAGCGGATTCCCTTTACCTCGTCCTTTTTGATTCCCGGAAGGGGAACAGGACCGATGGCATTTTCGTACAAATGGAAATAAACATGATTGCCGTTTCTTGTGATTCTTCCGAAATCCGGTTTTGCAAGACCGCTCTTGCCGCAGCCTTTGATGCTGTTGCCGTTTTTCTTCATCCAGTTTCCGATATCACGAAGGATCTTCATGGATTCGTCCGGAATATTTCCCTTTGCATCAGGACCAACGTTCAGGATCATATTGCCGCCCTTGGATACACATTCTACCAGCTTTTTGATCAGCATGGAGGATGGTTTCCAGAAATGATCGGTTGCATGATAGCCCCAGTTTCCGTTCATCGTGACACAGGATTCCCAGTAAAGGTCATTGCCGTTTACATCCTGGATTCCGTTTGGCGGAATCATCTGTTCCGGTGTTACGAAATCACCGTGGAACGGGGTTGGATTTCCAGTGGCAAGAGAGCCGTATCCTTCTCCGCTGACTTCCAGACGATTGTCAATGATGACATCCGGCTGCAGAGTCCGTACCATATTGATCAGCTCTGTAGCTCTCCATGCCTCGCCTCTTAAGTCATCATAGGAGAAATCAAACCACAAAAGATCCAGTTTTCCGTAGTTGGTACAGATCTCACGGATCTGATTATGCATATAGTCCAGATAACGGTTAAAATCACGCTGATCATTTTTATAAGCAGGATTATTTCTCATAGGATGAATTCGGTCCCCAAAATGAGGATAATCCGGATGATGCCAGTCAAGAAGGGTAAAATAAAGACCAACCTTCAGGCCTTCTGCACGTACGGCTTCCACATATTCTGCCACCAGGTCACGTCCGCATTTGGTATTGGTGGATTTATAATCGGTATACTGGCTGTCAAACAGGCAGAATCCATCATGGTGCTTTGCTGTCAGAACCACATATTCCATCCCTGCTTCTTTCGCTGCCCTTGCCCATTTCTTCGGGTCATAATCCACCGGGTCAAATTCTTCGAAGAACTTCATGTATTCCTCTTCCGGCATTTCCTCATAGCTTCTTACCCATTCGCCTCTTGCAGGAATGGCGTACAGTCCCCAGTGAATAAACATTCCGAATCTGGCATTCACAAACCATTTCATTCTCTTTTCGTAGTCTTCACGATTAAACTGGTACATAGTTTTCCTTTTTCCTCCTGAATTGATTGTTTTGTAGCTGCTGAAACCTGTTTCCTTATAGACTCAGAAGCGCATTCCGGGCATCCCTGATCTGTGCCTCATCTGTGCGGTAAATCTCAAATTCACTTAAGAACGGCAGCCCCATATTCACGCCTTCTTTGCGGTAAGCCATAGGGCTTTCCAGTACCAGCTTTCCGGACATATGGAATGCCTGGATACCGGTATAAGGCTGAAGGGTTCTTATGGTGTCTGCATTTACGCCGCCGCCTGCCATGATTGAGATTTTTCCTTCAGACATGGCATTCAGTTCCCGAAGAAGTTCTTTTCCATCCAGACTGTGATTCTTCTGTCCTGAGGTCAGGATCGTATGAATTCCCAGAGCTTTCGCCTGCTCCATGGTTTGATAGGGATCCGCACAAACATCGAATGCACGATGCAGTGTGACAGACATCCCTTTGGCTTCCTCCATCAGGATCTCCATCTGTTCCATATTCAGGCTTCCATCCGGCTTCAGGATTCCGATCACAACCCCTTCTGCACCAAGCTCACGGAACATCTTTACATCATTGCGGATGATATTGAATTCATGATCCGTATAGCAAAAGTCTCCGAAACGGGGACGGATCAGGGCATGGATCCGAATGCGGGAAACTTTCCTGATTTCCTGGAAAAGCCACTGATCCGGAGTGGTTCCTCCAATAATTAAATTACTGCACAGCTCCAGTCTGGTGGCGCCGCCTCTTTCCGCAGCAAGGGCAGATTCCACGGAATCCACACAGGACTCCAGAACAAAATTTTTCATACGATCCCTCCTAAGAAACATCTCATATCAACAGATACAAACGTTAAACATTTCATTTTAACTATACCATTCTTTCACGGAGTTGTCAAAAACTTTTATTATTTTGTCCTGATTTATATTTATTTGTCTTGTTTTGAAATTTATTACTTCTATTCCGGCAAAAAAACGCTTATTTGGCATAGAGCTTATACATGGCCACATGGTCATAGATACATCTCCAACTGCTGTAGGTGTTTACAGTTACACAAATATACGGTTTTCCGCCTGCGGATATTTCGTAACTGGCTGCACAGTCACCGGACTGTGCCACAAAGCCCGTCTTAGCACAGAGAACCTCTCCGCCGCAGTCTTTATCTTCGATTCGGCGTAGAAACCAGTTGGACAAAATAATTCCCTCCGGATTTTGCTCTGTAACGGCAGTTGTGTAAACATGGCAGGATAAAACCTCCCTGCACAAGTCATTTTCCACAGCTGCTTTCAGGATCATGGCCATATCGAGAGCCGTGCAGTAGTGCTGGTCATCATAAATCCCCACGCAATTGGTGAAGTGGGCCGTATCGCTCAATCCCAGTTCCGCAAGCTTGTCATTCATCAGTTCTACAAAAGCTTCCTGTGAGCCTGCCACATAAGTGGCAAGACCTACAGCCGCTTCCCCGCCGGAGGGAAGAATCGTTCCGTAAAAAAGATCCCTTACAGGAATGGTCTCCCCGCCTACAAATCCTGCGGCACTGCATCCGTTGGTAAGACAGTATCCTGTAATATCCGAGGTCATGGTAAAGGTATCATCCAGATTGGAAACATGCTCCGCTGCCACAAGGATCGTAAGGATCTTTGTCATGGAAGCCGGATAAATACGGGCATCTGCATCTTTTGCGGCAATGATGGTGTCTGTGCTTAAGTCGATCAGCAGGGAACTGGTGCTCAGCACCTCCGTCTCGGAGGGAACCACCGTATTTTCGTTGGCTTCTGCCGAAAATCCGCTGTGAAGTTCCACATCTCCCGCCATTACTGAGGAAGCTTCCTGTTCCGGCTCTTCTGCCGTCCCGCTTTCCGCCGGGGCCTGGGCATCCATTGCGGAAGTCTCCTCCCCGGGCTCGCTCTCCTCCTTGCCGGATTCCCCGGAAGGTTCCTCCGTATTTGAGATAGCTTCCTGGTTCGAAGCAGCGTCGTTTGTGCCTATGATTCCTGCTGCCGCCCCGTTTTCTGCTGTGGGCGATGTCCTCTTTCTCCGAAGTTTCATTCCCTCATATACAATTCCTGAAACACACAAAAGAGCCAGAAGTAAAAGGAGAATACTCAGGATTTTATTTTTTATCGACTGTCTTTTTTTCTTTTTCTTCATAAAATCTCATCCTTTAAAGACAATAAGATGCCCTTCTTCGGACATCTTATCTTATTATCTCCGTGCCAGTTCTCGCGTAATATCCTCCCAGGTAACGCCTTTTTCCGCCATCAGAACCATCACATGATAAAGGAAATCCGAAATTTCATATTTGATTTCTTCTTTATCCGGATTCTTGGCTGCAATCACGATTTCCGTACATTCCTCCCCTACCTTTTTCAGGATTTTGTCAATGCCTTTGTCAAAAAGATAGTTGGTATAGGAACCTTCCTTCGGATTTTCCTTTCTGTCCAGGATCACGTCATACACATCCTGAAAAACACGGAGAGGATTGGTATCGTCATATTCTTTTTTCATCAGAGGCTGGAAGAAGCAGGTTCTGTTCCCTGTATGGCATGCTGCGCCAATCTGTGCCACTTTCGCAAGAATCGTGTCATTGTCGCAATCCAGTGTAAGAGATTTTACATACTGTAAATGCCCGGAGGTCAGCCCCTTTGTCCAAAGCTCCTTACGGCTTCTGCTCCAGTAAGTCATTTTCCCGCTCTTTAAGGTAGTTTCAAAAGCTTCTTCATTCATGTAGGCTACCATCAGAACTTCATCTGTTTTATAATCCTGTACTACCACAGGGATCAATCCGTCACTGTTTAAATGAAACTCTGACCAGGGGATACTGCTTTGAAAAGTATTCACAGGAATCCCATTTTTAAGGCAGAGCGCTTTAAAAGCAAGAAGCTCCCTTCCGGTATCGCTTACATAAGCGCCGCAAAGGCCGCTTACTGCCCGGCTTTTTAACAGTTCCAGAAGCATCTCGTCCCTGCCCTCATCTGTATGAAGAATAACCGGAACGGAAGATACCTGTGCAATGGCTTCCTGTACCGTATCCAAAGCCAGCACTGTTCCTGCATAGTTTTCAATCAGCTCCTTATGATCCGTGAATTCTTCCAGGGAAGAAATGCTGACCATCATCTTCTCTTTTCCGAAACGCTTGGACACTTCCTCCAGAAGTTCCACATTTCCCTTTTTTGAAAAGTTCAGCACTGTTTTTGCACAGCCGGCGTAAATAAGCTTCTTTACATCTTCCATCCGCTTGATATTTCCTGCGCCGATTACCGGGATTTCCGAAGCAGCGCAGATTTCCTTAATCTTACCGATAGCCTTTTCGTGTTCCCGATCCTCTGAGGAAAAGTCGAATACCAGAAGTTCATCGGCCCCGTTGTCGCTGTAAAATTTTGCAAGTCCTTCCACATCCCCGTCTCCCAGCAGATTCCGCTGGCCAAAGCCGGTGACTGCTTTTCCGTTCTGCAGATACAGACAGGGAATCATCAATTTATTTGCCATAGTTTTTCTCCTTTTTACAGGAATCCGCCTTTTCTATGGATTCCCCTCTTCTATGCAAGACTGCCCTTGGTAGAGAGCACATCCGTAATTCTCGGGTCAAAGGAAACCGCTTCATCCAATGCCTTTGCGAAGCTCTTAAACATTGCTTCCGCAACATGATGATTATTTCCGCCGGATAATACCTTGATATGAAGATTCATACCGCTGGCATAGGAAACTGCATAAAAGAATTCCCTGATCATTTCGGAAGACAGATCCCCGATCTTTTCCCCGGTAAATTCCCAGTCCCAGGAGAAATACGGCCGTCCCGACAGATCCACAGCGCAAAGCACCAGTGATTCATCCATGGGAAGGATGGCGCTTCCGAACCGTTTGATCCCCTTTTTATCTCCCACAGCTTCTTTAATGGCAGTTCCGAGAACAATTCCCGTATCCTCAATGGTGTGGTGATCGTCCACATGCAGATCCCCGTGTACACGCAGGCATAGATCAAAGAAGCCATGTCTGGTAAATCCATCCAGCATATGGTCAAAAAATCCCACCCCTGTTTCAATATCCGCATACCCTTTCCCATCCAGGCAAAGCTTCAGCTTGATTTCCGTTTCTTTCGTATTTCGCTCTACAGATGCTTCTCTTCCCATGGTTCCTCCTATTCCTCCTCATCCTCAAAACGAACGGCAATGGAATTGGCATGTGCCGTAAGCTGCTCAGATGCTGCAAATTGTTCAATATCCTTATGGATGTTCTTTAAAGCATCTCTGGAGTAATAGATAATACTGGATTTTTTTACAAAATCATCCACAGACAGCGGAGAGAAGAACTTCGCTGTTCCGTTGGTAGGAAGAATATGGTTCGGGCCTGCAAAATAGTCTCCCAAAGGTTCAGAACTGTATTCTCCGATAAAGATCGCGCCTGCATTGCGTACCTTCATCATCACCTCAAAAGGATTTCTGGTGACAATTTCCATATGCTCGGAAGCAATGGCATTGGCTGCATCAATGGCTTCCTCAAGATTTTCCGCGATCAGAAGATAGCCGAAATTATCCAGGGATTTCTGGATGATCTCCTTACGTGAGAGCACCTTTAAAAAGCCCTGTATCTGCTCCTCAACTTTGTCTGCCAGTTCCTCGCTGGTGGTAATCAGAATGGCGGAAGCCAGCTCATCATGCTCCGCCTGTGACAAAAGGTCTGCAGCCACATACCGGGGGTTTGCCGTTTCATCCGCAAGAACCAGGATTTCGCTCGGCCCGGCAATGGAGTCAATGCTCACATGCCCGTAAACCGCTTTTTTGGCCAGAGCAACAAAAATATTGCCCGGTCCTACGATCTTATCAACTTTCGGAATGCTTTCTGTTCCATAGGCCAGAGCGCCGATTGCCTGGGCGCCGCCGACTTTATAGATCACATCAGCGCCTGCCTCGTTGGCGGCAACTAATGTGGCCGGATTTACCTTTCCGTCCTTCCCCGGAGGTGTGGTCATCACGATCCGGTCTACCCCCGCAACCTTTGCAGGAACCACATTCATAAGTACAGAAGAAGGATAGACAGCCTTTCCTCCCGGAACATAAACCCCCACCTTTTCCAGAGGGGTAACTTTCTGTCCAAGCATGGTGCCGCCTGCTTCACTGGTAAACCAGCTGTTCTGCTTCTGTTTTTCATGGTAGCTGCGGATATTGACAAGAGCTTTTCGGATTACATCAATGAGAGCGGGATCCACAAGGCTGTAGGCCTCCTGAATCTCTTCTTCCGTTACCTGGATATTTCCGGCGTGGATCTCCACATGATCAAATTCTTGCGTGTAGGCAAAAAGTGCCTTATCTCCCTCTGTTTTTACTTTGGAGAGGATCTCTGCAACCGCATCCTCAAACTTTCCATAATTGTTGGGGCTTCTTTTTAAAAGATCTTCCAATATCCCCCTGGTTGTCTCTTTCGTAAGCTTTACTTTGCGCATAGTTTCTTTTCGTCTCCTCTATCTCACACATATTCCCGAAGCTTTAAGATCAGCTTACGGATCCGCTCATCTTCCATTTTCATGCTGACCTGATTTACCACCATGCGGGCGGAAAGAGGGCAAACCTCTTCCAGAACTTTCAGTCCGTTCTCTTTCAGTGTGGAACCTGTCTCCACAATATCCACGATCACTTCCGACAGCCCTACGATCGGTGCCAGCTCAATGGATCCGTTCAGCTTAATGATCTCTACAGTCTGATGTTTTTTATTATAAAAATAGTCTTTCGCAATATGGGGGTATTTGGTCGCAACCCGGATCAGCTGATTGTTGTTCAATACTTCCCTTGCACTTTCCGGTCCGCAGACACACATTCTGCAGTTCCCGAAGCCCAGATTCATCACCTCGTAGAGCTTCCGCCCCTCCTCCATGATGGTATCCTTTCCCACTACGCCGATATCGGCAGCGCCGTACTCCACATAGGTAGGTACATCCGGCCCTTTTGCAAGGAAAAATTTCAGCTTCAGCTCTTCATTGACAAAGATCAGCTTCCTGGAATCCTTATCCCGCATTTCCTCACAGGTAATGCCTACTTTTTCCAGAAGATCCATGGTTTTATTGGCAAGCCTGCCTTTTGTTAAAGCAAATGTCAGATATCTCATTCTTGTGCCTCCTCCTTCAGACGAAGCGCCACATTCCTGCCCTCCCTGCGAAGGGTCTGTGCCTGTTTCAATGCTTCCTCGCGATTTTCTTTTTTATAGGTGATTACCGTGATGTCCTCCTCTTCCGGAAGAGAAATCTTCTGTCTGGAAAGAGCTGCCATCAGGCTGTCCACCACGATCGCAAAGCCAATGGCAGCAGCCGGCTTTCCGAAATGCTTCATCAGCGCATTGTAACGGCCGCCCTTGATCAGCGGTTCTCCTGTCCCATAAGTATATGCCTGGAAAATAATTCCTGTATAGTAACGATATTTGCTCAGCATCCCAAAATCAAAACTGATATATTTCTCACAGCCGTACAGCTTGAGGATCTCATAGATCTCCTCCAGTCTGGTAACGGCATTTAAGGCCTGTTTATTCGAGGTCAGTTCCTTAGCCCGTAAAAGGACCTCGCTGGAACCAAATAAATGGGGAAGCTCCATAAATACCCTGGATAATTCGGGGGAAAGCTTCTGCTCCTGTACCAGGTCCTCCACTCCGAAATAGTTTTTCTGGGAAATCAGGGAACGAAGGCGCTCCTCTGCTTCCTCATCGAGACCGGCCTCTTCAAGAAGGGATTTGAAATAATCCACCTGTCCCACACTCACCTGAAATTCCTTAAGTCCGGAAGCCTTAAGACACTCTACCGTCATGGCAAGAAGCTCCGCATCCGCATCCGCAGATTCATCTCCGTAACGCTCCACGCCCATCTGGGTGTTTTCTTTTAATCTGCCCCGGAAATCAGAATTATTGATAAAGGTATTTCCCGTATAGCAAAGGCTGACTACGTCCTTATCCGGTGAAAAATATGTGGCACATGCCCTGGACACCGACGGGGTGAAATCCGGCCGTAAGACCAGAGTGTTCCCCTCTCTGTCAAAAAACTTATAAAGATCTTTGGATGGAATGGTTCCCACTTCTCTGCTGAATACCTCAAAAAATTCAAATGTGGGGGTGTCTATATCTTCATAGCCATAGCGGTGAAAAACCTTCTGGAGTTTTTCCTGAAGATTCCGCTTACGGCTGCATTCCCTGCTGTAAATATCCCGTACACCTTCCGGGGTATGAAAAATACGCTGCATGTGTACTTTCCTCCTTCTTTGCTTCTGTCAATCAGTCATGCGCTTTATTGGGCTACCATGCTAATACAACGACGTGAAAATTAGTTAAAATTATAATTCATACTTACCTGCTTGTCAATCCCGTTTTTCCAGGTCTATCTGAAGTCCCTCAAGATAAGGTACCAGTATTCCGCTTTTTTTCTTTAAATAAAAGTCTTTATCCAGTTCTTCCCTTCGAAAACTTTTCCGTCCGCCCTCTTCCATCCGTTTCCAGAAAATCAGAAGATTCCGTAGGGGAAGATAATAAAACAGGTCTTCCATACTATAAAAAATAAGAAAAAATGCAACACCGCCCTGTTCCTCAAATGCTTTCATAAAATCCACCTGATGCTGGTGGATATTACAAAGCGGAAAGGTATCTGTACTGCATTCCTTTGCATCAAAACATACAGGAATCCCCTGTACTGCTCCGATATAATCCACCGTACTGCGCTGGTCAAAATAGGCCAGCGTAATATGACGGCTTTCTTTATCCATTCTCACAGGGGTGATGGGGGTGGGGATTTTCTGGATCAATGCAAGCCCCTTTTCCCTGTACTGTTCATTGGAGCGGTTCACCAGCTCCTCTAATGTAGAGCCGCGAAGTCCGCGGCTGTTCCAGGTTGCCATACAAAAGCTCCTCTATGCCTTATTTTAACAGTTTAATAGACGGGAAATAGCGGATGAGGGCTTTTCCTACGATCTGGTCAAAGGAAACAAACGTATTCTTCCAGAATCTGGAGTCCTTGGAATTCTGGCGGTTATCTCCAAGCATAAAATAGTGATCCTCCGGTACCTCGTACGGTCCGAAATTACCAAGTGGAGTCTCAGGCACAAAACTGTCGTCCAGAGGAGTATCCGAACCGTTAATATATACCTTGCCGTCCCGGATCTCCACAGTTTCTCCCGGAAGGCCGATCAATCGCTTGATAAAAAGCTGGCTCTCGTCATCAGGATAGTGGAAAATGATAATATCATACCGTTCCGGATCTTTCACTTTTTTTACGATCTTATTGCCGAAAAGGTCAAGATTCAGCCCGTAGGAAAGACGCAGGCCAAAAATACGGTCTCCTGCCATAATGGTTTTCTCCATAGATTCCGAAGGAATCTTGGCATTAATTAAGATCACATTATTTACGATCGTCACCACCAGCACCACAATGATGATCATTTTTACATATTCCCATATCTCTTTCCAAATTTTCATGATAATTCTCCTCTAACTGTTCCTTTTGAATAATGTAAAAAAACTGCTCGGGCACTTCTGCAATAAAGCTCCTGCCTGAAAGCCGCTGAAGCTTTCCGTGAAGCTGCTCCGGAAATTCCAGTCTGTATGCATGAAGAAGCTGATGTCTCAGGGAGTATTTCTGCCTCAGACTTTTGTTAAACGCTTCCTTACCATATTTTCCGTCCCCTGCAAGGGGATGCCCGATTCCGGCAAGATGAGCCCGGATCTGATGGGTACGCCCGGTGATCAGCCTTACCTTCAGAAGTGTGGAACGGAAATTGTCTCCCCAGGGAGTATAATAGGTTTCGATGGGAAGCGCGTCCTCCTTCTTAGAATCGTATACTATTACTTTATTACATTTTTCGTCTTTATGCAAATATCCTTTGATATAATTTTCATTTTTTATGACACCCTGAACCAGACACAGGTAATCCTTGTGAATGGCGCGGTCATGAAAAAGTGCCGAAAGTTCCTGAAGACCCGAAAGGCTTTTTCCCGCTGCCACAATTCCGCTGGTATTGCGGTCCAGCCGGTTGCATACCGATGGCCGGAAGGTCCGCAGGCTTTCTTCTGTAACTTCTCCTTTTTCCATAAGGTATCCGATCACATATTCCACCAGAGACGCCTCACCGCTGTATGACGGCTGGGAAAGCATTCCTGCAGGTTTGTTGATCAGCAGGATATCCTCATCCTCATAAAGAATGTCCAATTTACATACAGCTTTTAAAACAGCCCTTTCCCCGGCAAATTTTGCAAAGGTATCATCACTGATAAAAAGCCTTACTTCGTCCCCTTTAGAAAGCTTTTCATTTCCCGCCGCTTTTTTCCCGTTGAGAGTAATGTTTTTTTTTCGCAGCATCTTGTAAAAAAAACTTTTGGGCGCCTCCTTTAAAAGCTTGGCAAGATATTTGTCAAAACGCTGTCCTGCCTCGTTTTCTTCAATGACAAACTGTTTCATATTTTACTGAACTTCCTCCTTCTTCCGTCTTATAAACAGATTGCCAGGATGGTATGTTTGATCATTTCATTTCTGGAAAGCTCCGGATATTTTTCGTCAGGCTTAAATTTAATTCCTTCTTCCAGAGATTCTCTGTGCTCATTCATAGAATCCAGGCGTTCCAGATAGGGGCGAAGATCCTTTAGGATCTTTACATTCACTTTATATCCGTTTTTTCGGATAATTTTTTGAGCTTCCGCTGCCATGAAATCCGTATCTATCTTCGGATCACTGCTAAATCCCACGACTTCATTGCCGCAGATGGCAAAGGCATCAATATATGCGCTTTTTTCATAAAATGTCATGTACATCTCATAGGACATGACAAGATCTCCCGCATGACCCTCGATCTCACGGTAAAGTTTTTCATCCATCGGCTTCCTCATCAGAAGCATGATGAGATTTACCATGGAACGGCAGGCAGGCAGACATCCCACCACACATCCCACAGTCCAGATCGTCATACGGGTTTTCAGAGAAAACCATGCTGCAAAAAAGATTCCAAGGGGAAGGGCGAACAGCAGCGCCGTAACCGCTCCTCTGTGTTTTTTTTCTGCAGTAAAATATCCAAATTCTCCTTTTCCGGTCCTGCTTTTCCTTTTGGTTCTGCTCATCGTATTCTCCCTGTTTATTCTATCGGTCATTTCTTTTTCTTTTTATGAATATTGCGAATGGCTTTCTTTTTAGGAACGTTCCTCTGCTCTTTCGGAGGCTGTTCCGGTTTTGTTCTTTCCGGCCGTATCAGGCACTCTTTTCCATAGCCTATGAGATCTGTTCTTTTTGCAAGGCGAAGCCCTTCCCGCACCAGTTCTCTGTTTGCAGGATTTTTGTACTGCATCAGAGCTCTCTGGATCGCTTTTTCATGAGGATCCCTGGGTACGTAAACCTTCTCCCCTGTAAGAGGATGAAACCCGGTATAATACATACAGGTGGAAAGTGTGGAAGGTGTGGGATAAAAATCCTGCACCTGTTCCGGCGTAAAGCCCAGATCCCGCACATATTCCGCAAGCTTTACCGCCTCCTTCATGGTACATCCCGGATGGGAGGACATGAAATAAGGGATGGCATACTGCTCTTTTCCTGTCGCTTTGTTTGCTTTTTCATATGCTTTCAAAAAACTTCGGTAAACTTCATGGGAAGGTTTTCCCATATATTTCAGCACTTCATTGGAAACATGCTCCGGAGCCACCCGAAGCTGTCCGCTTACATGGTGCTCCACCAGTTCCCGAAGAAATGTGGGATCAGGATCAGCCATGACATAGTCAAAACGCACGCCTGAGCGGATAAATACTTTTTTGACTTTGGGGATTTTCCGCAGTTTCAGAAGAAGCGCCACATAATCGGAATGATCTGCCTTAAGGTTCTTACAGGGCGTTGGAAAAAGACACTGCCTGTTCCCACACACACCTTTTGTAAGCTGCTTCTCACAGGAGGGATGGCGGAAATCTGCCGTAGGTCCTCCCACATCATGGATATAACCTTTAAAATCCGGATCCTCTGTCATTTTTTCGGCTTCCCTTAAAATGGACTCATGGCTTCTGGTCTGAAGAATCCTTCCCTGATGAAAAGTCAGTGCACAGAAACTGCATCCTCCAAAGCATCCCCTGTTGCTGGTAATGCTGAATTTCACCTCATCAAGCGCAGGGATTCCCCCATCCTTTTCGTACATGGGATGGTATCTGCCTGTATAGGGCAGATCATAAACATCATCCATTTCCTGCCGGGTAAGGGGATAGGCAGGCGGATTCTGGACGAGATACCCTCTGGTCCCATAAGATTCCGCCAAAGGCTTTGCTGTAAAAGGGTCTGTATTTTGATACTGAATGGCAAAGCTTTTCCCATAAGCTTTCCGGTTTTCCAAAAGCTCTTCATAGGAAGGAAGCACCAGTGCATCAGCGGCTCTGGATAAATCCTTACATTTATAAACAGTCCCCGGAATATAGGTCAATTCCTGCACCGGAATCCCGCTGTTCAGGGAATCTGCGATTTCCACAATCGAATGCTCTCCCATTCCGTAGGAAATCAGATCCGCCCCGGAATCCAGAAGAACGCTTCTTTTGATCTTATTCTGCCAGTAATCATAATGTGCCAGTCTTCGCAGGCTGGCTTCAATTCCCCCCAGAATGACAGGGGTATGCTTATAGGTCTGGCGGATCAGATTGCTGTAAACGATCACCGGCATATCCGGCCGAAGCCCCATTTTGCCGCCTGGAGAATAAGAGTCCTTTTGTCTGTGTTTGCCGGAAACCGTATAATGATTTACCATGGAATCCATATTTCCCGCAGTAACAAGAAAACCCAGGCGCGGTTCACCAAACACCTGGATACTCTCTTTTTTCCGCCAGTCCGGCTGTGGAATGATTCCCACACGGTACCCCCGGCTCTCCAAAAGGCGGCTGATAATGGCAGCACCAAAAGAAGAATGGTCAACATAGGCGTCCCCTGTCACATAGACAAAGTCCACCTGATCCCATCCTCTTTCGTTCATTTCTTCTCTGGTTACTGGTAAAAATTCCTGCATCGGTCATTCCTCATATGTACCTGCGATTACTTCTTCATAAGATTGAATGTAGTAATCCGCAGTTTCTCGCTTTTCTTTTTCCTGTGGACGGCTGTATGCATCCTCAACGGCACAGACAGTCATGCCGGCTGCCTTGCCTGAGAGGATTCCGGGCACAATGTCTTCAAACACCAGGCAGTCCGAAGGATTGATTCCAAGGCGCCTGGCAGCCTCCAGATATACATCGGGGAAGGGCTTGCTTTTTTTGACCTCACAGGAGGTAATGATGCAGTCAAAATATTCCCGGATGCCATGCCCTGTAAGTGCAGCCTCGATCAGCTTCCTGTCATTGCTGGAGGCAACAGCCATGCGCATTCCAAGTTTCTTTGCAAAGGGAAGAAACCTAGTAAGCCCGGGTTTTAAAGGAACCTTTCGGCTATATTGATCCATAGCCATCTCCTGCCATGTTTCTTTAATTTTCTCAACGGAATCCGGAATGTGAAAACGCTCCTTAAAATAGACAGCCACTTCCGTAAAACTCATTCCTTCAATGATATTCTGAAGGTCTTCCGGAACAGTATATCCCAGATTTCCCAGAAATTCAATGTCAATATCCTTCCAGACCCACATGGAATCCACCAGTGTGCCGTCCAGATCAAATAAAATCGCTTTCTTTTCTTTCAGCATATCTGCCCTCACTATAAATGCTTCCGGCACCGGGCCTACTTATACAGACTGTGCACGGTAGCCCTCTGCAATAATATCAAGCTGCCTGTGAAAACGCTCAAGCTGCTTTAAGTCTTTGGTTTTAAATACCAGCAGGAATTCATCCTGTATTTTCATTACTTCCCTTTTATTGGAAAGCTTATAAAGATTCTCAATGTTTAATAAAATATCCCGCACAAGATTCGACTGCATCTGGGAAGAATTCTGTGCATCCATGATTTCATTCCGGACAGAAGCCATTTCCTGGTCCAGGGAAATAATGGCATCAGCAGCCTTGCTGAGCCTTTCTGCCACATGAAGAGGCATATCGCCTTTATATTTATATTGAAGGGAATGCTCAATGGTTGCCCAGAAGTTCATCGCCATTGTGCGGATCTGAATCTCCGCCTGCAGCCTCTTAGGGCCATGGATGGTATCTACTGTATAATAGATAATCAGGTGGTAGCTTCTGTATCCGCTCTGCTTAATATGCTTCAGATAATTCTTCTCGCTTTTGATCTCCATATCCGATCTGCTGCGGATGAGAGAGGCTACCGTATCAATATCCTCTTCAAACTGGCAGATGATCCGCACTCCTGCAATATCTTCAATTTCTTCCTCCATGTGTTCCAGGGGAATCTGCTTGCGCTGCAGCTTCTCTAAGATGCTGGAAACGCTTTTGACACGTCCGCTCACCTGTTCGATAGGGGAATAGAGATCATTCAACTTATGCTCTGTAATAATATGCTCAAACTTCACGATCAATTCCCTGACCGCCAGTTCATATGGGCTTAACATGCTTCTCCATAACTGTATTTCCATTTTAAATCGCTCCTTGCATTTCCATACGGTTCATATTATAACATAAAAAACAGGAAAATTGTCATTAATATGAATAGTTTATAATATTTTTATGGATAGATTGTAAAATCCAATAAGGATTTACGCTCATCTCCTTCTTGGACGGTGTGGAAATATAAATTCCCAGATGAAGATGTACAGGAAATTGCCCCACAGTTCCCTCACTACCGTATCCAGTGTTCCCCATATATCCCAGAATATCTCCTGCCAAAACGGCATCTCCTATCCGGAATTCCCTCTCATAGCCGGATAAATGTGCATAGTAAAAATACCCTCCATGCTCCGAACGGATTCCGATGCGGTATCCTCCAAGGGGCAGCCAGCCAATCTGCTCCACAGTTCCGTCGGTCATGCTTACAATCGGGTAATAGCCGGAAACCGTTACCTGCCCGAAGAGATCGCATCCTTCATGAAAACGCTTTCCTCCGTATTCTCTGGGAGAAAGCCATGTATTCTCAAAGGTGATCTCATCAGATGGCACCGGAAAATACCGAAGATCCGCCCAGATGGCTTCATAGCAGCTCCGAAGCAGGAAAAATTCCCGCTTTTTGTAGCGCAGATACGGCATTGCATCCGGAAAGATCTTTTCCGGCTGAAAATTTCCGTGAAGCATGGTGGCTGTGAGGAAAGTCCCCAGATTCCCGCTCTTATCTGCCTGCTTCTGAAGTTCTTTATAAACCTGCGGCGGCAGCTCCTGCCTGCGGAAAGCATCGCTTTCACAGGTATCCATTTTAAGATTGGAAACGCTGCTTCGCTCCTTAAGTACCGTTGTCAGGAAGACAACCAGGATCAAAAGAAAGATCCACACAGGAATCCCATAGCTCCATCTGGCCTTCATCCTCCACCTCCCGTACCAAAACAGTATATGAAGATGTTCTGCTATTTAGAACAAAGAAAATAAAATCCTGCGGACTCTATTTCAGGCATGATCGGTCAAAGAAATACCCCGGCAAATGCCGGGGTAAGGTACTGTATGTCATCTCAGTCTTTTAAAGCTTCCAATGTTTTAATCAGATATTCCCAGACACGCTTCACAGAAGCAATATCCAGCATTTCCTCTGAAGTATGGATATCCTTCATATTTGGCCCGAGAGATACGCAATCCAGCCCTTTGATCTTTTCGTAGAAAAGCCCGCATTCCAGGCCGGCATGAATCGCAACTACATGGGGAGCCAAACCGTACATCTCCTTATATACTTCCACCATCTTATCCCGAAGAGGAGAATCTTTGCGGTATTCCCATGCAGGATAAGCACCCTCGATCTTATACTCACCGCCAAGGAATTCCGTAAGATATTCAATCTTATTGGAAACTGCATTTTTCGCTGCTTCCACAGAGCTTCTGATTCCTGAGCTTGTAAGAAGCTCTTCTTCCGTAAGTTTTAAAACACCAAGATTGGTAGAGGTTTCCACAAGTCCTTCAATGGAGCCGCTCATTTTCTGAACTCCAAAAGGAACCTGCATCAGATAAAAAAGTACTTTTTCACGGCTTGTAGGATGAAGCACATTTGCATTTACAGTTCCTTCCTCTGTGATCTTAAGGGTAATATTCTCGTCACTTCCTGTGTATTCTTCCCGAATTTTTTCTTCCCACAGGAATGCATATTCTTTCACCGCGGAAACCTCTCCGACGGCAGTCAGAATTTCCGCATCGCATTCTCTGGTGATTACATTGTCCCTTTTTCCTCCTTCCAGAGAAAGGATTTCATAATCTGCCTGCTTTTTCAGTTCATATAAGAATCTGCCCATTAAAACATTGGCATTCGCTCTGTTTTTGTCAATTTCCGCACCTGAATGGCCGCCTGTCAGGCCGCAGATCTTTACGTGGAGCTTTTCTCCCTCTGCTTCCACTCTGCGCACAGGAATAGCGCTTTTTCCGGCCATTCCGCCTGCACAGCTGATCAAGAGACTTCCTTCCTCCTCAGAATCCAGGTTGATCAGACGTTTCCCCTTTAAAATGCTGCAGTCAAAACCAATAGCCCCTAAAAGTCCGATTTCCTCATCTACTGTGATCAGAACTTCCAATGCAGGATGGGCGATCTCCTCACTGTCCAGAAGGGCCAGCCCATAAGCAACCGCAATTCCGTCATCTCCTCCAAGGGTCGTACCGTTTGCGGAGATAAAGCCGTTTTCTACGGAAAGCGTTAATCCGTCTTTCGCGAAATCATGATCTACGTCCGGGCGCTTTTCACATACCATATCCATATGTCCCTGAATAATGACGGCAGGAACATTTTCATACCCCGGTGATGCAGGCTTAAAGATGACAACATTGTTCAGTTCATCCTTTACATGGCGAAGCCCGTGATCTTTTGCAAAAGATACCAGATAGTCGCTGATCTGTTTTGTATTTCCGGAACCATGGGGAATGCTGCAGATTTCCTCAAAATAGTAAAGTACTTTTTGTGGCTCATAATTTTCTAAAACTCTCATAATTCATTTCCTCCGGATTTTTATTTGTATATCATAACTGTTTCTTATCCTCTGAAACAGTTGCTATCTCTGTATGATGTGTCCTGCGGCACAATCATATTCTATTTCTTCCTGCCATATAATAAAGAAAAAAACAGGGATACTTATGAAACGCAAATTGAGTATTGCAGGAATCCTCCTGCTTCTTCTGTTTCTCCTTTTTTATCCCCAGGAAGCTCTGGAAGCTTCCAGAGAAGGAATGAAGCTGTGGCTGAATATCCTGCTGCCCACACTGCTTCCGTTTCTGATTTTAACCGGTTTATTGCTGCACACGGGCGGAATTGAAAAATTTCTTTCGCCGCTGTCAAAGTTATGGAAGACAGTTCTGGGGCTGTCCCCTGCAGGAGCCTACGTTTTTTTCCTGGGTATGCTATGTGGGTATCCCATGGGAGCGAAACTGGCATCCGACATGTTTTCCCACGGAAAAATCGACCGCAGGGAAGCAGAGTATCTGCTTACCTTCACCAATCAGGCAAGTCCGGCTTTTCTCACCACCTACCTGGCACATGTCTGCCTGGAACAAAAAACGGACATTCGGGAAATTTTTCTTGTGATGTTTGCCGCAAGTGCTGTATGCATGGTGTTTTTCCGTTTTGTGATATTCCAAAACCGTACAGCAACAGAAAGTATTTCTCTGCAAAAAGAGACATCTACTGCAAGTTCCCCCGGAACCATCATAGATGTCTCGATTATGAACGGATTTGAAACTATAACCCGGCTTGGCGGCTATATTCTTCTGTTCTCCCTGTTGTCCGCCTGCATCCGGCACTACTGGAAATGGTCGTCTGCCCTATGCGTTCTCTTTCTGGGAACTTTGGAAATTACAACTGGACTTCACCAGATTGCCCTGTCCAATCTGCCCTATGAAATGCAGTATCTGATTTCCATGGCTCTGACCGCCTTCGGCGGATTCTGCATTCTGGCACAAACAAGGAGCGTCACAGACAAACGCCTGTCATTCCTGCCGTATATCGGTGCGAAATGCCTGAACGGAATAATTGCAGGCCTGTTGGTGTTAGTTTTCTCCCAGATCGTCTAACATGGTATCTTCGGCTTCTTCCGGAGTCTCATGATAGGAGTTGGACATAGCTGCAGCCTGTGCGGTCTGGGGAGCAAGCTCCTGGCGATTATGATTCACTACCTCAAGGCATGTCTGAAGAGCTTCAATAAATACCTTGTATTTCCCGCCTGCATCCTCAAGGGTCTGATTCAGGATCGCCCCAATGTTAGCCATCATATCATCTGTATAAGTAATGGCACTTAAACGAATGCTGTTGGCATCCTGTGTGGCAGAGTCCAGAATTTCCTGTGCCTGTCTGTTGGCAGCATTAATGGTCTCATTAGCCTGTGCGTAAGCCTTCTGCATGATCTCATGCTGGGTTACAAGTTCCTGTGCCTTGGTCTGTGCATCTGCGATCAAAGCATCCGCCTTTACCTGTGCATCTTCCAAAATGGCATCCTTATTGCTGATGATCTTCTGGTAACGTTTGATTTCATCAGGTGTCTTCAGGCGAAGCTCACGAAGAAGTTCTTCAATTTCTTCTTTATTAACAACAATCTTGGTGGTAGACAATGGCTGATATTTGCAACTGTCTACAAACTCTTCGATTTCTTCAATAATCTGTTCAATTCTGCTGCTCATAGTATACTCTCCTTATTTTCTCTACTTTTGGTACATCTTTAACTTCACTGCGTCAATAATCTCAGGCGGCGCGAATCTGGAGAGATCTCCGTTAAACATCGCAACCTCTTTCATAATTGTGGAACTTAAATATGCATATTCCAGACTGGTCGTCAGGAATACAGTATCAATATCCGGCGCCAGAACCCGATTTGTCTGGGCCATCTGCAATTCATATTCAAAATCCGTAACAGCGCGCAGTCCCCGGATGATCACCTTCGCCTGATTCTCTCTTGCAAAGTTTACGGAAAGACCGTCAAAGGGTTTGACGATCACATTGGGGATATCTTTTGTCGCCTTTTCCAATATATTAACACGTTCTTCCACAGAAAACAACGGACTTTTTGCAGAATTATGCAAAACTCCTACAATTACCTGGTCAAAAGATACACTTGCTCTGCGGATAACGTCAAGATGACCATAAGTAGCCGGATCAAAGCTCCCGGGATAAACAGCTGTTACCATTTTCTACAATCTCACTTTCTCTTACGGTAATTTTCTCAGGAATACATGCTTATTGGTTTTATATTCCTTGGAACGCAGCAGTTCAAACCCCAGTGAATCCACATAAGAGAAATCGGTATTCAAATCTGCTTCAATAATGATCAGCGTATCTTCCTTGAGCACGCTGCTCTCCCTCAGATATTCCAGCACCTGGCGTTCCAGTTCCTGATGATAAGGCGGATCCATAAATATACAGTCAAACATCCCTTTATTCTCAAGGGAACGAAGGGCCTGTAATACATCCATATTTAAGAGTTTACCATTTTCTGCGAGTTTTGTAAATGAGAGATTTTCCCGGATACAGGCACAAGCCCTGGGATTCTTTTCCACAAAGACTGCATATTCTGCTCCGCGGCTGAGAGCTTCGATCCCGATTCCGCCGCTTCCGCTAAACAGATCCAGAAATCTGCAGCCAGGAATCTTCGGCTGCAAAATATTAAACAAGGTTTCCTTAATCCGGTCGGTAGTGGGCCTGGTATCCATTCCCGGAACCGTCTTTAACTGAAGGCGCCTGGCCTTTCCTGCAATTACTCTCATCGTAAGTTCAGTCTCCAATCCAGATCGCCCCGGGACAGTCCAAGGATCAGAAGTTCTGCAGTTGCAATATTGGTGGCCACCGGAATGTTATACTGGTCGCAGCGCTTTACAATAGCCATGATATCCGGCTCCTTGGGATCGATCATTACAGGATTGTAAAACAAAATCACCATATCCAGGTTCTGACGCTCCACCATTTCCATAAACTGCTTGTCACCGCCGATACTGCCGGCCAGGAACTTATGAACATGAAGACTGGTCGCTTCTTCAATTCTCCTTCCGGTTGTTCCTGTGGCATAAACTTCATGCTTCGCAAGGATATTTTTATAGGCAATACAAAAATCTTCAATCAGAACCTTTTTGCTGTTGTGTGCAATGATTCCTAAATTCATAACTCACCTCTCCATTTTCCCAATACAATGTATAAAAATGCTTAATTCTTATCTATTATAACAACTTAACTAAAGAAGTGCAATTAAATCCTCATAAAATATACAAAGTTCATAATTTGTTAATAATTTACCATTTTTAAAATAAGGCTTCTTTTTCAGTATATCGGATTTCTTTAAAAAACACAACAAGCGCACAGGATTTTTTCATCTCTCGGTGCACAACAAAATTCTGCCAATTCAGGCAGGAACTTCTAGTGTATTATTTTAGGAATATCGCATACTAGCATTGTAACATCCAAACAACAAAAACAACCAAGGAGGAAATGAATTATGTCAAACACAAGTTCTTCTAACAAAGCAGTCGTACCGGAAGCAAAAGGTGCATTAGACCGTTTCAAATTCGAGGTAGCCAACGAGCTGGGTGTTCCGCTTACTGACGGATACAACGGAAACCTTACTTCCAAACAGAACGGAAGCGTAGGCGGTTATATGGTAAAGAAAATGATCGAAGCACAGGAAAGACAGATGTCTTCCGGAAGCCAGGGCGGCCAGTTCTAAGAAGCCGGATAAGACAGGCTGAGGGAAGTCCCCTGCATTAAAATGAAAAGCCGGCGTTACGAAATCACAAAATGTGTTATCACGTAACGCCGGTTTTTGCTGTGCATCTGTTTTCCATATAAAAAAAACTCAGCGACCGCCAAGTCTCTGAGCCTTTTCATTTTATAATCCGATGAATCCGGTGATGTCATGATTGATGACATAATGTACACCGTTATCTTCCGGTTTGATATATACTTTTAAGTCTGTAAGATCTTCTTCTTTTTTGCCTAACTCTTCAGTCCAGATTTTCTTGATGTTCTCTACAACGTCCTTAGCATATACCTCTTTGCCCCAGAACTGTACATAAACCTCTGTGTTAACAGCAGCCTTTTTCGCTGTCCTTCTGGCAGCAGGTTTTCTTGTGGCTTTCTTTTCGGCTGTCTCAGTAACAGGAACGGCTGTCTCTGCCTGTGCAGTTTCTGCCTTCACTGCTTTGGTTCTGGTTTTCTTAGCAGGAGCCTCTTTTACAGTTGCTGTAGCAGGTTCTGCTTTTTTTGTTGTTCTAGCCATATTGTTAGCCTCCTTACAAGGTGAAAATAATAATTACTTCCCTAGGATACTACTGTTTTCCGGATTTTGCAAGAACTTCTTTTTGTACAATCTGCTTAAAGCCCCAGGTTTTCCAGTTCATCCTTCATATAGGACAGGAGTTTTTCCTTTAAAATGCTGTTCTGCGGCAGGGACAGATCCCCGTCCAGAGCAAGGATTTCCCCGGCTGCTTCACTGGCTGACTTCAAAATATCCACATCCTGATAGATATCCCCAATGCGAAATTCCATAAGGCCGCTTTGGCGGATTCCGAACAGTTCCCCCGGTCCCCGAAGCTTTAAATCTTCCCCTGCAATATAAAATCCGTCATTGGATTTATTCAGGATTTCCAGCCTTTTGGATGTTTCCTTCACATCATTTCCCTGTACAAAAATACAGTAGGACTGATACTCGCCCCGACCCACACGTCCCCGAAGCTGGTGAAGCTGGGCAAGGCCGAAACGCTCCGCATTTTCTACCATCATAACCGTTGCGTTTGGAACATTCACACCGACCTCCACAACCGTAGTGGAAACCAAAATCTGGATCTCTCCGGAAGCAAACTGTTCCATCACCTGATTCTTCTCTTTTGCTTTCATTTTTCCATGAAGATAAGTAACCCGGATATCCTTGGGCAGGATTCCCTTCAGCTTCGCTGTGTAATCCAGAACATTCTCTGCATCCAGTCCTTCGCTTTCTTCTACCATAGGGCAGATAATATATGCCTGATGTCCTTCTCTCACCTGTTTTTCTATGAAAGTATATGCAGCCGGCCTGTACGACGTTCCTACAACACAGTTTTTAATGGGAAGCCGTCTTTTCGGCAGCTCATCAATCACGGAAATATCCAGATCGCCGTACAGGATGATCGCCAGGGTACGGGGAATCGGGGTTGCACTCATCACCAGTACATTTGGAGGATTACCCATGGTAGTCAGCGCTTCTCTCTGCTTTACGCCAAACCTGTGCTGCTCATCCGTAATAACCAGGCCAAGACTTCGATACGACACCTTTTCCTGAATCAGCGCGTGAGTGCCGATGATAACGCTGGCTTCCCCGGACGCAATCATGGCATAGCGCTCCCTTTTTTCCTTTGCTGTGTGGGAGCCTGTTAAAAGAACGGCCCTGCATACAAGCCCCTGCTCATTGATCAGTTTCTGAAATGCTTCATAATGCTGCCTGGCCAAAACTTCTGTGGGCACCATCAGCGCAGCCTGGTATCCATTTTCACATGCCAGAACCATGGCAAGAAATGCCAGGATAGTCTTTCCGCTTCCCACATCTCCCTGCACCAGCCTGGACATCAGAGCCTGTCCGGATAAATCCCGCTCGATTTCATGCCAGGCATTTAACTGTGCATTGGTAAGGCGATAAGGGAGATTTTCAATGATCTGTTCCGTTGTCCAGGTCTGTTTCATAGGAAAGGTATTTTCTGCTTCCTCTGTTTTTTCTTTTAAAAGCTGCACTGCAAGAATAAACAAAAGAAACTCATCAAACACAAGTCTTTTTCTCGCAGTAAGCAGTTGTTCTTTGTTATCCGGAAAATGAATGGCCCGTATGGCAAAATTATAATCTGCCAGGCAATATCTTTCCTTAAATTCTTCAGGAAGGGATTCCATTTGAAGCTGCTCTTCTTTTAATACCATTTTCACCAGTTTCACAATGGTTTTGTTGGAAAGACCTGCAGTCAGGCCATAAATGGGCTGGAGGCTATGAAGCACCTCTTCATAAGCAGCAGGGGTAAAAATTTCCGGATGTTCCATCATAAGCTTTCCCTGCTTGCGCACCACCTTACCCCTGAAAACGAATACGCTCCCTTTTTTCAGGCTGCTTTTCAGATATGGTGCATTAAACCAGGTGATATTCAGTCTGCCGCTGGTGTCAGCGGCAGTGACCGAGATAATCTGAAGGTTTCTGACCTGATTCACATATGCACCTGAGATAACGGAGACGCGGATTGCGGTTAAAGTTCCCTCCTCCAGCCCGGAAACAGAAACCGGTTCTTCATAGGCATCATAAGTCCTGGGATAATATCGAAGCAGATCATCCGTATCCCGGATTCCCAGCTTCTGAAACAGCTTTTCCGTCTTCTCTCCTACACCCTTCAGTTCTCGCAGTGATTTTTTCATCCTTTTATCCTCACATTCCCGCAAAGAAAAAGGCGGAAGTTTCCCTCCGCCTGATCCAGCAGTCTGTATGATTCTTACATTATCTTATTCTACAGAAATTACATAATAATAAATCGGCTGTCCGCCCGGATTCAGTTCTGTTTCACAGTCCGGATATGCTTCCTCCAGATAGGAAGCCAGTTTCTCTGCTTCTTCTTCCGGTATGTCTGCGCCATAGTAGATGCTGATGACCTCTGCATCATCGCTTAACATGGCTGCAACGGTCTGTTTAGCCACATCGGTTCTCTCTTTTCCTACTGCCAGTATGCCGCTGTCGCCGATTCCCATGATATCGCCTTCATGAATTTCTTTGTCATCAATTCTGGTATCACGTACAGCATAAGTAATCTGACCGGTCTTTACCTTGGAAACCGCTTCCATCATGGCTTCCAGGTTCTCTTCAGAGGATTTTTCCGGTACAAAGCTGATGAGGGCGGTAATTCCCTGAGGGATCGTTTTGGTAGGCACCACAATGATCTCTTTATCTTCTGTCAGATCCCGTGCTTGATTGGCTGCAAGAACAATGTTCTTGTTATTCGGGAAAATGTAAATGGTTTTGGCATTGACCCGCTCTATGGCATTTAACATATCTTCTGTACTTGGATTCATCGTCTGGCCGCCTTCAATAAGGTAGTCCGTCCCCAACTCTTTAAAGATTTGCGTTAATCCATTTCCCACAGATACGGAAATAAAGCCGTAATCTTTCGGCGGTTCCGGAGCTTTCGGGGAAGCTTCAGCTTCTGCCTGTTCCCTGGCCAGCTTCTCGGCATCTTTGATCAGTTTCTCCTGATGTTCCTCCCGCATATTATCAATCTTCATACGGGAAAGTGCTCCGTAAGTCAGCGCCCGCTCGATTGCCTGTCCGGGATGATTGGTATGGACATGCACTTTTACGATTTCGTCATCAGCTACCAGGACAATGGAATCACCGATGGATGTAAGAAATTCCTTAAAAGAATGCTCTTCCTCTTCCGGCATGGGCTTCTCAAGGAGAATAATAAATTCCGTACAATAGCCGAATTTAATATCTGCTTCCGCCTGGGGAGAGATTTTGGTCACTGCCGGCCCCTGGCTTTTATGGAAGGCAGAATAATCAATTTCCTTTCCAAGGAAGCCGTCAATGGCTCCTCTGTACACTTCCAGAAGTCCCTGTCCGCCGGAATCCACCACACCTGCTTCTTTTAATACAGGAAGCATCTCCGGTGTTTTTAAAAGGGTCGCTTCCGCATGGGCAAAAACTTTCCGGAAAAAGTCCTCCAGTTCCTCTGTCTCTTCTGCTATTTCACAAGCCTTTGCTGCAGCTTCTCTTGCCACAGTCAAAATGGTCCCTTCTTTTGGCTTCATAACGGCTTTGTATGCAGTCTCCACGCCCTTCTCCATGGCAGCGGCAATATCCTCTGCACCAAGTTTCTCACATTTTCGCACGCTTCTGGTAAATCCCCGAAGGAGTTGAGAAAGAATCACGCCGGAGTTTCCTCTGGCACCGCGCAGAGAGCCGGAAGAAATGGCCTTCGCAAGGGTCTCCATATCCGGATCAGCCAGAGAGCCGACCTCAGCAGCGGCAGACATAATGGTTAAGGTCATATTGGTTCCTGTATCTCCGTCAGGTACGGGAAAAACATTTAATTCATTGATCCATTCTTTTTTCGCTTCCAGATTCTTTGCTCCTGCCAGAAACATTCTGGAAAGTATCTTGGCATCTATGGTTTTCGTATTCACCACAAGTTCCTCCTCTAATTCACTAATCTATGGCACGCACGCCTTCCACATAGATATTGATCTTTTCAATCTCCAACCCTGTAAAGGCCTCTACTTTATATTTTACATTGCTGACAAGATTGTCGGCAATGGCACTTATGTTCACTCCATATGCCACGATCACATGGAAATTCAGGCGAATCTTGTTTTCATCAGTGATCATTACACTGATCCCATGCTGCAGGCTCTCTCTTTTCAGAAGCTTCACAAGCCCGTCCTTCATGCTGACAGCGGCCATCCCGATAATTCCGAAGCACTCAACAGCGACACTTCCCGCATAAGTTGTAATGACATCTGTATTAATGACAATCTGTCCCAATCCGGAATCTATACGTCCATTCATATGGTTACCTCCAATTTTAGTTTAGTATGTCTGTATTATAACCTGTTTTTGTAGAAAAAGAAATAATAATTTTAGAATTTTCCTTTTTTTACTTGCAAAAGTCTATCCCATCTGTTAAAATAAAACCTGTTGAAAAAAGCGTCAAGGAGGTGCTATCATGGCTAAATGCGCAATTTGTGAAAAAGGTGCTCATTTCGGAAACAATGTGAGTCATTCCCATAGAAGATCCAATAAAATGTGGAAATCCAACGTAAAATCCGTTAAAGTTAAAACCGAAGGCGGAGCAAAGAAGATGTACGTTTGTACTTCCTGCTTAAGATCCGGCAAAGTGGAAAGAGCATAAGAAACTCCTTTTACCCTCGCACCTATGCGAGGGTATCTTTTTGCCCGGAAGGAACCAAAAAGAGTATGCAGTTTTTCCTGCATACCCTTCTATCTGCAAAACATATGATACCCGCACAACAGGCAGGCTGCTGCTGCAATAATAATGATCACGCTGTCTGCGACCATCATTCCGATGATCATACCGATTCCCACACAAAACAAGATAAGTCCCCAAAGTTTTCCCATACTGATCTATTCCCGTCTCTTTGGTTTACTATAGTTTATGCAGGAGACAGTCCTTCGAATACCGGATTCTTCTTTTCAAAGGATTGCAGATTAATTTTCTTCTGTCCCGGAATCCGCGGCAGTCTTTGGAGCAAACCGATCCACAAAATCGGGCACCATATCCAATATCTTGGTAAGGCCATCCTGATTCTTGATATTTACAAGCTTCGTATTTCCGTTCTGGATAACCAGAACTGCACATGGGCTCATTTTTCCGGTCATACCGCCTCCGCCGTTATTCTTTTTTTCAGCAGACAAAGCTCCTGCGCCCATTCCAAAGGTGACATCAACCAGAGGAAGGATGATCGTCTCACCTACATGTATGGCATCTCCCACAACAGTTTTTGCAGAAAGAAATGCATCCATCCCTTTAAACAGGGAATTCACAGTATCTTTAAAATTGTTTTCATATTTCTCTTCGTTTGTCATAACGTTTCCTCCTTATGCTTCCATCGGTTGATGACGTATTTGATATTTTTATTAAAATAAATCTGAAGGGCGGTTTTTACGATTCGATATCCGTAAACACGTCCCCGCAGTTTTACATTTCCACAGAGTAAATTGCTTCCCTCGAACACAGGCGTAACTTCTATACAGTTCTTATGAAACGCCATCGTCGTCCCAAGAACCGCAAGCACCGCTCCTGTGATGGAGGGATCCTCACTTCCCAGAGAAATATGTCCCTCGATCCTGGTAGGGAAGATGTGTTTCAGCAATCCTTTTCCCTTCTGCCAGGCAAAGGAAATGGCATCCTTTACCTGAGGATGGGATAAAAACTGCTTCCAGAAATCGATTGTGTCATACATCTTCTGGAGTTTGAAAAAAAGATTACGGAAAACTTCCGGGATTTTTTTTAGTTTTTCCAGAAATGCGGAAGCTTTATTCCTGATACGGAAAAAAAGTCCCTGTCTCTCAGGTTTTCCCGAAGCTTCCCGTGGATCATCCCCGGCTGCTTCTGCATGAGGGATATCTTCCGTCTTGGGAATGTCTTTTGCTTTCGGAAGATCAGGCTTCTGCATCTCCTTTTGCTCCGTTGGCAGTTCTTTTTTTACAGATTCCTTCTTAAGGGTTCTTCGGGCCGCCTTCTTTTTTTTTCCATGCCTGTTCCCGGAAAGAAGAATGCCAAACAGCCGTATGCTGTGGGAGATCTTTCCCTCCCTTAGAGAAATCCTCAGCGTGATTCCCCTAAACAGCCAGCTTACACAAATACATGCCTGCGCCTTCTTCCACTCTTTGTAATCCCCGGCTCCTTCCGCCTGATAACGCACAGGACAGAACAAAAACAATAAAAGCGCAAGCACCAGTACACCCAGGAGGATTCCAAGTACGATCAATATAAATTTCAAAATCATCCACAGTATATGTAACATGCACTCACCTGTTTTTTAAATAATTTTTAATATCAAATGTTCCTGTTGCATCATATACTTCTTTTAATATCCTGCAGGACAGTTCCATGGCGGAATCCTTGCTGGCTGCCACGCCAAAGATTTCCGGGCAAAGCTCCCGGACGCAACTCTGCTTCAGAGAAACCGCCGGCAGTATTTCCATCAGATGCCCCGGATTATGGGAAAGGGTCAGCAGATAGATTCCAGGCGTCAGCTTATTCTGATTTAGTCTGTCACGGATCTGATCCGCATTTTCCAATGTCTCATCTGCATAAATGTGATCCATCCATTTTAACATTTCCCGCCCTGCCCTTTCCGTATTCAAGGGCTTCATATGAATGATTCCCTTTTTCTTATAATTTAAACGGGACTGCGTTAAAAAACACAGCCCGCTTCCGTTTTAATAATACTTATGCTGTTTTCCCCAGATTCCTTCGCTTCTCATCTCCAGGTATTCCTGGTATGCCTTTTCCACAATTTGCTTTTCGTTGGAAAAACGAAGAAGGTGATAAATCTCGTGGAACTTATAATAGCCGGAATCCACGAAAAATTCCTCACGCTGAGGTTTACTATGATAATTATCAGCAGTCATCAGATACCAATGTACTTCTTTCGTAACCATATCCTCTGGAACTGTAAAATTGTATTGGCTCTTGCCTATATACTTTACAATGGAAGCTCTCACGTCTGCTTCCTCCCGCACTTCCCTAAGAGCTGTCTGCTCATGAGTTTCTCCAGGTTCCACTGTCCCCTTGGGAAGAACCCATCCTTCATAACGATTCTTGTAGGACTTGTATAGTGCCAGTATCTTTCCCCGATGAATTACCACACCGCCACAGCTCGTTGCTTCAATCATAGTGCAAATCCTCCTGTACTGCGTGTGTATCCCCAAACTGCCGGCAGACCATCTGAAAAGCCGTCAGTTTCTATAAATCTTTATACAGTATACCTCTTTTTCAGGAGCATGGCAATAGAAAATTAACCAGCATAATAAGCGTCAAAAATCTGACCGGCAATGGGAACAGCCGCTTCACTTCCGGTTCCGCCGTTTTCTACAATAATGGAAACCACCAGGTCCGGATCATCTACATTGGAATATCCGATAAACCAGGAATGGCTGGAGCCGTTTTCATCAAATTCTGCAGATCCTGTTTTGCCTGCGACGGAATAGCTTCTTCCCCCAAGGGCAGAGGCTGTACCATGATCCACCACATTTTTCATCAGCTTTCCAAGAAGATTTGCTTCGTTATCGGTCATCAGCCTTTTATATTCCTCGGGCTGGGTGGTGCTCACATTCTCCCCGTCCGCATTTTGTACATGGTCAATAAGATAGGGCTGCATCAGTATGCCTCCGTTTGCCACCGCACTGGTAATCAGAGCCATCTGCAGGGGGCTCACCAGGGTATTGCCCTGTCCCATGGCAGTCTGCATTATCAGAGCTGTGGGAGAATTCTTGTCCAGGGTAAAGCTGCTCTTCCTGGATCCTTTCAGGGGCAGAGATTTATTGAATAGAAGATCCTCGCTTGTTTTCCGAAGGGATTTGGCCCCAAGGGAAGTTCCCATATCTGCAAAAGCACAGTTACAGGAGTTTGCAAAAGCGGAATAAAAGTCCTCCTGTCCGTGAACCGTCCCATTGTAGCATCGGATAGTATGCTCCTCCATGGTTATGCTTCCCTGGCAGAGATAACTGTATCCCTCCAGTGTACCCTTGTTTCGGAAATAATCCAGTGCAGTCACCACCTTAAAGGTGGAACCGGGCGGATACTGTCCCATAGTGGCACGATTTAAAAGACTGCTGTTGTTTTCATCATTAATCAGCGCATCCCAGTTTTCTTCTATATAATTCGGGTCAAAATCCGGCTTGCTGACCATCACAAGAATCCTGCCTGTAGAAGGCTCCAGTGCAAGCACAGCGCCCCGCCGATCCCCCAGAGCATTGTAAGCGATTGTCTGAAGTCCTGCATCCAGAGTCGTCACTACTGAATCGCCCATGTTTTTCCGGCCGCGGAATTCATTCTTCATCTGGGTCAGAAAAAATTCGTGGGAAGTCAGAAGCTGAAAGTTGGCTTCCGACTCCAGACCGTTTTTTCCGTTGGAATCATAACCTACTGCGTGGGCAAAAATATTATTGTAAGGGTAAACCCGTTCCTCGGTTCCGTCTTCACCGACATTCGTCTGCGCCAGTATTTCTCCGTCTGAGGAAAGGATCATCCCTCTCACTACCCGGTCAGAAAACGTATCCTGCCGTGTGTTGTAAGGACTATTGATAAAAGTCTCGCTCTCCACCAGATCAAAGTAGATAAGGTACCCGATCAGGCTTACAAAGATCAGCACAAAGAATCCGGATACCAGTGTATACTCTTTATTTCTGGCACGCCTCTTTTTAGAAATCGCCTTCTCTCTCTGCATACGCTCTTTCTCGAGCTCTTTTTGCCGCTTCTTTTCTCCGTTTTTCAAATTCCTCATCCTCATCTTCTCTTAAAATATACAATCCCTGGATGATCGCAAGCATCAGGAGCGTACTCATCACCGAGCTTCCGCCATAGCTGACCAGGGGCAGGGTAACGCCTGTTAAAGGAATAAACTTCGTGGCACCTCCGATGGTCAGAAATACCTGAAAGGCATACTCCGTACCAAGTCCCAGTGCGATCAGCTTATAAAAGGGTTTCTTAATCTTCAACGCAATATTTACGATCATCAGGAAGAAACTCATACATACCAGGATTAGGCAGATGGCAAAGACTCCTCCCAGTTCCTCACAGATGGCACTGAAAATGAAGTCATTTTTCACAATGGGAATCACTTCCGGCGATCCCTGGCAAAGCCCCATTCCGAACAGCCCCCCTGTCCCGATGGCAAAAAGGGACTGTACGATCTGATAGCCCTCATTCCGGTAAACAGCCATGGGATCTTTCCAGGCACTCACTCTCTCCCGTACATGGCCGAACAGGAAATAGGCCACCACAGAGGCTGCCGCTCCGCCTAAGATCCCGATCCCAAGATAGGCCTTTTTCTTCGTGGCAACAAAAATCATCACAAGATAAGCAACAAAGAAAATAACAGCACTTCCCAGATCTCTGGATAATACCAGGATCCCCACATGCATGCCTGCAACAACCGTTGCTTTTACCACAGCGGAGAAGCTTGTATCTCTGGATAAAAGGGCAGCCATAAAGAAGACAAACGTAATTTTGATTGCTTCCGAAGGCTGGATCCCCATAAGAGAAAGCTTGGCTCCGTAGCTTGTACTTGCCAAAACCAGGACAGCTCCAAGCAAAACCACGCCTACTCCTGCATAAAGCCAGGTAAGCTCCCTTAAAAATTTTATCTTCCGCACCATTACAGGAATGGCAAGCGCAACCGCACTGGCTCCGATCACGATCAGAAGCTGCCTGTTCGCTGTAGAAATATCCAGCCTGCATAGCATGATAAAACCTACGCTTAAAAGCATGCACATATTATTCAGAAGGAGCAGCGATGCCTTCCTGTAAAAAATACGGTAAATGATCTGGATACCTGCAAAATATGCCATCATCTCCATATAAAACTGAATCACCTTAAAATCAAACGTTTTCAGATAAATCACAAGAAACGCCGTGAAATCCATAAAAAAAATCAGGATCAGCTGCTGGTGAAGCAATTCATTTTTTTCTTCCTCACTCTGACGATGCACCATGTAAAAACAGTGAAAGGTATACACAACCATCAAAGTCAGAATAATGTACTTAGATAATTCAACAATTACATTAATCATATACCTCTATTCGGCTCCTCTTTTAAAATGTCCTCTGGTATATTCCCTTTGGGCAGGTTCCCTGCCCTTAAAATATACATCCAGAAATTCCGTCAGGATCTCAGAAACCTCCCCTGGAGTTTCAATCGTGAAAGACAATCGCAAAGACTGTACCCCAAGGGCCTGCACCCCTTGCTTTTCCTTCAAAAGGGCAAAGGGAATACTGTTGTAGATGATATTATAACAGTTTCTTCCATTGTCTGTATTTTTAAATTTCCACGGATTACAGAAGCAGACCGAGGAAAAAACCTTTTCATAACGGTCTTTCAGAAAACTCATCCCTTCCCTGCCGTTGCACCGGTACAGGTTTTTTTGCACACACTGGGCTGAGATCATTAAGGGAAGATACCCGTAAATCAGCATTTCGCTTCCGGAATTGTCTCTGTGAAGAAGTTCCTTCTGGTTCAGCTCTAAAGGAATGGTATCCCGCAAAATCCCCTGTTTCCGCCAAAAGTCCACTGCCTCATCATTCCAGGTATAAAGAGATGCATCAATGATACATTTCTCTGCATATCCCATTTCCCTGACCATTCCATAGGCTTCCAGGTTTCTTACAAAAAATCCTTTCATCCCCTCCTGAAGCCATTTCTCTGCCTGTGCAAAATAGCCCTCCGGTGCCCTTCCCCTGGTCATATGGGGAAGGGAAAGATAAAGCTCCAGATCATCTGCCAGCCCCATTGCCATGCATCGCTCCATTGCATCATAGGGCAGATACATGCCCTGAATCTCCCGGTTCTTCCAAAGAACCTCCGCCTGTTCCGGAGATTCGCAGGAAACATATACCGGAAGCTTTTCCTGTTTTTCTTTTTTTATGGGGGATGTACCTGCCATGTCAATCACTTCGCAGGAAGTATTTTTTATCTCCCGCTTCCAGACTTTTGTAAGGGCGTCCCTGAGACGGCTCAGGGCTTCTCTTCGCACCTCATTAAGCACTTTTACAGGAACAAAGATCTGCTCTCCCATCTGAATATCCAGTCTGTCCCACTGAAACTCCGTATTCCCCAGCTTTTTCATCTGGGCCCGGATACGGGCTTCCTCCATGGGCTGATGAATGGCATACTGCACTTCTCCCGCAGAAGCGCTTACCCGGATATCGCCGCAGCATATCTCCAGTATAGCAGGACTTCCGGGAAAAAGTATAAAATTTCCATTAATTTTTTCTTTCCTTTTTTTAATCTCCGGCTCAATGGCTCCTGTTTTTTTCTCATTGGTAAATGCCATCATGGATGGACCGTTGTGCTGTTTGAAATAGCCGCCGCAGGAGCCTCCCCTGTTAAAAATATCCAGAAGGAACCTGCGGTCTTCCTCTTTTACCCGGTAGCCTTCCCTGCCGTTTTTGAGGTAAAGATCCAGATATTTCCGGTAGATGCCTGTCACACCCGCTGTATAGCGGGGCTGTTTCATCCGTCCTTCGATTTTCAGAGAGACCACTCCTGCTTCAATGATCTCAGGAAGCATGTCAATGGTGCAGATATCCTTCAGGCTCAAAGGGCAGAGCTCCGCTTTTCCCTGAATTTTTTTTCCGTCAGGGCTTGTCTGGTAAGAAAGCCTGCAGGGCTGGGCACAGCGGCCACGATTCCCGCTTCTCCCGCCAAAAAGACTGCTCATGAGGCACTGTCCGGAATAACTGTAGCATAGTGCCCCGTGAATAAATGCCTCAATTTCAATGGGGCTTGCCTGATGCATGGCGGATAATTCTTCAAGGCTTAATTCCCTAGCAGCAACCACTCTGTCTGCACCCTGCTCCTCCAGAAACTTTATTCCGGCAGGCCCGGTAATTGTCATTTGGGTACTAGCATGAAGATGCATCCCCGGAAAATTACGTTTTATAAAGCGGAATACGCCCATGTCCTGAACGATCACCGCATCCAGTCCGGCTTCATAATAAGGAACCAGATATTCAAAAAGCTGCTCCTTTAATTCTCTGTTTTTCAGGAGCGTATTTACAGTGAGATATAATTTTTTCCCGTGGATATGTGCTGTATCAATTGCCTGAAGCAGCTCTTCCCTGTTAAAATTCTGTGCGTAGGCGCGGGCTCCGAAAGCGGCGCCCCCTACATAAACCGCATCTGCCCCTGCGCCAATGGCCGCTTCAAAAGCCTCATAGGAGCCGGCAGGTGCCAGTAGTTCGATTCTCTGCTGATTATTCAAAGTTTATCCCCATCCTTCTGATTTTAAGCATTCGAAAACGAAAAAGGAGATTACCGAAGCAACCTCCTTCTTTTTACTTTAGTAATTCCTCTACCTCTTGTTCCAGTTCTTTCACCTTTTCTTCCAGAAGATTATTGCGGGTTTCTGCGCTCTTCTCCTTCTTCTGTGCTTCCTCGATCTGCATACGAAGCGTGATCAGTTCGTGCTTCAGATCATACATTTCCTGTGCAGTCTGATTAAGATCCTGTTCATAAATTTCTGCCTGCTTTTTGGCCTTAAAATAATCGTCTGTAATGTTCAGGCTGAGCAATGTATGCTTTGTCTCCATAGGCTGCCTGGAATATCCCGGCATTGCGCTTAATTCCGAAATTTTATTATTTATATAGGATGCTACCTTCTGAAAATATTCTTCAGATTCATAGCCGCCCAATGTAATGATTTTCCCTCCGATCACTACTTGTGCCGTGTTCTTGACTGCCATAGTAATGCCTCCTGTATTTTTCTCCAATGGTTCTTTTCTATATGTAATTATTCAGGGCATGAATAGTTACATCCATTATAATCGAATTTTGTAGAAAAGTATAGGATTTTTTTGCAAAATTACTTTTCGGGCATTTCGTAGCCCAAATGTGCAAAGGCAAGAGCTCCGGCCATCCTGCCTCTGGGGGTCCTGTGGATGAATCCATTCTGGAGAAGATATGGCTCATAAACATCCTCAAGCGTGCCTGCATCCTCACCAATGGCAGCAGCCAGTGTTTCAAGCCCTACGGGGCCTCCCTTAAAGTTTGTGATCATGGTCTTTAAGATCCTCCGGTCTGTTTTGTCCAACCCGTACTGATCCACTTCCAGAAGATCCAGTGCGAAGGAAGCAACGTCGTAGTTGATCCTGCCGTCATACTTTACCTGTGCAAAATCACGGACACGTTTTAAAAGCCGATTGGCCAGACGGGGGGTTCCTCTGGAACGCTTGGCAATTTCCCCGGCTCCTTTTACATCGATTTCCACTCCCAGAACCCTGGCAGAGCGGATGACAATGGTCTCAAGCTCTTTCTGATTATAGAATTCCAGATGATGCATCACCCCAAAACGATCCCGCAAAGGCGCAGACAAAAGTCCCGCTCTGGTGGTAGCACCCACCAGCGTGAATTTCGGCAATTCCAGACGGATGGAACGCGCGGAAGCACCTTTCCCGATCATAATATCAATGGCATAATCCTCCATTGCAGGGTACAAAACCTCTTCCACTTGGCGGTTCAGACGGTGAATCTCATCTACAAAAAGGATATCTCCTTCCTGAAGATTATTCAGTATTGCAGCCATTTCCCCCGGCTTCTCAATGGCAGGGCCGGAGGTGACTTTCATATGTACCCCCATCTCATTGGCAATAATACCGCAAAGGGTGGTCTTGCCAAGCCCGGGAGGTCCGTAAAACAAAACATGGTCTAAAGGATCGTGGCGCTGTTTGGCTGCCTCAATATAGACCTTCAGGGTGTTTTTCAGTTTCTCCTGTCCAATGTACTCCTCCAGTGACTGAGGACGCAGATTTCCTTCCAGGGTAAAATCCTCTTCTGTGACATCTGTAGTGATCATTCTTTTATCCATATCCAGCTCCTACTGCTTATAAATACTTCAATGCTGCTTTTAAGAGTCCCTCTACATCCTTCGGGTCCCCGGCTGTTTCTGCGGCTTTGCGTACAGCGCGAAGAGCATCCGTGTTGCTGTAGCCGAGAGCAACAAGTGCTTCCACAGCTTCCTTACGGCCATCCGTGCCTGTTTCTTCAGGGCTTCCTGCTGCGGAAGCGGCCTGTACATTGGCCATCTTCTGTTCAAAAGCATCCTGAAGGCTCAATTTGTCTTTCAGTTCCAGAATCAGCTTTTGGGCTGTTTTCCGTCCGATTCCAGGTGCTTTGGAAATGGTCTTCACATCATCGGAAAGAACTGCAAAGCGCAGCTCGTCCGCCGTAATTCCGGACATGACCCCAAGAGCAGCTTTCGGTCCGATTCCGTTTACTCCGAGAAGCAGCTTAAACATTCCAAGGTCATCCCTGGTTACAAATCCGTAAAGCTGCATAATATCTTCTCTTACATGAAAATACGTATATATTTTCACTTCCTGCCCCATACGGCTTAACTGCTCTATGGCAGTTCCTGTCATAAAAATCTCATACCCTATATTTCCTGCTTCCAATATCACGGAAGTCTCTGTTACTTCAACAATCCTGCCTCGGATAAACGAAATCATATACTTTTTGCTCTCCTATCTCAATTCCGGTTTTTTCAGTCTTACGACATCATACCATATCCTGTCAAAAAAAGCAAACATCTATTCGATGCAAACAAGTATCGGATCAGGTTACGAAACAGCATCCGGCCCATCGGAAGGCAGACTTCCGGTTCCCACTGCTTCAATCACCACTTTATTCGGCAGACACACAATAGTCCCTCCGGATGCATCTATTGCTTTTTGTTTCATGCACAGCTTATCCGGACAGTCTGCGCTGATCATCTTCACTTTTCCGTTTTCAATCCTGCAGACATTGGTTTTACCAATGGCAATCTCCTGATCTTCCCTAAGAGAATATTCTCCAAATACGGTTCCATCTACTGTGATCCGTATTTTCCGGTGGTCTTCCGGAAGAAAAAAACGGGGAAACATCCACGCTGCAAGCGCCGCAATGAGAATGCCCGCTGCCAGGATCCAATCTTTTTTTTTCATAAATTCCTAAATTCTCCGTATCTCATAACTTAAAACTCCCCTTTTATCATACAACGGTGCAGATGAAATTACAACAAAAAGATCAGCCGCAGGATACTCTGCGGCTGATCGCGAAATCGTAACTTATTTGGAAAGAATGATTCCTCTGGGACATGCATCCTTACATGCTCCGCAATTCGTACATTTTGTATAATCAATATGTGCACAGAAATCATTTACTGTGATGGCGCCGTTGGGGCAGGTTTTTTCGCATTTTTTACATCCGATGCATCCCACTTCACAGGCTCCTGTGACAGCCTTCCCTTTTGCGTGGGAGCTGCAGCTTACAAATACCGTCTGGTCATAAGGAACCAGTTCGATCAGATGCTTCGGACATTTGGCCACACATTTGCCGCAGGCACGGCATGCTTCTTTATCTACGACAGCCACACCGTTGATAATATGAATGGCATCAAAAGGACAGGCCTTTACGCAGCTTCCGAAACCGAGGCAGCCGTAATCGCAGGATTTTGCTCCGCCTCCCGGAATAAATGCCAGCATCTCACAGTCCTCCACACCGGTATAAGTATAATTGTCTTTTGTCTTATCGCAGCTTCCCGCACATTTCACATAGGCAACCTGGCGGGCTGTCTCCACGACCTCCTGTCCCATGATTCCGGCAATGATCTTTCCTACAGGCTCACCGCCCACAGGGCAGCCGTTTACAGGTGCTTCGCCCTTTGCAATGGCGGCTGCAAGGCCGTCACATCCCGGGAATCCGCATCCGCCGCAGTTATTTCCCGGAAGTGCTTCTCTTACTGCCACTTCCCGCTCATCCACTTCCACTGCAAATTTTTTCCCTGCAAGACCTAAGAAAATACCGATAAAGAGGCCGACTGCCGCAACCACAACGGTTGCCATGATAATTGCTCCAATATTCATATTCACGCCTCCTTAAATCAACCCGGAAAAACCGAAGAATGCAATTGCCATCAGGCCTGCTGTCAAAAGAACGGACGGGAAGCCCTGAAATGCCTTCGGAATGTCGTTGTATTCAATTTTTTCACGGATTCCTGCCATCAGGATGATGGATATGGTAAATCCGACTGCTGTGGCAAATCCGTTAATGGTTCCCTGCAAAATATTATAATCCTTCTGAACATTAATAAGAGCTACCCCCAGTACTGCACAGTTGGTGGTGATCAGCGGCAGATAAACGCCCAGTGCCTGGTATAGGGAAGGCATTGCCTTTTTCAGGAACATTTCCACAAACTGTACCAGAGCTGCAATGATCAGAATAAATACGATCGTCTGAAGATACTCCAGATCCGTAGGAATCAGGATAAATTTATAGATCAGGCTGGTCACAAAGGAAGAAAGCGTAATAACGAAAATAACTGCGCCGCCCATTCCTGCTGCCGTTTCAATTTTTTTGGATACGCCAAGGAAAGGACATAATCCAAGGAACTGGCTTAAAACCACATTATTTACAAGAGCGGAGCTGATGAGAATAATTAATAATTCTTTCATGGATATTATCCCCTCCTTCCTTTACACATACTGTTTCCGCAGGATGCACATGCACCGCCGCAGGAATCCGGATTGCTGGGATCAATTCCTCTTTTTGCAGCACCCAGCTTAAATTTATTCTGGATTGCAGAAAGGAATGCCAGCACAAAGAATGCCCCGGGAGCCAGGATGAAAATGGTTACAGGCTCATATCCCATTTTTCCTGCGGCAGAATCTGCCAGAGGAAGGATCTGCGCTCCGAAAATCTGTCCGGCACCGATCAGCTCTCTTACGGCACCGATACAGGTAATACTAAGGGTAAAGCCCAGCCCCATGCCGATTCCGTCAAAGAGAGAGGGAATGGGAGGATTCTTGGATGCATATGCCTCCGCACGGCCCAGGATGATACAGTTTACTACGATGAGCGGAATATAGATGCCAAGGGAAGCATAAAGGCTTGGAATAAATCCTTCCAGCAGCATCTGTACAATGGTTACAAAAGACGCAACAACGACAATAAATGCAGGCATACGCACACCGTCGGGGATGAACTTACGAAGCAGGGAGATCATCAGGTTGGAAGCTGCAAGGACCACTGTGGTAGTAAGCCCCATACCGATTCCGTTGGTGGCGGATGTGGTAACTGCAAGAGTGGGACACATTCCCAGCATCAGCACAAATGTGGGGTTTTCTTTCACAATGCCGTTCACTAATCGTTCTGCAGGTGTATTTGCTTTCATTCCAGATTCCCTCCTTCCACATACTGAAACGTACATAACCCGGCATTCACGCCATTTGTCATGGCATTGGTTGTGATGGTAGCACCGCTTAAGGCATCAATCTCATTGTCTGCAGCAACACCGTTTTTCGTATATACGAATTTTTCTACTTTTTTCTCTTTGAATTGATCCTGGAATTGATCCGTAGTGGCTTTCATTCCAAGACCGGCGGTTTCGCTGATACTCAGAATGGAAATCCCGTTCATGGTTCCGTCGGATCTGATTCCCATGGCAAACTGAATATCGCCGCCGTATCCTTCGGAAGTGGTTACGGTAAAGGCATACCCGATCTCCGTTCCGGAGGAATCCTTTGCAGTCATAATCTCATTGATATTCTGGGCTGTATATCCATTCTCATCCAGATTTGCTTCCACGGCTGCGGACAATTCCTCTGTAAGTACAATTTCTCCAAAGGTATCTGCGTCCGGAAAAACAGCCTTATAAGCTTCTTCCTTTGCTTTCATCTGCTGTTCTGCAATCGGCCCTGCCGTGATATCCTGTACAAGGCCGAGAGCCAGACCGGAAATCAGGGTAATCAGGGTAATGGCCAATGTATCTCTGATAATTTTATTGCTCATGCTTTTTTGCCTCCTTTCCCAAATGCGGCAGGACGGGTCAGGCGTTCAATGACCGGAACCAGAAGGTTGCAGAAGATAATGGCATAGGATACTCCTTCTGCGGAACCGCCGAAGAGACGGAATATGGCAGTCAGAATACCAAGGATGCATCCGTAAACAAGCTGTCCCCTGGGCGTAATAGGCGTTGTGACATAATCCGTTGCCATAAACCATGCGCCCAGCATCAGGCCGCCCCCGAAAAGGTGGCTGAAAAGATAGTTCCCGTCAAATCCCATACCGGAAAACAGCATATAAAGAATAAGAAACACAGTAAAGCTTCCGATATATGTAAGAGGTACTTTCAGGTCAATGATCTTAAATGCCAGAAGGATCACTGCACCGATGAGAATGGCAATAGCGGAGGTCTCTCCGATGGTTCCCTGGACATTTCCCAGGAACAGATTCCATACCGGTACGGAGCCGTCCGTAAATCCCTGTGCTTTCAAAGCAGCCAGAGGAGTGGCACCGGTTACGGCATCCACCACACCGCTGTAATTCTCTTTTACAGAGAAGTCAGTCATCTTTCCTGCAAAAGAAATCATCAAAAAGCATCTTGCTGCAAGAGCGGGATTCATAAAGTTCTGTCCCAGGCCTCCGAATAACTGTTTCACGATAATGATTGCAAATGCGCTTCCCAGCACCGGCATCCACAAAGGAATCTGCGGCGGCATATTCAGTCCAAGCAGAAGTCCCGTTACAACCGCGCTGAAGTCAGTCACTGTATTCGGCTTATGCATCAGATAATCGTAGAGCCATTCAAAAGCCACACTGGAAGCCACGGATATCACAACAACCAGAAGGGCCCGAAGACCAAAATTCCATACGCCGAATAATGTAGTCGGAAGCAGGGCAAGCGCAACAAGCTGCATAATCCTTTGTGTGGTCATCTTATCCCTGACATGGGGATTGGATGATACATTTAACATTTGTTCCATTTTTCTACCTCCCCTTATTTCTTCCTGCGGCTTGCAAGAACCATTTTTCTCATGGATTTGATACTCTGGGTCAATGGTCTCTTGGCAGGACAAACATAGCTGCAGCAGCCGCATTCACAGCATTCCATTCCGTCATACTTCTGAAATGCTTCCATATTTCCATGTTCCGCAAAGGTAGCCAGCCGTGCCGGAAGCACATGCCCCGGACAGACGCTCACACACCGGCCGCAATTGATGCAGGCTGTCTGCTGCGCCCCGGAAACAGGATCCTCCTTCAGGCAAAGGAATGCGGACGTGGTCTTGGTACATGGTACGTTCAGCTGATACATGGCAAATCCCATCATAGGGCCGCCGGAGATCACCTTGGAGGTTCCGCTCTTTAAGCCTCCGGCTGCCTCTAAAAGCTCTTCCATGGAGGTTCCGCACAATACGGTAAAGTTCTTCGGGTTCTCTATTCCATCGCCGGTCACGGTTACAATACGGCTCATAACCGGCATTCCGAGAATCACTGCCTGATAAATGGCAACCACCGTGTCCACATTATCCACGACACAGCCCACATCAGCAGGAAGCATGGAGGAATTGATCTCACGCCCTGTTGCTGCATAAATAAGAGTACGCTCACCGCCCTGGGGATACTTTGTCATCATTTCCTTTACTTCCATGCGGGGAATGTCCTTTACAAGCTCTTTGAGCCTGGCAATACAGTCCGGCTTGTTATCCTCAATACAGATATAGCCTTTGGCATGGTCAAACAGGGTCAGCATCACTCTGAGACCTTCCACGATCTTCTCCGGCTCTTCCAGCATTCTGCGGTAGTCACTGGTAAGATAAGGCTCACATTCCGCACCGTTTACCAGGACATACTCGATCTTATCCGGATCCTTCGGAGAAAGCTTTACATGTGTGGGAAAACCAGCGCCGCCCATTCCTACCACGCCGCCGTCACGGATCCTGGCTAAGATTTCTTCCCTGGTCAGGCTCTCCAGGGATGCGGGAGTATACTCCACGTTTTCATACTGCTGGTCATTCTCAATGATAATAGAATTTACCATAGAACCTGTGGCATTCAGCCTGGCTTCGATTCCCTTCACAGTTCCCGATACAGATGCATGAATGGGAGCAGAAACAAAACCACCGGCATCTGCGATCTTCTGTCCCACAAGTACCCGGTCCCCTTTCGCCACCACGGGAACCGCAGGTGCACCGATATGCTGAGAAAGGGGATAGACCATTTCTCCCTGGGGGAGATATTTCTCAATCGGATAATTCTTGGACAGCTCCTTCCCGTCATAAGGATGAACACCACCCTTAAAGGTTAAAAGTCCCATAACTATATTCCCTCCTTCTTAAAAAGCAATCGTATTGCAAATTCCAAAATTTTATATCTATACTATAACTCTTTTTAGGAAAAAATTCACTACCATTTTGTCAAAATTTTGTGTATAATTAAATACAATCCAGGAAAGGAACGCGCGTTCATGATTGTTAAAAAAATGCCTATTTTTCAAGGGTTTCCAGACTTTGACACTGTTAAAAAATTGTCGAATTCTTTTGTACAGACAAGTGATTTTGCACCTGTTTTTTATGACATTGAAACTACCGGATTATCACAATATTCCACTTTTTTATACCTGATCGGTGCTGTTGTCCGGGAGGATAGACAATGGGTTTTATATCAATGGTTTTCCCCTTCGGAAGCAGAGGAAGAAGAAGTGCTGAAATCTTTTGCCGCTTTTGTTAAAAATTATACATGCACGATTCAGTACAACGGAAAACGCTTCGACCAGCCTTATCTGGAGTCCAGATACCAGGCCCGGAAGCTCCCCTCTCCTTTTGGAACCATGCCTTCTATTGATCTGTATCAATCCTTAAAGCCCTGCAAAGAACTTTTGAAACTTCCAAGAATGAAGCAGACGGATCTGGAAGAATTTCTTCATTTGCCCCCAAGGCTTTTTTGTGACGGAAAAGAAGGAATCCGCTGCTATAAGAAATACCAGAAAGCAAAAGACGAGGATATTTTAAAGGAACTTCTCGGTCATAACCTGGAAGATCTGATGGGGCTTGGCGCTGTTGTAAAAATGCTGGCCTATCAGATGCTGTATACAGGGGATTACAAAGTCTCCGGTGCAGAACGTGAGGAAGAGACTCTTCTTCTCTCCCTCACTCTTTCGGTTCCCCTTCCCATGCTTTTTTCCAATGGAAACGAAAATTTTTACATAAGTGGGGAGAAAAATCTTGTGAAACTTTTAATTCCTTTAAGTAATGGCAGGCTTAGGCAGTATTATCCGGATTACCGGAATTATGATTATATTCCTTCGGAAGATACGGCTATGCCCAAATCTTTAAGCTCCTATCTGGATAAAAGCCTGCGCGTTCCAGCCAAAGCAGATACCTGTTTTACCTGGTTTTCCTGTAATGAAATATTCCTGAAAGACCCAGGACGCCAGACACAATATCTGAAGAACACGCTGCCTTTTCTGCTTGACACCTTAAAATAATTCCGGACATATTCCGAAAAAAAGAAAACCAGGGAAATTGCCCTAAGGCAATCTTCCTGGTTTTTCATACATCATCATTGAATCGTCACGGAATTATTCTTCCACATATTCCTCTTCCGCAGGTGCTACTGCTTCCAGAGCTTTCATGCTCAGGCTGATCTTCTTATCTTCTCCGTTGAAGTCTACCACTTTCGCTTCGATTTCCTGTCCGATGGACAGAACGTCTGCCGGTTTCGCAACATGCTCTCTGGAAATCTGAGATACATGAAGAAGAGCATCAATTCCGGGTGCCAGTTCTACAAATGCACCAAAGTCCGTCATTCTTGCGATCTTTCCGGTTACAATATTGCCGACTGCAAATTTCTCTGCTGCGGTCAGCCACGGATTCTCTTCCGGGAATTTCAGAGAAAGTGCAATCTTATCGCCATTGATGTCTTTGATCAGGACTTTAATCTCCTCACCAACGGTAAATACCTTCTTCGGGTTCTCTACTCTGCCCCAGGACATTTCGGAAATATGAAGAAGCCCGTCAGCGCCTCCAAGGTCAATAAACGCACCAAAGTCTGTTACATTCTTTACTACGCCTGTTACAGTATCGCCGACATGGATCCGTTCCATTAATTCTTTCTGTTTTTCTGCCTTTTCAGCAAGAAGAAGCTGTTTGCGGTTACCGATGATACGGCGTCTTCTTGGATTGAACTCTGTAATTACAAATTCAATCTCCTGGTTCTCGTATTTGGATAAGTCCTTCTCATAAGTATCAGAAACGAGACTTGCAGGAATAAATACTCTTGTTTCTTCCACACTGACACATAATCCGCCATCCAGTACCTGGGTAACGGCTGCTTTTAATACTTCCTGGTTTTCAAAGGCTTCTTCCAGACGTTTGTTGCCCTTTTCTGCAGCAAGTCTCTTATAGGTCAGGATTACCTGTCCTTCGCCGTCATTTACTTTCAGTACTTTGGCTTCCATTGTGTCGCCAACATGCACAGTGTTAGAAAGTACTACGCTTGCATCGTTAGAGTACTCGTTCTTTGTGATAATACCGTCTGCTTTATAACCGATATTCAGGATGATTTCATCTTCTTTAACATCGATGACAGTACCCTGTACGATTTCTCCATTTCTGATTGTTTTTACGGAATCTTCCAGCATCTGTTCAAAACTTAATTCTGACATGTTCTTGAACCTCCTCAATAATTTTCTTTGGGGTAGACGCCCCTGCTGTAATACCTACATAACTACTGCATTGGAACATTTCAGAATCCAAGTCTACAGGTGTTTGTATATAGTAAGTATTTTTACATTCTTTTTTACATATTTCAAACAGCTTTTGAGTATTGGAACTGTGTCTGCCGCCAATAACCAACATAGTATCTACCTCTCCGGCTATTGTTTTTGCTTCTTTTTGCCGTTCTTCGGTAGCATTACAGATAGTGTTTAAAACATCGAATGTATTTAAAACATTATTATAATACCTCTTTTTCCGGAGAATTTCAACTAATTCTTTAAATTTGTTGTAATTAAATGTCGTCTGTGACACAACGCAGATCTCATTCGTTCCGTCAAGAACCAGGTTCTCCGCTTCCGACACAGTTTTCAGGACAGTATAGTGACCGTTCACCCATCCGCAGATTCCCTGTACCTCCGGATGGCTGGCATCTCCAATGATCACAATATGCCTTCCTTTGGCACTCTCCCGCTCCACAATTCTGTGGATTTTCAGTACAAAGGGGCAGGTTACATCCACATAGGATAAGCCGCATGATTTCAGCTTATCATAGACTGCTTTTCCTACACCGTGAGAGCGAATCACCACGATTCCGCCCCGGAGACTGTTAAGGTCTTCCTCAGATATGACAGAGACTCCTTTTTTTTCCAGATCTGCCACCACTTCTTCATTATGGATGATGGGGCCAAGGGTATAAATCGGGCCTTCACCGCATTCGATCAGTTCATAGACCTTATCTACCGCTCTTTTCACCCCAAAGCAGAACCCGGCTGTTTTGGCTGTCTTCAGTTCCATTGCTTTTCCGCCTTTTCTTTATTGTTTTGTTTTCTCCCGGAAAATATCCAAAATTGCAGCAACCACTTCGTCAATGGTCATTTCGGAAGAATCTACCAGAACGGCATCCTCAGCCTGACGAAGGGGAGAGATTTCCCGGTTCATGTCCCGTCTGTCCCGTTCTTCGATATCCTTCTGGATCTCCTCCAGATTGCAGGTCTCTCCTTTTTCCAGCAGTTCTTTGTAACGGCGCCTGGCTCTTGTAAAGGAGCTGGCAGTCAGGTAGATTTTAACATCCGCATCGGGAAGAATTGTAGTACCGATATCCCTTCCGTCCATGACAACGCTCTGGGATGCAGCAAGACCTCTCTGTAAGCCAAGAAGATGCTCCCGGACTTTCGGATTGGCAGAGCTTAAGGATGCCATATTTCCCACTGCTTCTGTTCTTAAACGGCTATTTACATTTTCCTGATTCAGAAGAACGATTTGCTCTCCGCTTTTATATTCAATGGAAATGTCTGCTCCGGAACAGGCGGCTGCGATGGCATCCGGGTCCTGACCATCGATTTTCTGATCGAGAAGATAACAGGCCATAGCCCTGTACATCGCGCCGGTATCCACATAAATAAAAGCCAGTTCCTTTGCCACTCTCCTTGCGATGGTGCTTTTGCCTGCTCCTGCAGGCCCGTCAATGGCAATATTATAAACCATTTCTCATTTCTCCTTTTTATGAATTTCCAACAGCATTTGCCGCAAGATATGCGGTAGACCAGGCAATCTGAAGGTTATAGCCGCCTGTAACCGCATCCAGATCCAGCACCTCTCCGATAAAATACAGGTGCTTCATGATCTTTGACTCCATGGTACCCGGATGGACATCCCTGACGGAAATGCCGCCTCTGGTAATAATAGCTTCCCTGAATTCCCCCATTCCCACAATGGTAAAAGGGAATGCCTTTACCAGAGTCCCGAAATGCAGCCGTTCTTCCCTGGTGATCTCATGAATCGTCTTCTCCGGAGATATCCCTCCAAGTTCCATCATCACCGGAGTGAGGGATGATGGAAAAAGTACGCCTATGACATTTTTAAACTGTTTATTTGGTGCAGCTTCAAATTCCCGCAGGATCCTTGCGTCAAGCTGTTCTGCCGTAAGGGCAGGCTTTAAGTCCAGCCAGGCGGAAAGCTCGCTTTTTTCCAGAGCCTGGCCGATATGGGCGCTTGCGGAAAGGATCATGGGGCCGGTCACTCCAAAGTGGGTGAACATCATTTCCCCAAAATCCTGATACAGGATTTTCCTGCCGTTTTTAATGGTCAGTCCCGCGTTTTTAAGAGAAAGGCCCTGCAATCTGGGAATATACTCCTCCTTAGTCTTCAGCGGGACAAGGGAAGGCTTTAAGTCTGTTACCTGATGCCCTGTTTCTTTTGCAAAGCGGTATCCGTCTCCTGTAGAGCCGGTGGAAGGATAAGAAAGCCCTCCTGTAGCCACGATCACATCTTCTGCCGGGATTTTATGTCCGTCAGATAGTTCCACACCGGCTGCACGGCCATCTTCTGTCAGGATCCTTTTCACTTCACTGTGAAGATGAACCTGCGCTCCGGCCTTCTTAAGTTCCCGTTCCAGAGCCCGGATAATATCGGAGGAATGATCTGATACCGGGAACACACGGTTTCCCCGTTCCGTTTTTAACGGAACACCCGCTTTTTCAAAAAACTCCATCACATCGTGGTTGTTATACGTATAAAAGGCACTGTAAAGAAACTTTCCATTGCGCATCATGGCAGAAAATAATTCCTCCGTATCACAGGCATTGGTCACATTACACCGCCCTTTGCCTGTAATATACAGCTTTTTGCCTAACTTTTCATTTTTTTCAAATATGTGTACTTCATTGCCCTTTTGTGCTGCATAAACCCCTGCCAGCATTCCGGCCGGACCGCCGCCGATAATGATCACTTTATTCATCATACGTCCTTTCGTATGGCATAATCAAAAGCAACACAAGCCCGTCGGAAAACCGACGGGCATATGTCCTTTTCAGAGATACTTATACCGGATATGCTCCGTTTTTCGTATCTGCTGCTGTTTCATCCACTTTTGTCTTCTGTGCCTGACGATATTTAAAGAAGTCAGTTGCAACCTGTGGGAACAGTGCATAGGATAATACATCCTCATCCTGCTCCTTGTACTGTGCCATTTCGCTTTCCAGCTTATCCAGCTCGTTTTCAAGAAGATCCGCCGGACGGCAGGTGATCGGTTTGGTATCTCCGATACACTTCTTCTGAACCTCCGGATCAAAAGGCTTCACTGTAGCGCCGTATTTGCCGCTTAAAATGTCTTTTGTTTCCTTGGTTGCAATCTTATATCTCTCGCCCATAACCACATTAAATACAGCCTGGGTACCCACGATCTGAGAAGAAGGAGTAACCAGCGGCGGTTCTCCAAGGTCCTTACGTACACGGGGAACCTCTTCCAGAACATCGTAGAATTTATCCTCTGCATGCTGTTCTTTTAACTGGGAGGTCAGGTTAGATAACATACCGCCCGGTACCTGATACAGCAGAGTTTTAATATTTACGCCCATGTTCTTCGGATTTAAGAGACCGCTTTCCAGGGCTTCATCACGAAGAGGACGGAAATAGTCAGCAATTTCTGCCAGAAGATTCTGATCAAACCCTGTATCATAGGGGGTACCTTTGAAGGTTTCTACCATAACTTCTGTAGCAGGCTGGGAAGTTCCAAGTGCAAACGGAGACATTGCAGTATCAATGATATCCACACCTGCTTCTACTGCTTTTAAGTAGGTCATAGAAGCAACACCGGAGGTATAATGGGTATGAAGATCGATCGGGATCTTAACGGCTTCCTTAAGGGCTGTTACCAGCTCTGTAGCCTTATACGGTACAAGAAGGCCTGCCATATCTTTGATACAGATGGAATCTGCACCCATTTCTTCAATTCTCTTTGCAATGGTAGTCCAGTATTCCAGAGTGTAGGCGTCACCCAGCGTATAGGAAAGTGCCACCTGTGCATGTGCTTTTTCCTTGTTTGCTGCGGAAACAGCTGTCTGCAGGTTACGCATATCATTCAGACAGTCGAAGATACGGATAATGTCAATTCCGTTTGCAACAGATTTCTGTACAAAATATTCTACTACATCGTCTGCATAAGGGCGATATCCCAGAATGTTCTGTCCACGGAAAAGCATCTGCAGTTTTGTATTTTTAAAGCCGTTGCGCAATTTACGAAGTCTTTCCCACGGGTCTTCCTTCAGGAAACGGAGGGAAGCATCAAAAGTAGCACCGCCCCAGCACTCTACTGCATGGTAGCCTACTTTGTCAAGCTTATCCACGATCGGAAGCATCTGCTCTGTGCTCATACGGGTTGCGATCAGGGACTGATGAGCATCACGCAGAATGGTTTCCACAATTTTCACAGGTTTTTTTTCAATTTCTGCCATAATGATTTCTCCTTATATTATTATTCAATGCCTGAGCTTATACTCCAAAAATAGCCATGAAAGTACCTGCCGCAACGGCCGTACCGATAACACCGGCAACGTTTGGTCCCATTGCATGCATCAGAAGGAAGTTGGTCGGATCTGCTTCCGCGCCTACCTTCTGGGATACACGGGCTGCCATAGGAACTGCCGATACGCCTGCTGAACCGATCAGCGGGTTGATCTTGCCGCCGGACAGCTTGCACATCAGCTTGCCGAGCATACAACCGCCAAAGGTACCGAATGCAAATGCTGCGAGACCTAATACAACGATCTTCAGTGTATCTACGTTCAGGAATGCCTCTGCACTGGTGGATGCACCTACGGAAGTTCCAAGAAGGATAACAACGATGTACATCATTGCGTTGGATGCAGTTTCTGTAAGCTGTTTTACAACACCGGATTCTCTGAACAGGTTACCAAGCATCAGCATACCAACAAGGGGTGCTGTTGTAGGCAGGATCAGGCAGACAACGATGGTGATCACGATCGGGAACAGAATCTTCTCCAGTTTTGTAACAGGACGAAGCTGATCCATTCTGATTTTACGTTCTTTCTCTGTTGTACAGAGTTTCATGATCGGAGGCTGGATGATGGGAACCAGAGACATATAGGAATATGCAGCAACTGCAATAGGTCCCATAAGGGTGGTCTGCCCAAGCTTACCAGCCAGGAAAATCGAAGTCGGGCCGTCTGCACCGCCGATGATGGAAATGGCTGCCGCTGCCTTTCCGTTAAAGCCAAGGAAGATTGCCAGGAAGTAAGCAACATAAATACCAAGCTGCGCTGCAGCACCCATCAGGAAGCTGATCGGGTTCGCAATCAGCGGACCGAAGTCTGTCATGGCTCCAACGCCCATAAAAATCAGGGATGGAAGAATACTCCACTCATCCAGAATATAGAAATAATGCATAAGTCCACCTACGCCATTGGACATATCCTCCGGTCTTGCCATGATATCCGGATAGATATTGACCAATAACATACCGAATGCGATCGGCACCAGAAGCAGCGGCTCAAATCCATGCCGGATGGCAAGATACAGGAACACACATGCCACCGCGATCATCAGGTAGTTGCCCCATGTCAGATTAAAGAATGCTGTCTGATGAATCAGGTTGGACAAAGTTTCTGTTACATAAGACATTTGACTACCTCCCGTCCTAGTTCATTGTTGCTAAAGTATCTCCATTTTCTACAGAGGCACCTTCTGCAACATCAACGCTTGCAACGGTTCCGTCCTGCGGAGCTACTACAGGGATCTCCATCTTCATGGATTCCAGAATCACAATGCTGTCACCTGCTTTTACGGCCTGTCCTGCACTTGCAACAACCTTCAGTACCTTGCCCGGTACGGATGCTGTTACTTTTACTGCACCTGCACCTGCGCTCTTAGGTGCTGCTGCCTTAGGTGCTGCTTTTGGTGCTGCTGCAGGTGCCTTTGGAGCTGCCTGTGCCGGTGCGGATACGCTTCCGGTTTCTTCCACAGTTACTTCATATGCTGTTCCGTTTACAGTAATTGTATAACTTTTCATTTTTTAGATCCTCCTAATGTCATTTACCATTTTTTACGATTTATTTTACGGATGGAACGAACAACGAATCCATCGGTGCTGGTTCCTTCAGAAGCAGCGATCGCTGCTGCGATTACTGCGATAAGTTCTGTATCATCTACTTCCTCTTCCACAGCCGGAGCCTGTACCGGAACCGGAGCCGGGCTTACCGGAACCGGGGCTTCTTTCTTTTTGCCATCCAGCATTCCGGGAATAAATTTAAACAGAGAAATGATAAAGCTCAAAAATACAAGCATGATAAATACAGTACCGATGCCCATCAGGGTATTTAAGCCTGCTCTCTGCAAAGTGACAGACATAGGATACTTGACTTCGACAGCCATGCTCATGGGCATTCCCTCGCCATTGAAAATATATACGAAATCCGCATCCGTTTTTTCAAAGTCAACCGGAACTGTGACTGCGTACTGATCATCCTCGAACTCAATCTCTGATTTTCCGATTTCTTTCAGTTCTCCCACTTCTTCTTTGGAACTGTTCCAGGAAGTGATCGCCTGAACGGTAAAATCATCAGCAGATTCCATGTATTTGGTGATATCCTCATCAGATAATGGAATGATAACCTCCGTCAGTCCTTCTGCCGTTTCTGCAAGCTGCGTCTTTACTGTCTCGTCGATCTCACTGTCAGCCGCTGCGGTCACTGCACCTGACACTGTCAGGGAAACAGCGCATACAACAGCAGCACATACAGAAGATACTCTCTTTAAAATCTGCTTCATATGCTCACCTCACTTAGACCGTGCCGTGTTTCTTGGACGGACGTTCTTCCCTTTTTGTGAACAGCATTTCGAAAGCTCCGATCACATATTTTCTTGTATCAGCCGGGCTGATGATGGTATCCACATATCCTCTTTGAGCAGCAGCTTCCACACTGGACTGCAGTTCTCTGTATGCAGCAGCTTTTTCATTGATCACAGAAGCATCTGCACCTGCATACATGATCTTTGCTGCCAGGGAAGCATCCATCATACCGATTTCCGCATTGTCCCATGCATATACCATATCTGCGCCGATGGACTTGCTGTTCATAGCCACATAGGCAGTTCCGTATGCTTTTCCGATGATCACATTAACCTTCGGAACTGTTGCGGATGCAAAAGCATGAACCATTTCACCAACGGACTGTGCCATCATTTTTTCATTGCACAAGGTGGCTTTAAAGCCTGTTACATTGGTAAGTGTCAGTACAGGAATGTCAAATGCATCACAGAATTTCACAAAGTCAGCAGCTTTTCTTGCGCCTCTTGCAGAAAGAGAGCCGTCAAATTCTTCTGTTTTATTTCCCTCTGCATCATAAATCTCGCTTCTGTTGGCAACCGCACCGATCGTAGCGCCGTTCAGGCGAAGGAATCCGGTTACGATATCCCTGCCGTATGCAGATTTTGTTTCGAAAAATGCACCGTTATCCGCAATGCGTGAAAACGCGAGCAAGGTATCTCCTGCGCAGTCAGCAAGATCATCACAAACACGGTTTAAGTCATCTGTACATTCCATATAGGAATCATTGTCTTCACAGTTAGAAGGAAGCAGGCTTACCAGTGCACGGATCTGTCCGAGAATTTCTTCTTCTGTTCCTGCGTAATCAATAAGACCTGTTTCTTCACTCTGGAAATCAGCAGATGCTGTATCGCATTTGGATACATGGTTGCCTTCCAGTGCGTTCGGAGTATTCACGAACATTTTTCCTTTTCCGGATTCCATAAAGGTGAAATCGGTGAGCGCCGGAATTACTGCCATACCGCCTCCGCAGGTGCCGAAAATAGCCGTGATCTGCGGAACCATTCCGGATGCCATTGTCTGCTTCAGATAAATATTTCCAAAGGCATTTAAAGCATCAGTGGCTTCCTGAAGGCGGATACCTGCGCAGTCAACAAGACCGATTACCGGTGCTCCCATCTTCATTGCCATGTCATACAGTGCACTGATCTTCTTTGCATGCATTTCGCCTACAGTACCATTCAGCACGGAAGCATCCTGGCTGTATACAAATACCAGATTTCCCTCAATCACACCATATCCGGTAATGACACCGTCTGAAGGTGCTTTTTTTTCAGTCATATTGAAATCTGTGTTTCTGGCTGTTACACTTTGACCGATCTCAACAAAACTGTTTGCATCAAGCAAAGAAGTAATTCTTGTGCCTGCTAAACCTTGTGTTGCATTACTCATTCTTGTTTACCCTCCATTTTTTATAAAAATTTTAAAGCATAACCAAAATTTTAGCCGATTATAATTGTACCCTCTTTTACATTTTTTTTCAATACCTTTTCTCCTATTTTTGTTAATAATTTAACCTGAAAAAGAGCATCAAAGTGTATGGATCAGGAAAAATCCGTACGCTTAAATGCTCTCCTAAAATTCGGTCTGAAAAAGCCATTGGTCTTTAATGAAAAAAATCATGAAAAACACGATCCGCACACCAGAAATAGCTGTTTCTTTCTACGCTCTTTTCTGTTACAATGGGAAAACTGTATATTTTTTCTTCTCCCAGATAGTAGGCGGCTTCCCCGATCTTCTGTCCTTTTTTTACAGGTGCGGCCAGCTCCCCGGGAAGCGTGATCTTCATGATAACCTTTTCGTCTTTATTCAACAGAATCTTCTGCTGTTTTTTCTCTTCCGGAACAGAGTAGCCGCAGGGCACATAGACTGTGCTTCCTGGGTAAAGCTCTTTTGTCACTCCGTTTTTTACTTCGATCTCCTTCAGAGAAGGCTCCTGCCAGAAGGTTTTATACTGAAAATTCTCTTCTCCATATTGTAAAAGAGCAAGGGTATCTTTCCATTTATAGGTTTTATTTCCGGGCCACCCGCAGCCAAGAAGAGAAATAATAAATGTCTTTCCATCTTTTTCACAGGCACAGACATAACAGTACCCCGCCTTGGCAGTAAAGCCTGTTTTCCCTGATAAAACACCGTCTGTCATGTCCAGGAGCGCGTTGGCATTGTGGATGGAAAACTGCCGTTTTCCGCTTAAGTCCGAGAAGGTATAGTCCCTTGTTTCCGTAATATGCAGAAAAGTCTTATTCTTGATGGCATAACGCATGATCAGCGCCAGGTCTCTCGCTGTTGTGTGATGTTCGCCGCCTCCGTCTGTACTGTCCAGACCATTTGGGGTAACAAAATGGGTATCTGTACATCCAAGCTCCGCTGCCTTTTCATTCATCATCCCGGCAAAGCCTTCCACCGACCCGCCAATGTGCTCTGCAATTGCCACGGCTGTATCATTATGGCTTTTCAGCATCAGGGAATAGAGAAGGTCTTCCAGATAGTACTGTTCCCCCTGCTGCATGGTAAGCTTCACCTCCGGCTGAGCCGCTGCATTGGCGGAAACCTCCACATAGTCATCCCCGGGAGCATTTTCCAGGGCCAGAATACATGTCATTACTTTGGTGGTGCTGGCCATAGGCCTGGGTGTCTCTCCCTCCTTTTCATAAAGAACCCGCCCGCTTTCTCCATCCATCAAAACAGCGGAAAGGGAATACAGGCTGCCGGGATCCTCCGATACGGCACTCTCTATCTTTTCCATCTGCACAACAGAAGGAATCAGCTGGACAACATGAGACCCTACTTCCTTTGCCACGACAGAGGCTTCTGCCCCCATACACTGGAGTATTGCCAGAATAACGGAAATTGCGGCAATGATTTTTTTTCTCATAATCCACCTCGCTTCTGATTCGAAAATCAAAAAGATCACACAGGATTATTTTATGCCGCCTTGTCCTTCCATTATGCCAATGATTTTATCCGTTATAGGTTTTATCAAATCGTTCAGAAAGAGGCTGCTCCTTATTGGAAAGAGAATACAATTCCTCCAGATAGTGGGGTGCTTCCTCCAAAGCTTTTTCAAAAGTCTGTTTCAATTTAAGGACTGGATCCCTGCTCCCCTTCACAGGCTTCTCTTCCATAAAGTGCTCCAGTGCAGAATCCACACCTTTCTTATAGACAAGCCCGCCAAGAAAGCCAAGAACATATTTCCGCCGTCCATGATTATCACAGACCATGGCATTGGTAAGGAATTTCATCATCCAAAGGGAAATGTAAATTTTCCGGGAAGATACCTCCGGAATTGCTTCATGAATCACTTCTGCATAAGACATCTTTGGTACAATACAGTCCGAGGGATAAAATTTCAGGGGATCTTTTCCTGTTTCCAGCATAAACGTCCGATCCAGTTCCTTTTCAGACAGAGTATGAGAGATGATTCCTTCCTGATCCATATGGTTGACCAAAGGATGGCATACGGAATCCAGAAGATAGTGTCCCCCAAATCCCAGAAGATAGGCAAGAAGTGCCTTGTTTCCTGTTGTGCGCACCTTCTTCATCCCTCTCTCAAAAAAGGCACGGGCAGGTTCTTTGTGCATTTTTACCCCGATTTTCGGCACAGCCGGAACCGGCAATAAATAAAACAGGATATCCGGCCCGTGCAGGCCAATGCGGTAAAGATCCCTGTTCTCCCGGATGACCGCCTGCATCTCTTCCGGAAGCCTTTTATATAGTTTTTTTCCAAATAGATCATGTGTATATGTTGTCGGCATAGTAAACTTCCTCACACATCCAGCTTTAACTGAATTTCCTCTTCTGCTTCTGCTTTAAAGTCTTCGATTTTTACAGGGTCGGGTACCGGAAGATCATCCAGCCCCTGCACACCGAAAGAACGAAGAAACTCCTCTGTCGTTCCAAAAAGGATGGGCCTTCCAGGCGCATCCAGTCTCCCAAGTTCCTTGACCAGGTTATATTCTACCAGTTTATTTACCGCATGGTCGCATTTCACACCGCGGATTTTTTCGATTTCCGCCTTTGTTACAGGCTGTTTATAGGCAATGATGGAAAGGGTTTCCAGCATTACTTCCGTCAGCGCCGGCTTTTTGGGCTGCATGGCAATGCGGATCAAAGCCTCATAATATTCTTTTTTTGTACACATCTGGTAAGACTGCTCCAGCTCAATGATCTGGATTCCCCGATCCTCCTCCTGATAACGCTCCATCATATGTCCAAGGAGTTTCCTGGTAGTTTCCATATCCTGTCCCACAGCTTTTGCAATCTGTGATAGTTCCACAGCTTCTCCCATGGTAAAAAGCACAGCTTCAATAGCTGCTTCCGTCCTTTTGATCTCCACAATATAACCTCATTTTTATTTTGTTATTATCTGATGTACTCATCTTATTTATTCATCTGCAAATTCCGTCAGATTCTTCCAGGTGGACGGATCTGTCACCACACTCACCTGAATATCATCAAAAAGCTGCTCCTGTTCCACATGAATATGTCCCATCTTCATCAGTTCCAGAATCGAAAGGAAAGTTACGATCACCTGTACCCTGGAATCCTGGGCAGTTAGAATCTGACGGAAACTGAATTTTCTGTGCATGACGGCATATTCCTTCATCTGCAGCATCTTATCCGAAAGGCTGACTTCCTCTTTCTCAATCTTCCCGAATTTACTTCGGATCGGGTCTATCTTATTTTCCTGTTTTTTGATGATAGACTTGTAAATACTGTTAAGCTTTTCAAGGGTCAGGCCGCGGAGAAGATCCTCCGGATCCACAGGCTCCTTATAGGACAGTACCTCATTGGGAATCGTTGCCTTTTTATAAAATATCCCCACGGCATCATCCATGCGGTCCTTTAATTCATAGGACATATATTTATAAGTCTTATATTCCAGTAGCCGTGCTACTAGCTCAGCCCTTGGATCTTCCTCTTCTCCCTCCTCATTCACTTCTCTCGGAAGGAGCATTCTGCATTTAATATCAATCAGTGTGGCTGCCATGACCATAAATTCGCTCATTACACCCAGGTCTTCTTTTTCCATGGCATGAATGTATTCCATATACTGATCTGTGATCTCCACAATAGGGATATCGTAAATGTCAATCTTATTTTTGTCGATCAGGTGCAGCAAAAGATCCAGGGGGCCTTCAAATACATTTAATTTTACAGGAATTGCCATAAATTTTCCCCTTTTCTCTTTTAGCTTTTTTTATGATCCGGCTTTAAAACCACCATCAGAAGCTCCCTGGGATTGTGGATGCGGACGGGAATGGTGTGTTCTCCCAGTCCTGCACTGACAAACATGTGGCTTCCACCCTCATGAAAATCTCCGCAGCAATATGGCGGAAACAGAAGATACTGCGGGCATGCAAGTCCCAGATGTTCCGAAAACCGCAGGATTCCTCCATGATAATGCCCGGAAAAGATCAAATCTGCCCCCCAGGAAAAATAGGTGTTGGCATATTTGGGATTGTGTGCCAGAAGTACATGAATCCCGTCCATATGAGGAACGCCTATCAGATTCTCCATTTCCGTCAGGGAAAGCACCGGGGATCTTGGTTTTTTGTAAAACTTCATGGGAAGCTCCAGTCCGTAAAACACAAAATCCGTCCCCTGTATCTCCATAGCCGTATGCTCGTTGTGGAGAAAGCACACTCCCTCACAGGTCAGGCGGCGCTCATAGGCAAGATAGGTATCCCGGTATTCTTCTTTTTCCAATAAGGCGAATTCATGATTTCCCAAAGCATAATAAACAGGCAGTTCTTTGGCAAGATTTGTAAGAAGCACTTCTGCTGCTTCCATGGTGGAAATCAGGGAACGTACAAACATATCTCCCAAAACCAGAACCGCATCCGGATGTTCTCCCTTTATTTCCTCCAAAAGCGCCTGATTATTTTCTCCGAATTCCACTCCGTGGAGATCTGTCAGGACTGCAAACTTCACTTCCCTGTTTCCTTTTAATTTTCCTGTCTGAATTTCGTAAATTTTCTTTCTGAACGTATTCATGAATCTCCTTTAATCACCTTCCAAAGTTCCAGGAAAAAAAGTCTCCTGCACCATGCCAAATTTATAATCCGGCTCTGCAGAGCCGCGCATATACTCCATTTTTTTCCATGAGTTCCTGATGAGTTCCTTCCTCTGCAATTCCTTCTTCCGTAAGAACCAGGATCCGTCTGGCATTCCGGATGGTAGAAAGACGATGAGCGATCACAAAGGTAGTCCGGTCTTTAGACAGCTTCTCCAAAGACTCCTGCACCACTTTCTCGCTTTCATTGTCAAGTGCGGAGGTTGCCTCATCAAAAATCAGGATCGGCGGATTTTTCAGAAACGCCCTGGCAATGGAAAGGCGCTGTTTCTGCCCTCCGGACAGCTTCACACCTCTCTGGCCGATATCTGTATCATAATCCTCCGGCATTTCCATAATAAACCCATGGGCATTTGCCGCCTTGGCAGCCCTTATGACCTCTTCGTCCGTAGCGTCCGGCTTGCCGTAACGGATATTTTCCATGATGCTGCCTGCAAACAGATACACATCCTGCTGTACGATTCCGATCTGCTTCCGCAGATCTTTCAGTTTGATCTTGCGGATATCCTTTCCATCCAGATAAATGGTTCCCGCGGAAACATCATAAAATCTGGGGATCAAACTGCAGAGCGTTGTCTTTCCTGCTCCTGAAGTTCCCACAAGAGCTACGTATTCCCCCGGTTTCACTTCCAGGTTCACATGGGAAAGCACCTCTTCCAGATTATCGCCATAGTGGAAGGAAACCTCCTGGAAGCGAATGTCGCCTTCCACCCGGTCTAAAGATACGGCATCTTTGGCATCTTCAATATCCGGTGCAATAGACATCATTTCCAGGAAACGGTCATATCCGCTGTACCCGTTCTGGAACTGCTCCGTAAAGTTTACCAGCTTTGTAACCGGCTCCGTAAAATTGCTGATGTAAAGAAGAAATGTCACCAGGTCTGTTGTATTCAGAGAACCATTTGTCAAAAAATAGGCGCCGGAAACCAGAGCTGCAACAGTGATCAGCGTAGTAAAAGCATCCATGCCCGCATGATACCCTGCCATATAGCGGTAGGTCCTTCGCTTTGAAGAAACAAACCTCTCATTTCCCTGGCTGAACTTTTCCATTTCTCTTTTTTCATTTCCAAAGGATTTCACCACACGGATCCCTGCCAGACTGTCTTCAATCTGGCTGTTGATATCCGCTATTCTCGCCCTGTTTTCTTTAAAGGCTGTTTTCATCTTTTTGTTGTATACCAGAGCATAGCAAAGCATGACAAGAACCACGCCAAAGCAGATCAGAGCCATTTTTCCGTTTATCCGGCAGAGAATCACCAGTGCTCCTGTCAGCTTAATCACAGAGATGATAATGTCTTCTGGCCCATGGTGCAGCAATTCGCTGATTTCAAACAAATCACTGGTGATCCTGGACAGAAGATGCCCCACCTTCTGATTGTCGTAAAACGCAAAGGACAATTTCTGATAGTGGCTGAAAATTTCGTTTCTCATGTCACGTTCAATATAGGTACCCATCAGATGCCCATAATAAGTAATAAAATACCGGCTGGCCAGCTGTACCAGGATCAGAGCCACCATAGCCAGGCCGATTTTAAAAATGACGCTGTTTGCCTGGGATACCGGAAGATTTCCCACTGTGTTCATAATATAGCGCACCAGAAGCGGAAGCACTAAAGTTACAGCAGCGCCCAGAATAGCAAAAAACAGATCCAAGAAAAACAAAGCCTTGTACGGCTTATAATAGCCGAAAAGTAATTTTATCCTGCTTTTTTCTTTCTTTTGTTGTTCCATATTTTCTCCTGCCTCATCTTTTCTCATTTATTCATACAGAATTCATTATAACTCTGTACTCCTCTATTTGTCAAAAGAATAAAAGAGATTGTTTCAGTTAGAGAAGTACGGCCTCCCATATCTTTTTCAGACAATGTCCGTATGTGGCTTTTTCAATGGATTTTCCGTACAAAATACCAATCCTTCCCAGTTCTTTTCCATTTGCAGAGTAGATAAGCTCCCCTGCCTTATCCCCTTTTTTTACAGGCGCATTCACTTTTTCCGGAAGTTCCAGCTTCTTTTCCACTTTGGAAACAGGGTTCCCATCTGTACTTAAATACTGAAACTGCTCCGCAAAAACAAGAGGAACCGCTTCTTCCATACCGCTTTTTACAGGAAGCGCCTTTAATTTTCCCGGTTCTTCGTCCACATAGAGGCTGCATTTGGAAAAACCATAATTCAGCATGGCTGCCGCGTCCTTCACTCGTCCTTTGGAATCCGGCGCTGCCATCACCACGGAAATCAGCGTAATGCCGTTCCTTTGTGCCACAGCAGATAAACAGAACTTTGCCAGGCTGGTGCTTCCCGTTTTCAGGCCCACGCAGCCGTCATATGCCCGCAGTAGCTTATTAGTATTCGTCAGCCCGAATTCACTGGTTCCCTGCCGCGTCACATGGGTGATGGTATCCATCCAGATAGAGGAATATTGAAGGATTTTCGGGTATTGGCCAATGAGTTCTCTGCTCATGATGGCAATATCCCTGGCTGTTGTATAGTGCTCCGGGGAATCCGTAAGACCGCAGCAATCTACAAAGTGCGTATTTTCCATGCCGAGTCCCTGTGCTCTTTGGTTCATCTGCTTTACAAACTCCTCTTCACTTCCGCCGATATGCTCTGCCATTGCTACGCTCGCATCATTTCCCGAGGCTATGACAATACACTTGATCATGGTTTCCACATCCTGGGTCTCCCCTTCCTCCAGAAACACCTGGGAGCCGCCCATGGATTTCGCATGGGCACTTGTGGTAACGGAATCTTCCATTTTCAGACTGCCGCTTTTGATAGCGTCAAAGATCAGGATAAGTGTCATGATCTTTGTAATACTGGCCGGGCTTCGCCTGGTATCTGCATCCTTTTCATAGATCACGGTGCCTGTCGCTGCCTCCATCAAAAGCCCTGCAGGCGCCGAAATGAGCGTCTGGGAACTGTCTTCTCCCTCCATAATCTCCTCTTCAAAGCGTATGTACGTCTGCGCAGAAGCTGCCTGTGCAAAGAAAAGGCAACCAGCCAGTGTCCATGAGCATATTCTGCATTTCCATTTTCTGCTCATAAAACTCTCCTCATATTTTGTTCTATTCTATTTTAAAAGAAGGGTGCCGAAAATATGTCACCGATATGCAAAAAAAGAATCCTGCCGGGGCAGGATTCCAGAGCAAACTCTTTAAAGCATAGGTGCCAATAGCCGCATCACACTCTGAATGGCTCTTACCACCATGTTTCTGTTTTTGCAGAAGCTGATGTCAATGGGCTGACAATATTCCAGTGTTTCCATAAAGTCCTGATAAATTTCATCAATGACCCGGTTCTTATACATCCATACCCCATCCTCAAAATGCAGGTACAGACTGCGGTAATCCAGATTAATGGTGCCGACTACCGCAATTTCATCGTCGCACACAAAGGACTTTGCATGAAGAAAGCCCGGCTGGTATTCATAAATCTGCACCCCTGCCTCCAGAAGCTGCTCATAGTAGGACTGGGTAAGCAAAAAGACCATTTTTTTGTCCGGCACACTGGGGGTCATGATCTTTACGTCTATGCCGCTTTTGGCAGCAAGACACAGGGCTGTCATCATTTCATTATCAATGATCAGATAGGGAGTACAGATATAGACATAATGCTTTGCCCTATTGATGATATTTAAATAAACATTTTCTCCCACGACCTCTTTATCAAGAGGTGTATCGCAGAATGGCTGTACAAATCCATCGCTCTCAAAAGGCTCCTGATGGTATCTGTGAGGAAGGTAATCTTCAAAATGCCACAATTCTTTGGAACCGGTGATCACAGTCCACATATCCAGGAACATGGCCGTCATATTCCAGACTGCTTCCCCTTTCAGCATGATGGCCGTATCCTTCCAGTGACCGAATCGCTCTCTTTGATTAATATATTCATCCGCCAGATTAATGCCCCCTGTAAAGCCTGTATGGCCGTCGATCACACAGATTTTTCTGTGATCACGGTTATTCTGAATAATATTTAAAATGGGCCGGAAACGGTTAAACACCTTGCACTGAATACCTTTGGCTTCCAGGGTTTTTTCATATTTATGCGGCAGTGTGGTCAGGCATCCGAAATCATCATAGATCAGCCTGACATCAATCCCCTCTGCAGCCTTCCGCTCCAGAATATCCAGGATCGTCTGCCACATCACTCCATCATTGATAATAAAATATTCAATATAAATATAATGTCTTGCTTCTTCCAGTTCCCGTACAAAAACCGGAAACATATCGTCCCCTACCTGGAAATATTCTGCTGTAGTATTTTCGTGAAGAGGAAATCCGGAAAATCTGCAGATATATTCGGACTGATTTGCAGCCGAACAATCCTCCTTACGGAGCCGCTCCATCGTTTGCAGATTCTGTTTCATATATCCGGAGCTCTCTTTTAAAATTTCCTCATATCGGCTCTGAAGAAGCGCAGCAATCCTGGAGCTTCCAAACAGCAGGTACAGTGCAAGACCAAAGACAGGGATCACCAGGATAAGCAGGGTCCAGCCCAATTTATAGGATGGATTGATCTTCTGGTTCGCGATCCAGATCACCACGAATATACTGATGACCTCAAGTGCAAATGTAAAATATCTGGAGTAGCCTGCAAGCTTCCAAAACAGGATCAGAAACCACCCCAGCTGAAACAGCAAGGCAATGACAACATAAAATATTCGATTAAACAACAGCTTTAATAATCTCTTCAGTAGCAATAAAATAGAATTCATAATATTTTTCTCTTTCAGATTAATTGATAAAAATCCCTGACGAAATCGTCAGGGATTTTCTGCGCACAATTAATTATATTTACGTTTTCTTGCGGCTTCAGATTTTTTCTTACGACGAACGCTTGGTTTCTCGTAATGCTCTCTCTTGCGGATTTCCTGCTGGATACCTGCTTTAGCACAGCTTCTCTTGAATCTGCGAAGAGCGCTATCTAAAGTCTCGTTCTCTTTTACGATTACATTTGACATAGACTCACACCTAACCTCCCTCCAGTTGTAGATTGTGCTTAAATACAACTGTCTGGGTATTTTTCTTGCACGATTGTTATTATATAACATTGCCCAGCTATTCGTCAATAACTTTTGGGTATTTTTAGAAAATATTTTGTTTTTTTGTTACTGGAAATCCAGATGACAGACTTACTTTAACTGTCCTTCCAGAATGCCTGCTGCCGCGTCAATGGCCTCCTGTGCATTTTCCGGTTTTTTACCGCCAGCCTGTGCCATATTCGGGCGTCCGCCGCCGCCGCCGCCAACGATTGCTGCCACTGCTTTGATGAGATTGCCTGCATGAGCACCGGCCTTCTGTGCTGCATCCGTTGCCATGGCAAGAAGGTTTACTTTTCCTTCATTGACAGCTGCAAGGACAACAACGCCTTCTCCCAGCTTCTCCTTTAACTGGTCACCAAGATCACGAAGGCCATTCATATCCACGCCCTCCACTTTAGCGGCAAGAAGTTTCACGCCTTTGACCTCTGTTACCTGATTCATGACATCCCCAAGGGCACCCTTTGCAAGCTTGCTCTTCAGAGATTCATTCTCACTCTGGAGGGCTTTCACCTCTCCCTGGAGATGGGCAATCTTTTCCGGAAGTTCAGCAGGGTTTGCCTTCAATGCCTTTGCCGCAGCATGAAGGACTTCCTCCTGTTTCTTATAATATTCCAGAACGGCGCTTCCTGTCAGTGCTTCAATACGGCGCACACCAGCAGCGATTCCGGATTCGGAAACGATCTTAAAGAGCATAATGGAGCCTGTATTGTCTACATGGGTACCGCCGCAAAGTTCCTTGGAGAAATCTCCCATGGAAACCACACGTACTTTTTCGGAGTATTTCTCCCCGAACAGAGCCATTGCACCGGATTTTTTGGCATCCTCGATATTCATAATGTCAGTGCGCACATCCAGCCCTGCCTGAATCTGCTCATTCACTATATTTTCTGCTGCGGAAAGTTCCTCCTCTGTCATTGCCTGGAAATGAGCAAAGTCAAAGCGGAGTCTGTCCGGAGTTACCAGAGAGCCCTTCTGTTCTACATGAGAACCAAGAACTGTTTTCAGTGCTTTCTGAAGAAGGTGGGTGGCACTGTGATTTTTCTCTGTATCTTTCCGTCCCTGAACATTCACTTTCAGAGATACGTTTTCTCCCTGGGAAATCATACCGGATTCCATATATCCCACATGACCGAATTTGCCGCCGCGAAGCTTAATGGTGGATTCTACCACAAATCTGCCATTGGCAGTCTCGATCACACCGATATCCCCTTCCTGGCCGCCCATGGTGGCATAGAACGGAGTCTGTTCTACGAAAACGGTTCCCTTCTGGCCTTCCATAAGAGAAGCAGTCAGTTCTTTTTCCGTTGTAAGAACCGTTACTTTGGAAGTAAAGTCCAGATGATCGTAACCCACAAATTCCGTTGTAATGGAAGCATCGATCTCATCATATACGGTAGCGTCCGCACCCATATAGTTGGTTACTTCCCGGGCAGTACGTGCTTTGGTACGCTGTTCCTCCATGGCTTTCTGGAAGCCGGCCTCGTCAATATCATATCCTTTTTCTTCCAGGATTTCTTTGGTGAGATCCAGAGGGAATCCGTAGGTATCGTATAATTTGAATACGTTTTCTCCGGAGAGCGTCTTTTCCCCTGCAGCCTTCATCGTTTCTTCCATATCCGAAAGAATTCTCAGGCCCTGGTCAATGGTTTTATTAAACTGGTTTTCTTCATTGGTGATAACCTTGAAGATAAACTCTTTTTTCTCCTCCAGCTCCGGATAACCGTCCTTAGAGCCGCTGATGACTTCCGCACTTAATTTTGCAAGGAAGGTTCCTTCAATTCCAAGAAGACGTCCATGTCTTGCAGCACGGCGGATCAGACGGCGAAGCACATAGCCCCTGCCCTCATTGGTAGGCATGATCCCGTCAGAAATCATAAATGTAGCGGAACGGATATGGTCTGTGATCAGACGGATGGATACATCGTCACTGTAGGTCTTGCCGTATTCTCTGCCTGCGATCTGGCAGACAAGGTTTCTCAAGGAGCAGATGGTATCCACATCAAAAATAGAATCCACATCCTGTACCACAACAGCCAGACGTTCCAGACCCATACCGGTATCAATATTCTTCTGGGTCAGCTCTGTATAATTGCCGTTTCCGTCATTCTCAAACTGGGTAAATACATCATTCCATACTTCCATATAACGGTCACAGTCGCAGCCCACCGTACAGCCTGGTTTTCCGCAGCCGTATTTTTCGCCTCTGTCATAGTAGATTTCAGAACAGGGACCGCATGGACCTGCGCCGTGTTCCCAGAAATTGTCTTCCTTTCCAAAACGGAAAATACGCTCTGCCGGAATACCGATATCCTTATTCCAGATTTTAAATGCTTCATCATCCTCCAGATAAACAGAAGGGTACAATCTGTCAGGATCAAGTCCCACAACCTCGGTCAGGAATTCCCAGGACCAGTGAAGAGCCTCTTTTTTGAAATAGTCTCCAAAAGAAAAGTTCCCCAGCATTTCAAAAAAGGTACCATGTCGTGCAGTTTTTCCCACATTCTCAATATCGCCTGTACGGATACACTTCTGGCAAGTAGATACCCGCGTCCTCGGCGGAACTTCTGCTCCTGTGAAGTAAGGCTTTAAGGGAGTCATGCCGGCATTGATCAAAAGCACGCTCTTATCTCCCTGGGGAACAAGGGGAAAGCTCTTCATGATCAGATGTCCCTTACTTTCCATGAAGTCCAGAAACATCTGGCGAAGTTCGTTCACTCCATATTTTTTCATTCTTTTTTCCTCCTAGTATCTGTATTATTTCACATAAACCCGATTGAATTTTTTCTTTCCTCGCTTCAGAATGATGCCGTCGCCTTCCAGCTTTTCCTTTGCAACTGTAGATTTTACATCTGTAACCTTTTCACCGTCTATGGATACACCGCCCTGTTCAATGGCACGGCGGCCTTCGGAACGGGTCGGTACCAGTTCTGCTTTTACAAGAAGAGAAATGAGATCTATGGAACCGTCCGCAAAATCTTCCTCTGTAAGCTCCGTTGCAGGCATATTTTCGGTATTGGCACCCCCTGCAAACAATGCCCTTGCGCCTTCCTGGGCTTTCTTTGCTTCTTCCTCGCCATGAACCAGATTTGTCAGTTCATATGCCAGGATCTCCTTGGCCTTATTTAGCTGGCTGCCTTCCCACTTGGCCATCTCCTCAATTTCTTCCAGAGGAAGGAAGGTCAGAAGACGCATGCACTTAATCACATCCGCATCATCCACGTTTCTCCAGTACTGGTAAAAATCGAAAGGAGAAGTCTTATTGGGATCCAGCCATACGGCGCCGGACTGGGTTTTTCCCATTTTTTTGCCCTCGGAGTTTAAAAGCAGGGTGATGGTCATCGCATACGCATCCTTGCCAAGTTTCCGGCGGATCAGCTCTGTACCGCCCAGCATGTTGCTCCACTGGTCATCGCCGCCGAACTGCATGTTACAGCCGTATTTCTTGTATAACATGTAAAAGTCGTAGCTCTGCATGATCATGTAGTTAAATTCCAGGAAGCTTAAACCTTTCTCCATTCGCTGTTTATAGCATTCTGCCGTAAGCATGCGGTTTACGGAAAAATGAGCGCCTACTTCTCTTAAAACCTCTACGTAATTCAGGTCCATCAGCCAGTCTGCATTATTTACCATCATAGCCTTTCCGTCTGAAAAGTCAATGAAGCGTTCCATCTGCTTCTTAAAGCAGTCAATATTATGCTGAATGGTTTCCCTGGTCATCATCTGGCGCATATCGCTTCTGCCGGAAGGATCTCCGATCATACCGGTGCCGCCGCCCAAGAGTGCGATCGGCTTATTGCCTGCCATCTGAAGACGTTTCATCAGGCAAAGCGCCATAAAATGTCCTACATGAAGGCTGTCTGCAGTAGGGTCAAACCCAATATAAAAGGTTGCCTTACCGTTGTTGATCATTTCTTTAATTTCCTCTTCGTCTGTTACCTGGGCGATCAGGCCTCTCGCCTTCAGTTCTTCCCAAACTGTCATGTTTCTTTCCTCCTTGATATAAAAAGCCCGGTTCCTGTCCTTTTTAGGACGAGAACCGGGTCCCGCGATACCACCTAAATTCGCAAAGGACTCGCATCCCCTGCCTCCGTAAGTGACGAATTCCTCATAACGCAGTCCGCATGGGTTCCCTCACTCCGGCACGATAACGGATGCCGTTCCGGCGCAGCCTACTATCTCCTGAATTCGGTGCGCAGCTCCGGGATGTATTCACATAGGTTCTACAGGCGCCTCTCACCGGCCGGCTGCTCTCTGTCTGCTTTCCCTATCCTACTTCTTCCCTTCCATGCCTTTGACATATAAAGCATTTCGCTTTCAATAAACAAAGTATACAAACAGGTATTCTATTTGTCAAGGAATTTTCCTTGCATTTTAACAACTTAAAGCAATAAAACGGCAGCGGTTCCGCCAATAGAGAACTGTTGTCAAACGTTATCCCAGCATTTTTTCACCAGTCTGTCTCCTTCTAAACGGTACGAACCCCATACACCTGTATGTTCAAAATTTTCCGCCGCATCTCTGGCATCCTTTACAATCTCATCCTCATATCCCAGCATTTCCAAAAGGCGTATGGCATTTCTGGAATTGGCACGTCCCTTCTGAATCAGATAATGAAATACCACTTCATGTTCCCGCACCTCTTCTTCAAAATGATAGTTCTCGTAAAAATGCTCCAGGATATAGGAAAGTTCAATGTCATGAGTCGCAGCCACACTAAGCATCCATGGATTCGTAAGCGAAGCCAGAATCCTTGCAGAAGCCGCAATCCGCTCGATCGTATTGGTACCTCTTAAAACCTCGTCAATGATACACAGCATCGGCTCCTTTTTTCTGCTTTCATCCAGGATCCGTTTTAAAGATTTGATTTCTACAATAAAGTAGCTCTCGCCTCCCCTTAAATCATCCCGCAGAGCCATGGATGTCATGACTTTCAAAAATGGCGCCTCATAGACAGCCGCCGTACAGATTACAAGCGTCTGGGCAAGAATGGCATTTATGGCCAGGTTCTTTAAAAAGGTGGATTTTCCCGATGCATTGGAGCCCGTCACCAAGGTACCGCCCTTAAGGCAGATGCTGTTTGCAACTGCTTCTTCAACCAGGGGATGATAGAGATCCTCCACGTTCATCTGAATTTTCTGCCCATCGTATTCCTTCCATTTGGGGCGGCACTGTAATGGAAGGAGCGCGCGAAAGGATGCAATGGAAATCGCCGCATCCAATTCTCCCATATTTTCTATAAGGGTCATAATCACACCGGTTTTGTTCTGTACCTCTTTTAATGTGGCATTATAGGTAAGAATGTCCACATGAAATACCATACGGATATAGTCCATCAAAAGCTGTAAAGGATCCCCGTTTCCGCTGTTCTGGCTGGTCAGAAAAAAAGAGCGCTTTCGAAGCTTTGCAAAAGCCTTCTTCCCTTCCCGGATTCCCTGCATCTGTTCCCGGACCTCAGGCCAGTCCACAGTTTCCATATGATCCGCGGCTCCCAGCATCCGAAGGAGACTGGAAAAGCATTCCAGATAGGCTTCGATCCGTTTTCTGTCTGTCCCGGAATAATAAAGGGTAATGTTTGTGATGCTTAATACAAACAGCAAAAAGAACCCATGAAGAGGAAAAAGGGGCAAAACAACAATGAGGGATATCAGCAGCGCTGCCAGCATCCAGAAGTGTACTGCAGTAGAAACCTTAGGTGCATGTTCCAGTGCCAGAATCGTCTCTGTCATGGATCCGAGTCTGCTTTTTCCCACTTCCGAAAGAAGCAGCTGCATCTTTTCCCTTTCCTTTTCATGTTCTGCAAAAAAAGTAACAAGACGATACCTTCTCTCGATTTCTTCCTTCGAAAAAAGCGGGGTACGCATCATTGCATAAAGAACATCCTCCCCAGGGGAAGATACGGTCTGATTTACAAGCATATAAACACGATCCATATCCAGATCATTCCAGGTAATATCGTCAATCACAAAATGTCCCTCTGTGTTTCTTCGAAAATACCCGGAAATCTGCGCCAGGTCACCGGCTTCGTATTCTCTTTCCGGAACATTTCCGTAAATACTCCGTATTTTTTTCAGAATGGTTTTCTTTCGTTTACGGTTGTCCCTCCAGATCAGAAAAATAAACAGCCCAAAGATCACCGCCGCCCATAAAACAAACGATACATATGGATTCATAAATACTCCTTTCAAACCATTCCATATTTCTCAATCATGCACATATGTCTCCTTTTTCCGGCCGGCGCGTCTTTGTCATAATTGACGCCTACAAGCAGAATATCCCCGCCATACTCCCTGAGTGCATCAGGATATCGCTTGTCCTTGATCTGCCTGATTGCCCCCTCCGCTGATCTATTCCACTTAAGTTCGATCACCAGAGCCGGTACAGGTGACGTTTTCTTTGGAAGGTATACGATATCTGCATACCCTTCTCCTGCAGGCAGCTCCTCGAATTTAAGATAATAATCTTTATAGCTGAAATAGGCCAGTTTGATCACACTGCGCAATGACTGTTCATTGTTGTAGAATAAAAGGGATGTTTCTTCCGAATGAATCTTTTCAATCTGTGCCGCCACTGCTTCCGCATTCTGGTGAATGGTATCATAGATCAGCTGCTCACTCTCCCGTACACGGCGAATGATATCATCGCGCTTGACCTCACGAATTGCCCTGGCGAATTCCAGGCGAATCTCTTCGTTTGGGATATGCACCGTCTGTGTTTCTTCCTTATAAGCCAGATACCCCAGGTGAATCAGCAGTGTCAACACATCATCTCTGTTCCGAAAAGTCACCAGGTCATTGGCAAAGCCATTGGTATCCACGGCAACCTCAATGCCGCCAAGCATCTCCGCTATCGTCCTTGACAGGCCGTCAAAATCCAGGCTGATATAATCCATCAGACTTTTTGCGGCAGAAGTCTCTGTCCAGTAAGAGCGGAATTTATTATATCGTAAGGCCTTCATAACCGAGTTTGGATTATATACCGAACCAATCCTCTCCAACGTATATCCATCATACCATTGCTTCATCATGGAAAAATCTCTGTGGTACTCCTTACAAAGTTCCAGAACCTCTTCTTCCGTAAAACCCACATAATTTGCAAAATCCTCTGCAAGAATCATGGAAAATTCCTGAAAATCCGAAATAGCAGACTGAGAGCCATCCTTTTTGATGGGGAGGATTCCCGTCATATAAGCGGCTGCAAAGATTTTATCCGTTGCCCCGCTGTTCTTAAACAGAGAACGCAGAAATTCCAGATATTCTCTCTGCACATCGAGCTGATCCCTTACTTCCCTGATTGGGGCGTCCCACTCGTCAATGATCATGATAAACTTATTGCCGGCAAGTGCGGCAGCATTCGCCAGCGTATCGAAAAAAGCTTCCTGAATCTCCAGGCCCCGGTACGCCGATACCAGCTCCCTTGTTACATTTCGCACAATAAACGGCACGATATCCCTCTTATCGGCTGCCCCGATAATGCCGGTCATGTCCAAATAGATCACATCATATTTATTCAAATGCTGCAGATAACTTCCATTTATTTCCGGATTCACAGCAATCTCAAGATCATGAAACAGCGCAGAGGAATCGCACGTTTTATCGTAATATGCGCACAGCATTTTTGCCGCAAAGGATTTTCCAAACCGGCGCGGCCGACTGATACAGCTTAATCGTCTCGGCGTGTTTATCGTTTCATTCACCAAGCTGATCAGACCGGTTTTGTCCACATATACATCATTTCTGATCCCCTCAAATCCGCTGTTCCCGGGATTCAAATAATTTCCCATTTTCACACGCCTCCTTTAAATCTCTGTCCCGACTGTATTTATCGTATCACATGGCTTTTCCAATTTCAAGACACCCCTAATAAAAAAACCCCGGAAGTCTTTTTACAGACCTCCGGGACCCCTCTTTTCATTAAAGCTCATTAGTTTCATTCTTTTGAATTCTGACCAAGCATTTTGATCACCACAAGCGTTCCTACCATAAGTACAATACCAACGATAAGGCTGATGACCGCAACCAGTACAGCCCCCATAAAATTCTGCAGAATTCCTGCCAGAATATAGGTTACGAAGGAAACGGCAGCTACGGTAATCGCATAAGGAAGCTGGGTCGTTACATGGTTTACGTGATTGCACTGTGCTCCTGCGGACGCCATGATGGTGGTATCCGAAATAGGAGAACAATGATCGCCGCATACAGCACCTGCCATACAGGAAGAAATGGCGATGATCATCATGGTCTCATTATTTCCTGCAAATACGGCAACAACGATAGGGATCAGGATACCGAAGGTTCCCCATGAGGTACCGGTTGCAAATGCAAGGAAGCAGGCAACCAGGAAAATAATTGCCGGAAGCAGGCTCAAAAGACCGCCTGTGGACTGTTCTACCACGCCTGCTACAAATTCCTTGGCACCCAGGCTGTCTGTCATTGCTTTCAGTGTCCAGGCAAAGGTAAGGATCAGGATTGCAGGAACCATTGCCTTGAAGCCTTCCGGAATGCATGCCATGGAATCGGAGAACTTCAGGACTCTGCGCACTGCATAAAATACGATGGTGATCACGAAGGCAAAAAAGCTTCCAAGCATCAGGCCTACAGAAGCATCACTTCCTGAAAACGCCTCTACAAATCCGGTTCCGCTGAAAAATCCGCCTGTATAGATCATGCCGATGACACAGCAGACGATCAGAGAAATCACCGGGAAGATCAGATCAATGACTTTTCCCTTGCTTTCGTCCGCAACTTCTTCTGCATTGGCATAGGGGCGGTCAGAGGTTGTATAGATGTCTCCCGCAATGGCATTTTTCTCATGAACCTTCATTGGACCATAATCCATTTTTAACAGGATGATGGTAATCATCATGACAATGGTGAGGATTGCATAATAGTTAAACGGAATTGCCCGGATAAAAATAGAGAATCCGTCTTCACCTTCTACAAATCCGGTAACCGCAGCAGCCCATGAAGAAATAGGAGCAATGATACATACCGGAGCAGCAGTCGCATCGATCAGGTAAGAAAGCTTTGCTCTCGAAACATTGTGCTTATCTGTTACAGGGCGCATTACACTTCCTACTGTCAGACAGTTAAAATAGTCATCAATAAAGATCAGTACACCCAGCAATACGGTTGCAAGCTGCGCACCCACACGGCTTTTGATATGTTCGCTTGCCCAGCGTCCGAATGCCGCGGAACCGCCGGCCTTATTCATCATACATACCATGATGCCTAAAATAACCAAAAATACCAGGATTCCCATATTGTAGCTGTCTGTAAGAGAACCTACGATACCATCCTCAAATACATGAAGAATCGTTGTTTCGAAAGAAAATCCTGAATAGAAAACTCCTCCGATCAGAATTCCGATAAACAGTGAGCTGTATACCTCCTTGGTAATAAGAGCCAGTACAATAGCTACTACCGGAGGTACCAGTGACCAGAAGGTTGCATATACCTTCGGGACATATTCTGCAGCTTCTTCTGTAGCAAATACGGTTGTGCTGCCAAGGATCAGAATCCCCAGGAACAGCATCGCTCCCAAAATAACTTTTTTCTTTCCTTTCATCTTTTTGTGTCCTTTCCATCTCTGTTTTTTTTTGGCAAAAAAAATGCCATGAACAACACCGGAGTGCGCTCATGGCATACAGACATCTATGACCAATACAGATAGGGTATATACTCCGATAGCGCTCCACCATTGTGACAGTCTGCAGCATATTCTGCTGCAGCCCAGAAATGATCTTGGGAAAACCATTTCTTCGGCAGATTTCCCTTTTCTTACAGACAGTCCCCCGACTATCGCCCGAAAGTACTGATGAAATCTGCACCTCTACCAGGATCTGTTATTCATTTACTACATTTTTATCACACTTAAGGAAGATTGTCAATAAAGATTCCTCTTTTTCTCCTCAGGAAACCCAATCTACAAAGAAGATGTGATCCTTGTATTTTACATAATCTACTTTATCGAAATTCAAAGGCTGTTTCCAGAAGTAAGACTCCATCATAAAGTACATATAATCGAAATCGCCCTTAAAGCCTTTTACTTTCCTTGCAGTTCCCTTGTTTACATAGTTGTTAAAGACCTTTAAAGCAGCATCCGCGGCTTTATAGGCGTTGGTCTTATCAGAAAACTGCTTATTCTTGATTCTCTTTAAGAATGCCCCGTCTTTAATGACAGAGTACTGGGCAAGGGAGCTTCCCTGATGAAGTGCCTCGTAAATCACCATACGTATCTCTGAAGGAAATTCCTTGTCCTTTTTGATCGTCCGGTTCAGGACACACAACGCAACTGCTTCCATGCCTTCCAGTCCCTGATCTCCCGCCTCTGAATCACAGAGCGCAGCCAGAAGATCTCTGTCCGTAAGCTTTCCGTCAGCAATGCCCGGATGGGTAATGTACTCCTTGGCCATGTAATAATACCGGTTATTTTTGGAATCATATACCTTCACATTATTATTGACAATCACATAATTGCTTGCGGAGGCAACCCCTTTTGCATCAAATTTATATGCTTTTCCGGCAATCACTGCTGTGGTATTGGCAAACATTACACCAGCGCTGCTGAAATAATATTTCTTGCCGCTTAAAGTCAGCCAGCCGGTCTTTGCCCGTCCGTTGGTTTTACCGAAATAATATTTCTTGCTGTTCAAAGACAGCCAGCCCTTCTGATAACGGTATCCTGTACTCTTATCCAGGTAATAATAATAACTTCCGATCTTCTGCAGCCCGGTAAGCATCACACCGGTATCCGGTTTAAAATAGCGGTAATTGCTGCCTGATTTCCCCCAGCCGGTAAGCATTCTGCCTGTCGCCTTGCTGAAATAACGTTTCTGTTTCTTGCTGTCCGTCAGCCAACCCTTGGCCATCACTCCGGATCCCTTGGTAAAATAATACTTATAGCCGGAAGAATCCTTCATCCATCCTCTTACCATCAGGCCTGTCTTGGGATCAAAATAGCGGGTATTTCCGGCACTGTCCGTAAGGAAACCGGTGACCATACAGCCCTTGCCGCTGGTAAAGTAACGGATCTTCTGCCCTTTGCTGTCCTTCATCCAGCCCTTCAGCTGCACGCCTGTTTTCGTATTAAAATAATATTTCTTTCCGTTCAGATTCAGGAACCCTTTTGCCTTCTGGCCATTGGCTTTTATGTAATATGTTTTTCCCCCTATGGTTTTAAACCCGGCTGTGGCTGCATGAGTTTCCTGCGCCATCCAGGGAAGCAGCGCACAAATCCCCAACAGCAAAAAAGCCAAAAAACATGCCCTGAAATGATTCTTCCACGTCTTTCTTTCCATATCGTTCCCTCATTTCCCCATAATGATCACAAAAATATGTCGAAAAAATTTCATAGGTTACAACTTTGTTACACTTATGTTTATTATAATTGATAATAGAAAAATTGTCAACAACTTCCATGTAACCACCAGCCTGTCCCCGTCATAGTATGGAGTGTAAAATAAATTTTGGAGGACTTATCAATGAGTGATTTGGCTGCAACAAACTGTGGATGTGGTGAGGAAAGATGTGGATGCGGATGTGACAATGGCTGCGGTAATAGCTGCCAGAATAACTGCGGATGCGGTTTCGGCTTTGGAAACTTCAGCGGAAACAATTCCTGCAGCTGCATTCTCTGGATCATCATTCTCTTCGCTCTGTGTGGCAACAATGGCTGTGGAAACAACAGCTGCGGTTTCGGCAACGGAGGAGACTGCTGCTGGATTATCATTGTCCTGCTTCTGTTATGCGGCAATGGATGTGGCTGCGGCTGCTAATAAACTCCCGGGTAATGAGGCAGAGGTTATCCCCTCTGCCTTTTTCCCTGTCTTTTTTGATTACTTTCTTTTTCCTTTCGTTCTGCCTCCTTTTTGCGTAAGCATTCCAGATCCAGTTCATATATGGCATTTCCATCGATCACAAGCCTTTCTTTTCTTTCATCCAACATCGCTTCTGTTTCCTCCATAAAGTTTTCCGCTATTATTATATGTCAGGACAGACATGACCGTCATACATTATGGATAGAAAACATAGAATTTAAATGAAGGAGGCATCCATGAATTCATCTGAAAACGTCTCTTCAGAACAGAATTTTGTCAGTCAGACAGCGCTGGATCAGATGGTAAACAGCGACCGCTGCCAGCTTATGAAAGCTGCCGTTCCCTATTTGCCCCCATCCGGGCGCCGAATCGTTTCACTATATACAAAGGTACAGGAGCTTGCCAATACAGCAAGACTTTTTTCAGCAGAAGAACAAGGCATGGAAATTTGCGCAGCTTCTGTTCCCAATACAGATCCCCTATCCATGCTTGAGGATATCCGCAGATTCTGCTATGGAGAAAGCCGCAGAAAGCTGGACGAAATGGTAAATATGATGGCGATTGTCCAGATGATGCAGATGATGCGCACCTGACCCTAAATGGCAAAATAAAGAAGGAAGGAAAATAAGATGAGTGATATAAGCCAGGACTGGAAAGACAATCCCAGGTTAAACGGAATGGATAAGAGCAAACTGGATATGCTTCAAAGCCTTGCAGAACAAGGCAGCGGAAAAAGTGCTTCTGATATGCTGCCCTTTCTGATGAACGCCGCTTCCCAGGGAAGAAACAGCGGTCTTAAATTTTCTTCTCAGGAAATTTCTGCAATCATTGAGGTACTGAAAATGGGAAAATCCCCACAGGAAGCCGCAAAGCTGGACCGCATTGTAAATCTGATGAAAATGATACGTTGAGCTGAAAAGAGAATTCCGGTACAAAAACAGGTGCTCAGGCACCTGTTTTTATACATCTCTCCCATATCTCAGTCTTTTCTGATGACTCCTTCCAGCATGCACTCCCTTAAGAAGGAAAGAGCATGTGCAGCAGCCTGCTGACGGATTTTTTCACGATTCCCTGTAAAATGGAATTCTCTTACAATGATTTTGTCATTATAGCAGCATCCCATAAATACGGTGCCAACCGGCGTCTCTTCCGTACCTCCGGTGGGGCCTGCAAGCCCTGTAACAGACAGACAGATATCGGATTTTGCAGCAAGACATCCGCCCCTTGCCATTTCTTTGGCACACTTTTCCGATACGGAACCCTGAAGCTTCAGGGTTGTCTTTTTCACCCCAAGGAATTTTCGTTTGGCCCGGTTGCTGTAGGTTACAAAGCCATGACCGAATACCTCGGAAGCACCCGGCACACTTACGATCCTAGAGGCAATCTCTCCGCCTGTACAGGATTCTGCCAGCGCAAGAGTAAGCCCCTGATCTCTCAGCATGTCCACCACAGCCTCCTCCAGTGTTTTCTGTTCATCTATTGCAAAGATATTCTTTCCGAAACGTGATTTCAGTTCCCTGACAACCGGCTTAATAAGTTTGCGGCATTCCTTCTCATTTTCCCCTTTTGCAGTAATGCGAAGATGCACTTCCCCTGTTTTTGCATAAGGAGCAATGGTAGGATTATCCTGCATGGCTATCAGGTCCTGAATTTCATCTGCCACCTGGCTTTCTCCGATGCTGCAGATTTTTACCATCTGGGAAATGATCATTTCCGGCTGCAGTCTGCGAAGATAGGGAAATACCCCTTCTTCAAACATCGGTTTCATTTCCATAGGCGGCCCCGGAAGCAGCACTGCGGTTTTTCCATCCTTCTCCATAATGAGGCCGGGTGCAGTTCCATTATGATTATCAAGTACCAGAGCCCCTTTGGGAACCATGGCCTGTTTATAGTTATTGGCAGTAATTCTCCTTTGAGAGTTGTTCTTTTCATATTCTTTCATGTAAGCTTCCAGAAGTTCTCTGGAATGAGGATCCTCCACAAGGGGAAAGCCCATTACTTCTGCCGTGATCTCTTTTGTGAGATCGTCTTCCGTAGGTCCTAAGCCCCCTGTGAGGATCACAATATCTGACCGGCCAAGGGCGGTGCTGATTGCTTCTTTCATGCGTTTCGGATTGTCTCCTACCACGGTCTGATAATACACAGACAGCCCCAGCTGTGCACATTTTTCGGACAGATATGCGCTGTTGGTGTTTACAATATTCCCCAGGAGAATTTCTGTTCCTACGGAAACTAATTCTGTAATCATGTACTTCCTTCCTTTCTGATGCAGGCTATTCCTGCATGGAGAGAACCTTCTTGTTCTGTATAATATAAGTCAAAAGAGAGATTATGGTCAGTGCAAGGGAAAGCCCGATAAACACAGACTCCAGTACGTCAAAAAAGCCGCCGAAGTCCAGGATCAGCAGGATGATCATCACCATCTGGGAAACTGTTTTGAATTTCCCCCAGTAATTGGCAGCAATGACGATTCCATTTTCCACAGCGATCAAACGGAAACCGCTGATAATAAATTCCCTGGCAATAATAATGATGACGATCCATGCCTCCAGCATATCCATTTCCACAAGGCAGATCAAAGAAGAGCAGACAAGAAGCTTGTCGGCCAGAGGATCCAGAAATTTGCCGAAATTCGTTACCAGATTATTCTTTCTTGCCAGATATCCGTCAAACCAGTCTGTGATGCTGGCTATGATAAAAATGCCTGCAGAGATGTAGGCATTTGCCTCCCCGCCCCATTCTGTCAGCATGAAAATAACCAGAAACGGAACCAGGATCATTCTTGCAATGGTTAATTTATTCGGTGTATTCATCGCTCAACACTCCTATCAGATCATATTCCAGCGCACCGGTTACCTTGACACGGGCAAAATCGCCTATCATAAGCAATTCTCCTGTCTGTACAAAAATATAACCGTCTACTTTCGGTGCATCTCCATAGGTACGCCCGATATAGGCACTCTCTCCGGATAACCTGCCTTCGATCATAACCATCAGTTCCTGACCGATACGGGAATTTCCTTTATCCAGGGAAATCTCCTGCTGAAGCTCCATCAGCTCATCGCGCCGCTCTTCTTTTATTTCTTCCGGAATCTGGTCAGGCATGGAAGCTGCCGGGGTATCCTCCTCCGGTGAATAAGTAAAGACTCCGAGACGGTCGAATTCCATTTCATTCACAAACTCCATCAGTTCTTCATGATCTTCCAGTGTCTCCCCCGGAAAACCGGTGATCAGGGTAGTACGGAGAATGATATCCGGAATTTCTTCCCGCAGTCTGGAGACGATTCCCTGAAGCTCTGCTTTTGTAGTGCGTCGTCCCATGCGCTTTAAAATCCTGTCGCTGGCATGCTGAATGGGCAGGTCAAGATAATGGCAGATTTTTTTCTCTTCTTTCATTACCTGTATCAGGTCTTCATAGATTTCTTCCGGATAACAGTAAAGCACCCGGATCCAGCGGATGCCGCGGATCTTACATAATTCCTTCAAAAGAAGATGCAGGGTCTTTTTTCCGTAAAGATCCTTGCCGTACAGGGTAGTCTCCTGGGCAACCAGTATCAGCTCTTTAACGCCTTTTTCCGCCATATCCTGCGCCTGACTCAGAAGCCGCTCCATGGGAACACTGCGGAATTTTCCCCGAAGGCTTGGAATAATACAGTACGTACAATGCTTGTCACAGCCTTCCGCTATCTTCAGGTAGCCATAGTGGCCTCCGGTTGTAAGAACACGGCTGCCTTTTCCCGCAGGAAGATAATTAATATCCTTAAATTCCTGATATCTTCTGCCTGCTTCCGCTTCGTTAAGCGCTTTTAAAATGTCTTCATAAGAAGTGGTTCCGAGAATGGCGTCCACCTCTGAAATCTCGTCCAGGATCTCCTTCTGATATCTCTGGGCCATACATCCCGTTACGATCAGTACACGGCAGTTTCCGTTTTTTCGGTATTCCGCCATTTCCAGAATCGTTTCTACACTTTCTTCCTTGGCATCGTTAATAAAACAGCAGGTATTAATGATGATGGCCTCCGCCTTTTCTTCTTCATCAATGATCTCATGCCCGTTTTTCGTAAGAAGGCCAAGCATTTCTTCGGAATCTGACAGATTCTTGTCACATCCCAGGGAAACAAAAAATATTTTCATAGATTCTCCTAATGCTTATAAAGGCTGCCCTGGCAGCCTTTGTTTTTATTTCTCTTCTTTTGCAGCAGTCTCTGATGCTGTATCTGCAGATACTTCTTCCGCTGCTTTCAACGCTTCTGTTTTTCCTTCTTCAGGAGCCTTGGCAATAATTTTAACCTTGCCTTTGTAAAACTCGTCAATTGCCGTAGAAAGCGGTTTCTTCCCTGTAGCACCCTCCACCAGGGGCTCTGCTCCGCCGATGATCTGGCGTGCGCGCTTGCTGGTTGCAAGCACCAGAGAGTAACGGCTGTTCAGCATAATGGTATTATCGTCTTCCTCGCTGTTTGTATTGATTGCCTGAATTAATTCAGAATAAGATGGATGTATCATGTCAATCATTCTCCTTTCTGCGGTCAAACCGCACAATATTTCATTTTATTTATCCGGAAAGAGCATCTGTTCCTTCTGTCAGGAACGTTTTAATGCCCTGGATTCCTCTTTGATTTTCTGCACAAATGCAGCATTTCTTTCCATACGGTAATGCTCACTTAAAATGATCTGATGCATTCTTTCCACGCATTCTTCCAGATCATCATTCACCAGAATGTAGTCATAGCTTTCCATGCCTTCTGCTTCTTCTCCGGCACGGCTCATTCTGGATTCAATCACCTCAGCTGTTTCCGTACCTCTTCCCACAAGCCGGTTTCTCAGTTCCTCCACACTTGGCGGAGTAACAAATACCAGCAGCGCTTCCGGGATTTTCTCTTTTATTTTCATGGCACCCTGGATCTCGATCTCCAGGATTACATCTTTGCCCATGGAAAGCTGCTGCTCTACATAGGAGCGCGGGGTTCCGTAGTAGTTTTCCACATACCGGGCATATTCAATCAGTGCATCTTCCCTGATCAGGCGCTCAAATTCTTCCTTTGTACGGAAAAAATATTCTCTGCCCTCTTCCTCACCGGGCCGTGGACTCCTGGTGGTAACGGAAACGGATAATGCATAATTATCGTATTTTCTTAGAAGTTCTTTCATGACCGTGCCTTTCCCTGCTCCGGAAAAGCCGGACACAACTACTAAAATTCCTTTTTTATTCATGTCCCTCTCCCCTGTCTTCGAAATCATATACTTCTGCAAATCGCCTGGCGATCGTCTCCGGCTGCAGTGCGGAAAGCACCAGAAAGTCGTCCGACGTAACGATCACCGCCTTGGTTTTGCGCCCCTGGGTGGCATCCACAAGAGAACCCGTCCCCTTGACGCTCTGCACCATACGCTTCACCGGAGCTGCGTCAGGGCTTACCACTGCTACGATCTTATCGGAATTTACAACATTTCCAAAACCAATATTAATAAGCTTTGCCATAGATATTATCCTCTGCTATTCAATATTCTGAATCTGCTCCCGTATTTTTTCGATTTCTGTTTTCAGATCAATGGCAATATTGGATATGGTAAGATCATTGGACTTTGACAAAATGGTGTTTGCCTCCCGGTTCATCTCCTGTGCCATAAAATCCAGTTTTCTTCCCACGCCTTCACTCTCATCCAGGATCTTCTTCATCCCCTTAATATGACTGCGGAGCCGAACCGTCTCTTCATCGTTGCAGATCTTGTCTGAGAAGAGAACTACTTCTGCGGCAATGCGGCTGTCGTCGATCTGGGAATCCTCAAGAAGCTCATGCATCTTAGCCTCCAGCTTCTCTCTGTAAGCCTGTACCACCTCCGGGGAACGCTCCGCCACAAGGCACACTTTCTCATCCAGGCCTTCCAGCTTTTCAATCAGATCCTTCTTTAAATTCTCACCTTCGCGGGTTCTGGTCTCCACGAATTTCCTGCAGGCCTCCCGAAGGGGAATCTCCAAACTGCTCCAGAGCTGATCCTCATCCATGGCCTGTTCCTCCATGGTAAATACCTCCGGATAACGGGAAAGGGTGGATACCCGGATATCATTCTCCAGTCCGAAGGTCTCTGCCATTTCCTTCAGATAGCCCAGATACTCTCCTGCAAGCTCGCGATTATATTTCAGAGATCCGCAGTTCAGGGTGTAATCCTCACAGTTGATAAAAACATCAACTTTGCCCCGCTGCATGTACTCCTTCATCAGGCTGCGGATATTGCCTTCCAGAAAACTTAGCTTCTTCGGCATCTTAACATTCAGGTCCAGATACCTGTGGTTGACAGATTTTAATTCTACGGAAATCTTCCGTTCAGGGGTTACAGTTTCGGCACGTCCGAACCCTGTCATACTTTTTATCATTGTTTTTCTCTCTCTTTTATCCATTTTACACACAGATTTATTATAGTTCATTCCAAAACCCTAGTCAAACCCTTTTTTTATATGTTATACTACTCAATAACCAGCGATAGAAATCAAGTTCTAGAATATACAGAAAATTATCACATAAAAAGGAGACGGAACATATGGCTTTTGACGGAATTACCATTGCAGCAATGGTTCAGGAACTGAATACATATCTGGGAGGCGGACGTTTTAATAAGATTGCCCAGCCGGAAGCAGACGAACTTCTCATTACAGGAAAAGGAGCCTGCGGGCAGCGCAGGCTTCTCATGTCTGCAAGCGCGTCCCTTCCCCTTATTTACTTTACGGAAAAAAATAAAGTGAGCCCTCTTACAGCGCCAAACTTCTGTATGCTTCTGCGCAAGCACATCGGCAGCGCGAGGATTTCGAAGATCAGCCAGCCCGGTCTGGAACGTGTTGTGGAATTTGAACTGGAACACCTGAATGAACTGGGAGACCCATGTAAAAAAATTCTGATCATGGAGCTGATGGGCAAACACAGCAATATCATTTTCTGCGATGAAAACAGAATGATTCTGGACAGCATCAAACATGTTTCTTCCCATATGAGTTCTGTGCGGGAAGTGCTTCCGGGAAGAGAATATTTTCTCCCCCAGACCCAGGAAAAGCTTGATCCGCTGACCATAACAGAGGAAGAATTCCTTCATACGGTCTTGAAGAAGCCCTGTAATATTTCCAAAGCGATCTACTCTACTCTTACGGGCTTAAGCCCGGTGATCGCAGAAGAAATCTGTTACCGTGCTTCCATTGACGGCAGCGAAGCCGCACTGTCCCTTGATCAAAAGGCAGGCGTACATCTTTATCACACCCTTCGAAGATTGATGGAGCAGGTTTTAGAAGGCGATTTTACACCGGTGATTATTTACCGGGATGAGGAGCCTGTGGAGTATTGTGCAGTGCCTCTTACCCAATATGGAAGTGAATATGAAACCAGGGCATTTGACAGTGTTTCCTCTATGCTGGAAACTTATTATGCATCCAAAAACACCATTACCCGCATCAGGCAAAAGTCCTCTGATCTTCGAAGAATCGTTCAGACCGCGCTGGAGCGCAACCGCAAGAAGCTTCTTCTGCAGGAAAAGCAAATGAAGGACACTGCCAAAAAGGAGAAATACAAGGTTTACGGAGAGCTGATCAATACTTATGGATATGGCCTTGCGGAAGGGGCCAGATCCTTCCAGGCACTGAATTATTATACCAATGAAGAGATCACCGTTCCTCTTGACCCTACGCTGACCCCTTCCGAAAATGCGAAGAAATATTTTGACCGCTACGGAAAGCTGAAACGTACAGAGGAGGCTTTGACGGAACAGATGAAGGAAACCCAGAGCGAGATCGACCATCTGGAATCCATCTCCAATGCCCTGGATATTGCCCTGGCGGAAAGTGATCTGTCGCAGATCAAGGAGGAACTGACAGAATACGGCTATATCAAAAAGCATTATACAGGAAAGAAGGGGCAGAAAATGCAGGCAAAATCAAAACCCTTCCACTATATTTCCAGTGATGGATTTGATATTTATGTCGGAAAGAATAATTATCAGAACGATGAGCTGACCTTCAAATTTGCCACAGGCAATGACTGGTGGTTCCATGCCAAAAAAATGGCAGGATCCCATGTGGTGGTCCGTACAAAGGACGGCGAACTTCCTGACCGGACTTTTGAAGAGGCTGGCAGGCTGGCTGCCTACTATTCCAAAGGACGTACTGCCCCTAAAGTGGAAATTGATTATATCCAGAAAAAACATGTGAAGAAGCCCGGCGGCGCAAAGCCGGGATTTGTGGTTTACTATACCAACTATTCCCTCATGGCTTCGCCGGATATTGACGGGATTCAGGAAGCACAGTAAAAATGGCACCGGAGCAATTCTCCGGTGCCATTTTTACTGTGTCTGGGATTTTACTCATGTGATTTCAGATGTTTGTCAGTAATATTTTCCTGCCAGATAATCAAATTCATCCACCATCTGGGGAATCCCCAGTTTCCGGCATAATGGCACAAACACCTCCAGAGTTTCTTTTGCGTGACGGGCTCTGGCATTCTCTGACAAAAAATCAATTGTACGCATGTTGTGAAGGTGCTGTGCCAGTTTGATCAGCAGCACATCTTCATCCTCAAGCGCTGTAAGCTCCCGGCTGCTTACCTTAAGTTTTTCCACAAGGGAAGCCACCTTGCGCGGAAGCCGCTCCTCCAGTTCCCCGGGGCTTATTTCCGTCACCTCCCAGGCAACGCAGAATAAACCTGCGCAAATCACATGAATATCCGTTTCAAGCTGAGCCAGAATCAAAGCCACATGTAACGGATGGGTAATGTACTCATCACCGGAGTACCGTACTTTTCCCCTATGCAGTTCCACTGCATAATCATAGCAGATCTTCAGCAGTTTTTTGTCCCTGCTTCCATCTATAAAGACCATTTCATTATTCAGCGCATCGAATAAATTTTCTTTTGTGGCATGTTCATCCATATTCTTCAAAAAAAGCCCTCCCATATTTTTCCCTCCAAGACTGTCCATACTGATTTTCATTGCCTGAAGGAGTGCAGGCGTAAAGCCGAATTCCTTTTTAAAAGCCCTGGTAAAGCCGCTGTGAGATTCCCATCCAAAGCGGATTGCCGCATCCAGCACCTTTTGCCCGCTGCAGATTTCTTTGGCAGCCCGAAGGAGCTTTCTGCGCTTTACATAGTCCATTACCGGCATGTCCATTGTCTTCCTGAACTGCCTGGAGAAATAAGCCTCCGAATATCCTGTCCATAAAGCAATTTCTTTTACAGATAAGGGACCTTCCAGATGATCATCTATATATTGCAGACTTTTCCGAATCCAGTTTTGTGTTTTCATCACCGATCACTCCTGTTTTCCACGTGGTAAATATAGTATAGCTTCTTTTTGGGCGGACTGCTTTTCCAATTCTGACTATCTTATCTCCATAATGTAACTGTTCAGTACCTTCACAGTTACAAGCCAAAATTCATTAGAGATCACCTTCGGTGAAGGAATTTTGGCTTGTATGTCTCGGGATTTTCATGCATAAATCCATGAAAACACCTCGCGGGATATTACCTACTGAATAGTTACTCCATAATAATCATTGCCAATCTGTATGATTTCATGTAAAATTGGAGAATAGCAGGGAGCCGAAAGGTTCCCAAGCATAAATAAGGGAGTTTACTCATGAGTATTTTAAATGTAGAGCATTTGACCCATGGCTTTGGCGACAGAGCCATCTTTCATGATGTTTCCTTCCGTCTTCTAAAAGGCGAGCACATCGGCCTGGTAGGGGCAAACGGAGAAGGAAAATCCACATTCTTAAATATTGTTACAGGAAAGCTGATGCCTGACGAGGGCAAAATTGAATGGGCAAAGAATGTCCGGGTGGGATATCTGGATCAGCACACAGTGCTTACCCGGGGCATGACCATACGGGATGTCCTGAAATCTGCATTTGCCTATTTATTTGAATTGGAAGAAAACATGAATCAGATATGTGATTCCCTGGGCACTGCTTCTGAGGAGGAAATGACGGTTCTTATGGAAGAGCTGGGAACCATCCAGGATACCCTCACCATGCATGATTTTTATGTCATTGATGCCAAGGTGGAAGAAGTGGCCCGGGCACTGGGACTTCTGGATATCGGTCTGGATCGTGATGTGGAGGAATTAAGCGGCGGACAGAGGACCAAGGTGCTGCTGGGCAAGCTTCTCCTGGAAAAGCCGGACATCCTTCTTCTTGACGAGCCCACCAACTATCTGGATGAAGGGCATATTGCATGGCTGAAACGATATCTGATCGAATATGAAAATGCCTTTGTACTGATTTCCCATGACATTCCGTTTTTAAATGATGTCATCAATCTTGTATACCATATGGAAAATCAGGAGCTGAACCGCTATGTAGGAAATTACGACCATTTCCAGAAAGTTTACGAGGTTAAGAAAGCCCAGCTTGAAGCAGCTTACCGCCGTCAGCAGCAGGAAATCAGCGAATTAAAGGATTTTGTTGCAAGAAATAAGGCACGGGTTTCTACCAGGAATATGGCCATGTCCCGTCAGAAAAAGCTGGATAAAATGGATGTCATCGAGCTCGCCGCCGAAAGGCCGAAACCGGAATTTCATTTTAAGCAGGGACGCACACCGGGTAAGTATATCTTTGAAACAAAGGATCTGGTGATCGGCTACACGGAGCCCCTCTCCAAACCTCTTACGCTTTCCATGGAACGGGGACATAAGATCGCCCTTGTGGGTGCCAACGGAATCGGCAAAACCACTCTTCTGCGCAGTATCCTGGGCCTGATTCCTTCCCTGAAAGGATCCTGTGAGCTCGGGGATAACCTGCAGATCGGCTATTTTGAGCAGGAGGTGAAAGGAGACAATAAGACCACCTGTATTGAGGAAATCTGGGCAGAATTTCCCTCCTATACCCAGTATGAAGTCCGCTCCGCGCTTGCGAAATGCGGCCTTACCACAAAGCATATCGAAAGCCAGGTTCGTGTTTTAAGCGGCGGGGAGCAGGCAAAAGTCCGTCTGTGCAAGCTTGTGAATAAAGAAACCAATGTGCTTCTTTTGGACGAGCCTACCAATCATCTGGATGTGGATGCCAAGGATGCCTTAAAACAGGCTCTGAAGGAATACAGGGGAAGCATTCTCCTGATTTGCCATGAACCGGAATTTTATCAGGATATCGTATCCGATGTATGGGACTGCAGCAAATGGACCACAAAAATCCTTTAAGAGGGAAACCGGCGGTGCCTGATTCGCACCGCCGGTTTTTTATGATTCCAATGTATGAACTGTTCCCATGAATAGGGGAAATCCGGATTCCAGGTCAATGAGAAAATATACAAAAGGACGATCCAGGTGTATGATTTTCATCGGAACCGGCTCCAGTGCACATTCTTCCAGCATTTCTACTGCTGTTGCCGCGGCGGCTTCTGTTCCTTTCGGATTTACATCAATATAGGTTTTATGCAGCACTCTGCCAATATAAATATTTCCTTTTTCGGAGACACACATTTTGGAAAAATCCGCATCCTTCGGGGAAAAAGCTTCCTCCATTCCAAGTTCTTTTAAGGAATCGGATAACTCTATGGAATATTCTGCCTGAAAGCAGGGAATCGCTGCGTCAATGCTTTCTGACTGCACATTGGATAATACCTGATAAAGCCGTTCTCCAGTAAGGCTCTTCACATACTCTTCCACAGTGGTTCCCTCATCCGGAAGGAGAGCCGCAAATGCATATTTCCCATTCTTATAGTTTTTCAAAAAACCAAACGCACCCTCATCCTCCAGATACGCAGACTCCTCTGAATACATCATATCCGCTTCCTGCGTACTCCCGTCTTCCCTGGTAAATGTGCCTTTGGAAACTGCACTTTCCGGATATTCCTCCTCCCATGCTCCGTGAAAGGCAAGGGCATTGATCAGATACATGACTGCATCCTTTGGAATCTCATCCAGAATTTCCGGAATCATGCCGTCCGTTTTTTCGTTTACCCAGTGATTGATTCTCTGTAATGTAGCTGCATCCATGGGAACGGATGCAGCTTCTGCATCGTACCATTCTTTTGCTGTCTTTAGAAAATCAGGCTGAAACTGAAGGGAATCCTCTTCCTTAAGCCAAAGGGAATTCGCTGTCAGAAGAGCCTTCTCTTCATCGGAGGCAAAGCCTGCTTCCATGGCGTATAAATATTCCTTCAGTTCTTCCGAGGATACGCCCAGAACTTCTTCCATCTTTGACAATGTATTTCCTGAAGCGCCGTTTGCGGTCATGGAAAGTGCGCTGACAATGGAATAAGGAGAAATTAAAGTGTTTCCGTCATTCTTCAACGTCTGCTGAAAAAGCCTTACTGAAAAATCTGTAAGCTGCCGGTTCAAAAGAGTCCTTTCTACTTCCTCATCCGTTCTCTCGGAATAACAGCTCTCCTCTGTGATCACTTCCTGTTCTGTAGAGACCGCCGCCAGCTCTGCCCCATATGCTGCCGCTTTCGTCAGACCGCTTCCCAGAAAAACAATAGCGCCTAATGCCAGGGAAACATACTGTATCAAAAAATTCCGTCTTTTTTTGCCCATGAACATCCGCCCTTTCGCTTTTTTCCCAGTCTAACATAAGCTCCTTCTTGTCCTGTATTCCTCGCTTTCATTGCAAAAAAACGGCGCAGATAGTGTTTCCGCTACCTGCACCATTTCTTTTGCTGCCTTTGAAATATGACTTTCTTTTCTCTTTATTTCTGCACAATATTAATAATCTTCTTCGGAACATAGATTTCCTTGATGATATTTCCGGTAAGCTTATCTGCGATGGCTTCTTTTCCCTTCGCGATGGCTTCTTCCTTGGAGCAGTCTGCAGGAATGCCGATGACTGCACGGGTTTTGCCGTTGATCTGTACGGGGACCTCGATTTCGTCATCCTTCATGGCTTCCTCATCGTGAGCAGGCCACTTTGCATGGAATACGGAATCCGTATGTCCAAGCATTTCCCAAAGTTCCTCTGTAATATGCGGAGCAAAAGGAGCAAGAAGGATCACTGCTGTCTCGATGGTTTCTTTATCTACTGCACCGCCGGATTTCTTCGCAAGGTCAATGAGCTTATTATTGTATTCCATAAAGCCGGAAATGACCGTATTCAGGCTGAAGGACTCCAGACGCTGGGTGATCTCGTAAACCATTTTGTGGCGTATTTTGATCATTTCTCTGGTTGCAGGCACATCCTTCTCAATGCTGTCCAGAGCCAGTCCCCAGAAGCGCTTCAGGAAACGGGAAACACCGTCAATACCACGGTCATCCCACTCTGCATCCAGTTCCGGCGGTCCTACGAACAGCTCGTACATTCTCAGGGAATCGCATCCGTAATCACGTACCAGATCGTCCGGTGAAACCACATTTCCTTTGGATTTACTCATCTTGATACCGTTCTTGCCGGTGATCATTCCCTGGTTAAACAGCTTGGTAAACGGCTCATCAAAATCTACGACACCGATATCATACAGGAATTTGGTATAGAATCTGGAGTACAGAAGATGCAGTACTGCATGTTCCACACCGCCGATATACATATCTACAGGCAGGTATTTGTCTGCTTTTTCTTTGGAAACAAGCTCCTTATCGTTCTTGCTATCTACATAGCGCAGGAAGTACCAGGAGGAGCCTGCCCACTGAGGCATGGTGTTTGTCTCACGTTTTGCAGGAGCGCCGCAGCACGGACATGTGGTATTTACCCATTCATCAATGGCTGCCAGCGGAGATTCTCCGGTTCCTGTAGGCTGATAGCTCTCTACCTCCGGAAGTCTTAACGGAAGCTGATCTTCCGGTACTGGTACCGCACCGCATTTCGGGCAGTGTACGATTGGGATCGGCTCGCCCCAGTAGCGCTGACGGGAAAATACCCAGTCACGAAGTTTATAATTCACTGTCTTACGGCCAATCCCCATCTTTTCGATCATGATCGGAGCTTCCTTTTTCAGGACAGCGGATTCCATGCCGTTCCATTCTCCGGAATTGATCATGGTTCCCGATGCTTCGGTATAGGCTTCCGTCATGTTTTCGATTTCCTTGCCATCCTTTGCAATGACCTGAATGATAGGAATGTTGAATTTGGTTGCAAATTCAAAGTCACGGTCATCATGTGCAGGTACACACATAATTGCGCCTGTACCATAGTCGGCAAGTACATAATCAGAAAGCCAGATAGGAACTTTCGCTCCGTTTAGCGGGTTGATGGCATAGGTTCCGGTAAATACTCCCGTCTTTTCTTTATCCTGAAGGCGGTCCACATTAGACTTCATGGATGCGTCAAAAATATATTTCTCCACTGCTTCCCTTGTTTCATCCGTTGCCAGGGATTTTGCCATGGCATGTTCCGGGGCAAGTACCATGAAGGTAGCGCCGTGAAGGGTATCCGGCCTTGTGGTATAGACAGTGATCTTCTCTTCTCTTCCTTCTACAGGGAAGTCCACCTCTGCGCCATAGGATTTGCCGATCCAGTCTGTCTGCATTTTTTTTACCTTTTCCGGCCAGTCAAGCTTATCCAGGTCATTTAACAGACGATCTGCATATTTGGTGATACGCAGCATCCATTGGCGAAGGTTCTTCTTGGTTACCGTTGCACCGCAGCGCTCGCAGCAGCCGTTTACTACTTCCTCATTGGCAAGGCCTGTCTTACAGGACGGACACCAGTTGATAGGGAATTCCTTTTCATATGCAAGACCTTCCTTGAACATTTTTACAAAAATCCACTGGGTCCATTTATAGAAGTCGGGATCTGTGGTATTGACTTCCATATCCCAGTCATAAATAGCAGCAATGTCGTTGATCTGCTTTTTGATATTCTTTACATTTTCGGCTGTGGAAATCGCAGGATGTACGCCCATCTTGATGGCGTAGTTCTCTGCCGGAAGGCCGAAAGCGTCCCATCCCATGGGATGGATCAGGTAATAGCCCTGAAGCATTTTGTAGCGGCTCCATACGTCAGAAATCACGTAGCCTCTCCAGTGTCCTACATGAAGGCCGTTGCCGGACGGATACGGAAACATATCCAGGCAGTAATATTTCGGTTTCTTTCCGTCATTTACATTTACCGGGTTCTTTTCCCAGTTGACGCGCCATTTGGCTTCAATGGCTTTATGGTTGTAAGGTGCAGCCATGATTCATTCCTCCTAAAAGTAATCTTTCCGTGATACCTGTGCGATATATGATATAAAAGAAACCCCGTCTCAAAATAGAGACGGGGCAACCGTGGTACCACTCTAATTCACCGGATAACTCCGATGCACTCTTTATCCTGTAACGGGGATGACCGTCCGGAACTACAGCAGTATGGATCCTGATAAATCCAACCTTCACTCCGGCAACTCCAAGGTGAGTTCAGAACCTCACATCACTGCCTCACACCACCCGGCAGCTCTCTGAACATATGATATCTCCTACTATTCCTCTTCCAAGTCTTTATTTATTTCACTACTTGACATTCTAACCAGTAACAAGGCATTTGTCAAGGACGAATTCTATTGCCGGAATGATGTTTTTCAGTCGGAATCAATCCTCACTGTTATCTGAATTGTTTGCTCTTGCTTCGATTTCTTTTGCCTGAATATCACTTGGAGCCTGCTCATAGCGGGCAAAAGTATAGGAGAAGTCACCGCTTCCGCCTGTCATGGAACGAAGATCTGTGGAATATCCGTAAATCTCCAGCATCGGCACATCTGCTTCGATGATGGTATTTCCTGCATGGTCAGGATTCATGCCAAGGACACGTCCGCGGCGTTTGTTCAGATCGCCCATGGCATCGCCGGTAAATTTATCCGGAACCGTTACCTTCATGGATACGATCGGCTCAAGGAGAACCGGGGAAGCATCCATAAAGCCTTTTTTGAATGCAAGGATGGTAGCCATCTTAAATGCCATTTCCGAAGAGTCTACCGGATGGTAGGAACCATCGTACAGGGTTGCTTTTACGCCCACAACCGGATAAGCAGCCAGAGGCCCCTTCAGAACGCATTCCTGCAGGCCTTTTTCTACTGCAGGGAAATAGTTCTTCGGAACAGCACCGCCCACAACAACCTGCTCAAATTCATAAGGTGTCTCCAGATCGCCGGACGGAGCAAAACGCATTTTTACGTGGCCGTACTGTCCATGTCCGCCGGACTGTTTCTTATGCTTGCCTTCTACGTCGGAGTTCTTGCGGATGGTCTCCCGGAACGGAACCTTCGGCTTGGAAAGCTCAATATCTACCTTATAGCGCTCTTTCAGTTTGTTTACAACAATGTCCAGATGCTGGTCACCCATGCCGTAAAGTAATGTCTGTCGGTTTGCAGAATCATTCACAGACTTAAGGGTCTTATCCTCACTCATCATTCTGGAAAGAGCCTGAGAAATCTTATCCTCATCGCCCTTCTTGACTGCCTTATATCTCTTATAAGTATAAGGTGTGGAAATGACCGTCTTCGGATAAAGGATCGGGTTCGCCTTTGTGCCAAGGCTGTCGCCGGTCTGTACGCTGTTTAATTTGGCAATGGCGCCAATATCCCCTGCATGAAGCTCAGGAACTTCGATAGGCTTGGAGCCTTCCAGAACATACAGCTTGTTCAGGCGCTCTTCTTCGCCTTTCTCAACATTAATGAGCGTGTCATCGGATTTGATAACACCGGAGCAAACCTTGATCAGAGAATATTTGCCAAGGAACGGATCCACGATGGTTTTCCATACATAAGCAGATTTCGCTTTTGCAAAATCATAATTAGCTTCGTAGATCTCGTTGGTTTTCTGTGCAATACCATTGCAGTGGCGTTTATCCGGGCTTGGGAAATAGCCGCAGATATCGTCCAGCAGGTTGGATACGCCGCGAAGATTTACCGGAGAGCCCATGCATACGGGAACAATGCTTGCTTCCTGTACGTTGGTAGCCAGCGCTGCGGAAACCTCTGTTACGGAGAACTCGTCTCCCTCGAAGTAACGATCCATAAACTCCTCACTGGTCTCTGCTACGGATTCCATCAGGATTTCATGATACTTTTCAAGATATTCATTCAGGTATTCCGGAATATCACATTCTTCCTTCTTACCCTTGTCAATATATTTACGTCCGGCCTGTTTTACAACATTCACATAACCGACAAATTTACCGTCTTCACGAATCGGGAAATGCAGCGGAGCAATCTTTTTTCCGTAAAGTTCTGTCAGCTCTTCCACAACCTTACGATAGCTGACATCATCCACATCCATATCTGTTACAAAAATCATACGCGGAAGTTTGTACTTTTCACAAAGATTCCATGCCTTCTGAGTTCCAACCTGAACGCCTGCTTTGCCAGAAACAACAATGATTGCTGCATCTGCTGCACCGACTGCCTCTTCAACTTCACCCACGAAATCGAAGTATCCAGGAGTATCAAGAACATTGACTTTCATCTTGTTCCAGGGTACCGGAATCAGTGTGGTAGAGATTGAAAAATGTCTCTTAATTTCTTCTTTGTCGAAATCGCTGACTGTATTTCCATCCTCAACTCTGCCGAGGCGGTTTGTCATTCCTGCCAGATAAGCCATTGCCTCTGCTAAAGTAGTTTTACCAGCACCGCCATGACCTAATAGGACTACATTTCTAATTCGGTCAGTTCTAAAAACGTCCATATGTAATACCTCCCTGTTTGTCTAATATGTTCATATTCTACTAAAAATTAGAGCAACTTTCAAGTATTTTATATCTTTTTAACAAGTTTTTTTATGATTTTCTTGTAGAAATATTGTCAATTTCACAGACAATTGACTTTTTTCGCCGTATCTCTTACAATAGACAGAGACTTTTACTATAATATAGTATTATTGCGGCAGCTTCATGACAGAAAAAAACTGCCGGCTAAGAGATCTTGTTACCGGAAAGGATACATATTCACCATGAAAACCATAGCTTTTATCGGTCTTGGACTGATCGGCGGTTCCATCGCCAAAGCGATCCGTAAGGTCCACCCGGATTACCGCCTTCTGGCTTATGCCAGCCATAAAGAAACTCTTGCTGCAGCACTTAGCAGCAATACCATTGATGCAGTTCTGGAGAAACAGGATGAGCGTTACGGCACCTGCGATTATATCTTTCTGTGCGCTCCTGTGGAACATAACCTGAATTATCTTATATATTTAAAAGACGTCATCTCAGCTCACTGCATTATCACCGATGTGGGCAGCGTAAAAGGGATCATCCACCAGCGTGTGGAAGAGCTTGGCATGGAGCGGAATTTTATCGGCGGGCATCCTATGGCAGGTTCGGAGCGCAGCGGATTTTCAAGTTCCAGTGAACGCCTTCTGGAGAATGCCTATTATATCATTACCCCGGGCGGTGAAGTAGCGCTGGAATCTTTAACAGACTTTACAGAACTGGTTTCGTCTCTTGGTGCGATTCCCATGGTACTTACTGCCCAGGAGCATGATTTCATTACAGCAGGAGTAAGCCACCTGCCCCATATCATCGCTTCTGCTTTGGTAAATCTAGTAAATGCCCTGGACAATGACCAGGAATATATGAAAACCATTGCTGCAGGCGGCTTTCGGGATATTACCAGGATTGCTTCCTCCTCTCCGGTTATGTGGCAGCAGATCTGTCTGGAAAATAAAAGCAATATATCTACCGTGCTGGATGAATATATCCGCATGCTGATCCAGATCCGCTGCACCATCGACAATCAGGAGGCAGACAACCTTTATCAGATGTTTTCAAGCTCCAAGGACTACCGCGATTCCATTGATATGACCTCAAACGGTCCCATCAGCAAGCTGCATGTGCTCTATCTGGATATCGCCGATGAGGCAGGTGGCATTGCTACCATTGCTACTATTCTTGCCATGGATAACATCAATATCAAAAATATAGGGATCATCCACAACAGGGAATTTGAACAAGGGGTTCTGAAAATTGAATTCTATGAGGAGAATGCCCTGAAAGAAGCAATTGCTCTTCTAAAAAAACGAAACTATATTGTATACGAACGGTAGGTATTGACTTATGGAAATAAAAAAACAAACCTCTTTAAGAGGAGAAATGGAAGTCCCCGGAGACAAATCTATTTCCCACAGAGCAGTCATGTTCGGCTCACTGGCAGACGGGACTACACGAATCACTCATTTTTTAAATGGTGCGGACTGTCTTTCCACCATTTCCTGTTTCCGCAAGATGGGCATCCGGATTGAAAACACAAAAGAGGAAGTCCTGGTTCACGGAAAAGGACTGTACGGCCTTTGTGCGCCGGAGGACGTCCTTGATGTGGGAAACAGCGGCACCACCACCAGACTGATCTCCGGCATTCTCTCAGGACAGAACTTTGTATCGGAATTAAATGGAGATGCTTCCATTCAGACCCGTCCCATGAAACGGATCATAACGCCTCTTCTTTCCATGGGTGCGGACATTAAAAGCATCAGGGGAAATGACTGCGCTCCTCTTCGTATCAGCGGGCATCCCCTTTCGGCTGTTCACCACACCTCTCCTGTCGCATCAGCACAGGTAAAGTCCTGTGTGCTTCTTGCAGGAATGTATGCGGATGGAATCACAAGTGTAACCGAACCGGTGCTGTCCAGAAATCATACGGAAATCATGCTGAACTATTTCGGAGCGGATGTTACATCCCGGGGAACTACTGCATCCATCGCTCCCGGCCCGATTCTTAGGGCCAGGGAGATTCATGTGCCCGGAGACATCTCCTCCGCAGCTTATTTTATTGCTGCAGGGCTTTTGACCCCCGGCAGTGAGATTCTGATCAAAAATGTGGGAATCAATCCCACACGTGACGGTATCTTACGTGTCTTACGGGACATGGGTGCGGACATTACCCTGATGAATGTTTGTGCGGATGGAGAGCCTACGGCTGACCTTCTGGTTCGTTTCAGCACTCTTCACGGAACTGCAATCGGCGGAGAGATTATTCCTGCATTGATCGATGAAATCCCCATGCTTGCAGTGATAGCGGCCTTTGCAGAGGGAACCACAGTCATCCGGGATGCCCAGGAACTGAAGGTAAAGGAATCCAACCGCATTGAGGTCATGGTAAATAATCTGAAGCGCATGGGTGCAGATATCGAAGCAACGGAGGACGGCATGATCATACGGGGCGGGGCTCCCCTTCACGGTGCCCTGATCGACTCCCATATGGATCACAGGGTAGCCATGTCCTTTGCCGTTGCCGGAACAATCTGTGACGGAACCATGGACATCCTGGGGGCAGAATGTGTCAATATTTCCTACCCTGATTTCTACAGGGATCTGTATGCACTTGGTCAATAAAGAATCCTGCAAAAAACTCTCCCGGGATTATTTTCCGTCCCGGGAGAGTTTTCTTTCGTTATTGTTCGATCTCAATTTCCAGATAGTCATTTTCATCTGCAGCGTCTGTCATCACCTCAGCCATGCGTTCCAGAAATTCGATCATGCCATCGTCATCTACATCAGAAAGATTCAGCACAATTCTGGTATCTTCGCTCAGCTCTGTCAGCACGTCATATAATGCTGATAGATTTCTCCCATAATAGCCCGGACAATCCAGTGCATCATTTAAAAATTCATGCACTTCTTCCGGTGTTTCATAGTCCCTTCCGTTAATATAAACTTCCTGCATACATTTTACCTCCTTCCGAATAATTTGTACATTGCAGGATACCTTATTAAGGTAAAATACTATATCATTTATCAAACAGTTTAGCACAGTTTTCCCTATTATTCCAGAGAGGAGCATGTATTTATGAAAATTCTATTTTACGGTGCAAAAAATTATGACGAACAGTTTTTCCGGAAGCTTTTTCCCAGGTATCCCGGGATGGAATTTACGTTCATTGAGGCAAATATCTGCCCGGAAACCGCTTCCCTTTCCCAGGGTTACGACGGTATCTGTGCCTTCGTAAACGCGGATCTCGGGACTGCCGTGATCGAAAAGCTTCATCAGTATGGCATTCGCCTTATTCTGATGCGCTGTGCAGGTTATAATAACGTGGATCTTGAAACTGCAAAAAAATACGGCATGAAGGTTCTCCGTGTTCCGGGCTACTCTCCGGAGGCAGTGGCAGAGCACGCCATGGCTCTGGTTCTTACTGCAAACCGCCATACACATAAAGCTTACATCAAATGCCGGGAAAACAATTTTGCGCTCAGCGGCCTTATGGGCGTCAATCTCTATCAGAAGACAGCCGGAATTATCGGTACAGGCAAGATTGGCCTTGCCATGGCACGGATCTGCCGGGGATTCGGCATGAGCGTCATCGCCTATGATCTTTATCCTGATCAGGAACTGGATTTTATGAAATACGTATCCCTGGACGAACTGCTTTCGGCCAGTGACCTCATCAGCCTTCACTGCCCTCTTACCAAGGAGACCAGGCATATCATCCGGGAAGAAACCATTGCAAAAATGAAAGATGGCGTGATCCTGGTAAACACCTCCAGGGGTGGGCTCATCAAAACAGACGACCTTATCAGCGGTATCCGCGATCAAAAATTCTTTGCGGTTGGACTTGACGTATATGAAGAAGAAACGGATTTTGTTTATGAAGATATGTCCGAACGAATCCTTCCAAGTTCTACCATTCAAAGGCTTCTCTCCTTTCCCAATGTTACTATGACTTCCCACCAGGGATTTTTTACAGAGGAAGCTTTAACAAACATTGCAGAAACCACGCTTCAGAATGCATATGCCTTTATGAACGGACAGGAGCTGAAAAACGAGGTCCTTTCCTGATTTTCATGAAAGAGCCGGGTCTCAAAAAAGCCCGGCTCTTTTCTCTCTTCCATTATTCCATATTATCTAAAAATTCATCTATGGTTTGTTTCCAGGAATCCTTATCCATTGCACCAACAACCGTATCAAGAATCGTTCCCTTTTCATTTAAGAAAAAGGTAGTGGGAACTGCAGTCACGTCTTCCAGCAGCCCATTAGATAAGGATTCATTTAAGAGCAGATGGGGATAATCCGCACCTGTTTTATCAATCAGTCCGGTTACCAGATCAATCTTTTCCTGGTCATCCTCTTCCAGAACATCACTGACCACGCCGATCAGCTGAAAGTCCTCCCGGGCATATTCATCCGCAAGTTCTCCTAAATCCGGCATTTCATTCAGGCAGGGGCTGCAGTAGGTTGCCCATACATTTATCATGGTTAATCTGGATTCTGAAAAGATCTCAGAAGTCACCTCATTGCCTTCGGTATCCTGTCCCTCAAAAAATACCGGAAGAGGCAGGGAATCCCCTTTTCCCAAGGCAGACGGATTGCTTTTTACGGAAGTCTCCTGCGAGGACTCCTCTTTTGCATTCTTCGTACTTTCAGCAGAGCATCCGCATAAGAGCGCCAAAGCACAGACTGCTACCAGTATTCTCCGTTTATGTTTCATATTAAACTCCTGCCTGCAGTTCTCTGATTGCCAAAACCGTTCTTTCATAGTCACCTTTTACCAATTCCAGAAGTTCCTGGTATTCTTCACTTTTTCCTCCGCGGAGCGCTTCTGTCAGACGGCTGCTGGAATCACCCAGGCTGTTAAAACTCAGATTCTGGCAAACGCCTTTCATCGTATGAGCTGCAAGAAACGCTTCGCTGTAGTTTTTCTCTTCCATCGCACGGATCAGATGATCATAACTGGAATCATCCAGAAATTTAAAGACAAATTTCTGTACGATCCGTTCATTCATCAGACGACCCACCACACTTTGATAGTCCCCTCCAATAGCACTGTAGCATTCCTGTAAAGTCATAATTCCTTCCTCCTATATTGGCTCATAATGATCCCGTTTCCTCATCAATATGTATGATTTTTCCGATTGCACCGGTAAATTTATTATTTTCTTCAGGAGACCACACAGACCTGGCAATAATCCGCATAGGTTCTATGCTTCCGCAGAAATTCACGCCACAGTCATACCGTATCACCGGCTGTTCGGGTGTGGTATTACGCAGCATTTTTACAAAAGCATCGAAGTCCTCCCGGCTGACGACAGAACGCAGTTCTTCACATTCCAGCGGATTTATCACATATTCCTTAATGCCAAGCTTCTTCGCTCCATAGGCAGAGAAAATCGCCATATCAGAGCCTTCTGAATATTCGAACCACAACTCGTTGGATATTGAGACAAAGAAATTGTTCTTCATCTGTTCATACTTCAGCATGTTCAGCGTCCGCTCCGCTGCCAGAAGTTCTTCATGCTGCAGCATTTCGTCCGTAACATCGATCATTTGGTTTTTCACACGGTAGTCTGCCGCGTCCGTTTTCGATTCTTCTTTCAGCTTATTCCCAACATGCTTAAAGCATTCCATCACCAGCGGATTAAATTTACCGCATTCTCCATTCAGTATCATATCCACAGCAGTCTCATGAGACAATGCTTTTTTATATACCCGGTCACTGGTCAGCGCATCGTATACATCCGCCAGCGCAACCATCTGCGCAGAAATGGGAATTTCGTCCCCTTTCAGTCCGTCCGGATATCCCCGTCCATCATAGCGCTCATGATGCCAGCGGCAAATTTCATAAGCCACTTTTACCAGGGGTTCATTTTTATAAATAGAAAGATCCCCCAGCATGGATGCTCCTACAGAAGAATGGGTTTTCATGATTTCAAATTCTTCTTGTGTAAGCCGCCCAGGCTTATTCAGTATTTCATCGGAAATGGATATTTTTCCGATATCATGAAGGGCAGATGCCTTCGAGATCAAAGCAATATCATCATTGGTAAGCTTATATTTATTTGTAATTTTTACGAGATGTTTCAGCATAATTTCCGTATATGCCTGCACATGAAGCACATGGAGTCCGCTCTCTCCGTTTCTGAATTCCACAATATGACTTAAAATGGCAACCATCAGACTGCTGTTCTTCTCTTTTTCGTAGATCTGCTCTGCTACCATAGCCTCCAGTTTCTTCTGCTTTGCATAGAGAAGAATGGTATTTACTACTCGTCTGCGTACGATCAGAGCATCAAACGGCCTGCTGATAAAATCCGTCACACCCAATTCATAGGCACGGTCAATGACAGCAGTAGAAGACTCAGAAGAAATCATAATAACCGGGATGTCCTGGATCCAGTTGTTGCTGTTCATAACTGCCAGAACCTCGTAACCATCCATCACCGGCATCATAATATCCAACAATACCAGAGAAATTACCGCATTCTGCTGCTGAAGGATTGCTACAGCCTCTTCTCCGTTTTCCGCCTCAATAATCTCATACTCGTTGCCAAGCATCTCTGACAGGATATCTCTGTTCATTTCAGAATCATCTACAATAAGAATTTTCTGCACAAATCTGTTCTGTTCATTCATATCCTCAATATCCTTTCTGAAAGGAGCATAAACTAAAAAATATTATATAGAAAAGTTGCTTTTCTGTCAATATTCGTTAAAAGCTTTCGCCACATCCGTCGCCACATTGCAAAAAAGGGGTTCATCAGTTGATCTGATGAACCCCTCTGTGCTCAAAATCCTATGATTTTAAACGGTTCTTCATTTTATTGCTTCAATAATAGTCAACTCCAGAAGTTATTTATTATTGATAGCTGCCTGTGCTGCTGCAAGTCTTGCAATCGGAACACGGAATGGTGAGCAGGAAACGTAGTCCAGGCCAATCTTATGGCAGAATTCTACGGATGTCGGGTCGCCGCCGTGCTCACCGCAGATACCGATGTGCAGGTTCGGGTTAACCGGTTTTCCTAACTTAATAGCCATTTCCATTAATTTACCAACACCAGTCTGGTCGAGTTTTGCGAATGGATCGTTCTCGAAGATCTTAGCGTCATAGTAAGCGTTCAGGAACTTACCAGCGTCATCACGGGAGAATCCGTAAGTCATCTGGGTTAAGTCGTTTGTACCGAAGCAGAAGAAGTCAGCTTCTTTTGCGATCTCGTCTGCAGTCAGAGCTGCTCTCGGGATCTCGATCATGGTACCAACTTCATATTTCAGGTCAGCGCCTGCTGCTGCGATTTCAGCATCTGCTGTCTCAACAACATATTTCTTCACATACTTCAGCTCTTTGATATCGCCTACAAGCGGAATCATGATTTCTGGTTTGATGTTCCAGTCAGCGTGAGCTTTCTTTACATTGATTGCTGCACGGATAACTGCGGTTGTCTGCATCTTGGCAATTTCCGGATAAGTAACTGCCAGACGGCATCCACGATGGCCCATCATCGGGTTGAACTCTACCAAAGACTCAATAACAGTCTTGATTTCTTCTACAGTCTTGCCCTGTGCTTCTGCAAGTTTCTTGATATCTTCTTCCTCAGTAGGAACGAACTCATGAAGAGGCGGATCCAGGAAACGGATCGTTACAGGATTGCCTTCCAGAGCTTCGAAGAGACCTTCGAAGTCTTCCTGCTGATATGGAAGAACTTTAGCCAGTGCTGCTTCTCTCTCTTCTGCAGTTGTGGAGCAGATCATTTCACGGAATGCGTCAATACGTCCCTCACCGAAGAACATATGTTCTGTACGGCAAAGACCGATACCTTCTGCACCAAGCTCAACAGCTTTCTTAGCGTCAGCCGGAGTATCTGCATTTGTACGAACTTTCAGAGTTCTGTATTTGTCAGCCCAAGCCATGATTCTGCCAAACTCACCAGCAATCGTAGCATCTACAGTCGGAATGATTCCTTCGTAGATATTACCTGTAGTACCATCAATGGAGATGCAGTCTCCTTCATGGAACTCTTTGCCAGCCAATGTGAATTTCTTATTCTCTTCATCCATAGCAATATCGCTGCAACCGGATACACAGCACTCACCCATACCACGGGCAACAACTGCTGCGTGAGAGGTCATACCACCGCGAACAGTCAGGATACCCTGTGCGGATTTCATACCTGTAATATCTTCCGGAGAAGTCTCAAGACGTACCAGTACGACTTTCTCTCCTCTTTCTGCCCATTCTACAGCATCATCTGCTGTAAATACGATCTTACCGCAGGCAGCTCCCGGAGAAGCACCAAGGCCTTTTCCAATCGGTGTAGCAGCTTTTAATGCAGCAGCGTCAAACTGCGGATGCAGCAGGGTATCAAGATTACGGGGATCGATCATTGCAACTGCTTCTTCTTCAGTTCTCATACCCTCGTCTACCAGATCGCAGGCAATCTTAAGAGCAGCCTGTGCGGTTCTCTTACCGTTACGTGTCTGAAGCATATACAGCTTGCCGTGTTCTACGGTAAACTCCATATCCTGCATATCTCTGTAGTGATCTTCCAGAGTCTTGCAAACGTTCTTAAACTGAACGAATGCTTCCGGGAATTTCTGTTCCATTTCGGAAATGTGCATAGGTGTACGAACACCGGCAACTACGTCCTCGCCCTGAGCATTGGTCAGGAACTCACCGAACAGACCATTGTTTCCTGTAGCAGGGTCTCTGGTGAATGCAACACCGGTACCACAGTCATCACCCATGTTACCGAATGCCATCATCTGTACGTTAACTGCAGTACCCCAGGAATACGGGATATCGTTGTCACGACGGTATACGTTTGCACGCGGGTTATCCCAGGAACGGAATACGGCTTTGATAGCGCCCATTAACTGCTCCTTCGGATCAGATGGGAAATCAGCACCGATTTTTTCTTTATATTCAGCTTTAAACTGATTAGCAAGCTCTTTCAGGTCGTCTGCTGTCAATTCAACGTCCAGGGTAACGCCTCTTTCTGCTTTCATTTTGTCGATAAGCTCTTCAAAGTATTTCTTACCAACTTCCATAACAACATCAGAGTACATCTGGATGAATCTTCTGTAGCAGTCCCAAGCCCAACGCGGGTTGCCGGATCCTGCTGCTAATACTTCAACAACTTCTTCATTTAAGCCAAGGTTCAGGATAGTATCCATCATGCCTGGCATAGATGCTCTGGCACCAGAACGAACGGAAACAAGCAGAGGATTTTCTTTGTCACCGAATTTCTTTCCGGTAACTCCTTCCATTTTGGTGATTGCTTCCATGATCTGATCCATGATCTCGTCATTGATCTGTCTTCCGTCTTCATAGTACTGTGTACAAGCTTCTGTTGTGATGGTGAAGCCCTGAGGTACAGGAAGACCAAGGTTTGTCATTTCAGCAAGGTTGGCACCTTTACCACCCAGAAGGTTTCTCATATTAGCGTTACCTTCTGTAAACATGTAAACCCATTTTGCCATTTTACATTTTCCTCCTAATTTTTTGTTCTTTACTCATAATAATATGTTTTATACGCACATAGTTATTTTATAGACTTCTTTCTAAATAGTCAAGGTCTATCTGGTAAAAAAGGGGAAAAAATCTGCACACAGACAGATTCTCCTGTGAAAGGCCGTCGAAACACCGCCTTTTCTGCATGAAGACAGAGCCGGGAAACTCCGTCCGGACGTCCATAAAAGGGATCCCCAAGGACCGGATGCCCCAAAGAAGCCATATGCACCCGGATCTGATGGGTGCGGCCTGTCTCCAAAGTACAGTCCACAAGGGAGACAGACCCCATCTCTGTATCATAGATACGGAGCGTCCTATAAAAAGTCAGGGCCCTGGCTCCGCTTCCCTCTTCTGCTGCTCTTATGCGGTTTTTCTCACCTGGCACATGCTCCAGAGGAAATGAAATTTTTCCTTCAGCCGGCTTTAGGATACCGTGTACAAGAGCTTTATAAACTTTATGGAAGGTTCCTTCCTGCCGCTGCTTAGAAAGTCTCGCGGCCGCAGCCTGGTTCTTCGCAAAAACCACAGCGCCCGAGGTGTCCTTATCCAGCCGTCCAACCAGACGGAGAGTATTTCCTTCCCCTTTTGCCCTTAAATATGCCAGAGCTCTAAGGCCCAGATTGTCATCAAAGTGTCCTCTGCCCGGGTGGCAGCTCATTCCGGAAGGTTTATCCAGAACCAGTACATCACTGTCTTCATAACAGATATGGATTTCCGGCAAATTTTTCTTTACTTCACAGTTTGCTTCCACATCCTCATCCAGCCGCAGGGCGATACGCTGCCCTTCCTTTAAAATCTCTGTACTTCTGGCCTGTACTCCGTTTATGGTCATTCCTTCCCGGCGGAATTTCAGACGGCTGATTTCCTTTTTCGAAAAGCCTGACTCCCTTAAAACATGTTCCAGAGTTTTTCCGGAATCTTCTCTTCCGGTTCTTTTTTCCCAGATTCTCATTTTGGAAAAACAAGACGCATCTGATACCAGACGGCACCCCCGTGAACCGATTGGGAGATTCCTTCTGTCCGGAAACCAAACTTTTCATAGTAAGAAATCAACTTATCCTTACAGGTAAGCACAAGCCCCTCTCTCCTCTGTTCCTTCGCATCGGCAATGGCCTGCCGAAGAAGCACTCCTGCACATCCCTGTCTTCGGAAAGCCGGAATGGTATTTACACCGAAGATCATCTGCCATCTGCCGTCCGGATCATGCATATGCGCATTTTCATACATTTCATCTGACAGATCAGGCTCATCCGTTACCATTCCATTGACAAAAGATACCAGCTTTTCCCCATCAAACAGCAGCCAGAAATGCTCCGGGTATACAGTCAGCCTCTCCTGAAAAGTTTTTTTATCTGCTGCTTCCGCAGGAGGAAAACAGGCGGCCTCCACCTCCGTGACTGCATTAAGATCATGAATCGTTCCTTTTCTGATGTTCATTTTTTTGTTCCTTTCATCTCCTAAAAAACCGCTGCCCGGCAGATCTTATCGGAAACTGCGAGACAGCGGCACTGATATTTTTTATTTATCTACAACAGGTACATCCGTATCATCCTTGGCATCCAGATTGTCAATGTATTTTTTTGTTTCTTTGACAATAATGGGTGACAATAGCAATACGGCAATTAAGTTCGGAATTGCCATAAGCGCATTCAGGATATCTGCAATCGTCCACACCAGGTTCAGGGAAACAACAGGTGCGATCGCTGCAACTACAATATAAATCACACGGTAGGGAATTAATCCTTTCCTTCCTGCAAAGTACTCCACACAGCGTTCCCCATAATAAGCCCATCCAAGAACAGTTGAGTACGCAAAGGAAATAATACCTACCACAAGAATCACAGGACCAAGAACCGGAATCTGCTGAAATGCCAGTGTGGTAAGAACACCGCCGTCTGAAACCGTGCTCATATCAATAGAAGGATTCTTCATGATACTGGTGACCAAAACAAGACCTGTCATCAGACATACCACAACCGTATCCCAGAAAGTACCGGTACTGGACACCAAAGCTTGGCGAACCGGGTTCCTGGTCTGTGCAGCCGCTGCCGCAATGGGCGCGGAACCCATACCGGATTCGTTGGAGAACAGACCTCTTGCGATTCCATACTGCATTGCCATCATGATTCCACGGCCAACCAGACCGCCTGCAGCCGCACCGGGCGTAAAAGCAAGCTGGCAGATTTTCTGAATTGCAGGAATGATAAAGTCATAGTTAATTCCCAGGATGATCACACAGCCTACTACATAAAAAAATGCCATAAACGGAACCAGCTTTTCACATACAGTTGCAATGGACTTGATGCCGCCGAAAATTACCAGCGCCGTCAGCACAGCAACCACAATCCCGATCAGCACAGGTGTGATATTCAAATTTTCCTGACATACAGTTGCAATGGCATTTACCTGGGTGGCACATCCAATACCAAAGGATGCAAACGCCCCGAAAAACGCAAAGACCAGGCCAAGCCATCTCATGTTCAGGCCTCGTTCCAAAGCATACATGGCACCGCCCTGCATACGTCCGTCCTTTGTTTTTACCCGGTATTTCACTGCGATCAAAGACTCACTGTATTTCGTCGCAATTCCAAATACGCCGGTAAGCCAACACCAGAGAACTGCTCCCGGACCTCCAAGGGCAATGGCTGTGCCCACACCGATAATATTACCGGTTCCGATCGTAGACGCAAGAGCTGTTGTAAGAGCACCGAACTGGCTTACTTCTCCTTCTGCATCCGGATCTTTGGAAACGGAAAGGCGAATGCCTGTTCCAATCTTTCTCTGGATAAATCCTGTACGAATTGTCATAAAAACATGGGTTCCCAAAAGCAGGATGATCATCCACCAGCCCCAGACAAAACTGTCGACGCTTTTAATGACATTCGTAATTGTCTCTAACATAGGTTTCCTCCCCCATCCTTATTAAGATATTTTATGATACTGAACAATCATTTTATGTAACAAAAGAAAAGGCATACTGCGGCTGATGTCGCTGTACACCTTTGTACGCATTTATCACCTCGTCACGTAGCACCCATACGGAGCATGAAAATTATGGGATACCGGTAAGGGGATACTTTGCTTATCCAGATATCATTTTTGAACATTATACATGATACGACAGGATTTGGCAATAAATTTTTTATGATGTTAACGTGGTCCCGGACGCGAGCCATTTTTTCAGATCAGCCATGATGTTTTCTGCATCCTTTCTGCCGATCTCATATACCTGACGGATCATTTCCGGATCCTTTTCCATTCGTCCGATGGTCAGTTCCACACTTGGGCGGATCACGAAGGTATCACCTTCCTTTTCAAGCCGGTGAATTTCTTCAATGGTACGGTTATAAACAATATGGCGTCTGCACAAAGTTTTTACAAACTTCGGATATCTGTAATAAACAGACCTGGCCAGCCTTGGGTTTTCCGGTTTCTTTACATAACCGTCATGTCTGGTAAGTACCACTACATTTCTCCGGTATCCCATCCGCCGGAATGCTTTTACCGGAATACTGTCTGCACATCCGCCGTCCAGAAGCTTCATTCCCCGAAAATGAACGATTCTGGATACAAAGGGCATGGAGGCGGAGGCACGCATGATATCCACTTCGTTTAACATATCCTTAATCCGTATATATTCCGCTCTTCCTGTTTCCAGGTTGGTGCAGACTGCATAAAACTTCATCCCGGATTTTAGAAAGGCTTCATAATCGAATGGATCCAGCCGTTCCGGAATGTCATGATAGCAAAGTTTCTCCCCCACCACATCCCCTGTGCGCAAAAGATTCCAGAAACTCATGAAATGCCTGTCTGCACGATACTTCATATAAAACCTGAGACTTCTGCCTTTTTGTCCGGATACAAAAGAGCATCCGTGAAGGGCTCCTGCAGAAACACCGATCACACCGTCAAAGGTGATTCCGTGCTCCATCAGCACATCCAGCACTCCTGCCGTATAAATTCCACGCATTGCGCCGCCTTCCAGCACAAGCCCTGTTTTTGCATGGTTACTCATTTATTTCACTTCTTTCCGATATCATCTGAAACACTTCCTGAAAAGGCAGGTTATTGTATTCTGCAAGCACAGATACGCTATTGTACTCCGGATAAGAACGTTTCGTCCCGTCCGGAAGAATGCATTCTTTTACAATTGCCTCCCCAAGGGGTGTCATCACCTTTTTGCTCTGTCGTTTTAAAACGGTTCTTTCCATTTCCATTTTACGGATACCAATAGTAGTCGTCTCACGGAAAATAATCTGTTCCATTTTTTGCACATCTTCGGGAACGCAAATGACATTAAGCTGATAAGCAGGTCTGTTTTTCTTCATAAAAACCGGTGTATAGCTGACATCACGGGCTCCTGCATTCAAAAGCTTTTCCATTGCATACCCGAGGGCTTCTCCTGTACAGTCATCCATATTCGCTTCCAGGCGGCAGATTTTGTCTTTTTCTGTTTCCTCTGCCCGAATGAGCATGGCCCGGAGCAGGCTCGGACAGTCATAGGTACGTTTTCCTGCACCAAGGCCGATTTTCCGGATAGAAAAGCTTTCGGGAAGCTGGTCACCTGTTTGGATGGCAGCCGCAATGGCCGCCCCGGTGGGTGTTACAAGTTCCCCTTCGGTCTCTGTAATATGAATCTTCAGACCATGAGCCTGCACAATATTGGATACTGCAGGCACCGGAACAGGAAGGAGACCGTGCTGGCACCGCACAAATCCCCTGCCCTCACAAAGCTTTGGAACGATCACTTCTTTTATCTGAAGATTATCAAGACAAACTGCCGCTGCAGCAATGTCCACAATGGAATCTACTGCACCTACCTCATGAAAATGAACCTGATCTTCCGAAACTCCGTGAGCCTTCGCTTCCGCCTGTGCCAAGATTCGGAATATTTTCAGGGCAAGGCTTCGTGCTGCTGCCGTCATATCTGCTTCCCGGAGGATCTTCTCGATTTCCGGCATTCCTCTGTGCTGGTGCTGGTGAGAATGCTCATGGCCCAAATGTTCATAAGTATGTGTGTGCTCATGTTCATGACACGTATGATTATGTTCCTCATGGGCATGCCCGGACCCATGAAGATATTCCATATTATGGTCATGGTTCTCATGGGCTTTATCCAATTTTACGGAGAAATCACAGGCATCCAGCCCGGATTTCTTTACTCTTTTTATTTCGATCTCAAATCCGTCTACAGGAAGACTCTTTAAAGCCTGTTCTAATTTTTTCTGGTCTGCTCCAAGATCTAAAAGAGCCGCTACCGTCATATCTCCGCTGATCCCGGAACCGCATTCCAGATATAGTATATCCTCCATCAATTTTCTCCGCCTTTCTTTTCCCGGCAGCCCATCCGGTTAATCTGAGTTGCAATATATCCGGCCCCGTAGCCATTATCAATATTTACCACTGCAATTCCGTTTGCACAGGAATTAATCATGGTCAAAAGGGCAGACAGTCCGTTCATGCTTGCGCCATATCCAACAGAAGTAGGCACCGCGATCACCGGTTTATCCACAAGTCCGCCAAGCACGCTGGCCAGCGCCCCTTCCATACCGGCAACCGCAATGACACAGTTGGCATCCTGAATCACGTCCAGCCTGGAAAAAAGCCTGTGAATACCGCTCACACCCACGTCATAAATACGTTCTACATTAGAGCCGAAATACTCCGCCACCTGCGCAGCTTCCTCCGCAACGGGAATATCCGCTGTGCCTGCAGTACATACGGCAATTTTTCCAATGCGTTTTTTGTCTTTTTTTTCGATCTTAAGAATATGAGAAATTTCATCATAAACTACATCCGGCGACGTGTCCTTTACCAGCCCGTACTGATGGGCGGTTGCCCTGGTTCCAAGCACCTCGCCGCTTTCCTCATATAGTCTGCGGAAAATCTTCACAAAATGCGCATCAGCCTTGCCGCTGCAATAGATCACTTCCGGAAAACCGGATCGGATTTCCCTGTGGGTATCCAGTTTGGCATACTCCATTTCCTCAAAAGGCTGCTTACGGAAAAAATGTTCCGCTTCCTCCAGGGAAATCTTCCCTTCTTTAAACTGTTCAAGAATCTTTCTTGTTTCCATACAATCATTCATCCCTCATTTCTAATAATTCCCGTTTTTAGAAAAACAAATTCAATATTCCCAAAATCAGGCCAATAAGTGCACCGAGATTTACAATCATGCCAAGCTCATGCTTCATAACGGACATTACCAGCTCTTCCAGTTCTTTTACGTCCATTTCCCTTATTTTATTTTCTACAATATCTGCAATATGGAACTGGCTGACTACGGAACCTGCAAATTTGCTGATGCTGTTCCTGTAAATCCCACGCACCTTTTCCCGAAGCCCTGCCTCATCCAAAGGAAGCCAGTCGCTGACCCTTAAAAGAGAGGTATCCTCCAGACCGCTCAGTTCCTTCTCTACATGGCCTTCTACAAATTCCGGTCCCTTTTCCAGAATATAATTTTCTGCATAAGTTCCGATTTCAAAAGCAAGGGAGTCTAAAAGCTTGTCACTTAAAAACATGGCAAACATTGTTCCTTCCAGTTTCTGTTTCACCGCCCGCTTTCCCTCTTCTGCAATAAGAACCCCCGGCTCCATTTCCCGGACGCTGTCCATGATCTTGCTGCATATGCCGTCCTTTAACAGTTTTCTTCCTTCTGCATAGGCATTGTCTCCCACAAATGAGGAAACCGTATCCCGGATGGTCTGTTCACATTCCATAACACTTTTTATTTGGGAAACGCAAAGATCTGTAATGGAATTTTCCACGGCCTCTGAGCGCAGCATACCAGCCATATCCTCCTCTGTCAAAAGAGAACTTCCCACGGCTTTTCCCACAGCTGACGCAAGATCATTCTTTCGTTTCGGGATAATCCCGGGTGTAAAGGGAAGGGTAAATCTGCCGATCTTTATCTCCCTGTGTGGACGGAACAACATTTTCACAGCAATGTAATTGGTAAAATAGCCTATAACTGCACCGATCAGCGGACCGCTTATATAATGCAGGATTTCCATAAGTTTTCCTCCGTTTTCTCTCTTGGTATTCGGTTCCTCCGGGGCAATCCCCCTGTAAACATTCCCGCTCAGTGTTCCTATTATATCACAGTCAGTCCATTGAAACCAGTCCGATTTTCCTGTACAGGAAAGAATCCTGCTTCGCAGGATTCTCCGCCTACGGCGTGCTGCTCCAGGCAGTATATGAAAAAGGGACTGCAAAATACAGTCCCTCTCAAAAAAAGTATTATTCTTTTGCCCAACCGTAGGCATATTTTACTGCTTTATGCCATCCCTGAATTCTCTTTATCCTATTCTCTTCCTCCAACGCAGGTGAAAAGATTCTGTCAGAAATCCAGTTTTTCCGAATATCCTCCAGATCCTTCCAGTAGCCTACTGCCAGGCCTGCAAGGTATGCAGCTCCCATTGCAGTCGTCTCCACACACTGAGGACGGTTGACAGGCACATTCATAATGTCTGCCTGGGTCTGCATCAGAAAATCATTCGCACTGGCCCCACCGTCCACCTTCAGTGAAGAAAGCTCGATACCGGAATCTGTTTTCATGGCAGCTAAAACATCATTCACCTGATAAGCCAGTGCTTCCAGTGTTGCCCGGATAATGTGATATTTATTCACACCTCTCGTAATTCCCACAATCGTTCCCCTGGCATACTGATCCCAATAGGGCGCCCCCAGACCGGTAAATGCAGGGACAACATAACAGCCATTGGTATCCTTTACTTTTTGGGCCATATATTCCGAGTCCATGGCAGAATCAATCATCCGCATTTCATCCCGCAGCCACTGGATTGCAGCGCCTGCCACAAATACAGAGCCCTCCAGGGCATAGGTCACTTTTCCGTTTAATCCCCAGGCAATGGTGGTAAGCAGGCCATTTTCTGAAAACACCGTTTTCTCTCCTGTATTCATCAGAAGAAAACAGCCTGTCCCATATGTATTTTTGGCTTCCCCCGCCTCAAAGCAGGTCTGCCCGAAAAGTGCGGCCTGCTGATCTCCCGCAGCACCTGCAACAGGAATAGCTCCGCCTAAAAAGGACGGATCTGTCATTCCGTACACACAGCTTGACGGCATAGGTTCCGGAAGCATTGCTTTGGGAATATCCAGTTCCTTTAGAATCTCATCATCCCACTCAAGGGTATGAATATTAAACATCATGGTTCTTGCCGCATTGGAGTAATCTGTCACATGGACATTTCCCTTTGTCAGCTTCCAGATCAGCCATGTCTCCACAGTTCCGAACAGCAATTCTCCGTTTTCCGCTCTTTTTCGCGCACCGGGAACATGATCCAGGATCCATTTCAACTTTGTCGCGGAAAAATATGCATCGATCACCAATCCTGTCTTTTGGCGGAATTTCTCAGTCAGTCCCTTTTCCTTTAAAGTATCGCAGTACTCCGACGTTCGCCTGCACTGCCACACGATCGCATTGTACACCGGTTCCCCGCTTAATCTATCCCACACGATCACGGTTTCCCGCTGATTGGTAATACCGATAGCCGCGATCTCCTTTGCTGACGCATCAATCTTATTCATGGCCTCTACAGCCACCCCAAGCTGGCTGGCCCAGATTTCATTTGCATCATGCTCCACCCAGCCGGGTTTTGGAAAAATCTGTCCAAATTCCCGCTGGGCAACACTGCACATTTCTCCTTTTTCATTAAACAGAATACATCGGTTGCTCGTAGTCCCCGTATCCAATGCCATGATATATTTTTCCATTTTGCTTTCCCCTTTTTTTTCTTTTGCACTGCTGCTCTACATTATGCTTCAAAAGGGAAACGGAACTGTTCCAATCCCAGTTCATCTCTTAACTGCATAAACTCTTTCTGTACTGCCTCTGTCATAGGCACACCTTTATCTTTACGGAACATCCATACATCATGTTCCTTTTCTCCTGCTGTATAGATACGCTCCTGACCCGGTGCTTTTTCCGAATTACGCAGGCCACGCAAAATATCCCCTGCAGTCTTTTTGAATGCTTCCGCACCCATAAATGCTTCCGTATCAATAGCAATAAAGAAGTGGCCAAGGTGATAGGGACGTATATTTCCGTTTTCATCTTTGCCGTCCAGATCTTTTAAGAACAATCCAGACTGAAGTGCTGCACACAGAAGTTCTACTACAGTTGCATATCCATATCCCTTATATCCTGCAAGCTCTTCCCCGATGCCTCCCAGTGGTGCCAGAGCTGCCTTTTTGCTTCGGATGGCTGTGAGTATTTCTTTACTGTCTGTCATAGGATTTCCGTCTCTTCCGATTACCATGCCGCTTGGAGTATCATGACCGATCCGGGCATAATACTCAATTTTTCCGTTCTGGATAATAGAGGTCGCACAGTCCAGAACAAAGGGGAATTCCTCATCTGTAGGCATAGAAAATGTCAGCGGATTCGTCCCCAGCATATTTTCCACGCCAAATGTAGGAGCGATGGACGGTCTTGCGTTTGTGCCGGTAATTCCAATCATATTTTCTTTTACTGCAAGTCCGGTCCAGTAACCTGCGATTCCGTAATGAGAGGAATTTCTTACAGCCACCATTCCCATTCCATATTTATGCGCCTTCTCAATACACATATCCATAGCCTTTTTACTTGCTACCATTCCCATTCCGTCATTGGCATCAAGGACTGCCGTGGCAGGCGTTTCTTTTAAAACGTCGATCTTGGTAACCGGATTCAGGATTCCCTGACGGATTCGGTCAACGTAGATCGGTTTAAAACGATTACAGCCATGGCTCTCAATTCCCCGCCTGTCACTTTCCAGCAGGACATCCGCACAAAGCCTTGCATCCTCGCAAGGCACGCCAAGCTTTATAAAAGCTTCCGTCATAAAATCGTCCACTAATTTCCATGGTACAAAAGGTCTTGTTTCGTTTTGCATATTAAATCCTCCTTGAAAATATGTTTTTTTATATAATAAAAGGCAACGCAAATGAAACACTTAGTTTCACTGCATTGCCTCTTCTCTCTTGCAATTTGTAATTAAGCTTAAGTTATATATACCATTAATTTACACAAATGTCAAGTTTTTGATTTTATTTTATGCGGCATCTGCCGGTACTTCTGTTTCGACAACTTCCGGTGCTTCCATGGACTGTACGATCTGGTCTACCAATTCTGCCGGAACACCTGCATTCTTGATATTTTCAATAATAGTATCATAATTTGCACTTTCTGCATAAGCATTTGCCTCTTCCTCAATCATGGAATCATATGCTGTGCCAATTTCAGGAATTTCAAGCTTCTCATCCGTCTGAATGGTTGACATATTCAATGCTCCAAGCTGTGCGCCGGAGCTTAACAGTGCCGCACCTAAATTCACGGAATTATCTTCCTTCTGAGAATCCACATTCAGAACCAGGCTGAACATGCTTAACGGATTATAATTATCCTCTGTGTCTCCCTGTGGGAAGGTAACGGTACAGGTTGCTTTCGGATATCCTTCTTCTGAAGCTGCGATATCAGACTCCGTTGCAAGCTCCATCATGGTAATGCCGTCAATAGCTACGCTGTAGCTGCCTTTACTCATACCATCTGCCTTCTGGCTGCTGCCGGTAACGGTAAATCCGCTTCCCTCGGACTGTACATCCAGAAGAAGAGCGGAAGTATCCCCTGCTTCCGGTTGTTTTAATGTGAACGTAGTATCTGCATCAATTCCTGTGCACAGTGCAACTTCTGTACCAACAATTTTACCGTCTCCGTTTACCCAGATTCTGGTAGCAACATATTCCGGCTCAGCAGATTCCTCTTCTGCTGCTTCTCCATTATCCGCATCCAGCTCTGCAAGAGTCTCCTCTAAAAAGCTCTGAAACTGTGCATTCAGATCACCGGCATCCGGAATTGTTTCAGACCATTTTGTAAGAAGTGCTGCTATCTGCTCATCACTCTGTGCTGTGGTGAAAAGTTCCTTTGCCATTGCATCCGCATCTTCTTCATACATCTGGCCTTCCAGCAAGGTACAGCCTTCACCGATACCTTCTACAGATACGTTTTCCTCTACAGAAGGACCATCCTGCATGTGATCAAAAACAATATTTCCGTAGCGTTCTACCAGATTGGCAAAATCTTTGCCCTCCGGAAGAAGAACGGTAGGATTGGAAGCCAGATCAGATATGGTTTCAAGAGAATCTGCAGAAACAGCCTCCCCATTCACAGACGCATTAAGGGACGCCTTTATCCAGGCTTCGGAAATCTCAGGGAGCTGGACATATTCTACACCTTCCGCGAAATCCACCAGGACGTTCATGGTGCAGATCTTAGTATCATTCAGCATGACATCTGCTTTTACCACTTCACTGCCGTCCGCAAGAGTGACATTCATATCCAAGCTTATGTTTTTCATCCAGGATGCATCCATTCCTGCCAGCATCCCAACCATGGACTGACCTGCCTCATCCAGTGACAATGTCATATTAACTTTGGCATTTCCATTTGTATCCCCCTGCTCTTCTGCCTCTGCAAGGTCTGCATCCCATTTCTGCGCAAGTGTTTCACAGGAAGCTGCAATCTCTTCCTTCATCTTCTCACGAAAAGAAACTTCCCCTTCTGCCATTACAGGGGCTGCAGAAGCCATCACCATAACAGAAGCTGTTACAACTGCCGCGCTTTTTTTCAACATATTTTTATTTCTTTTTAAATACATTGGAAATCCTCCTTCACTTTTTATGTATTCATATGCCTTCATTGTACCATAACAATCATCATACGAAAAGCAGAAAATTCATGGAAAAACCACGAAAATTGCGAAAAAACACCCACAGCACAATAAACGTACTTTGGGGTGTTTTTTTGTGTTTTAGCCGATAGGCTCGAAGTCTGCGGCACCGTGTTTGCATAATGGGCAGATGTAGTCCTCCGGCAGTTCATCGCCTTCATAAATATATCCGCAAACCTTGCAGACAAACCCTTTTTTCCCTTCTGTCTGAGGCTTTGGTTTTACATTATTCTGATAGTAGGTATAGGTCATGGTCTCCACGCTGGAGATTACCCGTGCCTCTTCAATGGTGCAGACAAACAGTCCATGAGTGTCAAAATCCAGGCACTGCTCTACTTTCAGAGACATGAAGGAATTAATATACCTTGGAAGGAACGCCAGTCCATTATCTGAACGAAGAGGTGCCAGCCCCTCAAATTTATCTGCCGTTCTTCCGCTCTGGAAACCAAATCTTTCGAACACACTGAATGGTGCATCCGCAGACAGGCAGTTTACATTCATAATTCCGGTTTGTTTAATAACATGGTAGGAATAATTTGCCTTGTTTATAGCAACCGCAACACGATTAGGCGTATTGGTAAGCTGCGTTACCGTATTGACAATAAGTCCATTGTCCTTCTTTCCGTCGTGGGAAGTTACCACATAAAGTCCATAGCCGATATTGAACAATGCAGTCAGGTCATTCTTATCTGCGTCGTCGCTCTGTGCTACATAATCGCGGCAGAGTTCCTCGGATAATGCCTCTAACTGTGCAGTGCTCTCTTCGTTTAATGCAGATTTTATATGAACCGTTGTGTCAGCAAACGTAAGCTTCTTACAGCCTTCAAGCATCTGCTTCATAACCTTGGCAGCCAAAGGAGCCCAGGTACCGTTTTCTATAAAGGCAATGGTTCTGTTCTGATAATTTCTTTCTGTCAGATGATGAATAAATTCCTTCATAAACGGGAAAATATCCGCGTTATATGTGGTAGTAGCCAGTACCAGCTTGCCGTAACGGAAAGCGTCTTCCACAGCTTCGGCCATATCACAGCGCGCAAGGTCAAATACCGCAACCTTCGGACAGCCTTTTGCACGCAGCTTATCCGCAAGAAGCTCTGCTGCCTGTTTCGTATGTCCATATACAGAGGTATATGCGATAACGATTCCTTCGCTTTCTACGGAGTAGGAAGACCAGATATTATAAAGGTTCAAATAATATCCCAGATTTTCTTTCAGTACAGGGCCATGAAGCGGACAGATGGTCTGAATGTCAAGACCTGCTGCTTTTTTAAGAAGGTTCTGTACCTGTGTGCCGTATTTGCCCACGATTCCAATATAGTAACGGCGTGCTTCGCATGCCCAGTCCTCCTCCACGTCCAGAGCACCGAATTTTCCGAAGCCGTCAGCGGAAAACAGAACCTTATCACAAGTATCATAGGTTACGATTACCTCCGGCCAGTGCACCATAGGTGCTGCCACAAAAGCAAGGGTATGCCTGCCAAGAGAAAGGCTGTCGCCTTCTTTCACAACAACCTGTTTTTCTGCAAAATCTGTGCCAAAGAACTGTTTCATCATAGTAAAAGCTTTTGCGGAAGAAACGATCTTTGTCCTGGTAAATACCTGCATGAAATTGGCAATATTTGCGGAATGGTCCGGCTCCATGTGCTGTATGATCAGATAATCCGGCTCTCTGGAACCAAGAACCGCCTGAATATTGTCCAGCCACTCATGGGTAAAACGGGCATCTACCGTATCCATCACCGCAACCTTCTCATCCAGGATCACATAAGAATTGTATGCCATACCGTTTTCTACAACATACTGTCCTTCAAATAAATCCACGTCATGATCATTTACGCCTACATATCTAATATCATTCGTGATTTCCATTCGAATCATCTCCTTTATTTTCTATTCAGATTCCTGTGCTTATTTCAGCGTCTGTTATTATATCATACTTCCCTGCGTTTACAAAGACTTATCTTATATAAATTTCAGACTTTTCAAGCCTATTTCGCTGACCGGCCGATATGTACCATCACATACTCACAGTGTCCCTGTGTCCTTATGGGGTATCCCCACCCTGTGAAGCCGGAGGAAACGATCACCTTACAGCCATCCCTCTGATATTCGCCGTAATTCAGCTGGCCGGTTAATTCCGTAAAATAGCCTATCGGCCACATCTGGCCTGCATGGGTATGGCCGGACAGCTCCAGATCTGCTCCCATGGCTGCATTTTCTTCTGCCTCAACCGGCTGATGGTCTGCTACAATGATATATTTCTCTTTGTCCGCATCCTTTAAAAGTTCTTCCGGGGAAGCTCTGCCGGAGGCATTTCCCCAGGCAGCATCAGCCCTGCCTGCAAGAATAAGTTCTCCGTTGATCTCCACGCAGGTATCCTCAAGTATGATGATCCCACTGTCCAGGATTGCACTTTCAAGTTCTGTCTTCGTATAGGCAGGATTGGCTGAATAAGGCTGGCTGTCATGGTTTCCATATACATAGTAGACTCCGTATGTACTTTCCATTTCACCCAAACACTGAAATACCTCCCGCATTTTTTCTTTGGCAGTTCCTTCTTCCACGATATCGCCGCCAAGAATAACCAGATCCGGCTTCAGGGAATTGATTTCCTGAATTTTTTCTTTTAGTAAATCTGTGTCCTGAATCGTTCCGTAATGAGTATCTGTAAGCAGAGCAATGGTATAATTTCCGATGTTTTTTTCTGTTTTTACCGTGTATTCCGTTTTTACCGGGTGCCTCATATTCCAAAATCCATAGGTGAATAAAACGGCTGTTATTGCCAGGGGAACCAGTCCGCAGCCATAGAACTTCCTGCAGATATACCGAAAATGTGTTTCTTCTTTTCGGGCCATGATACGGCGGCATATTCCTGCGAAAATATCCAGGAGCATAGAAATCACAACTGTATGAAGAACTGCCATAGCGGCGGTCTGCCGCAAATTAGTGCAGATCCATACTACTCCCGCCGCAGCAAGCACGTTGACGATCTTAAGGCTGATCTTTTTCATATTCAGGCCATAAAATTTCATGACTCTTCTAAGCAGAAAATAAACGTAGATTCCAAGCAAAATACCAGTAGCCCCTATGATTACCAAAAATCCTCTCATAAGTACCTCCATATCAGCCGTCTGCTTTACTCACGCATATTGAAACCGCATATTAAAATAATATACCCTCACTCCTATTTTTTTACTGTCTCAAAAGGATTATCCTTTGCCAGCTCTTCATCCTCACAGTCCATACGTTTGGCTACGTTCAATAAGCGGTTATATTCTTCTGCCTGAACGGAATCTTTTCCGTTAAACTGCACGTCCGTAGGAAAGATGGCAATAAATTTCTTTTCGCTGTTAAGACCTGCAACAGACCAGTCCGGGTATTCCGCATAGTCGTTTACGCCCCAATCAAAAGCCCTGATGGAGACCACATGCCCGCCGTATCCCTCTTCTTTCGCCTGGGTATGATAAATGGAAATGGTGTCGGAATTCACTACCTCATAATCCCAGGAAATGTCTCCCGGAAGATACATGCTGAAATCATCGGTTTCCAGATAGGCTGCCCCTTCGCTTGCCCGTACACGAATTCCGCTGGCAATATTGTAGACCTCCACCAGATAGTTCTTGTTTACATAGCCTTCTTTTCCGGAGTCTGAATAGCCGTATACATAGGTATCGTCATAATCGGACATCACGTAAAAATAATCACCTGTATAAAGGGACTCCAGTTCGTTTGATGCATCATAAGCAGGCTTTGAACGAAGAGCAAGATACCCCTTTTCTACTTTTACGGTATAGGCGTCTGCTGCCTTTGTTTCTCCCATTGTGGGAATGGCCGTTACTGTCAGTCCAAGTACTGCCGAAAGTACTGCTATGCGGTTCCTGAGATTGTTTTTCATAAATACAGCCCTCCTTTTCTGTTATATGAATCTTTTTTACAGACCGATCTGCATCGTCCTGCGGTCTGTCATTCATACAGTTCAGTATAACAGAAAATGAGGACCGTGAAAAGTATTCTCTAGCACATTTCTCGGCAATCGGGCTGCTGTCCGCCAGTAAAGACCTTTCCCTTTGCATCTTTATCGTCCATAATAAGCTCTCCCACTTCCGGCACCTGAATCCAGCCGGACAACGGATTTTTAATACTGTCAATTTTTGTCAGGAGAACTGCCTCCACCCCGGATTTTTCAAAAGCAAGATCCGTATCTATCATTTCACAGATTCCTATCTGGCCATCTTTCCCATGGCCATGACCTGGTATTTTTCAGTCAGGAATAAGTCGGTATCATTTTGCAGTTCTCCCTGCCGAAGTGTCTTTATTTCTGTCAGAATCTCTCCCTTTGCCCCCCTGCGAAGAGCTTCTGTACGGGCAAGTTCAGGCGCATGTTCCAGAAGGTAAGACCGTGCGTTCTCGTACTCTTTGAAGTTTTCTTTTGTATCTCCGCAGAAAACATCATAGCTGTCAATTCCTGCTGCGGTATACTTAGGAACTATTTCACATTCTATCGCGGCATTTACATTTCCCACGACTGCACCAACCGCATTTGCCACATGAGCATATTGGGGAATTACAGCCCTTGTCCCAAGAAGCTTTGCGACTGATTCCAGGAATATATGCGTCGGCGCACCCACTCCCACTAAAACTGCATCTGTAGAAAATTCCGGAAGAATCATGTCCGAACTTTTCCCCGATGTTTTCAGTTCAAAAGAAAGTTCTATGAGATCCTTAAGCTGTTTATCCGGCTCTGTTCCTGCATTATAAAGATCCTTACCCACTGCATCTGCCGCTTCTGAAAGGCTTCGCGGTCCCTCCTTCAGAACTTTACAAAGCTTCTGCTCCTGGTCCAGATAGTCCGTATAATCTTCCGGTTCTTTTATAAGAATCAGAAATTCGTGAAGAGGAAAATCGTATCAGTTTCGCTTTTCCACCTTTATTTTCTACACAAATATTTGTTGCAAGTGTTGTAGAAAGTGCCAGCATTTCTGCATTTTTCAGTTCCTCCATAGGAAGCTTCTGCAAAACCCGGGCGATTCCCTTTTGGATACAGTTTTTCAAGCTTTTGAACCAATGTCTCCAGATTCCGTTCTTCAAAATACAATTCACAGGAATTGTTCTCCTGCCTTTCAGCCAAATCAGCGTTAATGAATCAAGACCACTGGCTTAGCCGGTGGTCTTGTTAAGATCTTTCATGGTCATATTCAACAGCTGCTCCAAATTCACCATTTTCTGTCTGGCCTGGTTTGCATCCTGCTTTGCTGCATTCTCAAACAGATATCCCATTCCGCCAACCTCCAATTGTTCCATTGATTCCCATGCTTCTTCTACCGGAATGTTCATTTGCATCAGCAGGGACTGGAATGGGATATTTCGCAGTCCTCAATGATCCATCCTTTCGACCAGTGAGGGCCGATCATTCCTTCCTGATATGCGGTAATGCAATATCCCACCACGAACATCCATGGAAAACCTGAAGGCATTTTTCCGGACTGCCAAAGAATTTTATAAATAATTTTTAACATCTATGTTCGCTTCCGCTGATTTTTCTGCCTCGAACAAAATCAGCGGAAGCCCGGATTTAACGAATATCATAAACGCTTCTTACCCGCAGTCCATTGGGTTCCCCGGAGAGAATCCGTACTCTCTTTTCATCTCCATTCAGATCAAAATAATTATCCGAAAGGATCAGATCCTCCGTATCGTTGAGAATCTCCACGTTCTTCGCATAAGCGCCTGCCTTCACAACAATTTCCTCCCCGTCAAGCCGGACATCCAGTTCCGGATTCATGAAACGGAAGTATTTCGGTACGGAAAAAATGACAGTGCCGTCTGATTTTTTCTCTCCGCCGATCCAAAGCTCAAAGCTTACATATTCCGTATAAATATCTGCTTCCGGGAACAACATTTTCTCACACCATACGCTTTTCAGAGCCGGAACGTTCAGCTGCTCTTCCCCTTTTTTCAGGATTTCCCCCGTATTTTTCCGCAGATACCAGCGAACAATCGTCTCCTGGTCTTCTCTGCTTTCATTGGATACATTCAGACGAATGGAAGGCTGAATCACAAAATCCTCTGAATTCACATTCGTATTCTGCGTCAGCATTCCTTCCTCTTCACAGGATAACAGCACAGGCGCGAAAAACCGTTTTGCGGAATAATGCAGTGCTTTCCATCTGCCGCAGTAATCAATGGAAGCCCAGGAGGTTACCGGCCAGCAGTCATTCACCTGCCAGTAGATTGCTCCCATGCATCTTCCCCGGTTTCTGCGGAAGTGTTCTACCCCATAGCGGATCGCATCCGCCTGCAAAAGCTGGGAAGCATAAATCAGTGTCTCAAAATCACCAGGATACAAATACGTTTGCTGCAGGTAGTTCATAATCTTTCCATTGGCACTATTATTTCTCTGATGTTTTTCCATTATATACGAAAAAATATTTTTATCCCGTGGATCATCCGTGAAGGTCTCTATGGTTTTTACACTGGGAAAGCTCTGGAATCCAAACTCGGAAATATAACGGAAGAAATATTTCCTGTATTCCGTAAATGGCTCATTCCCATGCCACACATTCCAGTAATGGACATCCCCGCTGTCTGCTCCGTTGGGATCATCGAAAGAGCCGCCGGAGGAGGGACTTGCAGGCCAGTAAAACGTATCCGGATCATACTTTTTCAGCAGTTTCGGAATAATGTATTCATACATTTTAATATAATCTGCACGCTGGGACTCTCTGGATACCCAATTTCCCTCTTTTACAAACATCTCCATCTCATTATTGCCGCACCACAGGCCCAGGCAGGCATGATTCCGGATTCTCTTGACATTCTCAATGATTTCTGCCGTGATGTTTTCTTCAAACTCTTCCGTCAGTTCATAAACCGCACAGGCAAACATAAAATCTTGCCATACCATCAGCCCCAGTTCATCGCAAATATCAAAGAACCAGTCATTGGGATAATAGCCTCCGCCCCAGACACGGATCGTATTAAAATTGGCGTCTGCGCATTGTTTCAGTAACTGATACGTTTTTTCCCTTGAAGTCCTTCCGATCAGGTTATCTTCCGGTATATAGTCCGCACCCATGGCAAAACAGTCGATTCCATTTACCTGATGGGCAAAGCAGTGCCCCCACTGGTCCTTTTCCACATGCATGGTCATAGTCCGAAGACCGATCCGTTTTTCAAACTGATCTTCCACTGCCCCATTCACCATCTGCCGCACTTTTACCACATAGAGGGGCTGATTCCCATAACCTCTGGGCCACCAGAGGTTTGGCTGGTCCACCCATAAAATTTCGGACACATCCGTCCATTTCTGGACAGTCCCATCCGGCGCAATCACTTCAGCGCTATAAGAAATCCCGCAGTCACGATACTTGATTTCTTCAATTTCCAGTTTCAGGCCCACCCGGCCATTTTCATGATACTGGCGTATATATACGCTATCTATACGAGCATGGTCTTCTCCTGCCAGTTTCACGCTTTTCCAGATACCTGCGTCAGGAAGGTGAGGACCCCAGTCCCAGCCGAACATATAATGAGCCTTTCGGATGTGGGGAAAACCTCTCATAGCATCTTCCGAACCGTCGCATCGGCATTTTGCATATTCCTCTCTAATATAATTGATCGGTGAGTGAAGGATTACTTCCAGATAATTTTCCTTCTCTTTAAGAAGGTCCTTTACCTCATACCGCCATTCCCGGTACATATTACAGGGATCTCCCAGCTTCTCACCGTTTAAAAGTACTTCTCCGATAGTGTCGATCCCTTCAAACAGAAGTTCCACCCGTCCGGAGTTTCGAACTTCTTCTTCTGCGTCAAAACGGCAGCTATATACATAATCTTTTTTCATCATATCCGTCGCTTTGTTCTCATTATCCTTCCAAAAAGGATCTTCCATTTTTCCTTCGGCAAGATACGCTCCGTATACGGTTCCCGGTACACTGGCCGGAATGCCTGTCTCCTTTCCAAACTCATGCAATTCCCAAATTCCGTCTAGTAATTGAATCTTCATAGTCAACCTCTGTCTCATAAATTTTATGATATTTGTAACTGTTCAGAAACCACTTCCCGACAGTCAGAGTCATTATAACATTAAAATCCACATAAAAAAATGAAAAATATACTTTTCAAGGATTATATTCATCTTTCTTCATAAACCGATTCCGGTATAAACTTTCCTGCGCAATTTTTATAAAATCTCTTGCATAGGATGGCAGATACGCGCCTTTCCGGTAAGCAATGGTAAGTGTGCTGAATATCCCCTTGTCCCCAACAGAAAAGCAGGCAGGCGGACGATCGGATTTCATATTTTTCACATAGTTTTCCAGAATCAGACAGGCGCCCATCCCCTGATAAGCCAGAAGCGCACATGCCTGTGAATTTCTGGTATGAAAAGGAACCGGCGGCTCTATCCCATATTTTTCAAATAATTCCAGGGCAATCCGTCCGGTTGTCTGATCCGGAAAATGAAGGATAAACGGCTCGCTTTCCAAAAGCTTCAGATCGATCTGCGGATATCTGCATCCCTCTCGTTCTTTTCCCGAAAAAGCCAGCGGATGATCTGGGGAAAGCATCAGCAGAATTTCCTCCCTGGCAAGCACTTCATAAACCAGATTGGGATGGGGATGTACCTCATTAAGCACGGCAAAATCCAACTGATCATCCAATAGCAGCCGTTCCTGGATCGCGTAGGCCTCTTCCAGGAAATTCACCTTCACCCCCGGATACTTTTCGTGAAACACACACCAATCGTCCTTTCGCACTGGCTCCGGGCCTGGGAAGCGTTGGTATCGTAGCCTCCATGATCGCCAATGAAGGAATCTCGGCTCCCATTGCTTCCGGAGTCATCTTCTGGAGCGGCATTCTGTTCATCTTAATTTCTTTTCTTGGATTAAGAGAAGCCGTTGTCCGCGTCATCCCCATGAGTCTGAAACATGCTGTCAGTGCAGGTATCGGTCTTTTTATTGCCCTTTTGGGTGCCAAAAGCTGCGGCCTGATCATTGCAAATGCGGACAAAAACACCCTGGCATTCGGCAAGCTGAATTCCGCCCCTGTCATTGTATGTGTGATTGGATTTATCATACTCCTTGTAATGAAAGTAAGAAATGTAGCAGGGGGAATGATCCTTACAATCCTTTTGACCACTCTGATCGGAATTCCCTTCGGCGTAACCAAACTCCCGGAAAACATTGTATCTTTTCCTGCAAATATCGGTACACAGTTTATGAAAGTAGATTTTCTGGGTGCCCTTGATTTCGCTTACATTCCATTTTTGATTGCTCTTTTTGTTCCTGATTTTTTCTCAACCTTCGGAACCGTTCTCGGGGTAGGTGCAAAAGCAGGATATCTGGACAAAGACGGAAACCTGCCTGGGATAGACCGCTGCTTCAAAGTGGATGCGATTGCCACCAGCTTTGGTGCTCTATTCGGAATGCCCAGTATGACCACTTACCTGGAATCTTCCGCAGGCGTGGAAGCAGGAGGAAAAACGGGACTTACTGTTGTATTTACCAGCATCTGCTTTGCACTGGCCTTGTTTTTCGCTCCTGTTGCACTGATCATTCCTTCTGCTGCAACAGCACCGGTTCTTATTTACATCGGAATTAACATGCTAAGCAGTATGAAAAATATTGATTACTCTGACATCACAGAATATGTTCCGGCATTTGTCTGCGTTACCTTTACCATCTTTGCAAACAATATTGCAAATGGTATCTGTGCAGCGCTTCCGGTATATCTGATCCTGAAAATCGCTTCCGGTAAGATTAAGAAAATCTCTCCGGTTATGTATGTACTTGTAGCTGTATGTATCCTGTATTTCTATAGTATCATACGGTAAGGAAAGGCTCCTACTATGGAAAATGCATCTTTATTGATCAAAAATGCCCTGGTATTCAACTCCTACCTGAAGCGTTTCATTCCAGGGGATGTATATGTGCTGGATAAAAAGTTTTACTATATTGACAGAGAACATTCTGACGCGATTCATCCGAAAAAGATCCTGGATGCCCAGGGGTTCTATATGCTGCCGGGGTTTATCGATATTCATATGCATATCGAAAGCTCCATGATGACTCCCGGGCCTTTCGGGCGCTGTCTGGCAGGAAACGGAGTGACTACCATAGTCTCCGAACCTCATGAAATGGCAAATGTAAAGGGAATCCGCGGCATTCTGGAAATGATCCAGGCTGCGGAGGAGTCTCCCATTGATATCTATTACGGGATTCCCAGCAGCGTTCCCTCCACCAGCCGGGATCTGGAAACCACCGGGGGAATCATTGACTGTCAGGCAATGAAACATCTGTTAGCAGAAAAAGACATCATCTGCGTAGGCGAGATCATGAATTACCGCCAGATCATCCGGGAAAATTCTCTGGAAATCACCAAATTTCTGGATTATCTGAGGCAGGAATATCCGGGCTATGTGATCGAAGGGCATTGTCCCTCCCTGGTGGGGTTGGAACTTGCCAAATTTCTTTATCTGGGAATTGACGCTGATCATACGGAACACACATTGGAAGAAGTCAGACAACGAATAGAAAATGGCATGTTCATGGAACTGCAGGAAAAAATGCTGAAAAAAGAAGTTCTGGACTATATTCGGGAAAATCAGCTCTATGAATACTGCGGATTTGTCACAGATGACACCATGGCAGATACCCTCTATCAGGAAGGGCACCTGAATAAAGTTGTAGAAAAAGCAATTGCAAAAGGCTTTCCTGCCGAACAGGCGATTTATTGCGCCACCTATACCCCAAGCCGCCGGATGCACCTGTATGACAGGGGTGTAATCGCTCCGGGCAAACTGGCTGACTTTATGCTTGTAAAAGATCCGGCACACCTTACTCCGGAATTGGTATACAAAAACGGGCAGAAAATATTTCAGCGTCAGACGCCGTCCCCAATTCACAGAAAGGATGTATTTCCTCCTGATTTTTATGAGAGTATCCGGATTCCTGAACTGACGGATGAAGATTTCCGGATGCCTCTCTCTCGTTTTATAAAAAAAGAAGAAGTTATTTTATCTCCTCCCTCCAAGATAACGGTCCGCGTCATTGAGGTACAGCTTGACTGCACCCAGACTCTGGAAAAGCATGTCACCATGCCTGTCCGTGACGGCTATATTGACTGGAAAGGAAGCGGCTGCCTCTTAGCCATGGTACTGGAAAGACACGGCAAAAACGGAAATATCGGCTACGGGTTCCTTACAGGAGCATTTCTCAAAAAAGGAACTGCTGCCACCACCTATTTCCATGACCATCACAATTTATTTGTAGCCGGGGACAGTGAAGCAGATATGAAACTCGCTGTTTCAAGAATCCAGGAAATGCAGGGCGGATTTCTTACCATACAAAACGGGAAAATTCTCTCTGAACTTCCCCTTCCTGTCTGTGGAATCCTCTCTGATAAATCGGTAGAGGAAATCGGAACCGGTTTATACGAAATACGGAAAAGTCTGGTTCAGCTTGGCTTCCTGCACTCCAATCCCATCATGTCACTTGGTACCCTGGGACTGCCTGTAAGCCCGGCACTGAAACTGACAGATCAAGGGCTGGTGGATGTGAAAAAAAGTGCTGTTGTGGATTTGATCGTAGGATAGAATCCAAATTGCATCATAATGGGACACATCATAAGAGCTCACCGGTATTCTTATTCCACCGGTGAGCTCCTATTTTTTATATAGCATTATCTTTGTATATCATATTTCCGGATTACCCCATATCCAATAGAATAGGGTCCCGCATGGACTCCAATCGTGGCTCCGATTCGGAAAACCGGAAGGCGGAAATCGCCGCCAAAACGTTCACTCAGACGTCTGACTGTCATCTCTCTGAGATCGTCCGCCTCTTTTTGGTCATAACCATACCCAAGAAGTATCTGACAATCCTCCGGCCTGCAGCCCTGCTGTTCCAGATAATTCACCAGAAGCTCTATGATTCCCTGAAGAGAGGCTTTTCTTCCTCTCTTGATACCGGAGGAATGGATCTCCCCGTTTTCCAGAGTAATCAACGGTTTCAGCTTCAGAAAGCTTCCGGCAATCTGTGTCACTTTCCCGATTCTTCCGCCATGCTGCAGATAATCCAGGCTTCCCACAGTAAAAAGAATTCTTCCTGTACTGCGGATTTTTTCCAATTCAATAACTGCGTCCTTAAGCGTCAGTCCTGCATCCCGCATACGGCATGCCTCCAGAACAAACGCCGCCTGCATCAGGGTACAGCACAGGGAATCCATCACTATCACGTCCGCATCCGGTCTTTTTTCCTTTAACATCTGCGCCCCGATCTGCGCAGACTGAATAGATGAACTTAATTTCGATGAAATACAAATGCAGAGAATTTTCTCGCCCCTGTCCGCATGCTTTTCAAAAACATGATAAAAATCCTCCGGAGAAGGAGCGGCTGTTTTTGGAAACACATTTGGTTCCTCCACCATCCGCTGATAAAAATCCGCCAGAGGAAGCTCCACCCCTTCTTTTTTGTAATCGGCTCCGTCAAAAGAAACCAGAAAATGTACAATGTCAATTCCATATTCCCCTGCAGTCTCTGCCGGAATATCACATGATCCATCACTTACGATACAAAACTGGACACTCATAATACCTAACTCCATTCTGTTCCTCTAAAATTTCTTACTTATAGAATTGTATCATATTTAGAAATTTTTAAGTAACAAATTTAAATTTTCCATGGCCTGACTTTTCCAAGCCACCCCTGTTCTGCCCAGTACTTTCCATCAAAGTATTCAGGGTCGTTTTTATGCAAAGATTTCTGCATCATACGGCAGAAAAAAAATTTGATTTTGGTACTTACCCTTACCCTTGATGACTTATCATAATCAACACCGGACAGCTTTTTTGACAGTCGATGGATCCTTTTGGTAAATTCCAAACGCTTCTGTTCCGAAAGTTTTTCCCAGACAATCTCCCCCATAAGCTTCCCGGTAAACACTGTGATATCGGAAACGCCCCACCAGGAAAGGCTGTGTTTTATATCTTTTGCCGCAGAATTTGCCCCTGCGCCAAGGCACTGCGTAATAATAACCGCCCGTTTTGAAAACATTTCGGGAGCGGGGCGGTGCGGCATCCATAAATAGGCAAAATGGTCAAGCAATGCTTTCATTGCCCCTGTTGCGTGCATCACATAAGCAGGGGATGTCATCACGATCAGGTCAGCCGCCATAAGCGGCTCTGCAATTTTCCGGATATATTCCGCATCTTTGCATGTATGCTCGCCTCTCATGACACAGCTGATACATCCCCGGCAAAAAGACGGACAGTCCTTCGGCAGATAAAATTCCGTAATTTCTGCTTTTTCCCGAAAGGGTTCCAGAAACATCTCTTTTAAACGATTGGTTACGCCGTGTTTTTCTGTTCCGTTTATTATTATGATTTTCATAAGCTACACCTCCAAAATATCATGCAGTATTGCCTGATGAAATGCTTCCCTCTCTTCCGGAATCGTCAGATCAATTCCATAAGATTGGCGAATGATTTTATACCGTAAAAAGGACTGCTGCATAACGGAAATCAGGTAAAACGTTTTTCGTTTCAGTGTTTCCTCGTCCCAATCCGGGCGGCAGGCAGCAAGAAGCGGAAGATATGCAAGGTATGTCCTATGGGTATTGTCATCTTCCTTAGGCATACGCATATCAGCAAGAATGGAAGTTTTTAATACGGCATAGTGCTCAAACAAAAACGTAAATGTCATGTTCCCAAAATGATAATTCACAAGTCCTAATCCCACATTTGTTCTTTTGCATATTTCCCGCATCGTAATATCATTCATCTGCTCGCTACTCACGGCATTTTATTCTCGAAATCACAAAAAGCTGACAACACCCATACATACTATCGGCCTGAACCGCTCTCCCTCTGGCTCTTCTATTTTATCGTTTCTCAATGCTTTTTATAACCTTCTTAAATTGGATAAAAAACAGAATTGCTGTAAAAGTCACGGCAATCAGATCAGCGATCGGTTCCGCCAAATAGACGCTCATCGTCTGATTGTCTTTCAAAATCTGCGGCATGATGTAGATTAATGGAATCAAAAGAACAAATTTTCTCATCACAGCGACTACAATGGACTCTTTCGCTTTTCCAAGCGCATTGAATGTCATTTGACATGCCATCTGAATTCCCATCAAGAACATGGCTGCCATATAAATGCGAAGCGCAGTTCTCGTGTATTCCAGCAATTGAGTGTCTGAGGTAAACAAAGCTGCGAATCCTCCCGGTACCAACATAACCAGCACCCACAAAAGTGCCGCATATCCCAGGCTCACTTTCAAAAGCAGCTTAAATGCCGACCGTACTCTCCCTGCATCACCAGCCCCATAATTGTAGCTGATAATAGGCTGTACCCCTTGTCCAAGTCCCTGAAGCGGAAGCATTGCAAACTGCATAACGCTTGTAAGAATAGTCATGGCACCCACGGCAATGTCTCCGCCATATTTCTGCAGGGAACTGTTAAAGCATACAGAAATTACGCTCTCGCTGGCCTGCATAATAAACGTAGCAACACCCAAAGCCAGGCAGGGCATGATGGTTCCCGGAACCAGCCCCAGATTTTTCTTTTTTATTTTCAGGAATGACTTCTTTCCGCAAAGGAAACTGACCACCCAGATGCAGGAAAGCGCTTGTGAGATGATCGTGGCAAGTGCAGCTCCACGTACATCCATATCAAACACAAAAATAAAAATCGGATCCAGAATGATATTCGTGACTGCTCCGATCAGAACAGACAACATTCCTATTTTCGCAAAGCCCTGTGCCGTGATAAATGCATTCATCCCAAGCGTGATTTCCACAAAGATGGTTCCCAGAGCATAAAGATTCATGTATCTGGTACCATATTCAATGGTGTTTTCACTGGCGCCGAAAGCCATGAGAAGATCTCGGTTCCAGATCAGCAGAATCAAAGTAAGAATAATGGAAATCAGAATCTGAAGGGTGAAACAATTTCCCAGCGTTTTTTCTGCTGACTCCTTATCCTTTTTTCCCATGAATATGGATGCCCGCGGGGCACCTCCGTAGCCCACCAGTGCCGCGAAGGCAGATACAATCAGGATGAGAGGCATGCACACGCCCACACCGGTCAGTGCAGCTGCTCCGTTTTCCGGTATATGTCCGATATAAATCCTGTCTACGATATTATACAGCATATTGATAAGCTGCGCTGCCACTGTCGGAAGCGCCAGCTTTAGCAGCAGCTTTCCCAGCGGTTCTGTCCGCAGGAACTCCTTATCCTCGCTTCCCCCCTCTGTGCTTGTGTTTACTATTTCATTCTTCTCTGGCTGTCCCATTCTCTGTCCTCTCTTTCCATTGCAATCTTTGTATTATGAAACATCCGGCCTAAAAATCTGCCATGCAATTCCAGTTCTTCTTCTGTTATCCCTTTCAAAATGATATCAAAAAATTCTTTTCTCACTTTGTCGATCATCTCTGTTATGGGCTTCGCCTCAGGCCCTAACTTTAAATGAATCCTTCGCCTGTCTTCCGTATCCGGAATACGTTCCAGCAGGGATTTCTGTATCAGATCTTCTACTGCTTTCGATACCGTCCCTTTGGACAGCCTCCTCAGCTCCACAATATCTGTCGCCGTATCCTTTCCCGGATTATTTTGCAGGAAACTGACTACTTCTGCTTCTGCCAGAGTAAGATTGTACTCTGCACAAACCGTTTTCAGCATTCTGTCATACAAGTACAGCATACTTCGTATCCCTATCCATAATTCTGTAGTGATATTCATCTTCACATCTCCCTTTAGTTTCTTCACAAACAGTTCTTAAGAAAACTATTTTGTAGATATTATACTCCTGTTTCTTTATCAATCAAGAAATGTGAACAAAAATTCACAGTTTTTTACAAAAAAAATTCCTGCCTGCCTCTTCAAAGACAAGCAAGAATGCAAAGTCTGATCGCTTACATCAGGATATCCTCCACTTTCCCGGCTCCCTGCCCTTTGATCTGTTTTAAAAGCCATTTCTCATCTTTCCCGTGTGCTGAAGGTTTTTCCTCCAGAATGGCGGTCTACAGCTTCGACACATCGAAATAACCGCTGATCCTGCATTATGACAGAAATTCAGCCAATGGTAATCCCATTTACGTAATCAAACATACTCATCTGCGACATCTGCCTCCTGGTTTATCTCCACTTCCGGATACTACATCTTCAGATCCTTCACCAGCCTTTTTTCAATCTGATCAATGTATTATTCATAGGAGCTGCACCGCCTGCCGAATTCATTAAAAGAGATATGAATAACCGGAAACTGATTTCTGTATTTATCATACTCCTTTGCTTGAGAAATCTGGAGTGTTTGAAAAATATCCTGTTCATTACATGCTTTTGAAAAAAAACCGCGATCATATTTGCCATGACTGTCTTCCCAAACCTTCTTGGTCATGTAATACAAATATGATTGTTTCCTGTCTTCACTAACGGAAACAATTATTCCAGCATTTTGTATTTATCCACAAAGTATGGTTTTTCTGTTTCGCTTTTATATAAGGTATATGCAGACCTGCTGTTTAAATAGATACCTATCTGATGCTCCTTTCTATCCGGGAAATCCCAGAGACGTAATGGGAGTGTTATCTTTTCCACCGTTTATCATTTTTCTCTCGCACCAGCTTTTATTATAGCGCAGATTTATAGGATTTTCCATTACTATCGTTTAAAAGAGACAGCCAAACTTCCGTATCGGGTTATTTTTGCCGTGCAGAATCAGAGAATCCCGGAGATTCCGAATATCGAAATCTCCGGGAAACATGTTATCTTGCGTTTTTAATTGATAGTTAATCCGGCACTTGCATATCCTGCCACCGTATTGATCAAGGAGACGCCGCTTGCAGTTGCTGAAAGTACCAGCATCAGCCTGGTCTGCGCTGTTACCGGAATATTAAGTCCGGTAAGCGAACCGTTTAACAGTGTGCCAACGGATAAGATTCCGTTAAGCGACGGTGTCATATTTATCAATGTTCCGGCAACCGGAGAAAATACATTGTTCGGCGTTGTCGACTGATAGATTTGCGCTCTTACTGTAACAGTAGTGCCTACTAAGGAAAGTGCTGCTGTCGTGCTGAAGAATACGCTGAAGGAGGTAATGATACCGGCACGGGGAACCTGGAATGCAAAGTTTGAAAGCGTTCCGCTGGCATTTGTGATATCAATGGTTGCTCCCAAAAGTGTAAGGCCTTGTGCACTGCTTCCGAATCCAACAAAAGCAGGAAGTCCCGCAAGCCCTCCAGCGATCGTCGTCAGGGAAACCGGAAGTCCTGATGCAAAAGGAATAATTGCCCCTGTACCAGCAGCGCCGGTCGGACCCGTTGCTCCCGTTGCCCCGGTTGCTCCTGTTGCCCCGGTCGCTCCCGTTGCCCCATCGGCTCCCGTTGCTCCTGTTGCCCCGGTCGCTCCTGTTGCTCCGTCTGCTCCCGTTGCTCCGGTTGCCCCGGTCGCTCCTGTTGCTCCGTCTGCTCCCGTTGCTCCGGTCGCTCCTGTTGCCCCATCGGCTCCTGTCGCTCCTGTTGCTCCGTCTGCTCCCGTTGCTCCTGTCGCTCCTGTTGCCCCATCGGCTCCTGTCGCTCCCGTCGCTCCATCGGCTCCTGTTGCTCCGTCTGCTCCCGTTGCCCCGGTCGCTCCCGTTGCTCCGGTCGCTCCATCGGCTCCCGTTGCTCCGGTTGCCCCGGTCGCTCCTGTTGCTCCGTCTGCTCCCGTTGCCCCTGTCGCTCCATCGGCTCCCGTTGCTCCGGTTGCCCCGGTCGCTCCTGTTGCTCCGTCTGCTCCCGTTGCCCCGGTCGCTCCATCGGCTCCCGTTGCCCCTGTTGCCCCGGTGGCTCCTGTTGCTCCGTCTGCACCCGTTGCCCCGGTCGCTCCATCGGCTCCCGTTGCTCCAGTTGCCCCGGTCGCTCCTGTTGCTCCGTCTGCTCCCGTTGCTCCGGTTGCCCCGGTCGCTCCTGTAAAGCCCTCAGCTCCCGTTGCTCCCGTCG
>JAETNR010000109.1 GCA_021772055.1 Blautia sp. | reverse complement strand
GGCAGAAATGCCACAAGAAGCCATTTCCCCTTGTTTATTATCAAAGCCATAAGGAAAAGAGTGTCAAGGGCGGTCATAGACCGCAGCGTTTACCCTTGATACTCTTTTTTGTTGGCTATAATGCCGGAGGGGAAAACGGCTGTCCGTCCGTTTCGTTACTTCCCCCTGTGCTTCATTGTCCGTTCCGGCGGAAGAAAGTAAAGGGTGGTCTGCGACCATTTTTTATCTGCTGTACTCGCTGATCGGCAAGCCGAAGCTCATACTGCAGATAAAAAACAAGCCCTTGACTGTCTCCCTCCTACACTTTCAAAGTCGCCCAAGAGGAAGTAAGCTCCACTATATTCTTGGCAGAATATACGCACGAATATATCCGCTTGATATAGGGTGTCTATCATGCTATAATATGTGTAGCGGATATATTGCAAGTTCCCTAAAGTGTTACCACTTTAGAACTTGTGAGGGTGGCAAGCCCCCCTTCAATCCCCCTTTTCAGAGAGCCGAAAGGCTCATAATGTGACGGTGGTAGCACCGAAGAAAGAGAGGTCAAAGGCATGAAAAAAGAAATGGATAAAATTCAGTTTGAGTACAGATACGAGGTGCAGGAGCTGATGAAAGTAATTGATAAATATGTAAAACAGAACCCGGCAGAAAAGGAAAATAAGACGCTGGAGCGTTTCTTTGACTTACTTGATGTCATGGATATGGAGTGGTAAGGGTATGAACAAGACAAGACCAAAGCAGTTATCATTCCGAGTAAGTGAAGAAGAATACCAGCAGTTGCAGGAGAAGATTTCAGAGAGTGGAAAGAACCAACAGGAGTATATCCTTTCCTGTGTGCTGGAGAAGCAGATCGTGAATACGGACGGTATCAAAGAACTTCTCCCGGAACTGAAACGGATAGGGAACAACCTCAACCAAATAGCAAAGCGGTGTAATGAGGGGGGGATGTTGCCGAGTGAAGCGGAAGTGCGGAAGCATGGAGAGGAGCTGAACAAAGTATGGCAGTCATTAAGGCGGTATCTTCAAAGGCGGGCATAGGGCACGCCATAGATTATGTGACGAAAAAAGAAAAGACAGAGGAGAAGCTTGTCAGCGGTCTGCATTGTGAGCCGGAGACGGTCAAGGAAGAAATGCAAGCCACAAAGGAGCTGTGGGGCAAGACGGATGGAAGAACCTATAAGCATTATGTGCAATCCTACCATGAGGACGAGGAAATAACCCCGGAGCAGGCTCATAAGAACGCTGTCGAGCTGGCAGAGCATACAAAGGCATGGAAAGGGCATGAAGTTCTGATAGCCACGCATATAGACAAGGGGCATATACACACGCACTTTATTGTCAATTCCGTAAATTATGAGAACGGTCATAAGCTCCAATGGAGTAAGCACGACCTTAAAGACTTAAAGGAACGATGTAACGAACAGAGCCGGGAACAGGGCTTGCATGTGCCGGAGAAAGGAAAGACATTTGCTGGAGAAGTCCGGGAAGAAACGGTGGCATGGAGCAAAGACACCTACCAGCTTTTGAAACAGGCAGAGCAGGGAAAGGTCAAGAGCTATGTGCAGGATATTGCCCTTGCGGTGCTGGATTGTAAGGAAACAGCGACCAGCCGGGAAACCTTTATCCGGCTGATGAATGAAAGAGGGTACGGGGTGGACTGGCAGGACAGCCACAAGTACATCACATATACCGACTTAGCCAGGGAACAGGCAGGAGAAAAGGCTTGTAAAATCAGGGATAACAAGCTGGAAAAATACTACAATATGGATTTTGGAAAGGAGAGTATGGAGCATGAGTTTGAGAGAAATGCACGAACAGCAGAAGCAGAGCAGTCCAAGAGAGCAGCTTCAAGAGTTAAACCGACAGAGCCGGACAGAGCTGGAAAACAGTCTGCTCAAAGAAGCGTTGGCGATGTCGAGCGAGAACTGCGAGGAATTGATGAAGCAGTCAAATCAAGAACAAGTAAGGGCAGAGCAGAACAGGCAGAGAGACGCAGAGCAGAACAGGAAGCTCATCAGCGAGCTGAAGCAGAGCGTAGAGCTGCTGAAGAACAGCAACGAATTGCTTCAAGACGCTATATCGGGCGAGATTGGGAGCCTGAAAGATGAGGTTAAGGAAAACACCGTCCAAGAGGTTAGAAAGGCGTTACAGGCGAATATAGAGGCTATACAGAGGGCTACAAAGCTTCTTGAGAAGCAGTCTGATACACTTACAAGCGTGATGAAGCAGAAGATCCGGGAGCTGGAGGAAAGCAAGAACAGCTTTTTCAGATATGAGGGCTTAAAGCTGTACCTGTTTTGGGGCGGTATGGTCTGTAATATTTTAGTGTTTCTTATGCTGTTATATGGTATGCTTGGTAAGTAAAAAGAAATCGACAAATCGGAAGGTTGAGAAAGGAGATTAGTCAATGAAAAAAATATTAGGAATCGTTGCTGGTATTGTTGGAATAATATCTGTTATTGTGGGTGTTGCATTGAAGATGAATAATAATGCTATTGCTATAATCGGAGGTGCAGATGGTCCTACCTCGGTATTTGTCGCAGGAAAGTTGAATAGTGTTCTTGTCAGCATCTTGCTTATTGCGATAGGTGTTGTGATGTTGATAGTAGCGATAATTTTTTATTTGAAGAGAAAAAGGTAAAATAATGTAGTGATAAGATAAGCGGTCAAGGCGAGAGGGAGTGAGGTGTAAAAGACTATGGAGAAAGAAAAAAGAGAGCAGGAGAGCTGCACAAGCTGCGCTTATAGGAAAGATTGGTATTGTCCCGTTGCCGGAGACCGTGTAAAGAGAGAGGGGCACTGTTCTGAATACGAGAAAAGTGAGATTGCGAAGGAAAAGTAGCAGTGCTATAATGGCAAGGAAAGGGAGAGAAAACCAGCCCTTTTTTAAGAGGTCAAAAATGTGCAATAAACTGTATTGATAATATAAGCCCCCTATAGGTGTTTTTAGGGGTGGGGAAAGGGAGAGAAAACCAGCCCTTTTTTAAGAGGTCAAAAATGTGCAATAAACTGTATTGATAATATAAGCCCCCTATAGGTGTTTTGGAGGGGAGAAAAAGGTGGTGGGAATATGGCAAAAAAACCGACTGAAAAGCAGTTGTATAAGCTGAAAAATGAATGGCTGGGGCAGTTCTTTGAGGAAGTGAAGCCGAAAGAGTTTTATCGGGCTGTTTTTCCAGAGGGAAGTTTTGAGAGAAAGGGGCATTTTGAGGACGGAAAGGCAAATGGCATTATAACCATAGTTGAGAATGATAAGGCGAAGAATCGGATTGTATTTGATGATTTGTCGGTCATTGATGAGGTCAAGGGGGCAGAGTTTGCTGTCATGTCCCCTGTGGCGTATTCCGGCAGAAATCGGACGGCAGCCAATGCAAGGTGGCTGTATGGGATAGCGATAGACCTTGACGGGGTGGAGATGCCGCAGCTCCGTGATGTGTTCCATCAAATGAACCATGATATTATCCCGAAATGCACTTACTGTATTAACAGCGGTCACGGGCTGCATTTATATTATCTGCTGGAAAAGCCGGTTCCCTTGTATAAGCATTTGCAGGATAAGCTTCGAGAGTTCAAGTATGAGCTGATTGCGAAAGTCTGGAACCGTTATACAAGCACTTTCACAGAACGGGAACAGGTTCAGTATCAGGGGATTTTTCAGGGCTTCCGTATGGTTGGAACGCAGTCAAAGCTGGGAAAGAGATACCCGGTAAAGGCTTTTGAAACGGGCGAGAGAGTGACGATTGAGTATTTGAACGGGTATCTTATGGATAAGAGCAAGGCGGTCACGGATTTTCACTATAAGAGCGATTTGAGTCTTGCCGAAGCCCGGAAGAAGTACCCGGAATGGTATGAAAAGCGAATTGTGCAGGGGGAGCGCCGTGAGCGCTGGCATGTCAAAAGGGACTTATATGATTGGTGGCTGCGGAAAATAAAAGAGGGGGCTTCTGTAGGGCACAGATACAGCTGCCTTTGCGTTTTGGCGTCCTATGCCGTTAAGTGCGATATTCCGGAAGATGAGCTTTTTACAGACGCTTTTTCCCTATTGCAGTTCCTTGATGATATGTCAGATGATGAGCATAACCGCTTTACCAAGCGTGATATACTGGACGCCATGCAGTTTTATCAAGAGAATTATGTCACATACAGTCGCAGGGAAGCCGAAAGAGTATCGGCTATTGCTATGCCAGCAAGCAAACGGAACGGAAGAAAACAGGCTGAACATTTAGAGCGTGCAAGGTTGGTACAAACATTGGATTATCCAAATGGAGCATGGAGAAATAAAGAGGGTAGACCAAAAGGCAGCGGAGAAAAGTCGAAGATTGTCGAAGAATGGAAACAGCAGCATCCGGACGGAAAGAAGATAGATTGTGAGAGAGAAACTGGGCTTAGCCGGCATACTGTATTGAAGTGGTGGAAGTAGGGTATACTTGAAATGCCGAAAGGCATATGCTATAATACCAGTAGGCGAAAATGACAGAAGTGCTCATGTGGCACAGCAAAAAGCCCCGGAGGTTGCGACTCCGGGGCTTTTCTATTCCGTTCTGGGTGGGTGGCTTAATCCCAAGGCTGGCTACCAGTTATTCTTCTCCGTCCAACCATTTGCAGATGTAGTAGGCAACTACACTTGCCAAAACAGAGAGAAAAAATGACAGAAGTTCACTCATGCGGTTCACCCCCTTTCTCTACCTGTCTGGGGGCGGTAGCGTCGTTCATTATATCACAGGGGCAGAAATGCCACAAGAAGCCATTTCCCCTTGTTTATTATCAAAGCCATAAGGAAAAGAGTGTCAAGGGCGGTCATAGACCGCAGCGTTTACCCTTGATACTCTTTTTTGTTGGC
>JAETNR010000039.1 GCA_021772055.1 Blautia sp. | reverse complement strand
GAGCCGTATCGATTCCTATGATGGGGAACATGTCACCTTCCACTACAACCGCCATGAAGATAATGTCTATGTGGAAAAGACTCTTCCTGCCATTGATTTTATCAAACTTCTTATCCAGCATATCCCTGAATGGAATTTCAAAATGACACGTTATTATGGGCTGTATGCAAGAAACCGGGAAAAGGACAGCTCCCTCAGAAAAGCTGTTCCAAAATCCAAACATACCCTTCTGAAAAGCTTTAACAAATGGCGTGAAGATATCCTTATCTCCTTTGGCTATGACCCTTTAAAGTTTCTCAAACAATGGATTCAGAATTTTTAAGGGAACTCAGGCAAAAATATATTCAGAATCCTCCCGAGGGAATGACAGCAAAGCTTGTTCAAAATATGTCTGATTCTGATCTGCTTGATATGCATGATTTCCTTACCGAGGATGATAACCTTGATGATAATGATTTTGAAGAGGGATTTTATATCTTTTAGATTATCATTCTGGTTATTTGCTTTTAAACTGTACCATTTTTGTACAGTATATTTTTTCCCGAATCTTAAAATGGAGCACTTTCCTATAATACGAAAAAACGGGCATCTTCTTACCGAAGATACCCGTTCTCTTTAGCAGGGCTACAAGGATTCGAACCTTGAACTGACGGAGTCAGAGTCCGTTGCCTTACCGTTTGGCGATAGCCCTATATTAATTTTCTCTTACAACTGTTAGTCGCTCAAGACAAATGATATTATATATCAAGTGGAAACAAATTGCAAGTACTTTTTTTATTTTTTTTAACTTTTTTTCTACTAAAAAAACAAATAACACCGTCCGCATTTGGTACAATGTAATAATCAAATACAGACGGTGTTTTTATTGCTAAAATAGTATTATTCAAAAAACTTTACAGCATTTTTATACATTATATTTTCATATCCAATAGTATCTGTAATGTCTTCCAAAAGCGCATCATAAGCCGCTCGCTCCACTTTTGGAATTGCAAACGGAGCATCGCTTCCAAAACAAATTTGACCCGTTCCCAAAACTTCTATGACTTTCTTAATAGATAAATAGGATACTGCGCTGCCAGTCAAAAATACATTAGGACATCGTTTTGCCACTGCAATGCAAAACTCACTTAAATCAGGTTTCCCTGCCCCCCCCATATGAACAAGCATCACTTTCATATTTGGAAATGCTTTTGCTACACACTCAGCTCTTAATGGATGCGTAAAATCATAAGCATCCGACCCAATGTGGAACGCCAGGGAACAACCCGCGGTACATATCTGGTCATAAAGTGAAAATAAACTTTCATCATCAATATAAAAATTGTTCTGAGCACCATTAAATTTAATTGTCTTCATCCCGTATTTTTCTATACATTTTTTGATCATTTCCTTTGAAGCTTGTAACCCAAAGTGAGGGTCAACCCAGCCGGTAGGATTAAAACGATCCGGATATTTCTTTGCAGACTGGTAAATATATTCGTTCGCCTCTTCTATATACCTCATATAGGGAGGTTGCAGCCAAATATTCGCCTTATCAATACCTGCTTTATCTAATTGACGTAATGCATCCTCAGCCGATAGACCATTTGGTTCAGTTAACGAAAGGTGCACGTCAGCATCATAAATCATTCAAAAACACCCCCTCCTAAAAATATTACATTTTCATTCCGCTAAATGAAGTTCCCTGAACAAACTGTTTCTGGAAAAACATATATCCGATAAGTAAAGGAATAACGGATATAATTGCAGCAGCAAGAATCTGACCCTGATGTCTCGGCTGCATTTGAAGAAAAGAAGTGATACCGATCGGTACTGTACGAAGCTCCGGTTTATTGATCAAAAGCAACGGCCAGAACAAATCTTTCCATACCTGCTGGAAATTAAAAATTGTCAAAGTAACAATACCGCTTCTGGCATTAGGCATAATAATTCTGGTTACGATTCCGAATTCCCCAAGCCCATCAATTCTTGCTGAGTCAACCAATTCCAAAGGCAGCATTTTGAAAAATGATGTCATCATATAAACACCAAAAGCAGAAGATAAATACGGCAGAATCAATCCAGTATAGTTATCTATAAAGCCAAAATTCCGGCACATCTTAAAAAGAGGAATAAACGTGATCTGAGTCGGCATAATCAATCCTACCAGGATACATACTTCCACAATACTTGATAATTTTGATTTTAAAACTACCAAACTATAAGCTGCCAGGCAGGAAATAAGTACCACTGCTAATGTAGAAATACCTGCTACAAATAAACTATTTAGCAAATATCTGCCAAAAGGAACAATATTCCATGCATTAACATAGTTTTCAAAAGTGAATGTCTGAGGTAAAATCGTAGGAGGCCAGGCTGTAATTTCCCTTAACGGTTTAAATGAATTCAAAAGCAGCCATATAAACGGACCTATGCAAATTAATGCTATCAATATCATTACAAAATATTTTAATATCGTTTTTGTTTTTTTCTTCAAATTGTCGTCCTCCTAATTCACGCCCTCGACACCTGCCAGTTTGTTTGACAACAACCTTTGCGTACCTGTAAAAGCTAAAACTATAATTGTAAACAAAATCGCAATCGTAGCACCTTTACTGGTATTCATATTGGTGAATGCAACCTCATAGAAATAATACATAATAGTAGTTGTTGATCTTGCCGGTCCGCCGGAAGTCATAATATAGAATTGATCAAATCCTTTCAGTGAACCAATAAAAGCCATCAATACAACAAAGACAACAACCGGCATCATATGAGGAAGCGAAATATGAAAGAAAATCCTTACCGGCCCTGCTCCATCAAGTGATGCAGCTTCTTTTAACACTTCCGGCACATCTTGAAGCGCTGCAAGAAAAAGAACTGCATAGTATCCCACACCTTTCCATACAGAAGCAATTGCGATAATAATAAGTGCCTGCTTGGGACTTGTTAAAAACTTCTGGGTGGGCAGCCCCATTTCCCGGAGGAAGTAATTTGCAATACCAAAATTGGGTTCCAGGATAAATAGAAACACGATGGAAACAATCGTCCAATCTACCAACACCGGAATATAATAGGTTGTGCGAAAAAAAGATAAACCACGTATCTTCTTATTCAAAGCAATCGCCATCAGCATGCCAAAAACAACAACTCCGATTCCATCTATCAGCAGATATATAAAGGTATTTTTCAGTGAAGTAATAAAGAGTTTATCTTGTAATACGCTGACATAATTCTTAAATCCTACAAATTTTTGCGTCAATGACATGAGATTTGCATTTGTAAATGATGTAACAAGTGTAGAAAAAAACGGATATATCTGGAATATTGCAAAATGGATAAAAAACGGTAATAAAAAAATAATACCAATGAATGCTTTCCGTTGACTGATAGACAATTTGCGGTTTTTCATACAAAACCTCCCTTCTTCTAAGAACACGGCGGAAAATCCGCCGTGTTACAAAAAGATGATAAAAGCTTATTCATAACTTGCAAGAAGATCGTTGTATTGTGCATCTGCCTCTTTTAAAGCTTCGGCCGGATCTGAACCATTGTTAATTACCTGCTGAATGGCATCATATACAATCGTATCCATCTGCATGATTTCCGTTGCTGCTTTGGCTTTTGAATATTTCATGTCATCCAGAACTTTACGATAGTTTTCATTCTCATTAAACCATGAATCATCAAGCATATCAGAACGTACACCAAGGCCTACCTCATTTTTCGTATATGCCATCTGTTCATCGTAGGAAGTCACATGCTTAATCAGTTCAAATCCATCTTCTTTATCTTCAGCCATTGTAGGAATCACACAAACACGGCCGCCAAGAGGAATCTGAGGAACAACATCTTCAGAAGGCATAGGAATAGTAGTTACACCATAATCAAGTTCCGGATATTCTTCACGCCAGGTTCTGAAATTCCATTCACCGTCCAGCATCATAGCTATTTTTCCGCTTACAAAGCCGTCCTGTACACGTTCGGTAGGGGAAACTTTCAGTTCATTAACCAATTTATTCCAATAACTTAATGCCTGTACTCCTGCTTCTGTTCCAAAACCTGATGACCCATCCTCCAGCTGGTATTCTCCGCCATATCCCCAGAAAATAGGACTGAATGCATGTAATGTCCAGTGTGCGTCAGTAGACATCCCAATTTCAAATCCGAATACATCTATATTACCATCATCATCGCGTTTTGTAAGTTTTACTGCAGCGTCTGCAAGTTCATCCAATGTTTTGGGAGGCGTTTCCGGATCAAGACCTGCGTCACGGAACATCTGCTTGTTGTAAATTAACTGAATGGAGTTACCACGGATAGGAAATCCATAAGTTTTCCCATCTACAACGGAAGGTAAAACTTCTGCTTCGATTAATTCACTTTTAGCCTCTTCAAATCCCGGCAGATCATCCAGCGGAGAAATAATGCCTGCTTTTGCCATATCAGCCACATACATCGTATCAACCTGAATGACATTAGGAGCACTACCGGATGCGATCATTGTCAGCAGTTTCTGCTGAATCTGCGTATTATCCCCTGCCTCTTCAACAACGTTCACATTGATTCCTGTCTTTTCGGTAAATCGTTCACAGGATTCCACATAAGCCGGTGTTCTTCTTGGATCCCCGGCGATCCAGTACTCCAGGGTTGTACTATCTGCTGCAAATGCAGGCATGCAGGACCCCAGCACAAACGATGCAGTTAAAAAATACCCCAACCAACTTTTTTTCATTATATAGTCCCTCCTTTTTATTTTGGCATTCATATAGGAATGCTATTGGCTAATGAATAGCCATTATGTACTTTTAATCCAACACAATATCCCGTGATAACTTTCCTGTCACAGGATCCTCATTTGGGTAAGAAATATAAAAACCTTTGGGCGGCAGTGATATTTCGCCGCATTTATGTGTACAAATGTCAAAATTCACATATACTTGTGTTCCATCCGAAAATGTTGAACGATGAACCTCAAAATCCGGAGTAAGAAATTCATGATTTATCATTTCTGCAAATGCAGTTCTTCTATGCAATTCGCCAAGAAGTTCTACACATTGTTTGATCAGCGGCTTAAGGTCCTCCCACTGTTCAAAAACAAAGGACCAACTGGATGGCTGAGCACTAAGCAGATCGTGAAGAACGTGGTTTACATGGTCTTCACGGCCAAACGGCTGTCCATGCTGCCAATAACAAACAACAGAATCATGATATACAAGATTAAACAACGGAACCATCATTCCAAAATCTGCAGATTCAGCGCCGTAATTTAATCCAACAGAAGATCCCGGCATCCCCTCAAAATAAGCTGCAATGGGAACAGCCCAGTCAACACCTGCTTCCGCTCCAACAATCCAGTTTTTCTTTGCTAATTCTTCTAACAGTTTTCTCTTATTACTTCTGTCATCATAACGCGTCATTGGATGTTCCGTATCATAACATTCATACATCGGTGCAGATGTAGTAGTATCCAAATAGTAAGAATTAACAGAAGTATATTTTTTCACATTCTCAATTACAGGTGCTGCCAAATCCAACGCCTGAGAAGAACATACAAGTCGGCACAGCCCTCCGTCCCAGATACCTCCAAGTTGTACCGAACCATCTGGATGCTTCATTACAAGACTTTCATCATAACTTGGCGAATCCGGATAAATATCCTGGTAATTATCATGCAGCGCAAAAATATATCCGGCTTCTCTTGCCTTTTGGCTGGCTAATGCAAGCCCTTCCGTACCTCCTGCACATTCAGCAGGCGGCCACATATCAATGTGTTCTCTGTCATATCCAGCCCTGTTCCATCCTCCCAATAAAATCAAGGCATTTTTAATATCAATGTTCTGCATATCTTCAATGATATTTCCCACTTGTTCAAAAGTGGTATGAACACATTCGTATCCATCCAGGACAGGCTCCGACCAGGATCGCAGCCTTGGCTCATTACGCCTGTGTGTATAAATATATATTTTTAAATCCGGTGCTCCAAGAATTTCCGCCACTTCAGGATTTTGATCAATCTTTTCTTTTAAGGATACATATCGTCCTGAATCCATAACCATCTTACGATAATATTTAGCCATTCCTATGTATCCGTTCTGCACCAATTTCAGGACAATACTTCTTTTATAAGAAAGTTTCCCCTTGCTGGAACGCCAGACAGGTGTCATGGAGGAGTACCTTTTTCCGGAGTAAATACCTTGATGATTATCAACTGCATTACCTTTTTCATCGAAAACAGCATTTCCGGCTACGCGTAGTGCCATATCAATTGCTTCCGGCAGGTAACATATCACAGATGACTCTTCCAAAGAAGCGCCAAACCATGTCATATTTAAGCCGCAGAATTCAAAAGGTATTACTTCATTAATATCTGTAATGTTTCTCCAGGTATTATGCCGGTGTCTCATGAATCCGTCGTCCAGCCGGGAAGGAATAATCGTACCTTGTTTATGAGGAATCACCGTATATCCATTTTTTACGCCGCAGTCAATTTTCAGCATATGTGCCGGATATTCAATTTCCTTTAAGACTCCATCACATCGAAGCTCCTGAATAGAAATGACAATTTCATCATCATTTAATTCAAACTCCGCTCGAAAGCTGTATCCCGGTGTATCATATACAGCAAAAGCACCTCCATTAGAAGTAGAACCTACTCTTGTTGGAGCATCTAAGTCATATCTGCCGTCTTCCATTGTAATCCATCCGGGAACCTCTCCTCCCCATACGACATTATGAACCTTGTCCACCAAAGCAACAGCGCCATTGTCCATGATCCGGACAATCCACTTTTTGCCCAAACGCTCAAATCTCAATCAAATCTCCCCCTTTTGTTTTCTATTCATTATCATATAAATGGTTTAACATTTGCTTCCATCCGTCGAAACTCTTCGTTACAGCTTCATTTAATGCATCTCTGTCTTTCTTTAAAAAGGCATCCAAAATCCGCTTATGATCTTCCAATGCTGTATTAGGAATCGTATTCATTGATTTTTGTATGGATGCCTCAAAAAGATGAAGCATTGTTTTTCCAATCCGTATAATATATGGATTATGCGTTGCATCCAGAATTGCCTCATGAAAAGCCAAATCATCCATAGCTGTCTGCGTATTTGATGCAATTTTCTTTTCAAATTCAACAACGGTATTTTTTATTCTCGCAATGTCTTCCTCAGAAGCTTTTGTCATTGCAAGAAGTGTATAGCTTGGCTCTAGCCAATATCTGAGTTCTAGTATCTGCTCATCCGTCCCTTGTAAAATTACCAACTGATAAGTTAAAGGATTAATTACCGTATCATCAACATCTGTCTTGATAAAAGTACCCTCACCCTGCACAGACTCTACAATACCAATTACATTCAACATCTTAATAGCCTCACGGATACTTGACTTTCCAACAGCCAATTTTTCGGAAAGATCAGCTTCCGATGGCAGTAAGTCTCCTGGTTTTAGTTTTCCTTCCAACAATTCCTGGTAAATACAATCCATAACCATTTGAGGAAGAGAATCTTTTTTTAATTTTCTTCTTGCAGTTATCTCAACAGTATTCACGAAGTTCTCCTTTCCACTCCCTTATTATCAGGTTATCAGATATCTGATAACCTGATAATATCATAGCGTATATTACTTGTCAAGAATTTTAACAAAAATATTTTTTTCTTGTTTATATTAGATAGTTTTAGTTATTTTTTATATAAATCTGAAAATTTAAGATTCATCCTATTTTCCATATTCCATTCAACATTGATTACTTGAGATAAGTTTTGATAGAATATTCAGATTAGTTTACTAAGAAAAACACCACCCGCAACTGATATTATATAATACCAATTGTGGGTGGTGACGTCTGCTTATTTTAGTGTCCTACGTTTTGCCTGCCGGGGAATCTAAAATCATTTGATTGCAAGAGATGTAAAGCCAAGATTCTTCATAGAAATCTTCACCTTCTGCCGTAATGTTTCATTCCAAAATTGAAATCCCGCCTGCAGGCATATATTAGAAATTCCCTGAGCCTGACTTTTAAGCTCAGTATCATTTCTATCATAGATCTTATCGATGTTAAATTTAATATTTTTCTTACCTGTATAGCTTTTTGTCGAAAATTTAGATGATGAAATCATATATTCATCCTCATAATATACCCCATACACAGCAGTTGCATATCCTGACTTCTGAACGTTTGCATACAGATCTATGATACTATAAACGCCCTCCGGTGTTTCCATTTCCATAAAGAAATCATACCTGTCTTTTGTTTTTTCATAAATAACTCCCCATAAATATTCGTAATTCTTCTCAGTTGTTTTATATGCAATATAGGGATTTCCTGACGAATCCTTTTCCCCATACTTCGTAAGGTAGGCTTTCAGCTTCTTATAATATGGTGCCGTTGCACTGGCTAATGACTGCGTTTTTACAGTTACCTTGCAGGTCAGTCTTCTCCCTCCAAGAGAAGCCGTAATGGTAGCCGTTCCATCTTTCTTCGCAATTACCTTTCCGGCGCTATCAACGGAAGCAATACCCGCATCACTGGACTTCCATGAAGGTCTCAATTTGGTTCCGTTGATTTTCAGTACATAACTCTTTCCTTTATAAATACTCAAACTCGTCTTATTCAGCGTCAGAGTCTGAAGGCCTGCGATCATACTCAAGCCTTTTGTATCACAGGAGCTTAATACAATCTTTCCATTTTTCTTTCTGTATGCTCTGACAGTATAATAATATCTTGCTCCTGTTGTCAGCCTGCTGTCTGTGTAAGAGCTGACCTTCCCTCCTCCAACCGTCTTGATTCTCTTCCAGTTCTTTCTGTCCGTACTCCTATAAACCCTGTAGCCTTCTGCACTCTTCAAAGTCTGCCATTTAATCACAGCCTTCGTAGTTCCGGATGGCTTCGCCGATACAAGCTTTGGCATAACAGATGCGGCCTGCACCTCTACGGCATGCCCCATATCCAAAGCAGGCACAGGACTTACCATTCCAATACATAAACAGAGAAATAATGCTGCTGCAATTCTTCTAATTTTCTTCATACGCTTCCTCCTCCTTGTAAGACAATAGTAACGTTTATTCTATAAAATGTAAAGTCAATTTTCGTTTTTTCGCCTATTTTTTTTACATTTCCGGGGGACACCTGCATTTCCCGGGAGGGGGGAGGGAAATGTAACCTCATTTCTATTTTTTACATTTTCCAAATATTTCTCATACCAACTCCGGAAAATGTGTTATAATAGGATAAATTTTATCTGTACAAAAGCCCAAAGCAAGGAGAAAAAGCCATGAGAGCAAATAACCTGACTCTGCTCACGGATCTTTATGAACTGACCATGATGCAGGGATACTTTAAGAACCCAACTGACCAAACTGTTATTTTTGATATGTTTTACCGCACCAACCCCTGCGGAGGCGCATTCGCCATCTCTGCCGGGTTGGAGCAGATGATTGAATATATTGAAAACCTGCGTTTTACAGAGGATGATATCGAATACTTAAGAGGCCTGCATATTTTTGAAGAGGATTTTCTGGCATATTTAAGCACCTTCCACTTTACAGGAGATATTTATGCCATTCCGGAAGGCACTGTCGTATTCCCAAGAGAACCTCTTGTAAAAGTAGTCGCTCCCATTATGGAAGCACAGCTTGTAGAAACCGCAATCCTTAACATTATCAACCATCAGAGCCTGATTGCAACCAAGGCTGCACGGGTATGCTATGCAGCAAAAGGCGACGGGGTAATGGAATTCGGCCTTCGCCGTGCCCAGGGACCTGATGCCGGCATTTTCGGTGCCCGTGCTGCAGTGATCGGCGGCTGCGTGGGTACCTCCAATGTGCTCACAGGACAAATGTTTGACGTACCTGTGCTCGGCACCCATGCACATAGCTGGATCATGAGCTTCCCGGATGAATACACAGCCTTCAAGACCTACGCGAAATTGTACCCCAACTCCTGCACACTCCTGGTAGACACCTACGATGTGCTGAAATCCGGTGTTCCCAATGCGATCCGCGTATTTGAGGAAATGAGAGAAGAGGGTATTCCTTTAACAAAATATGGTATCCGTATTGACAGCGGTGACCTGGCTTACCTTTCCAAGGAAGCACATAAGATGCTTTCTGCTGCCGGATTTGATGATGCGATCATCTCTGCATCCAGTGATCTGGATGAATACCTTATTGAGTCTTTGAAGGCACAGGATGCAAAGATCAATTCCTGGGGTGTAGGCACCAACCTCATCACCAGTAAGGACAACCCTGCATTTGGAGGAGTATATAAGCTGGCTGCAGTCAAGGATTCTTCCAGCAATACCTTCATTCCCAAGATCAAGCTGTCCGAAAACACAGAAAAAGTCACCAATCCCGGGGACAAAACGGTTTTCCGTATTTACAGCAAATCCACAGGCAAGATCAAAGCAGACCTTATCTGCCTGAAGGATGAAGTCTTCCATGAAGAAGAAACCATGATCATCTTTGACCCGGTAGACACCTGGAAAAAGACCAAGGTTCTTGGCGGCACTTACACCTTGCGTGAGCTTCTTGTTCCGGTTATTACAGAAGGAAAACGTGTCTACACTTCCCCTTCTGTGATGGAGCTTCGCAGCTACTGCCAGAAAGAGCAGAATACCCTTTGGGATGAGTCCCGCCGGTTTGTCAACCCGCAGAAGGTATACGTAGACCTTTCTCAGAGACTTTACGACATAAAGAAAAATCTTTTGGAAGAAATGAGCGAAAAAGCTCTTGATTAATCAGTCATAAACCCCCTTTTTCTTTCATACATATGTAAGAAGAAGGGGGCTTGTCTATGCAAAACTTATACACACATCTTATTAACAGGGAGCATCCGCTTCCAAAGGATTACATACCGGAACATCTGGTAGACATAGGGATTCCCTTTGATGCCCTGCCGGATGACCCCAAACGCCTTTTGGAAAAAAGAGCCGCCTTTGCCGCTCTGGAGCTGATCAGCAGAAGTCACAGAGAAGGCCTGAATCTCTGCGGCATTTCCGGCTACCGCTCCTATCATCGTCAAAAAGAGCTCTATACCGGCAGCCCTTATGCTGCGCCGCCCGGTACCAGCGAGCATCAAAGCGGACTGGCACTGGACGTTTCCTGTCCTCAGGTTCATATGGAACTGACTACGGATTTTGCGGAAACCAGGGAAGGAATCTGGCTGGCCCGGCATGCTCCCTTATATGGATTTATCCTCCGCTACCCTGCCAACAAGGAACATATCACCCGGGTTCCCTATGAACCCTGGCACATCCGCTATGTAACAAAACCGCTGGCTTCCTGCTTATCCCTCACCGGAATCACCCTGGAGGAATACTACACAATACAGGAGGAAAATCTCCGCACAGGCACGGACAAACGCACACCAGCGAGATAAAGGATAGCATTCTGCAAAAATCTGTGTTATACTTTGGATGATTTTTATAAAGGAGCACAAAAATTATGTCAATGAAAACCAATCACCAGCTTCCACTTCCTGACGTGATGAAATCCCAGTATCCGCTCAGTGAAAAGATTAAACAGGACAAGGCCCTCCGTGACCGGGAGATCCGCGATATTTTTACAGGAAAATCCAATAAGTTCGTCGTAATTGTCGGCCCCTGTTCTGCAGACAATGAAGATTCCGTCTGTGAATATGTAAATCGCCTGAAAACAGTATCTGATAAAGTATCTGATAAGCTCATGATCATTCCCCGGGTCTATACCAACAAACCCCGGACCACAGGAGACGGTTATAAAGGAATGCTTCATCAGCCCATTCCGGATCAGGCGCCCGACCTTCTGGCAGGAATCGTTGCTATCCGAAAAATGCATATCCGCGTTATGGAAGAAACCGGGCTTTCCTCTGCGGATGAAATGCTTTATCCGGAAAATCGCAGTTATCTGGATGATGTCCTTTCCTACGAAGCCATAGGTGCCAGGTCTGTAGAAAACCAGCAGCACCGCCTTACTGCCAGCGGCATGGACATCCCTGTAGGCATGAAAAACCCTACAAGCGGCGACCTTTCCGTTATGCTGAATTCCGTTACCGCTGCACAGCATCCCCATCACTTCATCTACCGGAGCTGTGACGTAGAGACTACCGGAAATGAGCTTGCCCATACGATTCTCCGCGGAGGCGTCAACAAATACGGCCAGACCATTCCTAATTATCACTACGAAGACCTTATGCGCCTTGCTGACCTTTATTCCAAATGGAATCTGAAGAATCCTGCTGTCATAGTAGATGTAAACCACTCCAATTCCAACAAACAGTATAAAGAGCAAATCCGCATTGTCAGCGAAGTCCTTCACAGCCGCAACTATAATCCGGATCTGAAAACACTGGTAAAAGGCGTCATGATCGAAAGCTATCTTGTAGAAGGCCGCCAGGACATCTGCCCCAACCACGTTTTCGGTCAGTCCATCACAGACCCCTGCCTTGGCTGGGAAGATACGGAACGCCTGATCTACGAAATTGCGGAAAAATGCTGATATCCCTGACACAAAAATCCCCTGATGCAGCATCAATATTTTCATCTGCATTAGGGGATTCCTTTTAAGATACCCTGTTTCCTACTGTTCCATCTGCCTTCCCAGAAATCCTGCTGCCGTCTGCACCAGCATCCGCTCCTGATCACCGAAAACGTCCTTCTCGCTTTTTCCCATCAAAATTACAGAACCGATGGCATCCCCAGCACAGATAATAGGCTGAATGGTCTGGGCATAAGGCACCTCTCTCTGATCTTCAATAACCGGGATTTTGCCCTTTTCATTGGCATTCAGGCACTTCCCCTCTCTGGCAGTGATCGTATCTTCCAGTTCCTTGCTGATTTCCTTTCCGCTGTATTCCTTGCTTCCCATCCCTGCTGCCGCAACCACCTGGTCATGATCTGTAATACAGGACACCAGGCCAGTTGTCTGGGAAAGAGCTTCCGCATATTCCTTTGCAAAAATACTCAGCTCTCCGATAGGGGAATATTTTTTCAGAATTACTTCCCCCTCCCTGTCTGTGAAAATTTCCAGCGGAGTCCCCTCTTTAATTCGCAATGTACGCCTGATTTCCTTGGGAATCACAACTCTGCCAAGATCATCTATCCGTCTTACAATCCCTGTCGCTTTCATAAAAAATTCCTCCATTTATCCATATTCGTATTTGCATTAAGCCGACTGCATTTTCCGCAGTTTCCTGTCGCTTTATCGTGATACTATTATCTGTAAATGGAGGATTTTTATACCTCATATTTCTGAAAACAATTCTTACATTCCGGCATGCCATGCAATCCGCACACTTGCGCAGTGATGTTCTCCTGTCATCCAGTCAACATCATTGGTAATCCAGTCCATAATTTCTAACTGGCGCGTTTCCCATGCAATCGTCGTTTTTCTGTCTTCTTCTGTTTCCTCTTTTTCCATTGTGGTATCAATTTCATCATATCCGAAAATATATCCGCCTGCGCTCCAGATACTGAAATTGCTGTCAGGGCCGGGATCAACCGTATCTCCCCGCTGTTCAATAAGGCCGTCATGTCTTGCCTTATATTCTTCCTCACATCCCGGTTTCAGTTTCGTCATAAACATTCTGTGACGGATCAGTTCTTTATTTTCTCTTACCACCCCAAAGTTATGGTACATAAGACGCATATCCTGCCCCGGCGTGGAAATCCAGGTAAAGGTATCCTCCATCTTATTTACCAGGACGTCCCTTATAATAGTCTCCTCCCCGGATAAAACCGCTCCGTCCGCATTTTCATAATATCCGAAGATCAGGCTGTCCGCATTCCAGATGCTGAAATTCTGAATTCCGTTTCTGTCCAGAAATGAAGTAAGCTCCTGCCAGATTTCCCCCAGGCGCTTTCTGTACTCATTCATCTGCCCCTTTTTTACTTCCATAGCAAAACCATGACGTTCCATAAATAGATCCTCCCTACTGCTTATTTATCTGTTATTGTGCACCATATTTCCTTTATTTACAAGTCTTTCTTACTTCTTCCGTTCCAGCAGTTCCAATAATTCCTTCCTGGAAAAGCTTCCCATACTCATGGCATCTCCGCTTAAGATCTGGTCTGCAAGTTCCCGTTTTTTCTCCTGAAGTTTCAGGATATTTTCTTCTATAGTTCCCTTGGCGATCAGTTTATAAACATTTACAATATTTTTCTGGCCGATACGGTGCGCTCTGTCCGTAGCCTGATTCTGAACTGCCAGATTCCACCACGGATCATAATGAATCACAATATCCGCCCCCGTCAGGTTAAGTCCTGTTCCGCCAGCTTTCAGAGATATACAGAAAACAGAGGTATCGTCCCTGTTAAATGCCTCCACAAGCTCTGCCCTTTTCTTCTTGCCGGTTTCACCCGTAAGAGTATAAAAGCTGATTTCTTCCTCTTCCATACGACGTTCCAGATGCTCCAGCATTGCTGTAAACTGGGAAAAAAGAAGAATCTTGTGCCCTCCTTCCACAGCATTGTGGATCATATTCATACACAGATCTGCCTTAGCGGAGCCGCCCCTGTAATCCTCATACACCAGAGACGGGTCGCAGCAAAGCTGACGCAGCCTGGTAATTTCCGACAGGATCTGGATTTTCGAGGACTTAAATTCCTCGTCCGACTGTTTGTCCAGCATGAGCTGCATCCGCTTCACATGAGCATCATAAAGCTTCTGCTGCTCTCCCTGTATCATTGCATACATATTTTCTTCCAGCTTATCCGGCAGGTCCTTAAGAACATCCTTCTTCAATCTCCTGAGAACAAACGGCCGTATCATTTTCTGAAGACGGACAGCAGCATCTTCATCCTGATTCAGCACAATAGGCGTTTCCAGTTCTTCCCGGAATTTTGGATAGCTGTGCAAAAATCCGGGCATAAGATAATCAAAAATACTCCAGAGTTCACTTAGCCGATTCTCCACCGGAGTTCCTGTTAAAGCCAGCTTAAAGTCTGCCTGGATCACCTTTACTGCCTTGGATGCCTGAGTATTATGGTTCTTGATATACTGCGCTTCATCAATAACCTGGCACCGGAAATGGTATGGTTTATAAAACTCAATATCCCGTTTTAACAGATCATAGGAAGTTAAAAGAACCTCCTCTTCCCCTGACTCCCGAAGGATCCGCTTCCTTTCCGCCGCTGTCCCGATCACCATCCGCACCTTCATCCCTGGTGCAAAACGCTCAAATTCGCTGTTCCAGTTATAGACTAAGGATGCCGGGGCAATGATGATGGCATTGCGCTCCGCCAGGGAGTCCACCCCCCCGTCTCCTTCTTCCCGTTCCAGATACTCTGACAAAAGAAACGCAATGACCTGCAGTGTCTTTCCAAGTCCCATATCATCTGCAAGGATTCCCCCGAACCCATTGAATTTCAATGTCTTTATCCACAAAAATCCCTTCTTCTGGTACTCTCTCAGCACCCCTTCCAGACTTTTTGGAACTTCAAAATCATTGTCCTCAATCGTCTTCATATTCCGCACCAGAGACCGGAAAGACTTGTTCTTCATCGCCAGTATTACAGGATTCGCCTCAAGCTCCTCATCCAGATAAATTGCACGGTACTTCTGCACCCGGATCTGCTCCTGCTTCATCTGCTTATCTGTCAGCTGCAGCCCCTGCCTCAGCTCCGCCACCGTATCCAGTCCGGAGCCTTCTGCATTTACGAAGGTTCCGTTTTTCAGCCTATAGTATTTCTTTTTCGGATTATATCTGGATAGAATTTCAATCAGCTCTTCTTTTTTCATATCGCCCGCCGTCATGGTCAGCTCCAGAAGATTTCCCTCAAGGGAGATTCCCACCGTGATCTTCGGCGCAGTCTGTACCTCCATCCGCTTCAATGCTGCGGAAATATACACCTCCGCAATTTCCTGCATTCTTGGAATCCCCTCTGTCAGCAGATCATAAATCCGTTCTTCATCATTGGCTGCTACAACGCTTTTTGTCATTGGATCATAAGCATTTCCATATTCATGAAGAAGTTTGCGGAGCACAGCCTCCTTCACCATATCCCTGGCAGCAATATCTTCTGTTGTATAAATAGAGTATTCCTTTTTTCCATAAAAAACACTAGGCTTGCAGATGATCATATTTTCCTGCGGCGCATCCAGATAAATCTTAAATTTCGGCGGCTCCGGCACATATTCTGAAGGATCAAAATTCACCTTCCTGCATTCATAAAACTGCTCCAGGACCGGCAGCAATTCCTTACAAAAGGCAGGGATATCCGAATTTTCTATAAATACCTTCTTCGCCCTTACGGCGTTCATGCAATTCTGGAAATCCTCAACAGGCGCCAGCTCTTCCTGACTTTCCATATAAATCTTTCCATCATGAAAGTAGAATGCATGCTCCTTTCCCATACAGCCCCAGATTCTTTTTACAGTCAGCTCGATTCCCTGGTCTATTCCTGTAATCATCAGTTCCCGATGCAGCTTTTCTTCTGTAAGAATCCATTTCTCAATCCTGTCTCCCTGCACACTTCCATAAATGATTCTGCCCTTCATAATCTGCATAAATTCTTCCAGATAGCCTGGTGATAATTCCATATACCTGGATTTTGCAGCATCTCCAAAATAGCCATAATAAGACACTTCCCCATAGGACGTCTCATTTTCGAAACCCCATTTCTTCACAAATTTCACCAGCGGCCTGGACTCCTCACAAAAGGAATCCACCGTATGGACAAACTGAAGATTTTTGCCATATTTATAATTCTCCTGCTCCTTTAATGCCCTGGCAAAGGCAGAAACATCCTTCATTATATACATTTTGGAAATACCGATCTTAAATTCCACCTTCACCCCTTCGTCATCAAAATATGCATAGGGCTCCATCCGGACCTTCCCATAAGTACTTCCCTGTATCAGCGGCAAAGACCTGGCCATGGCCTTCTTCTGCAGCAGCGCGCTGATATCCGGAGTCGTTTTCATAGATATGCCTTTCTGGATTCCTTTTAATTTCTCCAGGCTGCTTTCTCTTTTTTCCGCAGATCTCTCCATGGCATTTCTGCGGTTCACATAATCATTATATTCCAGCAATACAGCAACACAATGTTTACAGATTCCGCCGTAACAATCAAATTCCCGGCATTCACAGGAGATGAATTCCATAATATCATCCGTTACATTCATGGAAATGGAAACCTCATAAGCCTCACGGTCGCTTTCCTTTACCAATGCGGTCATATCATCATAGTCTCCATCTTTATCTACAATAAACTGCGTCACCTTATCCATGGAGTACAGCCCTACTCCCTGATCATAAGCCCCGGCACCTGCAAGATATTTAATTTCACTTCTCGAAAACATATTGATATCCTTTTATCTATTACTCAAAAGTCCTTGTATTTTTTTATTGTACTATACCTCCGATGCGAACACAAGTTCTATTTTTCTTTTTTACAAAAATATTTTTCATAAACCCTTGCATTTTTTAATATTTATGATATAGTAACAACATATTTTAAACGTAGTTTTTAATACTACGTATAAAAGTTTGCATTAACATCTTATATCGTTCAGGAGGCGATTCATATGAAACAAAAATTAAAAGACCCAGGAAGCGCCATCACACATGGAATTGCTATGCTGCTTGCCATTGCAGGTGCCCTGCCGCTGCTTCTTAAGGCAGGCAGAAATACAGATACCCTGCACATTGCGGCTTTGAGTATTTTTATACTGACTATGATTCTGCTTTATGCAGCCAGTACCATTTACCACTCTGTAGATTCCACAGAAAAAGTCAACCGCAGGCTGCGCAAAATAGACCACATGATGATCTTTGTCATGATTGCAGGAAGCTATACGCCCATCTGCCTTATCACCCTGCACAACAAAATCGGCTATATCCTGTGCATCCTCGTATGGTCCATCGCACTCCTTGGCATCATCCTGAAAGGTTTCTGGATCACCTGTCCCAAATGGGTATCCTCTGTACTTTACATCGGAATGGGCTGGCTTTGCGTACTTGCATTTGTCCCCATTTTTCACTCCCTGCCAAGAGCAGGCTTCGGATGGCTCCTTGCAGGCGGCATTATCTACACCATCGGAGGCATCATCTACGGCCTGAAGCTTCCCCTTTTCGATGCGCGCCACAAAAACTTCGGCTCCCACGAGATCTTCCATGTTTTCATTATGCTTGGAAGTGCCTGCCACTTTATTGTAATGTATTTCTTTGTAGCCACAATGCCGGTATAGTATTAAAACTCCAGCAGACGTTCCTTCTCACGCCTGCTGAGTTTTTTTATCCTGTATTCCCGCTGCATAGCCTCTTCCTTTGTGGCAAAGCCCTCATAATAGATCAGTTCCACCGGGCGTTTTGCCTTTGTGTATTTCGCACCGTCTTTGCCCTCATTGTGGGCTTTCAGACGCCTTTCCAGACAGTTTGTCCAGCCTGTATAAAACGTGCCGTCCGCGCACTTTACCATATAAGTAAAATTCATGATCTGCCCCCATCTATGTAAAGGACGGCCTCCGGCACCGTTTCCGGCAGCCGTCCAATTCTCTATAAAAAGCAATCGGCCAAATCAAAGTATTTCATCATTCACAGAAGAATCCTTTTACAGCTCCGGTTTCAATCCCCAAAAAGTAATCCAAAAGCAGGTAGGAGAAATACCGATTGCGAATTTTCATTTCCCACCTGCTTTATTATACGTTGCTTTTTATTTTTTGTGAATAAATCCTGCCCTGTTTTTAGCTGGACTCATTTTCTACGATGGAATATCCAAGCTTTACTTCCCTGACTGCACTGTCCTTCCCGACCAGAATGTTTAAGATCATTTCTGCCGCCAGTTCCCCGCTCCGCCCGAAAGAATAGTGCACCGTGGTCACTGTAGGAGTCGTCACCCTGGAAAGTTCCGAATCCCCGATTCCTGCAACCAGCATATCTCCCGGAATATCAATTTCCTGCGACTTCAAATATTGCATGGCGCCAATGGCAATCTCATCTGTAGCGCAGATCAATCCGTCCAGAGGCCCGCATCTTTCAAACAATTCTTCCGCCTTTTCATAACCGGACCTTATGGTAAAATCAGCAATCAGCGTATTCTCCCTGCACTCTGCCAGATTCCCGTCCGCAACCGCATTGCAGTATCCTTCATACCGTTCCTGCCCGGCAGCCTTGTCCTGGTGCAAAACACCCAGATAGCCAAGCCGCCTGCAGCCCTTTTCCAGAAACAGGCTCGTCAGCTCATAAACCGCATGATAATCATCGTGATAAACGCAGGGATACCCGGAAAGCTTCTGTCCTACGATCACCACCGGTACTGTCATTTCCTTCAATGCTTTTCGATGCTTCGCGGTAAAAACCGTGGCAATAAAAATTACCCCGTCAACCTGCTTGCTGTTAAACGTTGATAAATACTCCAGCTCTTTCTCCGGATTATTCTGCGTATTTGCAAGCAGAAGCTGATAGCCGTTATCATTTAAAACAGAAAGAATCCCGGACACCATACTGGCAATAGAACCCAGATCGATTTTTGGAAGAATCACACCGATCATCTTTGTCTTTTTCGTCCGCAGAGTCTGTGCCTGGACGGACGGACGATACCCAGTTTCCTCCACTACCTTACGGATCGTCTCCCGCTTCTCCTCCGATATGTACCCATTATTGAAATACCGGGAAACAGCCGCACTTGAAACGCCAGCCATTTTTGCGATTTCTCCAATATTCATATGTTCTCTCTCCTAAGCATCCCTCTTTAATTGAAAAGAATAGCCACATTTCATCCACATTCATATGAAACCGATTACATTTATTATATGACTTTTTACATAAAATGTAAATTCCTCACATCCAAAAATCGGCAGAAATCTCTTATCAAAAAGATTTCTGCCGTGTCTGTCTTTACGGAAGATATAAAATCGGATCAATAGGCTTGCCGTCTTTTTTCATGGCAAAATAAAGATTGCTGCCCTCAGTACTGTAATACTTTGTAGGCGCATTAATATATCCGATGATCGTGCCCTTATACACCGTATCGCCCTCCGCAACCGTCAGATCCGTTAGCTGTCCATAGATTGCCTGATATCCGTTTCCCAATTCCATAGTTACAGTGGTACCTGTCTGACTTGTCTCTTCAATGGAAAAAACCTTTCCCTCTGCTGCAGCCATGACCGGAGCGCCTTCCACAGCCTGCACGGCAATGGCTGGGCTTAGTTTATACTGATCCAGAGTCGGGAAATAAGTAGTCTGATCCATGCTGTAATCCAGAAGGATATTTCCGTGTACAGGCCATTCTGTCAGAGTATTCTCCGAAAAATTCAATGCCGGAGCTGCAGCTGCTCCTGCGGATGTACTTGCAGCTTCATTTTCCATATTCTCTTCTGTGCTGTTTTCCGTATCAGTCCCTGACAGACTGTCATTTGCCATATTTTCTTCGCCGGAACCGTCTTCCTCTGTTTCCATGCTCACAGAAGAATCCTCCGGGTCTTCCATACTTGCCTCCACCTGGCTGGTTCCTGCGTCCACCAAAGGCTCTTCATTCTCAGGAAGCCGGGCACTCTGCTCTGTCTCTTCGCTTTCATAAACCAGTTCCTCCGGAACTGTTTCCTCCCTGGGAGACGTCCCCAACTGAAAGGCAGCCACTCCAATAGCGGCAATTGCAGCCAAAACCACACCGTTCACCACAATTTTTGCTGTTTTGTTTTTCATCATCTTCTTTTCACCTCTACTTGAAATCTGTTGCTGTTTATAGGGTGTCCAGAATGTGTAAGTCTATTCACTTTTTTACAAAAGAATCTCCCTGATTTTCCACAGTTCCTATTTCCATTTCCGGAAAATAAGCTGCTAAAATATCCTGATATTTGCCGCCTGCCCTGGCAATTTCATTGCCGCCATACTGAGAAAAACCAAGTCCATGGCCTTTCCCTTTGCAAAGCAGCCGATATTCCTCCCCCACTTTCTGTATGGTAAAATTAGAAGATTCCAGTCCCATTCCCTGGCGAAACGCCTCTCCCTCCAGCACATTGCCATCTGCCAGAAGACTGGTCACATACCCTGCACTGTCTCTTTTGTTCACTTCCAGTTCCTTTGGCATCTGCTGCTGTGAAACATATGTACTATTCAAATAATCCGGAGAAGTCTTGTCTGCGCTGCTGTCCACTGCTTCTAAATAAGAAAATTCTTCATCATGCAGCACCTCTTCCCCATCCCTTGTTTTCCCTCCGCTCACCTCGTGGAATGGCACCAGCTTCAATTCTCCTTCATAATAAAGCACAAGCCCTTCCGTCTGTCCGGCAGCCTCTTCATAAATCTCCTCCGGAAAAAACCAGAAATCCCTTGTCTCCCGAATATTTTCCCGCAATTCTTCCAAAACTCCTGCCAGATTCTTTTCCTCCCGAATCTGCCTGTAAAGATTTGTCCTGGCAATAATCGTCTGGGATTTCACTGCCTCCAGTTCATAATCCGCCGGAATCTGCAAAGACACCATCCCGGGCAGACACGCCTCCAAATCCAGCGATCTGTTCAAAAGTGCTGTATCCATTCCATTTATTAGCATGGTAATTACATAAGGAAACAATAAAAACAGAAAACTGCCTGTCAGAAATCCGGAAATTTTTTCTTTCATATGATATGTCCGCATGTAATTTCTCTTTAGTATATGGAAAATTATCTTAATTTATTCAGACAGGACAAGGCTCATATTTTGACATTGCAGCAATCGCATTATATAATGAATAAAAAAAACAACAGGAGACCAGAATGACCGCATTTTTACTTGCACCATTTTATATTGTTATAAATCTATACATTGTCCGCTGGATGTTCCGCTGGATGGGTGCCTGTCATTATTTATTCCGGACAATGACCTTCCAGGTGATTTTTGCAGGCATATACATTTTTTTCGCAACCACCCTGCTCACCGGATTTCTCATAAACAAACCGCTGTGGCTGCACAGAATTTTAAAAAGCATCGGCAATTACTTTCTTGGAACCTTTTTCTATATTCTGATGGTAATCGGCATTGTAGACCTTGGACGCTTAATTTTAAAATACGGATTTCACTCATCCCTCATTGGAAACCATCGGGTTTTTGTCATCACAGGCGCAGTCTGTACATTTTTCATCATATTTATCAGCGCTTACGGTATCATTCACACCACCCATGTGAAAGTAACCCATTATGAAGTGAATGTAAACAAAAAAGTAAAAAACATGAACACCTTAAAGATCGTTCTTGCCGCAGATGCGCACTTCGGCTACAGTGTCGGTCCAAGACATGCGGAACGATTTGTCCGAAAAATCAACCAGGAAAATCCGGATCTGGTATGCTTTGCAGGAGATTTTTTTGATAATGAATTTGATGCCTTCTCAGATCCGGAACGGGTCATGGCTTCCCTTAGGTCCATCCGATCCACCTACGGAACTTATGCCTGTTTTGGAAATCATGACCTGAACGAGCCCATTCTTGCGGGTTTCACCTTCCATAGTTCTTCGAATCAGGAAGACCCGCGGATGGAAGCCTTCCTGAAAGACTGCAATATACACCTTTTAAATGACGAATCCGCCCTGATAGACGAAAAATTCTATCTGGTAGGCCGCAAAGACCCGACCAGAGCCCAAAAAATCGGGAGCAAGTCCCCCAAAAATCCCGGGCAGCGCAAAACTCCTGCCCAGCTCACCAATCGTCTGGACAGGAGTAAACCCATCATATTTATAGACCACCAGCCCAAAGAGCTGGACGAAGTTTCCAAAGCAGGAGCAGATCTGGACCTCTGCGGCCACACCCATGACGGCCAGCTTTTCCCCGGAAACCTGGTCACCCGTTTATTCTGGGAAAATTCATGCGGCTGCCTGAAAAAAGGCCAAATGCACAGCATCGTCACTTCCGGCGTAGGTGTCTGGGGACCCAACATGCGTGTAGGCACAGACAGTGAGATCTGCTCTATCACCGTTCATTTTACATAAAGACACACTCCATTATACACAATTGAAAGGCTGCACGGACTTGCTTATCCATCCCAATCGCCCGGACCAACCGTAGGAACCGCAACATATCTCTGAAATGGCTGCTGCCTGAACCGCTGTATATCTGCAGAAACTTTTTCTCTGAAATCAATCACATTTTTCCGGCCGGCCGCTGCCGCACTCACTGTAGTTTCCTGCATTCCCGCATTTGTACTTAAGAAGGCTTTTTCATTCTTATTCATTCCGTCCCCGCCCTGTCCCTGGCTTAATGCCGGGACAGCCTGTCCTTTCTTTTTCCCGGGAATCAGACTCATGGCAAGACAAATAACTGCTGTTATCAACATTTTAAGATATGTTTTAAATTTCTTCATACAGGCCCTCCTTATACTATGCATGTCCGGCTTCGGGGCTGCGCACTTCCCAACACCGCACAGGTAATAGTAATCTATGCGCAGAGGTTTGCCGGATAGAACCAAAAATGAAAAATTTTTTTATCCAACACGGATTGCTGCCCCTTTAATTGTCTCTACACTGATATATCCGTATTCCGATAAATCCTCATTGGATAAATTGATACAATAAGCCATGAAACAACCGGATTTTATTTCTTCCTTTTCTCCTTTCCACCTGCTGCGATTATCGGAAACATACAACATTGTAAATAGCATTCCAAGACATGTAAAATTTTCCATTACATAATAGACACGATTTCCTGTTTCTTTCTCCCACTCCCTGATTCTCTCTTCCTCCCAGGAGCCTGTTTCCTCCAGATTCCCGTCTGCCGCTTTATATACTTTTCCTGTCTCTTCAAACGCTCTCTGTACAGACCTCTTTATCTTCAAAATTCCAATTCGCCTCAGCGCCTCTGTCTTTTTCTTCTCTTCTATACTCTCCTCCTCTGATGGTGCCTGACTCTTATGCGGCAAAGGATTCTTATCATATTCTTCTTCCAGCCACATTCTGATAAATTCATACTCTCCTATCTGATCTTCCGCATATTCCCACAAAGAGATATACCACTTACGGGAGTCCTCCATCCCTGCTTCTTTAAGATAAACCGTGTCCATCCATTCCTTAAAGCATCCCTCCTTCCAATCCAGAAATATCTTCTGCGGCCTGCACTCCTCATCTTCCTTTAACCCCAGATACTCCTCTATATTCCATTTATGATAACAAATAATCTTCTCCTTCCCCCCTGCTGTACTTTCTATCTTTCCCGGAATCGAATCATCTGTCTTTAACCTGCCGGTAAACACCTCAAGCTGTCCCGATTCTTTTTCACCTTCCTTACAATCAACACAATATATCATATATCCTGATTTCAGCTTATTTTCCAGATACTTTCCAAAATCTTCAATCCTGGAAACAGGGATCTCCCTTACAAACTGTGCAAGCCGCTTCTTATTTTCATTCCTTTTTATATCCCGAAACCGCATCCCCCTGCACAGCGCATATTTCCTGGCTGACGACCCTAAATATCCGGAAAACACTGTATTGGGAATATCAAACGAACTCCCTTCCAGCTTTACATTCTCCGTCTCAAAAGTAACATGCAGCATTCTGCCTATATTTCGAAATGCATTATCTTCAATTAATTCTACATTTTTTGGAATAGTAATCTCCGAAAGGCCGGTTTTCTCAAACGCTCCAAAGCCAATCTTCTTTAACCCCTGAGGCAAGGTTACAGATGTAAGCTCGTGATTCTTAAAGGCAAACTTCCCGATTTCCCGAATATGTTCCGGAAGGACAATCTCCGTGTGCTTCCCATAATACTCCAGTAAACAATTGTCTTTCATCAAAAAGTCGCCCCATTTTTTTACTGCCCATGGTGTATGTAGAAATACCCTGCTCCCAATGGTAATTTGTTTCTTCTTTCTCACAGCCTCCCGAAAAAGAACTTCCTTATTCTTTTCTTCATAGACATGCCGCAGTTCTCTGTTCTCAGGAAATTTTACTTCCTCCAGCAAACAGCAGTCTTCAAATGCTCCGTATCGGATTCCCTGCAGGCTGCAGGGAAACTGAACTTTTTTTATCCCTTTGCATCCATAAAAAGCTTTTCCTCCTATACCGGTGATGCCCTCCCCGATCACCAGAGAATTCACCAACTGCTTCCAGTCCTCCCACGGAGTTTTCTCTCTATAATAATCCGGCATTTCACCCTTTCCGCTAATCGTCAGCGTTCCATTCTTACTTAAATTTCCAAACAGCACAGCATCATTTTTTCCTTTAAAAAGAATTTCATGTTTTGTCATATTCTGCTCTCCTTTTCATCTCATATCACGCATCACGCAATCCTTCTGCAAGCTTCTGGCAACTATTCTGTTTTCAAGGTACAGATATGATAAAATGCTCTTATCCTTTTCATTCACTCAAATTTTTTTTAATTTTTGCAAAAAAAAAGAGAATGGCAATCCACTCTCTTTTTTTCATTTCCCTATGCTACAGCCTTCGGTTCCACCTCTTCATTCATCTGTGTACTTTCATTTTCCGCATTTCCCTTCGGCACACCATAAATTCCCACATCCGTGATGCAGGTATCAGCCTGTTTACTGCCGGGATATACACTGTCCACAATAAATTTCACATTGGAGCCTGTAAAAGGATAATCCAATTTCAGCACAAACTCTCTCTGTTCATCAGGAAAAACATAAGTCGCACTCATTTTTCCTGCACAGATGGTCATTGTCTCCGGCCTTCCATTTTCCTGAAAAGACTCCGGCGACTTCCAATTCCCAAGCTTCAGAGTGAAATACTGAATTTCATAAGGCTGATCCAATGCAAACCAAATTGCTTCACCCTCTCCATTTCCTTCAGCTCCCTCCTGCCAGGAAGTCTGATCATTCTGGTCAATAGCCGATTTAACCGTATAATCAGCTGCACTGGCAGCTGTCAGATAACTGCTTTGACTATAATCCACCGGTTCCACTCTGGAAACACCGCTCAATTCAGATACGTCTGCCTCCGCAAACGCACATACCACTTTCCCGGGACGGTCTGCCTGCCCTTCTCCTGCTCCCAAAAGCGTTTCTGACATAGGCACTCCGCCTAGCATCTGACTCCCCAGCACCATACTTTCCTCAAATCCTTTCTGCTGTCCGAAAAGAACCAATGCACAGCAGACTGCTGCAAGAATTCTAAGCCTTTTTCCGCTTTTTCTTACAGGATTCATCTTCTTTATTTTTACAGAAGTTCCCGGATTTAATTTATTCCGATAATCATGCTTCGTAAATGTAGAATCATTTTTTCCGGTTTTCCAGTATTCCTTCATCAAGGATTCCATTTCTTCTGCCTTTTTGGGAATTTCCTCTTCAAGAATCTCTTTCATTTTATTCAGCTTTTTTAATGGGCGCATTGCACTTTTAAGCTTTAAGGATGATACTGCTGTCTGGAGTATACTAAATAGGAGTAATACCACGATCAAAGCCATCACTATGCCTATGACACAGCCAATCAAATATTGCCTTACATACATCACATTTGCATATGATCTGATCAGTCCTAAAATATTATAATTATAACCCTTAATCATATCAAGCACTGGCCGGATATCAATCTGAAGCACAACATCCTTCACCAAATATCCCAGAGCCGCCAGAATAACCATGCTGAAGAAAATAAACCGAAGCCCTGTAGCATGGCCTTTCGCATATCTTTCCAAAGATGAGGATTTTTTATATTGACTCTTCATCTTCCCGATTTTTTCAAGGAATGCTTTTTTCTGCATTGTGAAATCTTTAAGCGCTTTCTCTGCATCGATTCCGGAATATTTTCTTGCAAATTCCACAGGAACCGGCTCACCATTTACATTCACAAAATAATTCTTAAATTGTTCCGATGTAAAAGATGCCTTTTTCCTGGTTTCTTCAAAAAGGAAACTATTTTCATAGGGATTATTCGAAAAAGCCTGCACGATTTCTTTATATTTTGTTTTAATCTGCTCTTTATTCTTCTTGGGGGAATTAAAAAGCCTGCGCAATTCCGTCAGCTTTCCCTTACCCCTTTCCCAGGAATATTCTTTTTCCTTATTCAAAAACCATCTGATATGATTCAGGGAATCCACTGCTTCCAATAAGGTGGCGCCTTGCGGCAGATCCGCATATGGAATATTGTCTCCCTTACTGTAATCAGGTCGAATATCCATCTCAATTCCCAAAATCATTCCCAAATTCTCTACAACAGAAACAGCTTCTTCCTCTGTAAAGCCTTTCTTCTTTAACAGATCAACTGCCTTTTTTCCATTTTCTGTCTGAACTTTTCTTCCGGAACGATCAGATTCCAAAAGGGATGGAATCTTCTCCTGAAGGGCCACACGCAAAGCATTGACCTCCCCGGTCATTTTGGGTGCGAGATCGGCCAATGCCCCTACTGCACGCCGTGGTTCCTTCAAAATTTCTTTTCCATATGTTTTTACCATACATTGATATGCTTTTCCGATTTCTTCCGGTATATCAATCTGTGGAATGGTGCTCATTTTAGTAACCTCCTCCGGTAACACTCAAGGTATCTGCAGTATATGTTTCTGCCGATTTTCCGCACCATTTACAAGTAGTAACGCGTTCGCCGTTATAACAGTTCAATTTTCCGCATGTACCGCACACAAAAAAATTCTGCGTTCCACAATAGGGACAACCCGGATAATCCTCTGCAGCATGGAAGGAGCCGTTAATATTTACTTTATCAAACCCCTCCTGTACCGCAAGCTCTTCCTTAATGGGAAATGCCCAGGTTCGAATCCAATCTCCATTACGCTCCTCTATACGCATTCCATATAATTGTCTTTCTGTCCTGCATTTTGCAAGAATCACATTTGCTTTTACACGCATCGCTATTCTTCTTCTCCCTCTCGGCCATCCATGGTATCTTCATCCTGCGGAAGAATTTCCTCCCGGATTTCTTCAGACTCATCATCCTCAAAATCGGGACGAAAACCTAGCTTTTCACTTAAATGCTCACCTAATGCTCCAATTCTATCCATCAGCTTACTGCTCATTTCCAGCCATTTACTTTCGCTTTTCTCCGCATCCTGCTGCCTGCTTTTTAAATCCTGATGATTTTCCTGGATCTGCAGGTGTTCCTTTTCCATCTCCTCTATTTTCGCATCTAACTCTTTTATATAGGCCGCAAGGTTCTTCTGATCCTTTTCCGCTTCAGAAAGTCGTTTTTCCATATCCTTCTGAATTCGCTCTTTATTTTTCTTCTGTGCCTCCAGATTTTCTTCCGCCTTACGTTTCTTGTCTCCTAAAGATTCAAGAGCCTCTTTTACCTGCTGCCCCTTCTTCTGATTCTGCTTTTCTAAAAATTTCAAATGGGCAAGACGTTCCTGTTCTTCCCTTGCATTTTTCTCCGCACGATTTCGTTCGATTTTGCTCTTCAAAAGATCCTGCGCAGCCTCTACCTGTCCGGTTTCAAAAACAACTGCCATGGAAATATCATCACCGCTTCCGGAAACCGTCCGCTTCTGGAAATTCTTATTCATACTCACCTGACACATCTCCAGGTTTGTCAGCATAGGAGTCAGCAAAATATGATAATCCAAAAAATCCTTTTCTGAATCAAAGGACTTAATCAGCCCATCTGTCGATACACAAAGGGCAAGGGGCCTGCCTTCTTTAAAATAGGTATCCAATGCATCCACCGCATTTTTAGAACAAATAGAAGATACATAATTTGCATAGCTGTTTTTATCTTCTATAGGAATACACGCCTCACCTTTTTCATCAATCCGTACAAAACCTCCGTCGCCCACCAGAAAGCCATAGCTGAAATCTTCTCCCATAACAGCTGCCAGCACGGTACTCCCATAAAAGGTATAAATATTATCTAAGTCTGCCCCTGCTTTTGCAAGCTTCTCTTTCTCTTCCTCCGTAAGGGGATGGGCATCCTGGTAATCCTCCACAGCCTGCGTCCATCTTGCCAGAAACTGCTCTCCCATTTTCCGAAGGATGTAATCCGGATTTTCTCTTATTTTTTTAGAAAAAAGTCCGTAATCCTCCATATAAGCATCAATTGTCTCAATCGCACATTTTACAGCCGTCACGGAACCTATATCACTGCGAATATATTTAGCACTGCCATGTCCGTCAGCAACCACAGCCGCTGCATAATGCTCTGTCAGTTTATAATCTGCTGCATCCTGACAAATCATATTCCGCGCAATGTGATCTGCTCCCTGCACAACGCATTTTATTCCCTGAAACATAAATCAACCTCCCTCCATCCGTTACTTTACCAGCCACTGTCAAAGTCACATCCGGACAGCTCCGCCCCGCTCATCATGTCATTTTTAATATCTGCCATTGCTTTTTTCATTTCATTCTGCTTTATGCCTGCCACATCCTTTTCCGTCAGTTCTCCGGTTCCTCCGGATACCGGCATACTATTGCTTCCAATCTTAGACGAACTAACAGAAATGGCTTTCACTAACAGCTTCATCTCTTCCAGGTTAGAAGCCTTTACCACAAAATCCTTATCTCCGGTAAATTCCTCCAGAACCTCCATATCCACACCATTTCCAAGGGCAAGGGCAATCTTAATTCCATACTTGAACCAATTATTCTGCCGCAGAACTGCAAGTCCTGCCTTATAATTGTCTGTAGGACATCCGTCTGTGATCAAAAACACTACCGGTGCGTAAGAAAGAGAAGGGGACTGCAAAAACACCTTTCTGGACATTTTTTGATTCAATTCCAAAAATGCAGTTCCCAGATCCGTTACTCCATCTGCTTCAAGCTCTCTCCAACGCTGATATTCCTCAATGATGATTGGTTCTGGCGTGATCCATTCAAATCCCGACCCAAAAGCCATAACCGCCACCCGGACTTCTGTATTGCTTTCCCCCACACCAATGAGCTCCGGAAGCACATCCCTCATCACCTGGTTCATTGTCTCTATCCGCTTTCCCTTCATGCTGGAGGAAACATCAATCAGGAAAAACAATACCATACTTTTTTTCGCAGGAGGCAGCACATCCAGTGGATCATCATCCTCTATATCCGACTCTTCATAAAAATCCTCAAACTCCACGTCTACAATCTCTGCAAAGTCCTCACCCATCTGTATTCTCCTCTTCCTTTATTTGCTGATTGCTGCTATGATCTGCTTTTGTGCCTTCACAATATCATTTTTCTTTAAATTCAGCACCCATTCCTTTTTCCCGGCGAAATTTTCCAGAACCTCCCCATCCATCAAATCAGAAAAATTAACGGCGAAACGCACAGCCCTCTGAAATACGGCATTTTTCTTCAGCAAATCCAATCCGTCCTGATAATGATCCGTAGCCATACCGTCAGAAAACAATACAAAAATCTCTCTTGTTTCCTTTCTTCCCTTGGGATACCAGTCTACATTCTCCATTTTTTTACTAAGCATTTTCAAAGCCTCGCCCAAATTGGAAAATCCTCCTGCATGAACCCTCTTCCAGCCGCCAAATTCATCCAGTCTTTGGGGTGTCTCATTGCTAAAAGTCACGTTATCTCCATAAGTGATTACCAGAATCCTCCGTTCTCCGGAAAGATTCTCCATATCAGACAGCACTTCTTCCATCAAAGAATTTACAGAACCTATCAGTGTTCCTTCCAGGCTTCCGGAGCAATCCACCAAAATAACCAAAAGTCTCACATAATCCGGAACATCACCGAATATATCATCATAGTTATCTGACCAGCTTGCCCCATCCAGGTTCATCATATCTGCCATACTTTAAACTTCTCCTTTAATCCTCCAGGTATTTCCCTCCTGAAAGGTAATCTGAAGCCCTTTCCAAAGGGGGATACCGCCTCCGGGGCCAACCGGACGTTCCTCTCCATTGGGAAAAACTCCCATCCAGGTTTCACTGCTCATATTTTTAATTCCATAAACACCTTTATGCTGCCGGTTTTCCATTACTACGCCGAGCACTTCCTGATTCTCGGGTTTTTCCGGAAAAACCTGCCAGCGGAAAATCCTGGTTTCATCACTGGTACTAAGGTAGATTTCATTATCCTGCGTACTTAATACATAAAAAATATTCCCGCATTTCGGACATTGATAATATCCCTGGGGATTCTGCACAAACCCGCTCAGGAACCCCTTTGCCCCGCATTTGCAGGTAAGATATTGGGTTTTCAGGCGATTCAGCACCTGCTGCCATTCTAAAGGTGTACAGCGTTTTTGAACATCCTCTTTCCCCTCCACAAAGATCTGCGTAAATATATCCCGTAATACCTGAGGGTAATGCTCCCAGTAACGGATCAGCCGATCCTGCACCCCATGTACCGGACGATTCTTACACGAATCATCCTCCATGGTAAAGATGCCTTCCCCGGCCATCCACAGAATCTCCTCCTCTTTAGAAAAAAATACCTGTTTCATGGATAAATGTCCGGAAAAAGGACTTCCGCTGTGATAAAACAGTTCATACAAATATACCGCCAATGACCAGTTCTGTGTGTCCCGGGAATTCTCCCTGACTTTGCCAAGAACCTGTTCCGGAGCATGAAAACTCTCCCTGTATTTTAAAACATCCCCGGCTTCTTTCGGCGGTATCTCTGCCGTCCCATCTAGCGCTGCCTCTTCTGGAATTTCTTCCCATTTTCTTAAACCATCCGGATCCTTAAATACCATTTTCCCTGTTTTCGCATGAAAATAAACATTTTCTTTCAAGTCATCCACGCAAAACATGTTTTCTTCCTGCAATATTTTAAAAAACCGGACAAGCTTCCATGCAGCTTCGATCACTGCAGGAATACTGGCAAAGCGTGTTGTCACTGTATCCTTTCCATTTTGATAACGCTTTTCCGCCGCATAATCCCGGAAGGAATGATACTCCTCAGGACTATGCAAAGGGCGTTCCAATTCAATACCGGTATCCTTCAGTCTGCTTTTCAGCACATTCCATTCATCATTATTTATATTTCGCTCCATATACCACTCCTCGTCTGATTACGATAAGATTTTCGCTTTTATTCCATCGCCAAAATCAATCTGCAGTCCGATCCAGATAGGTACACCGCCTCCCGGAGGTACATCCCTCTCTGAATTATCCGGGAATTTTGCTTTCCATACTTTCTTAGAAAGATTTTTTATTCCAAACAATCCTTTATTATTTCTATTCTCAATAATTTCACCTGTCACCGTCTCAAAATCATCCTCATTTTCTGTATAACAGCGATACAGTTTCAGTCCCGGATAAATAGGTGCTATCATATCCTTAATCTTCATATTATAGATTTTAGCTCCACAGCTTCTGCACCTGCACACATAATGCTCCTCATGGTCAAAACAGGTAGAATATGTAACTTTACCGCATGTACAATGAATAATATTGGAGCGAAGGCGAATAAGCAGTTCCTGCCAGCGTTTTTCAATAATACGTTTATTCGGTTCACGGATTCCCTCTGTAAAGGACTTAATAAATGCATCGCGAATAAACTTAGGATATAAATTCCATAGCTTGATTGCATTATCATGTACACCTTTTACAGGCCTGTTCCTGTCATCTTTCGGATCAAAGATGAATAGCGGTTCTTTTCCGTAATGCTTCAGCTCCTGCGCTTCTGTAAGAACCACACTCTGAAGCACCTTTTTTCCCTCCAGAGGGTCTGCCCTCATAAAAAGCCTGAAGAGAACCACAGCCAGGGAATAACGGTCTGTCAGCACATCCGGTTTTGCCACTCCCCGCACGATTTCAGGTGCCATAAATCCCGGAAAACCGCCAATACCAAAATTCTCGCCATCCGGTGCCACATTATCACAGTCACACACCAGCACATGACCATTCTTTGTATTAATGAAAAATCCACCGCCGTTCAGATCCTGATAACTTTTCCCCACCAGATGAAGGGAACGAAATGCCTTTACAATATTAATGGCTGCCGTTACCTGCGCGTCCAGAGATTCAAACTTATATTCTACTTTTATTGCAGGCTGGCCTTTCACAGCAGGTTTTTTCCAGGAATATGTCATATATAGCTTATCCATATCCACATATTCTGCAGGTGCCACTCCCATTAAATAACCAAACGTGGGATATTGTCCTTCAACCGTAAGATATTTCGGCCAGAGAAATCTGCTGTCATTTTGCGGTGCACCATCCTGAATATTTTGCTGAAGATTTGCCCGAAATTCCCTTGGCTTCTTTATCTTATCCGGAAAGTACCATTTCAGAGCATAATTTTTCCCCTCATATGTGACAAGATATACAATACCCTGGCCTCCCCGTCCGATTTCTTTACGCACTACAGCCTCTCCACCGCCCTGGATACGAACCTTATCTCCTGCCTTTAAATCAATATGAACTGCCATATCTTTCCCTCCATCGTGTCATTGTCTTACTGTATCCCTGTTTTTTACCATCCTGCATCAAAATCCATGGAACTGCTGTCTACACCACCCATAATATCCACCTTTGCCTTCTTTACTTCCTCTACAAGGCGGCGCTCTTTATCCTGGAATACATCTGCCTCTGTTTTTTCATGGCCCTCATCTGTCAGAGACATACTGGTACTTCCGATCTGAGAGGATGTCACTGCCATCATGGTGATCATACTTTTCAGCTGCTCTGCAGTACCTACCTGAATAGCCAGTTCATCATTCCCGGTAAACTCCCGAAGAACATCCATTTTCGGTTTTGAACCAATTCCAACTGCAATCTTCAATCCATATTTAAACCAGTTATTCTTCTTAAGCTGATTCAGCCCGGCCTGCCAGTCATCTGTAGGTGCGCCGTCACTCATTAAGAAAATAACCGGTGCATAAGAAAGAGATGGCTTATTCATAAATTCAGACCTGGAAAGCTTGGTGCAAAGTTCTCGAAATGCTGCACCCATACAAGTAACACTTCCTGTTCCCAGACGAGTCCAGCTCTGGTATTCCTCTACACGTACAGGTTTTGGAGTGATCCATTCACATTCAGAATCATATTTCATAACAGCAATGCTAATATCTGTCTCAGCGCCGCCAAGACCAATCAGTTCCGGAAGCAGTTCCTCCATCGTGCTGTTCACCGTCCCGATTTTCGTACCGCTCATACTTCCTGATGTATCGATCAGAAAAAAGATGGACATACTCTTTTTCGACGGCTCCATGGTATCCAGAAAATCCTCTTCTCCGATATCCACTCCCGGCTGGCTTGGAACCTCATCACTTCCCCAATCCAATCCCTCAAAATCATCTGCACCAAAATCCATTTTCATTTCTTCAGCCATTTTTATGTTCCCCTTTCCTCTGAATGTTTTTGTTTAGATATAGGTTAATGTTACTTCTCTTTCATTTCACTCAAAATTTTTTTAATTTATTGTAAAAATATATCATAGATATTCAGCTTTACATTCATCCTGATACGGTAACTGCCAATATACACAGAACTCAGATACTTTCCGATCTGTTCCCTGGAAACAGCTTCACATCCCGCCCCCAGTTCAAAGTAAATTCTGCGTCTTTTATTCCGGATACAGTTTTTTATATAGGATTCTATCTGCGTCTTATCCCTTAATACTGTATGGCTGCTGGCAAAATAGCTGTATTTTTCTATATCTGCCATTTCTCCTGGCGGTACATACAGGGCAAGCCTTCGGAAAACTGCATCTGACCTCAAAAAAAAATCATATGATATCTGCCTTTTAGAAATACTTGCTCCCATATCCATTGTCGTATCCATATGATACCATAAATCGTTGATGCTTACTATATTCCAGGCATGATTATTTTCTTTTTCCATCCCCTCACTCACACAGCCTTCCATCACACCCGATGGAATTCCGGCCAGATCCAGCAGCCATTTTGCTGCCAATGCAATCCCCAGGCATACAGCCCGCTGATTACAAAATACTCCCACAATGGTACTTACATCCCCCGAAGCATCCCCTGATGCCTGGTTTTCCTTTGCGTAAGAAGTATTCCTGATAATAAAATCATGGACATACTTCACAGTCATCTGGTTATTCAGTCTCTTCTTTCTGATTTCATCTATAAAACGGCCGGCAATTTTCTGCAAATATGCTTCAATAGAGCGGCACTGAGCCTCCGTCTTATAATAACAGGGATGGACAATACAAAATAATCCTCCATCCGCCAAGGACAGCTGTGTATTATCCACATAAAAAAACTGAGGATTATCAAGATAAACCATAGGCAGAATTTTTTTTACCTGTATTCCTCTTCCCATTACCCGAATGGAATCTGCTCTGGAAACAAGCCCTTTTTCCAAAGCTTCATATATCTTTTTTTCTCCTGGAGATAAGCTTTGATAATAGTATTTAAAATAATTCATACAGCCTTCTTTCAGATTGCACCGGATTTTACACCAGCTCTGTATGAGCCAGCTCATTCGCCGACCTGGAGTAAATATAAGCCTCCCGATTTCCCATACGGATAATGTCCTCCGGTTTTACAATATATTCTCTTTTCATACTTACATTCATACTCTGCGTAGAAGAAACAGAGGGAAACAGCATGATCGGACTGCTTGTCTTTCCCTTCGAATAAGAGTGGCTCACCTCTTCTTTATCGTAAGAGCCGATTCCCTCTGACCATTTTGTAGCACTGACATTTGATCCATGGCGAAAAATAACGCTTTTCACACTTTTTCCGATCAAAATATGAAACAGCTTTTCATCTGCATTACAGGCAGCATAGACATCCTCGCTTGAAAACGCAAGACTGCATTTGGAATTCTGCTCGATCATTTTCTTTAAATATTCATTATCCCCAACTTCAAGAGAATCCAGCACACACGCCAAACGAATCCCCTTCTGATTTGCGAGCTTAATTTCCGAAAGCATCAGATTCATAAGAATCTGATTGCTGACAGAGCAAACATCCAAAAGCAGAATTCCCTGATTGGCAAGGGCACCTGAAATACTTACCGGTGGCATATTCTGCCCCTGCACAGCAGGAAGGTGTTTCCAAAGTACAGGACCGATCTGCATTTCCAGATCATAAAAATAATTTTCAATTTTATAATATTCATTCTGGCCTGCCATAAGGCGCATTTTAATAGCCTGCCCCTGCTCCTGCGTCATAAGTCCATTCTGCATTGCCTCATCCACTTTCACAAACATCTGTCCATGGGGACAGCTTGAGAGCAAACGGTAATGGGGCTTTCTTCCTTTGGCAGCCAGAAAAGCACACATCCCCTCAATATAAGTGCGCACATTCATCTTCATCTCAAACTCTTTTGGCGCTGACTCCATAATCATCTGACAGATCTCCCTGCTATTCTTCCCATAAAAAGGCTCATAACAGGGATTCATCTGATTAATGATTCCCACTAATCCTGTTCCTTGAAAAAGCTTCAGCATATATTGCTCTAAAATCTGATTACCGCTATGTATAATCACAACAGGCATCTGGTAATATGCAGCTAATTGTGCAAATGCACCCACCGCCTCTGCCCTTATCTCATCATTTCCACCGGATATCACCGTATTTCCCGGAGCTTCAGATGGAGGAAAAAAACCGCCGATCTCCGATGGCTTATATTCCGTCACTCCCCTTTTTCTGGCATTTCTCTGCTCCGGAGTATTGCCGGAAAGACGGTTTGCCAAAGCGCCCATGCTATTCAGCATGAGCTTCGTACCTCCCCACATTCCTTTTCCCATCATCAGCATCATTTTTGTAAAATCATCCATAGCGTACAGCTTCTCCTTACTGATACATTTCAAACCGGAAGGGGAAAGGTGCCGCAAACGGCAGGCAAACCAGCGCTTCTCCCACCTGCAGTCTGGCCATATCCCAATCCTCAACCACCTGTCCGATTCTCTTTTCCTCTATATACTGTGCACCTGAAGAAACATATCTCTCCAGGACCACATTTTTTCCAAACAGGTTACTTACATAATCACGGGTAGTAACATCATTCGCCTTAAAAGCAAATATGGAAGAGAACCCGGCTGCAATGTTTTTTCCCCTGCTCTCTCCATATATTTCATAGAGCTGCTCCATACTTTGCAGTCCTGCAATAATTTTAACCCCAAGACTCCGCCCGAAATTTACACCGTCATCTATATGCTGTAAATGAGGAAGAAGCTTAAATTCATCGCAGATCAAATATACATTTCCCTGATTCTTCTGCCTTCCCAGAGCTTCCTTTAAAGCAAGGTCAAACAAGAGCCTGTAGACAGGCGTCAGAACACTTCCGATTGACAGATCATATTCCACATAAAGAACATTTTTCCCACGCTTACGCACAAAATCCCTCATGGAAAATCCGCCCTTTTCTGCAAAAACGCCCATAAGAACTTCGCGTACTACGGAGTACATCTCTGCCATAACGCCCTGCGTCTGCCCGCCATTCCCGTCAATATAGGAACATACACTCTGCATATCCGGCCAGGAACGGAGGATTCCCTGAAGCATCGTCGCATTGGAAGTATCCAGCATTTCCTTCAGCTCATTATTATAAAGACTTTGAAGCAGGCTCTTATCTTTTCTGGCTTCCCGGATAATACACACCAATACGGAAGCAAGAATATCTCTGGCGGCATTAGGGAAAAAAGCATTCGTCGTATTTTTTACGCGCTCCTCAAAAAGCGATTTGCAAATCTCATTACTATTCAAAATACAATCCCGGTCATTTCCCCCGTCCGCCAAAATCTCTTTAAAAATATTCCATCTCAGTGACTTGTCACGATACTGCCTGGAATTCCCGATCACATACTGTCCGGGCCGACAAAAACGAGAGTAGAAGTCTCCCTTACTGTCAAATATGATCATAACATCATTCTGGGTCATTTTTTTCTGCAGCTGATCCACAAAATGATAAAACAACGTAGTTTTTCCGCAGCCGGTACCGCCTACAAACAGCATATGCTTACTAAGAGTTCCTTCATCAATCTCAAAAGAAGCCTGCTTTCCCTGATGCATCCCCCTCAGAACTACTTTTCCATTTCCCCTTGGTGCAGGAGGGTGATTTAAAGAAACGCAAGTCCCCTCCAGCACCTGTTTTGCAATAGCCATAGCCTTTTTCCTCGCTTAGTTTATTAAAGCTCCTGCTCTTCTTCGTCTTCCCTATTTCTGCTGTTCCTGTTCTGGTCTGCTTCCTGATCATCCTCATTGTTATTAGAGTTCTTTTTCTGATTGGGATTATTATCTTTTTTCATCCAGGATCTGTCATTCGCCTTAGCCTTTTCTTCATCCGTCAAATCCCAGGAGTGTTTTTGATTCTCTTTTTCCTTTTTCTCCTTCTCCTGCTGCGCCTGTTCTTCTTTTTTTCTTCTTTCCTCTTCTTCCTGCTGTTTCTTTTTGCCAAAAATTGAAAGTGACATCTCAAATCCTCCTTCTTTTCATTTCCTTTAAATTTAATTGCTCTTAATAATTAAATCCAATTCACCATTCTCGTAATCTTCCAGTCTGAACTCTGCTTCCAGCATTCCATGCTTATCCGATTCCAGTTTTTTGGAAAACTCCTTTCCTTCCATCCGCAGAACTGCCGTCAGCTCTGCTCCGTCTGATAACTCCTCATCAAGAGAAATCATCAGGCTATGTTTTTCATAATCATATCGGATAATCGAAGCTCCTGCAGTAAATTCCTCCACAGCCTTCTTCCCGCCTCTTGCAGCAGCATAAGCCGGAACCTTGGTAAATACAGGAAGTGCAATATCCGTTTTCTCCGAAATAACCTGCAGATTCTCCAATCCATCCATCAAAAACCGCATCTGAAACAACAGCTTATAGCTAACTCCCGCACGTTTTACAGCTTCCAAAAAATAAGGAGCAAATTTCTCCTCAGAAAGAAAATCCAATACCTGCATACTATCCAAAAAATAGTCACAGCAATCTTTACATGTTAAAAAATGATTCTTTATCTCCACTTCCTCTGCAGTGAGAAGCTCTCCATTCACTTCTTTTCCGGCAATTTCATAAATCTGGTCTTTTTCCGGATGAATCATATTTGCATCCCCCCATTTCTATCCCCGATCTCCTGAATAACCTTTCTCATTCTTTTTTCCGAATATTCCTTCATAAATACACTTTTCTCCAGGAGCATATTTTCCCTTCGCATAATCTCAACCATTTCTTTTGCAATATCCTTCTGTGCCCGTTCTGCATATCTGCGGATATTTTCCCCTAAATAATCATGCCCCGGTTTCTCTGCGCCCCCTCCTAAAGGATGGGAAAAATACTCTGCATACACAAGACTTCCTTCCTCTTCTATACAATGGCCATATTTCCTATAGCCTTCTTTTAAGTTCTTCCGGTAAGTCCTTCCCCAAACAAATCCTTTATTCTGAGTATCCGCATCCTCATGATTATATACATTTTCAAATTTATCCGACATCTCCCCGATGGTATCCTGCCCCATCAAATCCTTGGCAGCCTCCGACAGACGTCCGCTTTCTCTTCCGATTTGGATCTCATCTCTGTACAGATCAGGAAATTCCTCCAAAAGCTTCCTAAGAAATCGTTCTCTTTTTACAGCGCCCTCTCCCTTTGCCATCATAACCTTATGCATATACTTTATTTCAGGCTCTGCCACCCTTTTCAAGGTAAACCTTTCATAAGAATAATCTCTTCCCCAGGGCAGGCTTTTCACCTGCTGAAGGTATTTTTTATAAAAAATATCTGCTGTTTCCTTCCCGGAAATCCTTTCTCCTTTTTTTTCTATAGACTGCACCTGCTTATACGCCTCTGCAACAGCCTTTTGAACACATTTTTTAAGAGTGGGGCTATGAAGCGTGATACTGCTCAAAATAGAAGGAAGGATCATGGAATAACAAAAACTAATCATTTCATGAGGAACACTTTTGGTATTCGCAATGATCTGCCGCAGTATTTCTCCCTGCCCCTGGCGCACACGTCTTTCCTCAATTTCAGCAGCCATACGATCCGGATTATTTTTTTCATCTGCCATTTCCTTCCTCGTATAATCGTTAATGGAATGCTCCTTCTCATTTACAGACTCTTCCATTTCCTGCACAGATTGTTCTTTATTCTGCAGCTTTCCGACCTTTTTCACCTGCTCAAGCATTACCTTATCAAAAAAATTCATCAGATGAGCGTAAAAGAACTCTCCACTTTTTACTTCTCCCTCAAAATTAAGCAAACGCTTCTCATAAATCCGCAGAATTCCTTCTGATACAATATCTCCAACCAGCTCCCGGCAATCACCTAAATAACTATACTTACGCATTTTATAAGAAACATGCTTATATCCCTGAACCAACATCACCTCAGCAACCTTGTTAATAGCCTCTTTATCATTTTGCAGCACTTTTTCATAAAGGCTATTTACATACATTACCGGATCTTTGATATTCGCATCCAACTGATAATAGGTATCTGATCGTTCCACACAGCTCACCCCCTCAAAACGTATTCTGATAACAAACAAAACCGCTCCAATAATACGGATCTGCATAAATTCTGTAATTCTCTTTATATATTTTTCTCATTTCATCAACAACCTTAAGCCCCTCTGCAATATCATCCCTATTTTCCAAAGAATATTCAGACATACAATTTTTTAAAAACTGTTCTGCCTCAGACAGCGTAATAGAACAAAGCCGTCTCCTGGCTGTTTCCATAGCCTCCAGAATATTCTGCACTCTAAGATTTTTATAAAATTCCTCCATAAAAATTAAGGCAGCAATATCATCCACTTCCCAAAGAGCCGACACCATATATTTCACTCCTGCTGCCCGAAAGCCCTGACAGATTCCTGCCATATCATCAGAATCTACCCGCCCTCCATAGCAAGCAGATAGAACAACCATCTCCGTATGTCCCAGTTTCATTCTGCTGATTTCATCAGCCGTAATGATTCCATTTCCATAGGTTTCATCCTCAATCCCCGTTCTCCTCCAGTTTTCTGCCCCTGCAAAAAGAAGTGCGCTGGAATACCAGCCATCCCCAAAAGCTTCTGAATCATGAACTCCATGAGTTGCCAGATGAATCCATCTGCAAAGCGGCATAGCCTCTGCCACCTGTCTGGCTGCAGCCCTGCCAAAATACGGTTTTGTTTTTAGCTCACGTCCCACCACCTTTGCTTCCAGTTCGCTGAAGGGAAGGCTCTCTATCGGCGATTCCTGAAAATTTTTCCTGCCGCCTGCATATCCCTGAATCCTCCCCGGATTCTTATAATCATAAGCAGGATTTCCCACCACCATCAAATGAGATGCAAAGCTTTCCGGCGACTTCCGAAGAAAATCTCTCCCTGTATCAATCATCACTACATGACACTTATCCCCCAGCATCACTCCCTTCTCATCTGTTAATACATGAAAAGGAAGGTTACATAATTCACCGTCCGGAGCAATATAAAGCGTCTTAATTCCCTTAAGCTCACCTTCGATATGAGAAATGAGGTAATGATATAAAGTATGCCTGCATTTCTCTATCTTTTTATGATATCTTTTCTCCATTTCTCTCAAATAATATTGCATTTCTTCCAGAAAGACATGTAAATCTGTTACGGAAAAGCACTTTTTCTCCACTCTTCCTCCCTTTTTTACAAAACAAAATACATCCAGCCGAGTTTCCGCTTCCTCATGGTATTTCGCATCCAGCATAGACAAATAAAAATCCTTTATATAAAACAAATACTCTACATAAGCACTGTCATCCGGCATTTTTTCCAAAACATCCTGTGTACAAAAGGGTTGAAATTCATAGTCTCCGGACATCTTTTTTGAAAAAAGATATTCCTTTTCTTCTAATTCCTTAGTAATTTCCTCCTTACGCAAGTCCTCCTGCCCCAGACGCTCGTTCATCTGAATCATTGTCTGCATATCCAGCAAACGATTAATTTCATCCGTAAGCTCCTTCATCTCATCCAGCTCGTCTGTAATCCGATTTCTAAAAACAGTGATCAAAGATTCCATATTCTTATAATTTAACAAAAGGCTGTGACAGGCCCCCATTTTTCCCGCACTTCGATATACAGAATAGGCTGCATAAAATATTTTATTTCTTCCGATGCAAAAATTACCAAGCCTTTTCCTATTCTGGTAGACTAAAGCCTTTGCCAGCCTTTTTTCATTCCATTTCACAGCCCTCTTTGTAAAAGAAACCGCAGTATCCGTCTTTCCCATCTTCATATTCATAGCGATAATAAGCAGACAGGGAAAATAAAAGCTTTCTTCTTCCCATAAAAAAATATGTTTCGTATATCCTGCAAACCGGCTTTCCAATGTATGGAGCACAGAGCAATCACCCAGATGCCAGTACAAAAGCGCCTTCACCGCATAATGCTCCGCAAGCTCCATATCCGACAGCTTCACAAACACATCGGAATACTCAATCTCCTTCATATAACCCACAAAAGACTCCTCATACTCCTCAGGTAATCCATTATGATATGCAATTGTCCTGTATACTGCCTCATCATAAACAAACGTAATATATTTATCCCCCGGTTCCGGGTACAGAATTCCTTCTTCCAAACCTTCCCGCACCACATCTGCCGCCAGCTCATTCTCTCCGACTGCTGCAAAAATATTACTTAAAAGTATCGTTCCTAACTGTAATTCTCTCTGGGTAATTCCCTGAACACAATCCTCCTCATCCAGCAGCGGCAAAATCAACTCTGCCATCTGAGCAGCCTGCACAAAATCATTCTGCATAAAATAAACCATGGCCAGCTTCTGTAGTCCATAAAAGTCTAATACTGTATTTGGAAACTCCTCTGACAGAGACACCGTCTCCTTCAAATACTGCTCGGCAGGCATTATATTCCCCTGGGAAAGGTATACCAAAGCCAGATAATATGCCCCTGAGCGCCGGTTCAATATACTTCTCTCCTGCATATCCTTTTCATATTCATACCTTCCGGCAAGCCTGTAAAACTCCTGTGCTTCTTCAAAATACTGTTTCATTTCAGGCTGCCCCGCATGTGCAGAAAGGATATAAAAAAGAATCTTTATCAACAAAATCCCTATCTCTTCATCCGGGTTTTCCACATTCCTCACTATTTCCTCATACAGCCCTAAAAGCTCCTTTTCATAATCACTTTCCTTCCTGTATAAAAAATGAAAGATATCATGTACGTACCTTATTTCCCAAACCTTTTTCTGCGTTAAAAAAGCACCAAATTCCTTCAGCCCTCTCCAGGCCTCATCTCCAAACCAAACAGCCTCTTCCCGGTCACTCTTCTCAAGCACAACTGCCATTGCATTGCACAGCAGCACATAATCAATCCCCCCATACTCCCGCAAAAGCCCCAGGTTTTCCCAAAACAATACCGTCCCTCTGCCATATTCCTCTTCCAGACAGCAGGCTTTAATTCTATCTAAAATCTGTTCTGCTTCTTCAAAAAAGTCCTTCTTATCTTTTTCCCGATCCATTCCAACACTCCCGGTTATCAAGTAGTTTCATTATAACATTTGTCTCTTTTTCAAACAAGCTGAATACGAACCGTTGCATCCTCTATTGATTATACCTGCGGTATATTGCACAAAATTTTACTTTATGATAACATAAAACATATAAAAGTCATTGCATCACAGCGCAGAGGTGAGAATTATAGTACGTCAAACAAATCTGGCACAGACAATAGATCTGGCGGCAGACCGCGCAAGATATGATGAATGTGCCAAAAAACTATTGACCTATAAGGCAATTATCGCCTGGATTTTAAAATCCTGTACAAAAGAATTTTCTCAATACAGCGTAAAATTTATCTGTGATAAATGCCTGAAGGATGACATAGAGATTTCTAAACATGCAGTCCATCAGGATCAGCTGAATCGAGATGAAAAACTAACCGGAGATGAAAGAATAGAAAGTCTTAATTCCGAAGCAAATGCAATTAAGGATCAAACTGTATACTATGACATTCGGTTTAAAGCTTATCTTCCTGGAAATCGAGAACCTGTGCAGCTTATTATTAATCTGGAAATCCAGTTAAATGACACACCTGGATATCCGCTTGTCACCAGGGGCTTCTATTACTGTGCAAGAATGATATCCGAACAGTACGGAACCGTATTTACAGAGGAGCACTACGAAAATATACAGAAAGTATACAGTATTTGGATCTGTCCGGATCCGGCCAAAAAACGCAGAAATGGTATTTTTAAATATCACACAGTACAAGAAACAATATTAGGAAAATCATATGAAAATTCCGAAAGTTATGATTTAATGGAAGTAGTCATCGTTAATCTTGGAGATGCTGATAAGGAAAGTGAATTAGAAATCCTTGATTTATTAAATGTATTATTTTCCACATCAGCTACACCGGAAGAAAAGAAAAAACGATTGCAGGAAGACTTTGATATTGCCATGACAGAAGAATTCGAAAGTGAGGTGAAAGACATGTGTAATCTGAGTAAAGCTCTTGTAGATCAGGGTATTGAGCAGGGTATTGAACAGGGTATTGAACAGGGAGTAGAAAAGCAAAAGATGTCCCTGGCCCAAATGATGATTGAAGAAAAAGAACCTGTAGATAGAATTGCCAAATACACAGGTTATGCTGTTGACAAACTAAAAGAAATAGCCGCAGCGATGGGTAAGACACTTATGTTATAAAAAGCTCACTCAAAACAAGCCAGGGTAAAAATACCCTGGCTTGTTTTCAAATATACATCTATACCATATCTTCTTTAACTAACATCTTTTTGGAATCATTCTCAAAGCCCGTGCCGAGTGCCCCTGTAAGTCGATCGTATGTTCCCCGCAATCCCATATTCCCAGTTTCTCTTCTAACCAAAAATCAATCACTTCTGCCGGATATTCTGCTTTAACCGAAAAACTGCGTGTATATTCCTCACTATTAAATATACATATAATCTGTTCTTTGTCTAATTGTATCCTGCCATGATTTCTCTTCAGCAATAAAAAGTGCTGCCCATATGGCCGGCTCAAATCCCTGCTCTTTAATAGTCAGACGCAATTTTTTTACTCCACTGTCAAAAGAATCCGCAGCTGAAAGCCAGTCACCCATATATGGCTGATAACCGTCATCTATCTGTACATACTTTAATTCCAATCCCTGTCTTTTAATTGCCGCTAAATTATCATAGATATTTTGAGCCGACACCTCCGGACCATATACCAACCAGGAACACCAGCCTGTAGGAATCATCTCCGTACGCAGCATAGGATGATTCTTCTGAATAGCATCCGCATATCGTTCTTCCAATTCCGACTTTTTCCCAATACCTGCAAAAATCATAACGAGTATCGGGCCTCTTCATCTGATTAAACCTTCAAAACCATACAAAAAACCGCAAATCCTTATCTACCGGATTTGCGGTTTTTGTAATGAGACATCGGGGATTCGAACCCCGGACAACTTGATTAAAAGTCAAGTGCTCTACCAACTGAGCTAATATCCCATATTTTATGCAATGTTTTTTAATTTACATTGTAAATGCCCAGAGCCGGAATCGAACCAGCGACACGAGGATTTTCAGTCCTCTGCTCTACCAACTGAGCTATCTGGGCATAAGTAGCGGGAATAGGATTTGAACCTATGACCTTCGGGTTATGAGCCCGACGAGCTTCCAGACTGCTCCACCCCGCGGCAATATAAAATTTCCAAAGCCGATGATCGGACTCGAACCGATAACCTGCTGATTACAAATCAGCTGCTCTGCCAATTGAGCCACATCGGCATGCCCTACGGCAAATCAATAAGTTTCCTTATTGAAGTGGATGGAGAAGGATTCGAACCTTCGAAGGCGTTGCCAACAGATTTACAGTCTGCCCCCTTTGGCCACTCGGGAATCCATCCATATTTTTTATCCATGGGGCCTATAGGGCTCGAACCTATGACCCTCTGCTTGTAAGGCAGATGCTCTCCCAGCTGAGCTAAGACCCCACGATATGCAATTGACTAACTTCGTTAGCTTCTTGCTAACGACCCAGATGAGACTCGAACTCACGACCTCCGCCGTGACAGGGCGGCGCTCTAACCAACTGAGCCACTGGGCCATCTGAAAGTGTTTTGCACCTTCAAAACTACATACATGTTGACATTCTCAAATCTTGAAACCTTGCATTTCTTGGTCAAGCCCTCGACCGATTAGTAGCAGTCAGCTCCATACATTACTGTACTTCCACCCCTGCCCTATCTACCTCGTCGTCTTCAAGGGGTCTTACTTCTTTCGAATGGGATATC
>JAETNR010000038.1 GCA_021772055.1 Blautia sp. | reverse complement strand
GCTACCTAAAGCACAACATTAAAGAAAGGAAAAGCTGATGCATTGGTTGTTTCTGCCCGTCTAAGATTGGTCATTTTCTCCCGACAATAAATGGCTAATTTCTCCCGACGCTAACACCAATTATCGTTGGCGCAATGAAGAAAAATCCCCACATTGCTTCTGCCCTTGCCCTCGTGCTATACCTGTTTTTCATATGCATATCACCTCTCCCTATAAAAAAAGGACCGCCCGATCATAGTCGATACTCTCATATGCGGCATTTGAGCAAGACGGCCCTTTCCAACTATTACTTATTCATTTTCAGATGCAAGAATGGAATTCATATCTGCAGCAATATCCTTACAAACCTGTGTCATTGAAGAAGGATCATTCCATGCATCGATGAAAAAGGTGGTAAAATTATCTTCCCATCTTCCTGTGTATTTGGAATACGGGCGGAACACTAAAGTTCCATCTTCTTCGATATCTGTGAATGCGGACAAATCCATGCCCTCAAATGCGCTGATAAACGGTTCAGAGCATCCTTTGTAGGCAGCCATAGTTACGCCGAGTTCAGACTGTTTAAGCTGTCCCTCCTTACTTGCGAAAGCAGAAATCAAGGAATAAGCCGCATCGGGATTCTCGCATTTACCATAAATGGACCATCCAATTCCATTATAAATAGAACATCTCTCCCCTTCATCCACGGAGCCGTTTTCATTTCTGTCTTTATAAGGCAGTTCTGCCCATGCAAGGTCTGCTGCGTTATCTGCAGTATAGTAAGTATTTACCATCCAGGAGCCATCCAAATACATACCTAGAGTGCCCGAAATCATCATCGTGTCACCTGCAGTATTGGCCATAGAGTCCTGACTGGGACATGCCGGCAATATTTGCTCACCCACAAAGTTCATAGCTGCAATCGTTCCTTCCTGATCCATACCGGACTTTGTCTTATCTTCCGTGATGACCTCTCCGCCAAAATCATAAATCAGGTTGTACCAGCCGCTCTGATTGCTGCCGCAATTCATGTAAGTACCGTATACCCCGTCATCCTTTCCTTTTTCTGTAATTTCCTGTGCAATTGCAGCAAACTCTTCCCAGGTCCAATCCTTTGACGGATAGTCAATACCATATTTGTCAAAAACCGCCTTATTATATACTACTGCAATTGTATCATGATCTTTTGGGATTGCGTATTGTACACCATCTGCGGAATAAAGTTCTGTAATACCTTCATAATAATTACTTAAATCGATTGCATCATCGTTATCAATGTAATCATTCAGAGGAAGCAATACATCCGCCTGCTGATACATCTGGGCATATGCGGAATGCATCCAGAAAACATCCGGCATCTCCCCACCGGACACACCTGCTTCCAGCATTGTCCAATAAGTCCCCCAATCCAGGACTTCAAATTCAACATTGACTCCTGATTTTTCAGACCATTCGTTTGCAATCTGCTGTAACCCCGCAAACTGGTTATTATCCCATATTCCGACTGTAACCGTATCTGCTGCCATTACAGGTACAGACATCATCATGGCTGCGCCTAACCCAATTGCTAACTGCACTATTTTCTTCATATAAACCTCCTGTTTTTTCAAATACGTTTTATGGTTACAACTGATTGACCGGTCAAAATATCTGTCTGCTAACTTCGCTGACAGTTATTGTTTATATAAGAATCATAGCACCAATATTTTTTAAAGTACATGTATTCGTCATACCAGAATATATCAGAATTCTATTTTTCACGAATTATATTGATATATGCACTAATAATGGTATATAATATAAGAAATCGTTGTATTATTGTTCAAAATGCATAGTTTTCTTCTTTGTTTTTTGTGCACAACATCTAACTACATTACACCGGGGGAATCAAGGATATGACAAATAATGCCTTTTATGTATTCGGATATGAGAACTATATGGATCTTATGTTATACCAGTATGGACGTGAACAATGTACTCCTCTGCACTCATATGGGCCTTACATCAGAAACCATTACCTGTTTCATTATGTGATATCAGGCAGGGGTACCCTTCAGGTCACAGGAAAAGACAATTTCAAAGAATACGTTATTGAACCCGGCTCCGGCTTTCTCATTGAACCGGGACAAATAAATACCTACTGTGCAGATCGTCTGTTTCCATGGGAATATATGTGGATTGAATTTGACGGCATGAAGGCGAATGAATATATGAAGGAGGCAGGCCTTTCCTCCGGTTCCCCTGTGATGACTCCCATTTCTCCTCAACTGTCGGAACAATTAAAAGATAAAATGGTCTACCTCATCTCTCACCCTGATGAATCTTCCAGGCAACTGATTGGGCATCTTTATTTAATTATGGATGCAATCATTCAGTGTTCTTCGAATCGCAAAAAGATTCAGGGCGGAAAGATCTCCAGACTGTATGCGCAGGAAGCAATTGGATATATAGAACAATATTATTCCTGTCCGATTACTATAGAAGATCTGGCAAAAAGATGTAATCTGGACAAAAGTTACTTCGGAAAAGTTTTCAAAGAAACCATGGGACAATCTCCGCAGGATTTTCTTATCCGATACCGCATGAACAAAGCATCCGAGCTGCTGATTACTACAGATCTTACTATCAGCAGTATTTGTATTCAGGTAGGATATACAAACCAGCTTCACTTTTCAAGGGCGTTCAAAAACGTGTACGGAGTTCCCCCACGTACTTACCGACAAAATAAGCATCTTGTTCCCAATAGCTCTGCAAGTAATCATAAAACTTCCAAAAAATCCATTCCTTAACCCCCTGCACAAAAAGGGATCGGCATACAAGTGATGAAAAATCACAGGTACACCGGTCCCTTTGTTTCTGAACCCCCATATATCCCACTCTTTATTTTCCTTTTTCTCATTACATCTGTCTTTTTATGCGTTTAGCCCGATACTCCCGCGGCGTACAGCCGGTAAACCGGACAAACTGGCTGGAAAAATAGCTCAGCTGGTTAAAGCCGCAGCCAAGCGCTATTTCCGTAACGCTTTTATCCGTTCCCAACAGAAGCTCACGGCAGACCTTCAGCCTGTACTGGTTCAGAAAATCAATGGGCGAATCCTGCAGATACTGCCGAAAAAGCGCACAGCATTTGCTCCGTCCCACATGTGCGGATTTTGCAATATCGTCCAGGGAAATTTTTTCCTGATAATGCTGAAAAATAAAATCCATCATTTTTCTCTGCAGCACCAGATTCTCATCCTTATGTATCTCAGGATGCAATTCTGCCAGACGGTACTCTCTCAGAAGCATGACCCACATGCGCTGCAGTATGGAGACCGCTTCCAGCTCGTAATACAATGCATCCTCTTCCTTTTTCTTCAGAATTTCAAGCTGCATCCTGCCTATCTCCTGTCCGATTTTATCAGCTGCAGGAAAACGAATATATTCCATTCCCGAATCGTCAATTACAGGCCGGACAAGTTCCTTGTACAGCATACGGTTTTCCGTCAGCAGCTTTGGGTGAAACAGAATGCAGATAAACCTGCATTCCCGGCGGCAGTGGGAAAAACCATAATGCATCTGCCTCGCATTTACCAGAAGGCTGTCTCCCTGTTCCAGAAGAATCTGCTCCCCATTAATCCGGTAAGCCATAATTCCTTCCAGAATATGAATCAGTTCAATATCCTCATGCCAGTGACATTCCGCTTTCATATCGGGATAACAGCTAAGCCTGTTTTCCCGGATGTAAAGAGGTACACCTGTCCGGTCATAATACACAACCTCAGATGCATCCTGCATCCTATCCATTTCAATCAGCACTTCCCGATTCTTATTTTCTGCCCCCGTTATTATGTGCTGTTCCCGCTCTCTGCTTTCCAGTTTCATTTCCATTCCCCAACAGTCATCGGACGTTCGCACGATTATGATAGTTTTCAGCGATTATTCTGGTAGTTTTTCGTGCTTTTCCGTACTATTATAATACTGATGATTTGCGTAGTCAACACCCTGCCTTTTGGGCAGCTTTGTACTGCCTGAACTATAAAAAAGGAGAATGCATTATGAATAATATTGAACGAAGAGACAAACAAATTCCCTACATCTCAGACGATGCCGTATTTGAGGAGCAGAAACGTGCCCGCCGCCTGACACAGGAACTGAATACGGTTGACCGCTCTGATTTTGAAGCCATTTCCAAACTCGTCGACGAGCTTCTGGGAAGCAAAGGGGCATTTATCAATCCGCCCTTCTACTGCGATTACGGCAATCATATCAAAGTCGGCAAAAATTTCTTTGCCAACTATAACTGCACGATTCTTGATGTCGCACAGGTTACCATCGGTGACAACTGCCAGATGGCGCCGAATGTTGCTATTTATACTGCAGGACATCCTCTTCATCCGGCAGCGCGCAATTCCGCCTACGAATACGGAATCGAAGTTACCATCGGCGACAATGTATGGATCGGGGGCAACACGGTCATCATGCCGGGCGTGCACATTGGAAACAACGTCGTAATCGGAGGCGGAAGTGTCGTCACGAAAGATATTCCGGACTGGTGCGTAGCTGCCGGAAACCCATGTAAGGTATTGAAGGAGATTACCGATGCAGATATGAAATATTATTTCCGTGACCGTGAGATTGACGAGGAAGCCATGGATCATATCCTTTCCATGGAACAGACGAAAAACTACATGCGCGGCAAATAATATGAAATTTATCCTTTGTATTTCTTCGCAATAATCAGTCCAATGGCAAGTATCGCTGCCGAAACAGCGATCCGGATCCAGCCGCTAAGGTCAGATGGGGCAAAATCTTCCGGCGAATCAGAAGGGGCAAAATCTTCCGGCAGATCAGACGGGGCAAAATCCTCCGTCGGCCTGCCGGGCAGATCGCCGCCAAAGTCACCCTTGCCGCCCATGGAGCCCATATCGGAAAGGGTAATCGCCGAAGCATCTGCATAGCCCATATTCTCCGTAGTCTCTCCGTTCTCAAGCTGCATGGAAATACTCTCACTGCGCAGGCTGCAAAACTCCTGAAGCGTTTTGACACCTGATTCAAATTCCTCATAGGTATAAAACGCTGTGGGATCCTTTTCCACATAGGGTTTAATCAGATCAAAGGCATTGCCGATCATCCCCTGAATATCAACACGATTCAGAAATTCCGCAAAATACTGATGATACAGTGCCGTGTATTCTTCACTTTCAAAAATCCAATTCAGCATCGGCCTGTCAGAAGAACCGCCGGATACCGGGCTGTCAATCGGCGTGTTGACTATACTTGCAGCATCCCCGGTGCCAAAAGTGCCGAAACCAAGGTTATAATCCCAGGGAATCATGGCAAGCCGGCCGTCTTTCTCATAGAGATAATAGTTGTGGACCATCATGCCTGTATAGCTGTCATCATTGCAGACAAAGTTGTGAACCACAAAATAACGGACCACCTGTTCTATATCCACAACAGACTCTATGCTCTCACCGCCTGACAGCTTCTTCAGAGACTCATAAGGATGATGCCGATGCAGACACTGCCGATGACGGCCAGCGGAATCATGCCGGCTGCCAGGATAATGCCGGCACCGATAGACCAGAACAGAAAGGCAATGTCCAGCGGGTCTTTAATGGCAGTACGGAAACGGACGATAGACAGTGCGCCCACCATACCGAGAGACAGGACAACATTGGAAGTTACTGCAAGAATCACGATTGCCGTAATCATGGTCAGCGCAATCAACGTAGTACCAAAACCTGCAGAATACATGACCCCACGGTAGGTTTTCTTGTAAATGAAAAAAATGAAGAGACCAATGCCAAAGGACAGCACAATGGTGAGGATCATGTCAAGGGCACTGATTGATGATACATTTTCTAAAAAGCTGTGCTGTGTCTGTTTCCAAGCTGCACCATGTCGCGGATCACATCTGGCAGAAAATTATCCCATTTCACTTCCAGGATACAGGGCGACCCAGGAATGGGAACGGTGATGCAGCCGGTATTTAAAAAATCAGTGCAGCGAAGCGCAGTACGGATATTGTAATCCAAAGTCACGCGGACATTGCCCGGACCAAACACAAAGGGCTCCCGGGTGTAGTCCACGATGACCTTTGCCTCCAGCCCTTCGCTGCAGATCCTGGAATAAAAACCCAGAACCACTTCATCGGTACTTTCCGCCATCCAGCGAATGTCTCCGCCCACGATTTGCTTTGCTTGCTCCCGGGTCAGCAGCGCAGAATCCTTATACCCCAGCCCGCCTTGCTTAAACTTTCGTTCCAGATGAATCACGGATGGGTCATTATTATAAAAGCGGAGCCGGTATTTTTCCCGGATACTTACACCGTCCAGTTTTTCCCGCAGGGCTTTATCGTCCAGGTTGTCAAAGTACAGACTGCGTATTTCATACCGTCCGTCTCTGGCATGGCTATCAGGAATCATGACAGCGCTCAGTCTTTGCCGCAGGATCAGCATATCCAAATTGCTGATTTCATGCTTTACTTCATGTCTGAATTGCAAGCAGCATTCCTCCTTTCTGTGCCCCATTATAAAAAACCAACCTGTGAGCTACATTAGAAAAACCTTCCCGCTTATGTATATTTGCGGGAAGGTCTGTGAATATTTTGTGAAAATGTGTCACTATGTACCTGCATGAAAATATGGGGCTGAATCTGTATGGACAGCAAAATCTGTTTTTCTGCTGCCATATCTTCATAGGCGGATAACATTCCATAGATCAGCTCGCTGATATCAATGCGCTCTGTCGGCAGCTTCGTTTCTTCGTCCAGCCTGGCAAGTGTCAGAAGATTTGTCATCAGCACATTCAGCCGCTGTGTCTGAAGCCGGATGTTTCTGCTGTATTTGTTTTCTCCGTAAATCAGCGTTGCTGCGTCATTGTTGGATTGAATGATCGCAAGAGGTGTTTTCAATTCATGTCCTGCGTTGGTGATGAACTGCTTTTGCTTTTCTATCCCGGCCAGAATCGGATGTACTGCCCTTCCGGAGAGAAAAATTACAAACAGAAGAATCACAAGGCAGCATGCCAGAGCGATGGCTGAAGAAATGCTCAGTATCATCACAAACATCCCAAGCTGGGCAGATTTATCCATAAAAAAGATCAAACGTTCCCGTCCAAGCTGTTTTACTTCATACCATCTGCAGGCAAAGGATTATTCTTTCCGCCCGCAAGGGTATGCAGAACTTCCTCAGATTGACGTTCCAGAATAATCCAGCTGAATCCATTGATCGTCCCAACCAATACCACCAACAGGACGGTAACTGCGGTCATAGCAAAGACAATAATCTTTTTTCTTAGCTTTTTTTCATGACGGCATCTCCTCAAAAAGGGGAAATAAATTTTCATACAAAATCGGGAACCCTTCACCACCCAGTGAACTATAACCCACAATCCTAATTTTACTGCGAAAATTTCGATAAGTTATGGTAAAATCCACCGGATGGTGGTATAATAAGAAAAGCAACCGCAGTGAATCGGTAATTATGAGATTCCGATTCATTGCAGACAATCAGAAAGTCGGCCGGCTGCCGGGCGATGGAACGGCGGATTTTTTAACAGCGAAATCTGCCGGCAAGAATTATGAGAGGATGGATGCTATTATGAATATTAAAATCGAAGATGTTTTAGCTGCATTAAAGAAAAAAGAAGATGAAAAACAGAAGAACACAGTCCTCTGGGTACTGGCCATTGTCGGTGCTGTAGCTGCAGTTGCCGGTATCGCATTTGCAGTATATCATTTCTTTGCTCCGGACTACCTGGAAGATTTTGAAGAAGACTTTGAAGATGATTTTGATGACTACTTTGAGGATGAAGAAGAGTAAGCATCATAGCAATTGTTCAGCAGCTGCCTGCAGTAAAGCTGTCAGGCGGGCCAAAAACAGGAATAAAAGATGGAATAGCTCCGGAACCTACCGGGGCTATTTTTGACGGAGGTATTATGAAAAAAGGCGAGATTTATGAAGGCGTGATTGAAAAGGTGGAATATCCCAACAAGGGATGTATTTTTATGGATGGACAGAAGGTAATTGTAAAAAACGGAATTCCCGGTCAGAAGGTGCGCTTTATGATTCAAAAAAAGCGTTCCGGGCGTGCGGAGGGACGTCTTCTGGAAGTAACGGAAAAATCCTCTCTGGAGATGCGGGAACCTTTATGCAGTGTATTTCCTGCCTGCGGCGGATGTATGTACCAGACAATGCCTTATGAAGAACAGTTAAAAATGAAGGAATGCCAGGTAAAGGAGCTTTTGGATAACGTACTGCTTGCAGGAGGACAGACGGATTCTCAGGGAAAGCCGGATTATCTCTGGGAGGGCATTCAGGGGAGCCCCATAGAATTCGGCTACCGGAATAAAATGGAATTTTCTTTTGGAGATGAATATAAGGATGGGCCTCTTTCCCTGGGGTTACATAAAAAAGGAAGCACTTATGATGTGCTGAACACAGGGGATTGCAGACTGGTCCATGAAGATATGACCAAAATCCTCAGATGCGTTTGGAAATACTTTCGTGATAGAAAAGTTTCCTATTATAAAAAGATGCAGCATACCGGTTATCTGCGTCATCTGATGCTGCGAAGAAGCGTCACCACAGGAGAAATTCTGGTACATCTGATCACTACCAGTCAGGAAACACACGATCTGGAACCCTTGAAAGATGAAATCCTGAATCTGCATCTGGAGGGAAAAATTGTTGGCATCATGCATATGATCAACGATTCTCTTTCTGACGTAGTACAAAGTGACGAGACCAGAATTCTCTATGGACAGGATTACTTTTATGAAACGCTTCTGGGGCTGAAGTTTAAAATCAGTTCCTTTTCCTTCTTTCAGCCTAATTCCCTGGCTGCGGAACTGCTGTATTCCATTGTAAGAGAATATATCGGAAGCACAAAGGATATGGAGGTTTTTGACCTATACAGCGGAACCGGAACGATTGCCCAGCTTCTGGCGCCTGTTGCCAGAGAAGTAATCGGCGTGGAGATCGTGGAAGAGGCTGTGGAGGCCGCAAGGGAGAACTCCGCTTTAAACGGTCTTTCCAACTGCCGCTTTATTGCAGGTGATGTTTTAAAAGTTCTGGATGAAGTGGAAGAAAAACCGGATATGATCGTACTGGACCCGCCAAGAGATGGGGTTCACCCCAAAGCATTGCCGAAGATTATTGGGTACGGGGTAGAACATATTGTGTACATTTCCTGTAAGGCGACCAGCCTTATGCGAGACCTGGAAACCTTCCTGGCCGCCGGGTACCGAGTGGAACGGGCATGTTGTGTGGATCAATTTTGTGAAACCGTTCATGTTGAGACGGTGGTATTGCTTTCCCACAAATAGGAGAGTGAAAAAATGAAGAAAACATTATTGAACAAAATTCCAAGTGAAATACTGCAGGATATTCGGAATTTTATGTCTGGGACGAATATTTACGATAGCTCCAGCTCTCCCGAAGCAAAAGTATATTTTATTGATAAAGAGAACGGGTACTATTTAAAATGTTCGAGCAAAGGAATGCTTGAAAAAGAAGCAAAAATGACAGAATATTTTTATTCTAAGGGCATCGGTGCAGAGGTATTGAAATACATATCAGATGACAGAGATTGGCTTTTAACAACCGCTGTTGTTGGAGAGGATTGTGTGTACGAGGAGTATCTTATGAATCCCGAGCGTTTATGTGACACCATTGCATATGAATTAAGAAAATTGCACGAAACAGATTATGCTGACTGCCCAATTATGGATAGAACAGCAGAATACCTTGCTGTAGCTGAGAAGAATTACCGCACGGGAAATTATGATAAATCGACGTTCCCTGATAGCTTCGGCTATCGTTCGGCAAAAGAAGCTTATGGCGTGCTAATGGAAGGAAAAGATGCCCTTCAAAGCAAAGTGCTGCTTCACGGCGACTATTGTCTGCCGAATATTATTCTTAACAACTGGAAACTATCTGGGTTTATCGACGTTGGTAACGGTGGCGTTGGTGACAGGCATATAGACCTTTTTTGGGGAGCTTGGACGCTTTGGTTCAATCTGAAAACGAATAAGTATCGCGAGCGTTTTTTTGATGCATATGGACGGGATAAAGTAGACGGTGAGATACTCAAAATTGTTGCCGCGGCAGAAGTTTTTGGCTGAGCACATCAATACGGTTAAACGATGTATTGTGCATTTAATGTCTTACCAAGCACTGAATTTGGTTAATCAAATTCGCTTTTCGGCAAGTTTGGCATTGAAGGGTTGTGGGAAAGAGGTAATACCGTCGAGTCAGTCTGTCTGCTGACGAAAAAGACCCGGTAAATCAAAGAATTCCGCCGATTTGGGGCGAAAATGGAGGTGTGTTTCTGTTTCCGCAGAATGGATATGAGGGAATTGATATACCCAGGGGATAGGTTGTTTGGAAGCTTTTGGCGTAAGTCTATTATTTGACGAAAGTAGAAATGAAAGATCAACTACTCGAAAAATTCGAATGGTTCAGAAGGAGAGATAATATATGTATTTCGACATTAAACAGAGTAGAAATTGGAAATCAGTTGTACCTGTTTCAAAAGGTTGGTCAAGGGACAAGAAATATCTGATAACAACAGATACAGATGAATGGTTACTCCTCAGAATGTCAGATATAGGACAATTTGACACAAAGAAAAAGGAATATGACATTATCCAAAAGTATGCAAAACTTGGTATCAAGATGTCGGAACCAATCGAGTTTGGAGTATGTAATAATGGAAAAAATGTTTATATGCTGCTTACATGGATAGAGGGACAGGACTTGGAGACCGTCCTTCCGGAACTTTCCAAAGAGGAACAATACAGGTTAGGTAGACAGGCAGGTGGAATTTTAAAGAAGATACATTCAATTCCTTTGGATGAAAGGGATATTCCCAATAAGGCGAAGCAAGCTAAAAAATTACTTCAGCTTTCCAAATACGAAGAATCGAATGTAAGAATTGATGGGGATGAAGCAGCGGTTAAATATGTAAAGGAAAATATAGATTATATCCGGAATGAAAATCCGGTATATATGCATGGAGATTATCATCCGGGTAATCTGATATATATGCCTGACGGTACGATAGGCGTGATTGATTTTAATCGATGGGAAATCGAGCGCTTCGGAGCTTTTGCGAAAACTGACGGAACACAACGTTATTGAATCCGTGTCCGGTCATGGAAAAGGGAAGTATCGATTTCTTTAAGGTATTAAAAAACTGAAAAAGCAGCAAGGCTTTGCCAACCAAATTCCGGGGCTGGCAAGCCTGCCGCTTTTTTCCAATATCTCAACACTTTTTCAGCTTCGCAAATCCGGCAAACATCTTCTTCACACCATATCTGTCAAACTCCACTGTCACCTCAAAATCCCTGCCGCCGTCCACGATATTTTTTACAATTCCCACGCCGAATTTCACATGGCGTACTTTGTCCCCTACCCCATACTCCAATGCATCGGGCTTGGACACCTTGAACTGCTTTGGTTCAAATGCCTTGGCACGAAAAGCCATTTTCATCTGGGCATAGCTGCTTTTTGCAGGAACTGCTTCCTCAAGCTTAGGCTTCTTTTCCTGGATCTTGTGTCCAAGATCCACCAATTCCCTTGGAATCTCACGCACAAACCTGGACACACGGTTGTACTGCGTCTCTCCGCGGATCATCCGCTGCTGGGCGCTTGTCAGCGTCAGTTCCTTCATAGCCCTGGTAATTCCCACATAACAAAGCCTGCGCTCCTCTTCCATGTCAGAAAGATCCCCGCTGGAAATGCTCATGTAGCTTGGGAATATCCCGTCCTCCATTCCGGCCAGAAACACATTCGGAAACTCCAGTCCCTTGGCACTGTGCAATGTCATCAAAAGCACATAATCCTGGTCCGGATCCACGGTATCAATATCTGCGATCAGTGCGATCTCCTCCAGGAATCCCGAAAGGGTGGCCGGCTGGTTCATATCCTCCATCGCCTCCTCATAAGAAACGGTTTTAGAGATCAACTCATCAATATTTTCAATACGCGCATTTGCTTCATCCGTGCCCTCTGCGCGAAGTTCATCCACATATCCTGTAAGATCGATAATTTCCTCCAAAAGCTCGTGCACGGAATAAGCCTCTGCCTTGCTTTTCAGAGACTGAATGAAGGTAACAAATCCCTCAATCTTGGACAGGCTCCTTCCAAGAGAAGGCACCTCCTCCGCAACCCGCAGCGCATCATAAAAGCTGATATTCATCCTGTCCGCATAATCCTGCACTTTACTTACAGTTGTAGCGCCGATTCCCCTCTTCGGCACATTCAGAATTCGCCGCACAGCCAGGTCATCCTGAGCATTATCCACTGTTTTTAAATAGCAGAGCAGATCTTTAACTTCCTTTCGGGCATAGAAATTCACGCCCCCTACGATCTTATAAGGAATATTTGCCAGCAGACATTTTTCCTCAAAAAGACGGGACTGGGCATTGGTGCGGTAAAGAATCGCACAATCACGGTAATGGTATCTCCCCTCCCTGTGTGCCTTGGAAATCTCACCCACCACATACTCCGCTTCCTCAAATCCGTTCATAAACTGCCGGAACTGTACTTTATTCCCTTCCTCATTCTCTGTCCAAAGGCGTTTGGGCTTACGCTCTGCATTATTCTGAATCACTTCATTTGCAGCATTTAAGATATTCTGGGTGGAGCGGTAATTCTGCTCCAGACGGATCACCATGGCATTGGGGAACACTCTCTCAAATCCCAGAATATTTCCGATATTTGCCCCGCGGAATTTATAAATGGACTGATCATCATCCCCCACCACACAGAGATTTTCATATCTGGATGCCAGAAGGCTTACAAACTTAAACTGCACTGTATTGGTATCCTGATACTCGTCCACCATAATATATTGAAAGCGATTCTGATAGTATTCCAGCACATCCCCACAGTTCTGAAAAAGCTCTACGGTTTTTACCAGCAGGTCATCAAAATCCAGGGCGTTATTCCTTCGCAAGGAAGCCTGATACTCCCTGTAAACTCCTGCCACCTTCCTCTGGTTAAAATCTCCTCCCGCATTCATCTCCATCTCATCCGGCGTGATCATCTCATCTTTCGCATGAGAAATCTGCGCAAGCAGAGAACGCTCCTTATATACTTTCGTATCAATATCCAGACGCCTGCAGATATCCTTCATCAGGGTTTTCTGGTCATCTGCATCATAGATGGTAAAATTATGATCATACCCCAGCCTGTCTATGTATCTGCGCAGAATCCGCACACAGGTAGAGTGAAATGTGGAGACCCAGATACTCTCCGCTCCAAATCCCACGATCTTATCCACTCTCTCCCGCATCTCCTGGGCAGCCTTATTGGTAAAAGTGATCGCCAGAATATTCCACGGGTTTACCCCCTTCTGATCGATCAGATATGCAATCCTGTGGGTCAGCACCCTGGTTTTTCCGGAACCTGCCCCTGCCAGGATCAGCAGCGGACCTTCCGTATGAAACACTGCCTCCTGCTGCCGGTCATTCAATGTATCATATATACTCATATCCGTATTTTCTCCTTAACCATCTCTCTACGAAACGACTTTATCCGAACAGACTCATCTTCAGATAAATAACTATGCAAATACGTTTCCTATTATAACATAACCGGCAGCATTTCTACAACCTATTCCAATTTCTATTTCTCCTCCGCAAAGTGGAAATTCCAGCTCTGGTATTCCTCCGAAGCTTCCGGCATGCGAAAGCCTGCGTGCATCAGCGCGCCGCCCAGATATCTCTTTTCACCGTTCATAAGATAATACCGGTCTTCCTTCAATCCCCGGAGTTTCACATAGACAGGCGCGCCATTGGCGTAAATTTTATTTGCCACCACGCTCATGAGAGCTTCACTTCCGTCCGGAGATGTGAACTCCCAGACTGTATAGACTTCATCCACAAAGGGATTGGTCAGGCGATGGTACTTCCCGTCCTGGATCAGGTTATAATACCCTTTAAATGTTTGAATCTGCTTTCTGATCTGTTCTTTCTCTTCATCAGAAAGCTTCATGGGATCCAGCTCATAGCCGAAGGTCCCCGCCATGGCAACCGTAGCCCTTGTATCCAGCGGGGTTATACGCCCTGTCTGGTGATTCGGGCAGGCGGACACATGGGCTCCTACCGTGCTGACCGGATAGGCGAAGGATGTGCCATACTGAATCTTCAGGCGCTCAATGGCATCCGTATCATCACTGCACCAGATCTGGGGCGTATAATAGAGCATCCCTGCGTCAAAGCGTCCGCCTCCGCCGCTGCATCCTTCGATCAGCATATCCGGATAACGGTTTCCAAGCTTCTCCAGAAACTCGTACAGCCCCAGCACATAACGGTGAGAAACCTCCCCCTGCCGGTCAGCCGGAAGCAGGGCACTGTAAACATCGCTGATACTGCGGTTAAAATCCCATTTCAGGTATTCCACCTTCGCATGATCCAGAACTTCGCACATCTGCGCAAAAATAAAATCCCGTACATCCTGTCTGGAAAAATCCAGCACAAGCTGATAACGTCCTCTCATAGGCTTCCGTCCCGGAATGGTAAGTGCCCAGTCCGGGTGCGCCCTGTAAAGGTCACTGTCCTCGGAAATGCATTCCGGCTCAAACCAGATGCCGAACTTCATCCCCAGCTCGTGGATCTGTGCGGAAAGTTCCGCCAAAGTACAGCCAAGCTTCTTTTCATTTACAAACCAGTCCCCAAGGCCGCTGTCATCCGAATCTCTCTTTCCGAACCATCCGTCATCCATTACAAACAGCTCCACGCCAAGGTCTGCAGCCTCTTTCGCCATCTGTACAAGCTTCTCCCCTGTAAAATGGAAGTAGGTTCCTTCCCAGTTATTCATAAGAACCGGACGTCTCGCCTTTTTATATTTTCCTCTGCAGAGATTATTCCGGAAAGCATAGTGAAAGGTCTGGGACATTTTTTCGAAACCGGAATCACTGTATACCATAGCAACCTCCGGAGTCCGGAAATCCTCTCCCGGATTCAGGGCAAACTCAAAATTATCCGGATGGATTCCCATCAGAACCCTTGTCTGATTAAACTGGTCATACTCTGCTTCCCCCAGAAAATTCCCGCTGTAAAGGAAAGAAAATCCATAGCAGTTTCCCTGGGTTTCTGTTGCACTGCGCTCTGCAAGCACCATGAAAGGATTATAATGATGGCTTGATGTCCCTCTCACACTGCCCACGGACTGGACTCCATGGTGAATATGGGCTCTGGAAAGCTTCCGCTCCATTTCATGTTTTCCATAAAAAGTCAGAAGATCATAGGAACCATAAATCTGATCCAGGCACATGGACAAGGCCCGTTCCAGGTAAATGGGCTGCTCCCCGCGATTCTCAATGCGCACCGCACGGGTGATCACATCCAGATCTTCCAAAACTCCATAATAGAGAGAAACAAATACTCCGCTTACATCATCCTTCAGGATCATCACAAGGGTATCCGCCCGATTCCCCTCTTCTGCATAAACAGCCGGAAGGCCGGGGATGGCGTATTTTCCCTCCAGAATCTCATGTCCCACATAGCGCAGCTCCAGTGCCCGGGCGCCCATATGGTAGCGTATCTTCAAAGCGCTTGCCCTGTAATCCCCGCTTCCAAAACAGGAATACTCCTGGGGCAGAACTTCAAGAGAATACGTCCTGTCCGTACCTGCCTGATAGGGATTGCCTGCAAAGCCTCTGTCCCTGCTGGAAATCAGATAAGAATAGTCAACAGCCCCTGTTCTTTTTCCGTAGTAGGTATGCAGCAGCACCCCAAGGTTATCCACCTTCATCTGATACATGCTGCTATCCGTATATAATGTAAATAAGGACTTGTTTTCATCCAATACAACTGCCATAGGTTTCTCTCCTTTATACACATTTTTTTCGTCAAATCAAATCATAGTCTATGCTTCTGTCATTTTACCGCTCCGTTTACAACACCATTCAATATCTGCTTCTGGCATACCAGATAGAAAATCAGGATCGGAATCAGGGCCAGCAGATAAGAGGCAAATGCCAGGTTATAATTTGTCCCGAACTGCGTCTGGAAATTTAACTGTGCCAGAGGAAGGGTATTTTTCGCAGTACCGGACATAATTACCAAAGGTGTCATAACATCATTCCATACGCTCAGTGCAGTAAGAACTGCAACGGTTGCATGCATCGGTTTCATATTGGGGAATATGATTCTCCAGTAAGTTCTCCAGGTACTGGCGCCGTCCACCCTTGCTGCTTCCTCCAGGGCAACAGGGATATTTGTCAGGTATCCGGAATAAAGCATCAGATTCATAGGCATATAGAATACCACATACAGCACGATCACGCCTACCCAGTTTCCGATTCCCATCTGAGCCGTCTGTTTTACCAGAGGCATCATCAGAATGGCAAAAGGAACGAACATGCCGCTTACAATGTACAGATACGCAAAACTGTAAAATCTGCTCTTTGCCTTATTTCTTCCGATGGCATAGCCTGCCAGGGAATGAATGATAATTGCAAGAATTACGGTAGAAATACTAATCAGTAAGCTGTTTCCAAGAGAGTTCCAGAAATCCGTAACCTCCATAGCTTCCCTGAAGTTATCAAACCCCCAGGAAGATGGAAAAGCCAGTGCACCGGCAATGTCGTTGGTCATTTCCGTCGGTTTTTTAAAGGCAATGATCACTGCCATATAAAGAGGAAAAAATACAGTCAGACAGCCGATGATCAGCAAAATCGTAACCGGCCAGTTTGTCTTTTCTACAGTGCTTGTTTTTTTCATTATAACTGTTCCTCCTTTTTCCCTAATACTGTAAGCTGGAATACAGAGATCAATACAATTACCACAAAGAATAGAACTGCATTGGCACTCTGGAAACCAAACTGTCCGCCGTCCATACCATTCTTATAGATCAGATAGGAAATAGATTCCGTACTCTGGGCAGGACCCCCGTTTGTCAATGCCACGATCTGATCGAATGCCATCAGAAAGTTCTTCATACAAAGAACCATGTTAATGCTGAAAAACGGCATGATCAGAGGGAAGGTCAGGCTCCGGAATTTTGTCCAGCCGGTTGCTCCGTCAATGGAACCTGCCTCATATACATCCTCCGGAACTGTCTGCAGACCGGAAATATAAATGATTGTGTTCATGGCAATGGACTGCCATGATGCAACTACCACAATGGCAAACCAGGCCCATTTTGTACTGGAAAGCCAGCTGCTGCTCAAAAAGCCGATGCCTGCAGCTTTTCCCGCTGCCGGAAGGATATAAGTAAAAATAAATCCGAAAATATAACCGATAACCAGTCCTCCCAGAATGTTGGGAATAAAATAGATCCCTCTGAGTGCACTTTTCAGCCTGATCTTGCTGTTCAGCCCAAGTGCCATAATAAGGCTCAGCACATTTACAATGAGCGTTCCCACAAGCGCAAATTTAAAAGTAAACAAATAGGATTTTCCTACGCGGGCATCCTGAAACAGATCAATATAATTCCGAAGGCCTACCCAGTCATAGCTTCCATACCCCTTAAAATTTGTAAAGCTGTACATAAAACCTTTGATCAGCGGCAGGGTATTAAAGACAAAGAACAATACCAGAACCGGTATGGTAATCATCATAAATGTACGTTTTCTATCATTTTTCATGACCTTTCCCCCTCCTTCAGTTAGAGCCGTGGGCCGCTTCATAATCCTGGACCTTACGAATCAGGTCACGGTTATAGCGGATCCACTGTTTATCAAAGTTCTCAAGGAATGCATCCGTATCCCCGTCCATCAGATAGGTCTGGATCAAAGCATCCACACTCATCTCAGCAGGATAATAATGATCCTGGTAGTCCACCATCCTGCCTGCCTCGATGTACTCTTTCATCCCATCCAGCATGGAAGGAAGGGTAAAGTCTCCTTCTTTGCAGGGAACTGCATTTTGGTCATTCAGATAGATCTGAACAGTCTCATCCTCCAGAAGGAAGTTCAGTACTTCATAAGCAGCCTCTTTGTTCTCACAATCCTTCATTACGGAAAACTGCAGATCCACGCCGGAGTTCAGAAGCTGCCCGTCTGCACTGTCATTTGCCGGGAATACAAAGGAATCAATCTCCATCTCCGGATTTACGGACAGGATCTGGGGAACTGCGTAGCTTCCGATGCAGTACATCGCAGACTCTCCTCTTGCAAAAGCAGTACAAGCGTCATTGTAGGAATATGCATAGGGGTCAGGCTGTGCATAAGGAAGAAGCTGAAGGATTTTCTCAGATAATTCTCTGTATTCCTCTGCAAAGGTCGTCGTTCCTCTGTTGACCTGCTGGCATACATCTGCAGGAGCCAGGTCACATGCCATGGCATTCCACGGTGCCAGACAGGTCCATGTATCTTTAAAGCCGAAATACAGCGGCTGCTGTCCGGATGCCTGAATGGTATCCAAAAGTGTCAGAAATTCATCCCAGGTTGTGGGAATTTCCCAGTTGTTCTCCCGGAACATCTCCCTGTTATAAAGAATACCTGCCGCATTTGCCACATAAGGAACCGCATAAACGCCGTCCATAGGAACAAACTCCAGATTCTTATCAATATCCAGATATGCCTGTTTAATAGAAGATAATCCTTCAAAATCTGAGATATCCGCCAGCATGTCGGAATCTACAAAATTGGAAAAGTTTACGTCACCGCCAATACCGATGATATCCGGTGCATCCTCCTTGATGAAACGTGTCTTCAAAACAGTCATGGCGTCTTTGGGAGAGGAAATTGTTAATTCAATATCATCATGGGTCTCATTGAATTTCTTTTCCATTTCCTCAAACGCTTTTACTGCTTCCGGTTTGTAATGGACCATTTCAATCTGGATTTTTCCGTTATCTGATCTGTTGCCGCATCCTCCCAAAAGGATTCCCAGAGCAGCCGCTGCCAGTACTGCTGCCAAACCGGATGCTGCGCTCTTTTTTTTAATCATGTTCATTCTCCTTTCCGAATCCCATTTTTCAACCATGGTCATAACTATCCCGGATACGTCTACCCGGATATTACTGACTTAGAAGCTTTTAAGATATTACGATTTTATCATTTGTCCATTTATTGGTAAATACTCTCTTTAGCTCACTTTTATACCCGGATGCTGTTTTTCAAGAATATCGTTGATATATAGACGTATAAAGGTATATAATATAAGAAAAGCACGAAATTTCAGTGCTTTTCAACATATTTTCATCATTTTTTTGAGCAATTTTACCATATTCAAAGGGAAGGAGAGCTGCAAAATATGCCAAATCTCTTGTTTCATATGTTTTCTGATGACCGTTTCATGGATTTTACCCTGTATCAGTACGGTTACGAAAGATGCCGTCCCCTCCACTCCTATGGACCTTTTATCAGAAATCACTACCTGTTCCATTATGTGATTTCCGGCAAAGGTACGCTCTTAACCGATGACACCCACAACCATTCTAAGGAGTATCGGATCGGGCCGGGCAGCGGATTCCTCATTGAGCCAGGGAGGGTCAATACCTACTTTGCAGACAGAGAAGAGCCCTGGGAATACACCTGGGTCGAGTTCGGCGGCCTGCGTGCCAAAGAAATTCTGGAAAGTGCCGGTTTGTCCTCCGAGACTCCCGTTTATATCCCTGATTCCGCTCAGGCAGGGGAAACACTGAAAGAGCGGCTTCTCTATCTTGCCGGTCATGATCAGGAGTCCTCACTTCACCAGATCGGATATCTGTACCTCATCATGGATGCGATCCTGTCCGGTTCCTCAAAGAAGCGCAAAAAACAAGGAGGAAAGCTGTCCGAATTTTATACAAAAGAAGCAGTCGCTTTTATTGAGCAGAACTATGCTCTCCCCATCACGGTGGAGGATATGGCAGGCCGCTGCAATCTGGACAGAAGCTATTTCGGCAAGATCTTCAAGGATACCATGGGCCAGTCCCCCCAGGAATTTCTAATCTGCTACCGTATGAACAGGGCTGCAGAACTTTTAAAGCTCACAGATCTGCCTATCCACGATATCAGCATTCAGGTAGGGTATCCCAACCAGCTGCACTTTTCCAGAGCATTTAAAAAAGTTTTTGACGTCTCTCCCAGAATCTACCGCCAGAACAACAAGCTCCTGTAACCAGCACAAAGTTGCATTTCACGGAGTGGGGAAGGGCTTGCGGGGCAAAATTGATTTTATAAAACTTTCAAAAAAACATTTACAAGTAGTATTCAAAACTATATAATAGAGGGCAGAGGTGATAATCACATGAATATTGATACCAAAGACATCATCAATAGTATCCTGAGTAGTGTTTCCAAAATTGACTATATTAAACCGGACGATCTTCCTAATATTGATTTATATATGGATCAGGTAACTACCTTTATGGAATCCCAGCTTGCTTCCACCAAGCGCTATCCGGAGGACAAGGTCCTGACCAAGACTATGATCAATAATTACGCGAAGAATAACCTGCTTCCCTCTCCTGAGAAGAAACGGTATTCCAAAGAGCATCTGCTCATGCTGATCTTTATTTATTATTTTAAAAATATTCTTTCTATTAATGATATTCAGACGCTTCTCTCTCCCATTACAGACAAATTCTTCAAGTCCACAGGGGAAAAGGATCTGACTTACATTTATAACGAAGTATTCGGCATGGAAAAAGGCCGCATAGAATCTCTGCAGAAAGATTTGTTCAAGTGCTATCAGACAGCCCAGAACACCTTTGAGGATGCGGATGAAGAGGATCGGGAATTTCTGAAAAATTTCTCTTTTATCTGCCTTTTGAGCTTTGATGTCTATCTCAAAAAAATGCTCATTGAACATCTCATTGACGATATGCGCCCGGAAGGGACTGCAGGAAAACACCGTAAAGAAAAGGCACCCAAGGCAAAAAAAGAATAACACATCAGGAGCGCTGCTGCAGACAATCTATCCTCTGCAGCAGCGCTCCTGATGTTTATGCGTAAATTTTGATTTACTGTTCTTCTTCCTTGCTGCCCATTCTGGCAAACACCATTTCGTATCCATCGTTTCCATAGTTAAGTGAACGGTTCACACGACTGATCGTTGCGGTCGATGCACCTGTCTTCTCAGAAATGTCCAGATACGTTCTCTTATCCATCAGCATTTTGGCAACTTCAAAACGCTGAGACAAGGAAAGAAGCTCATTGATCGTACATACATCCTCAAAAAAGGTGTAACATTCTTCCTTATTCTTCAGGCACAAGATTGCCTCAAAAAGATGGTCAACAGCCTCTGTTCTGATTTTTTTACCCATATCCCTGCTCCTTTGAAACAATTTTTTATCACTCAGCAATATTAATATATTAACACGCCGCAGTGTGAGGGGCAAGTACTTTTTTTAGAAAAAACAATAATCTGACACCTTATTTTGCGATAAAGGATTTTCTCTTGCTTACTACATCAAAAATAACGGCTGCCAGAAGAACGGCACCTTTTACCACCTTCTGCATGTTCTGGTCAGTTCCCATAATACTCATGCCCTGATTGATGATACCCATAAGAACCGCACCAACAATGACCCCCGGAACCGTACCGGTTCCGCCGTATGCGGAAGCACCGCCGATGAAACAGGAACCGATGGCGTCCATCTCGTAGTTCTGTCCATAAGTAGGCTGTGCGGAGGTCATACGTGCGATTGTAAGAAGACCTGCAAGTGCTGCCAGAAATCCCATATTGGTATAGGCAATGAAATATACCCTGTTTGTATTGATACCGGAAAGCTTGGTAGCCTTCTCATTTCCACCTACTGCATAGAAATAACGGCCTACCGTTGTTTTGCTGGTAATATAACCGTAAACCAGGACAACCACCAGAACCCATACCAGAGAGGTCGGAATTCCCTTATACTGAGCGAGCTTTATGGATACCGCAAGCACTACCAGAACAATCACTGCCATTTTTGCATACATTGCGGCAGCGTTTCCTGTTTCATAACCATTCTTCTTACGATTGATATAGCTGCGCATGGTTATGGCAACATAGACTACACTGGCAATGATACCAAGGGCAAGGGCAACACGGTTCAGCCCGTCACCGCCGCCCAGGAAATCAGGAATGTAGCAGTTTGCACCGCCGCCGAACAGCTTGACGAAAGTCTCTGATTTGATCGGAAGGGTTTTTCCCGCAAGAACCACATTGGACAATCCGCGGAACATCAGCATCCCTGCCAGGGTTACAATAAACGGAGGAATCCTTACATAGGCAATCCAGAATGCCTGCCACGCACCGATCAGTGCACCGATCACAAGAGCCAGCACAACTGCAGCTCCGTCAGGCAGCTTCATGTTTTCCATAAAAATACCGCACAGTGCGCCTACAAAGCATACCACCGAACCAACGGAAAGGTCGATGTTACCGCCTGTTAAAATACACAGCAGCATACCTGTCGCAAGCACAAATACATAGGCATTCTGGGAGATCAGGTTATTAATATTCTGGGGGTAAAGAATCTTGCCCTGAGTACCCCATGTGAAGAACAGCGTTACCAGAACAAGAACGATAATCATTGTATATTTTTGAAAGCCTGCTTTCATTTTTGCTTTATCCATTGCTTACTCTCCTTTGCTTGAATTGAGAATACATGCCATGATCTTCTCCTGGGATGCCTCCCGGGCACTTAATTCCCCGGCTATCCTGCCTTCATTCATGACATAAATGCGGTCTGACATTCCCAATACCTCCGGAAGCTCCGAGGATATCATAATGACCGATTTTCCTGCTGCTACCAGATCATTGATAATACAGTAGATTTCATATTTTGCACCTACATCAATGCCCCTGGTAGGTTCATCCAAAATCAGAACATCCGGATCTGCAAACATCCACTTGGCAAGCAATACCTTCTGCTGGTTGCCACCGCTTAAATTTCCCACATTCTGTTCTACAGACGGACACTTGGTTTTCAGCTTTTCCTTATATTCCACAGCAACTGCGTACTCTTTGTCCGGGTTGATCACACCCTTACTGCTGACACCTTTCAGGTTCGCAAGGGTCGTGTTGGTCTTAATGGCATTGCTTAAGATCAACCCGTCGCCCTTCCGGTCCTCTGTAACATAAGCAAGCTTATGCTCAATGGCATCCCGGGCGCTTTTCAGATTTACATCCTTCCCATTAAGGCGAAGGCTTCCGCTGATGTTCGTCCCATAGCTTTTTCCAAAAACACTCATGGCAAGCTCTGTACGTCCGGCTCCCATCAGTCCGGAAATTCCCACAACCTCACCCTTGCGTACTTTGATGGACACATTGTCCACTACCTTACGCTCGGAATAAAGCGGATGGTAAACCGTCCAGTTCTTTACTTCCATATTCACTTCGCCGATCTTTACGCCGTGGCGCTTCGGGAAACGATCCGCAATCTCGCGTCCTACCATTCCCTTGATAATGCGGTCTTCCGAACAATCGTCCACACCTTTTCTCAGGGTTTCAATGGTGGCACCGTCCCGGATTACCGTAATCTTATCCGCAACATAAGAAACTTCATTTAACTTATGGGAAATAATAATGGAGGTCATGCCCTCCTTCTTTAATTTCAGCATCAGGTCAAGAAGAGCCCTGGAGTCCGACTCATTTAAAGAGGAAGTAGGTTCGTCCAGGATCAAAAGCTTTGCCTTCTTTGCCAGTGCTTTTGCAATTTCCACAAGCTGCTGCTTTCCTACGCCAATATCCTTAATCAGTGTTCTTGAGGGTTCCGAAAGCCCTACCTGCTTTGTATACTTTTCTGCCATTCCATAGGTCTCATCCCAGTTTATGGCAAATTTTTTTCCACGTTCATTTCCCAGAAATATATTTTCTCCGATGGTCATATACGGAATCAGAGCCAATTCCTGATGGATGATTACGATTCCCTTTGCTTCGCTGTCCTTAATATCATGGAAATTGCAGATTTCTCCGTTATAAATAATATCACCAGTGTAAGTTCCATGGGGATATACACCGGAAAGGACATTCATCAGAGTAGATTTTCCTGCGCCGTTCTCTCCTACAAGTGCATGGATCTCTCCCTCTTCTACCTGCAGGTTTACATTGTCAAGCGCCTTTACACCAGGGAATGTTTTGGTGATATTCTTCATTTCCAGCAGTATCTTTGCCAAAATTTCTCCCTCCCAGCATTCAAAAGTCCTATAGGTTTCAAATAAACAGGCGGGCGCGCCGGCCCGCCTGTACATTATTGATTGATTACTGAAGCTGATCCTCTGTATAGTATCCGGAATCAATGAGCATTTCTTTGTAGTTGTCTACTGTTACAGCAACCGGCTCACACAGATAGGACGGGATCACGCCTGTACCATTGTCATATGTTTCTTCATCATTTACAGGAGCTTCTCCGCCCTGCATGATAGCGTCAACCATTTCTACAACCTTGGAAGCCAGAGTACGAGTATCCTTAAATACGGACATAGCCTGTTTTCCGTCAATGATGTTCGGCATATTCGCGATATCGCAGTCCTGACCTGTAATCACCGGATATTCTCCTGTGTAGTTTGCTGCCAGAGCGTTTTCAACACCAAGTGCTGTAGAGTCATTGGAAGCAAGAACTGCGTCAAGGTTTGTGCCGTCTGCATAGTAGGAAGAAAGAATGTTTTCGAATCTTGCCTGTGCGGTTTCGGTTGCCCATGCTGCAGTTGCAACCTCATCCTTCGTCACCTGTCCGGATGGAACTACCAGTTTGCCGGAATCAATGTACGGCTGCAGAACATCCATAGCACCGCCGAAGAAGAAGTTTACGTTATTGTCACCAGGGTCACCTGTTACAAATTCAATATTGAACGGTCCGTCCTGATTTTCCAGATCCAAAGCATCTACCAGGAATTCACCCTGTGTCTTTCCAACCAGATAGTTATCAAATGTTGCATAATAGGAAACTGCATCTGTATTCATGATCAGACGGTCATAAGCGATGACAGGAATTCCGGCTTCTTTTGCCTGTGCAAGAACGGTTCCCAGGGAATCCCCTTCAATGGAGGCGATAACCAGTAACTGATCTCCGTTTGCAATCATATTTTCGATCTGAGAAACCTGTGTAGCAACATCATTGCCGGCAAACTGAAGGTCTACTTCGTATCCCTTTTCTTCCAGTTCTTTCTTCATATTTTCGCCGTCCTGATTCCATCTCTGAAGATCCTGTGTCGGCATTGCCACACCAACCAGACCTTTGCTTTCAGCCTTTACTGCTGCCGGTGCTGCGACTGTTCCAGCTACCATTGTGGCACACATAACTGCTACAAACAATTTTCTTTTCATCTTGAAATCCTCCATTTCTTTTTTGTACCGGCTGGTACACTTTTTTGATAAAATGATTATAACATTATCCATACTGGATTTAGTTGTCAAGATATCGGATATTTTTCCAAAAATCAAAAATGCCCTGCCATAGGCAAGACATTTTTGCTGCAAAAATTTGCTATTGACTTTTTCTGTTAATGGATCCTGGTTTTCCAGTATTCTTCCTCTTTTTCCACATTCAGAAAAACATCCTCCTCAGAATGGAAACCTCCGTCAATAATGATCTCATCCATATTATCCTTTGTCACTGCAATAGGCTGAATCATACAGAAGGGAATTTCTCCGGTACCGTTGTCAATACTTTTGTAGATTCGCTCCAGTTTCTCTCCTTTTGCCATATTCACCGCATATCTGGCTGCCGCTTTTGCAAGGATCTCTATGGATTTAAAAGCCGTCATGGTCTGGGTTCCCTCTACGATTCTCTGACAGGCGGCAAGATCCCCGTCCTGACCCACTACCTGCACAGACCCTGCCAGACGGTGTTCCGAAAGAACCCGGATTACCTGGGACGCAACATCATCATTTCCGCACATGATTCCCTTCACATCCGGATATTGGGCAAGTGCCTTGTCAAGATGATCTGCTGCCTGTTCCGCAAGCCAGCCTTCGCAATTCCCCTGATAAACCACCCGAAGGCTGCTGCCTTTTATCTCCTCCTCAAATCCTTCCCGCACAAGCTTTACATTGTTGTCCTCCTCAGGTCCCTGGATCATAAAAATATCTCCGCCCTCCGGTATGCTTTTTTTCAGCGCCTTTGCCATCAGAGTTCCCACGCCTGTATTATTAAAGGAAACATAGAGGTCTACCTCTGCATTCAGAATCAGCCGGTCATAGGAAATAATCTTGATCCCTGCATTTTTTGCCTTGGCAACCACCTGGGAAAGGGCGCCGCAGTCCGTAGGAATGATTACCAGAACATCCACCTTTTTGTCGATCAGATACTCGATCTGGGAGATCTGCTCCTTCACACTGCCGTTTGCATTCTGCACATTCACTTCTGCTCCCAGCTTTTTGGCAGTGGATACAAAGATATCCCTGTCCCGGATCCATCTCTCGATCACATAAGAATCCACGCTAAGGCCAATCTTCACCTCATTGCTGCTTTTCGCCGGTATATCCGGTGCTTCGGTTTTTATCTCTTTCGGGCTTTCGCCGCATGCTCCAAGAAGCACACAGATACAGGTCAAAAACACCAGAAGCCTTTTCCACTTTTTCATATCAGCCCAACCTTTCTCTGTATTCACTTGGAGTCATTCCTTCGTATTTTTTGAATATCCTGCTGAAATAATTCGGATCGCTGTAACCGCTCATTACACAGATTTCTTTAATGCTGTAATTCGGATTTTTTAAAAGCTGCCGCGCCTTCTGCATGCGGATCCTTGTAAGATATTCAATAAAATTCTCTCCCTGTTCCTGCTTAAACAGCTTGCTGAAATAATAGGGACTAATGTCTACCAGTCTGGATACCTCATCCAGGGAAATATCCTTCTGGTAATTTTCATCAATGTAAGCTTTTGCCCTGGCCACCACGGACTCGGACTCTTTTTCCTTCGTAGTGGCCATTCCTCTGCAGACAGCATCCGTCTTTTCCAGGAACCATCTCCGAAGTGCCTCATAATCCGGGCAGGACTGAACCTCCTTAAGATAGTTTTCTCTGTACCGGAATCCGTATTTCATACTTCCCTTGAAAAAAGCGGTATATTCCACCCGCATCACAAGCTCCAGAACCTTAATTTCAATATCACGCCGGTAGTCGCTGTAATTGGTCTCCATCCAGTTAAAAAACCGGTTTGCTGCTTCCCTGCTTCCTGCATAATCCGCCTCGATGGTTCTCTGGAAATATTGATTTTCCAGTTCCAGAGGGTATTCCCCGTCATAATCCTGCACACTGGGGATATCATTGATATGCACTACATGGCTGTTCCCTTCCCGAAGTGCACGGAGCGCCTCCCTGTAGGAGTCCTTCACCTCTTCCAGAAGGCGCACCCTGCCGATTCCTCCCCGGAACTTGCTTTCAATGCGCTGCTCCAGCTTATGGATCAGATTGCGCATTCTGGTTACGATCTCCACGCGCTCCTCATACTCCACACTTCCTGTTTCATGGGGAACCAGGATCACAATGCAGTTTCCCATTACCGGCCCTACAAGGCAGTCAAAAAATCCCTTGGTGATCTCCCGGAATTCCGGATAAAAGCGGCTCGCCCGGACGCTGGCTCCCACAGCATTGGTGAGGATTCCGTCCTCCAGGCTATCCCCGAACTCCACCACAGCCATAAAGGCGTATTTTTTTTCAATATTCAGAAGTTCTCTGTAATTGCTCTGGTATGTATGAAATTCATCCTGAAGAAGCAGATTATAAATGTAACCGGACTCGATCATGGGAACTACCGTTTCCAGCTTTTCCCGGATCTTCAGGTCGTCACTCCGCCTGCTGCGGGCTTCATCCACCAACTGCATGGCTTTAGAGCAGGCCTCCAGGATTTTCTTTTTGTTCACAGGCTTTGTAAGATATTCCAATACCCCCAGATTAATAGATTCCTGAGCGTAGTGAAATTTGTCATATGCGGAAATCACAATAAAAATGGTAGTTTTATTGAATTTCCGTATTTCCTGCATAGCCTGTATGCCGCTTAAACCGGGCATCTGGATATCCACAAAGGCAATATCCGGCCGGAAGCTCTCCGCCTGTTCCACCACTGCCCTGCCTGTTTTGGCAAAGACAATTTCGCACGCATTCCCGTAGTTGCTTGTAATGATATTTTTCAGTGATTCCAGCATAATGCCTTCATCATCTGCAAGTAAGATCCGATACATATTCGTTCCCTTTCTGCTCATTCACAGGTATTGCAATGATTACTTCCGTTCCCTGATCTTCTCCCGGGCTCTCAATGGTCATGAGATCCTTCTGATCATAATAAAGCTCCAGTCTGCTGATCACATTGTTCATTCCAATCCCCGTAGAATCTCCCTGTTCTTCCCCACTTTTAATTTCTCCGCTTAAAATCTGCCGGATCCGTTCCTTTGGAATTCCTTTTCCGTTATCCTTTACACTGATTTTAATCCGGGTGTCCTCCCGCCTGATTCCAAGATAGATAGAGCCTTCCCAATCAATATTTCGGATTCCGTGGTTTACGGCATTTTCCACAATCGGCTGCAGGATCATGCTGGGAACTTTTACATCCAGCACATCCTCTTCCACCTCTGTTGTAAAATGGATATCTCCGGAAAAGCGCACATTCAGGATATAAATATAGTTTTCTACTGCCTCCACTTCCTCCCGAAGCGTCGCATCCTCGCTGCCTTTTTTTACATTATAACGAAAAAAATCTGCCATGCGCTCCACAAATATGCTGGTTTTCTCTGCGTCCTCCATCATGGCAAGCTGGGCACCTGCATTTAAGGAATTAAAGAGAAAATGGGGGTTGATCTGTGACTGAAGGTATTTCAGTTGGGCTTCTTTTAAATGATTTTCCATAAGAAGCTCCCGCTCCACCATAGCCTGTTCCTTTTCCATATTTTCCTTGGTAAGCTTCATATACTCTTCCAAGCTGGAAACCATGGTATTAAATGCTCTTGTTACAACCCCAACCTCATCATTGGCATCTGTGGGCGGCATTTTTACGTTAAAATTTGCCTGGCCTACCAGATTTGCGGTTGCAGCAAGTCCTGAGAGAGGGGCTACTACGCCTTTTATCATATAATAGAGCATCATAATACAGACCCCCATCATCAGAACCAGCATCAGGGTACTTGCCACTTCCATATAGCGGATGGCGTTTTGGAGGGTCTGGTAGCTTGCGGAGTTGTTTTTAAACTGCTGTACATTCAGCTCTGAAATATAGGTATTTAAATAGCGGTACATCTCTAAAGTCTCTGTATAAGAGTCCTTATATTTTTCCACATTTCTGCCTCGTTTGGCAAGCACGGTTTCTGCTGTATAGTCCAGATAGGTCTCGGACATTTTGCGGATATTTTTTTCCAGGAGTTTCACCGGATTTTCCATGACCTGTTCATTGAGCCGTTCCAAAAGAGTTCTGTATTTCTCTTCGCTCCGATAATAGTTTTCCAGCGAATCTGAGGTTTTTACAGTCAGATAGCTGTACATGTCCATCTGCACTGCTTCCAGGGATTCCGCAAGCTCCGTAAGGTCTACGTTGCTTGCATAAACCGTGTCAAGTCTCTGCATGGTTTTATTCATCTGCCAGTACATGAGAATATTGGTACTGAACAAAATAACAGCCACCATTCCCACCTGAAAGAGCACCTTTCCAGCCAGAGGCATATCCCGCCACCGGAATCTTCGTTTACTGTTCTCCATATTCTTTCTCCTGCTGCTTCCAGTTATCTCCGGTGATTACATCCATGTCAACGGTATAATAGGAGTTGGCACGTCCCACTTCCAGGTATTCGGTCAGCGCTTCAATGCTGTAAGCTCCGATCTGCTCCACATCCATGGACAAAGTTACAGGAATCAGCCCTTTTTTGACTCCATCCATAATGGTTTTTGAGGTATAATATCCGATGATCTTCACTTCTCCTACCAGATTAAAATCGATCATTGCCTGGTAAGCGCATTCCGTTGTGACCTCATCCATGCATACCAGAATTTCCGGCGGGCCTTCCGGTGACTGAAAAATACTGCGGATGGCTTCCTCCGTATCAAACTGGCTCTGGGACATAATATTCTGGGACTGAATCCGGATCTTACGGTCCGCACTTTCTTTATTTTCCACTGCGCTGTATATCTGGCGGTAAAGCTGATTCTGCCCAAGCTCCTGCTCCCTGTTTAAAAGCACCAGGATCCTTTCCGTATGGTCGTCCACAAGGTCTGCCACCTGTTCACCGTATGTCTGCCCAAGCTGATAGTCATTAATGCCTACAAAAGACTGGCGAAAGCTTCTGGGAGCATCATTTACAATGGTCACCACCGGAATCCCCTTGTTCACTGCCTCATTAATCTTCTCCTGGAGCCCTTCTTCTCCGTTATACTCCAGAATAATGCCGTCTGCTTTAGCGGCAATACTCATATCCATGTAATCCGCCTTGCTGTAATCCGCAGCACTCTCGCTCCCTTTAAGCTCCAGAACCGCATCGTGGGCCAGGGCTTCTTTTCTGGCATTTTCATAAACCGCCTCCCAGAAGGTACGATTCCGGCTGTCTACGATCATTTCGTACTGATACCGGTATACATGAGTCAGTTCATTTGCAGAGACTCCTGCATTTTCCATGATCCTTCCGTAATAGAAGGTCAGCAGCGCCATAAAAAGGCCTCCAATGATCACAGCCAGAAGGATCAGCAGGATTTCTTTATGAATTTTCTGCTTTTTCATATGATTTCTCTTTTCCGTCCTCATTTCTTCCTGTTTCGGCAGGACCTTCTCTTATTATAACAGAGCTTTTCCGTAACTCAATAAAAATTTCCGATTCTATGTATTTTGAAATTGCTTTTTATGAGCTTTTTCGATATACTATTCTTTAACAATATATTCTCATATTCTCAGATAGAGTTTAGAAAGGAAGTAACACTATGGATCGTATTTTTAACATGGACAATAAATTCTTCGTCTTTATGGGAAGGGTGGCAGACCTAATTATTTTAAACCTGCTGTGCATTGCCTGCTGCATTCCCATTGTCACTGCGGGAGCTTCTATCACTGCAATGTTCTATGTCACCTTAAAGATGGCCCGGAATGAAGAATCTTACATTGTCAAAGGATTTTTTAAATCTTTTAAAGAAAATTTCAAGCAGGCTACGATTATTCATCTTATTATGATGGTGACAGCCCTGCTGCTGTTTTTTGACATCCGCATTGTAAATCAGATGGAAGGGAACCTGTACAGAGGCCTGTTCGTCGTATTCCTGGCCTTTTTGATCCTGTATCTGATGATTTTCATGTATATTTATCCGATTTTATCGAAATTTTACAATACCATAAAGGCAACTTTCACCAATGCGTTTTTGATGTCCATCCGGCATCTGCCTTATACGATACTGATGATCGTGATTTCTGCGATTCCCTTCGCACTGATGTTTATTCCGGATGCCAAGATCATGTCCACTGTGATGATGATTCTGATTCTCTTGGGATTTTCCACAGTTGCCTACTGCAACTCCTTTTTCTTTGTGAAAATATTTGATCATTATATTCCTAAGGACGAAAGTGAGGATACAGACCCGGATTCTATCGAAGCTTCTCTGCAGGCACTGGATTCACTGGCGGATCCGGAAAATGAGGAAAACGTCTCTGGAGGTGCCGATAAAGAAACGTCATCTGTCACGGCTGCGTCTCCTGAAAATCACGGAGATGAGGCATAATGGAGCAGACGGATGCATATCCTTATAACAGCTTCACAGAACCATTTCCAATGAAATGGAATGACAAACCCTATCACTCCCTGGATTATATGCTCCGGGAGCGTTTCGGGGAAAAAGTTTATAAAGTAACTTTAAACGGCGGCATGTCCTGTCCCAACCGGGATGGCACCATTGGCCGCCGTGGTTGTATCTTTTGCAGCGAAGGAGGCAGCGGTGATTTTGCCGCAGATGCTTCTCTGTCCATTACAGAGCAGATCAACAGCCAGATTGCCATTCTTTCCGGCAAGCGGCCTATTCGGAAATACATTGCGTATTTTCAGGCCTACACCAATACCTATGCTCCTTTGGAATATTTAAGAAAAATTTTTACAGAAGCCATCAATCATCCTTCTGTCGTAGCACTTTCCATAGGAACCAGGCCGGATTGTCTGGGGACGGAGGTTCTTGCCCTTTTGGAATTCCTGAACAAGCAAAAGCCCGTCTGGGTGGAGCTTGGGCTGCAGACCATTCACGAACGTACCACACAGTATATCCGAAGAGGTTATCCCCTGTCCTGTTTCGAACAGGCGGTAAGGGAACTTCGCAAAAGGGGCCTGGAAGTCATTGTTCATACCATTCTCGGCCTTCCCGGCGAGACACCGGCGGACATCCTCGGTACTATGGATTATCTCAATGGCATGGATATTCAGGGCATTAAACTGCAGCTTCTTCATGTCCTGTCCGGAACTGATCTGGCCCTGGACTACGAGAAAGGTCTTTTCCGGGTATATGAAAGAGAAGAATATCTGGATCTGCTGATCGACTGTCTGGAGCACCTGTCTCCTTCCATTGTCATTCACCGTATAACAGGGGACGGGCCCAGAGATTTATTGATTGCCCCATTATGGGCCAGCCGCAAAAGAGAGGTCTTAAATCTCCTCCATCATCGTATGAAGGAGCGCCAAAGCTTTCAGGGAAAGCAATATTGGCATGCAAAAAAGGAGGCAAGCAATGGCAGCACCATTTACAACGTATAAATTGATCGTGCTTTATATGCTCCAGAATTCTGAGAAAGACCTGACCAATTCCCAGATTTCCGAGTTTATCCTTGACCGGGAATATACCAATTATTTTCATCTACAGCAGGCTGTTTCCGAGCTGGTGGAAGCGGATCTTCTGGAAATGCAGACGATTTCCAATGCCTCATATTATCACATTACCGAAGAAGGCATCAAAACTCTCAGCTATTTTGAAAACGAACTTTCTTCCGGCATTAAGCAGGAGGTACAGGAATACCTGAAAGCCCTTGGCTGCCGCGCACGGGAGCGGATCCTCACCCCTGCGGACTATTATGAAACACCCCAGGGCAGCTATGCAGTGCGATGCCAGCTCATAGAGAATAACTCTTCTCTGCTGGATCTCAATATCTCAGTTTCCAGCCGGGATACCGCCAAATCCATCTGCCGCAACTGGCCACAGAAAAGTCAGGATATTTATGCAACGATTATGGAGGAGCTTTTTTAAAAAAGCTCCTCCATTCCTGTTTCCCGCTGCTATAAATCAGCCGGACTTATTCTCCTTTGATTTTCCTCATATGCTCCTTCAGCGTTTTCTCATATCCCATATCACTTAATTCATAGAATTTTTCTCCCAGAATTTCCGTAGGAAGATACTGCTGTTCCACATAATGATTGGGAAAATTATGGGCATATTGGTACCCGATTCCATGGCCAAGCTTCTCATGCCCTCCATAGTGGGCATCCTGCAGATGGACAGGAACTGTAGTCCTTGTTCTTTTTACAGAATCCATCGCTGCACCGATGGCGTTCACTGCCGCGTTGCTCTTGGGTGCACATGCCATATAAGCAGCAGCCTGAGACAAAATGATCTGGGATTCCGGCATTCCCACCCGCTCCACAGCCTGGGCCGCAGCCACAGCCACCACAAGAGCCTGGGGATCCGCATTGCCGATATCCTCTGACGCCAGGATCATGATACGCCGTGCAATGAACTTCACATCTTCCCCTGCATAAAGCATCTTCGCCAGATAGTACACCGCAGCATCCGGATCAGACCCTCTCATGCTCTTGATAAATGCAGAAATAATATCATAGTGATTGTCCCCGTTTTTATCATACCGCACCACACGCTTCTGAATACACTCCGAAGCCACCTCCAGGGTAATATGAATCTTCCCGTCCTCACTCTTGGGCGTCGTCAGAATGCCAAGCTCAATGGCATTCAGCGCACTCCTGGCATCTCCTCCTGCCATATCCGCCAAAAAGTCCAGGGCGTCCTCCTCAATCACAGCCCCGTAGTTTCCCATCCCCTTCGCCTTATCATTCACAGCCCGAAGGATCAGTTCCTTAATCTCCTCTGTCTCCAGCGCCTTCAGCTCAAAGACAATGGATCTGGAAAGAAGCGCCCCGTTCACCTCAAAATAGGGGTTCTCCGTAGTTGCCCCGATGAGAACGATCGTCCCGTCCTCCACAAACGGCAATAAATAGTCCTGCTGCCCTTTATTAAACCGGTGGATCTCATCTATGAACAAGATCGTCTTCTTCCCATACATCCCAAGCTCATCCTGAGCCTGCTTCACCACAGCTTCCATATCTTTCTTCCCGGCAACTGTCGCATTGATCTGCGTAAAGCTGGCACTGGTGGTGTTCGCGATTACCTTTGCCAAAGTGGTCTTTCCTGTTCCAGGAGGCCCGTAGAAAATGACAGAAGTCAGCTTATCCGCCTTGATTGCCCGATAAAGCAGCTTATCTTTCCCAACAATATGCTTCTGCCCCACCACTTCATCCAAAGTCACCGGCCGAAGCCTGGACGCCAGGGGCGATTCCTTCTCCATAGTTTTAGATTTCGCATATTCAAACAAGTCCATAAATCAATCTCCATTTCATTCTGCGTACATTTGTTCTCTTTCCCCATTATACCATTCACACGCAGAAATGCAACCTACAATAACATATTTTCCCTAGTTTTCCGTCGCTTCCCGTCCGTGAAATTACACGGGGCGGGGAAGGGGATCTGGAAGAATGCCTACGGTAAGCTAGACACCCCATCGCATAAGGATGAAAAACTGTCGGATAAACTTGCAATACTGCAAAGGGAAGCATCAGAAAAGCATAACAGTATCAGCAAGCAGACAAAGGACAGAGGGGCAAGGTAATATGCCCCTTGTTTTATATTCTTTTAACGAAATTACGATAGAATATTGGAACTTAGTATGATAATAGCATCAACCTTAATGTACCATTAAAGTTAAGAGGTAAAATCAGTATGAAAAAAACTATTTTTCAATCGGAGATGCGGCGAAACAGGCGCATATGACGACCTTGAGAAAATTGTAGATTTTTTAATACAAGCAGAGAAAAAAGCAGATGAAAAAATTGCCGCCCTGCAATACAGTAAATCCAAAATCCAGTTGGCAAGATCGAACTATGAAAGATCAGTTTTCCTTTCAGAATTTAGCCGGTGGTATCTATACCGAAAAAGGTCTATCAAGACTTTTTGCTGTCTGTATTCGTCATGCAGATATTGACGGGTTAAGAATATTGCCAAAAGGAAAATACCTGTGTGCAAGTTGTACCGAAGAAAACAGAAAAAGCACATTGGACAAGTTGATCGATAAAGCAAAAACGGAATATGGTTTGAACCCTCAATTCACAGTACAGCTTATCGTCGTATCCGGCATTTTACACTGGAACTATGAAGTACAGATTTATATTAAATAATGAGGGCTTCCACCCCCAAGGAAGCACCGGCTTACCAATACCCAGCCCCAAGGAAGCACCGGCCAGCCAGCCCCCGGCCCCAGGGAAGCAGCGGCCAGCCCGGGAGGGATTCCTGTGTGGGTGGGCTGCATTTGCAGGAGGCTTAGAAATCGTTAGTTGCCTGTGCTTCTGCGTTGTTTCCCAAATTCGTGCTGTCTGAGCCAACGGCGAGTTCACGAATTTTGGAAACGCATTTAGCAGAAGTGCAGGCAACTTACGATTTCTTAGTCTCCGAAACCGCAGCCCACCCACACAGGAATCCCTCCCGGGCTGGCCGCTGCTTCCCTGGGGCCGGGGGCTGGCTGGCCGGTGCTTCCTTGGGGCGTCCCCTCCCCTCCCCTCACATCACGATCATCTCATCTACCGTCACAAATTCATATCCATCCTCCAAAAGCATATCCACCACCCTAAACGCCGCCTCCACACTGGTCTCATACTCATCATGCATCAATATAATCGCCCCATCCTTCACATTCTTCTTCACAATATCCACGATCGTATCCACATTCTGATTCTTCCAGTCCAGGGTATCCACATCCCATAACACCGGCAGCATGGTCACACACAATTCCAGATTCTCCTGCCACGCACCAAAGGGCGGCCGGATATAGGAAGGATACACCCCTGTCACCTCGTAGATCTCATTATTCGTCTTCTGAATCTCCTCGCATGCCAGTGTCTTCGGGATTTTATTGAGCTGTACATGATTATAAGTATGATTCCCGATCAGGTGCCCCTCCTTCTGCATCCTGCGGATCAGATCCTCATTTCCCGCAATATTTTTCCCCATAATAAAAAAAGTGGCACAGACTCCCCTTTCTTTCAGGCCGTCCAGAAGCATAGGCGTATACTTCTTACTGGGTCCGTCATCAAAAGTCAGCGCTGCTTTCGGATGTTCTCCTGCGTCTTTCACAAGTCTCAGCATCCCCTCCCCTGCAATCGTCCTGGCTGCCAAAGTTCTTGTCTCTTTATTCCTGAAAGAAACTGCTAAAATCAGCAAAAACGCAAAAACGCCTAAACAGATCTTCCCCTTCTTCATTTCCCCGAAATCCCAATTCTCTTTTTTCCTAATATATGACATCCCTTAAAAAGAAAGAAGCGCCAAAGCCTTCAAAATTCCCAAAGGCCCCGGCGCATTCCATGCAGTATTTATTTATTCAACATTTCCTGGTAAGCTTCCTCAATTTTAGCAATACATCCATCATATCCCAGAACACTGGTATCCAGACAAAGGTCATACCCTGACGGATCTGTCCACTCTTTTCCTGTAAAACGGCGGCTGTATTCCCGTTTTCTCTTATCATCCTTCTGAAGGAATTTCTCAATTTCCTTAGGGGATTTACTCAGCTTCTTGGCAGCCTCCTGCATACGGAAATCCCAGTCAGCGTGCACAAATACCCGAAGGACATTGGGGAAATCCGAAGGATTCAGCACTGCATTTGCACACCGTCCGATGATGACACAGGACTTCTCCCTGGCAAGTTCCTTAATGATCTTCGCCTGATAGGTGAACAGATTCGCATCGGATGTAAAATCCTTGCTCTGGGGAGGAATCAGCTCTCCGGTGTAAACCCCGGTCTTCCCAAAAAGAGGCGGCTTTGCACTATTATATTCATCCACGCGCCCGAAAAGACTCTCATGAATTCCGCTGTCCTCTGAAGCCATGCGGATAATATCCTTGTCATAATAGGGAATTCCCAGTTTTTTGGAAATCCTTTCACCAATGGTACGACCGCCGCTTCCATACTCACGGGCAATCGTGATTACAACATGTTCCATATTTGCCTCCTATTCTCCCAGATAAGCCTTCTGGACAGATTTATCATGAAGAAGATCTTCCGCTTTACCGGACAGAGAAATTTTCCCTGTTTCCAAAACATAGGCTCTGTCTGCAATGGTAAGTGCCTTTTTTGCATTCTGCTCTACTAAAAGAACCGTTGTTCCTGTTTCACGCACCTTCTCAATAATGTCAAAAATCTCATTCACAAAAATGGGCGACAGACCCATGGAAGGTTCATCCATCACAATGATCCTTGGCTTGCTCATAAGAGCGCGGCCCATGGCAAGCATCTGCTGCTCGCCGCCGGATAAAGTACCTGCACGCTGATTTTTACGCTCCTCCAGACGAGGGAAACGGGTGTAGACTGTTTTCAGGCTTTCTGCAATTTCGCCTTTGTCCCTGCGCGTATAAGCCCCCATAATCAGGTTTTCATAGACGCTTAATTCAGAAAACACCCTTCGACCTTCGGGAACATGAGCGATTCCCATCTGGACGATCTTATGTGCAGGCACCTTTGTAATATCTTTTCCTTCAAAGATAATGGAGCCCTGCTTTGCAGGAAGCAATCCTGTAAGGGTATGCAGAGTTGTTGTCTTTCCTGCTCCGTTGGCGCCGATCAGGGCAATGACCTCTCCCTGGTTTACTTCAAAGGAAACACCTTTCAATGCCTCAATCACGCCATAATAAACGTGTAAATCTTTTACCTCTAACATTGCCATTTCCGTTTCCTCCTATTCGCCCAGGTATGCTGTAATAACTGCCGGATCCTTCAGCACTTCCGCTGTATTTCCCTGTGCCAGTACCTGCCCGAAATTCAGAACTGTCAGTGCTTCACAAATGCCTCCAACCAGTTTCATATCATGTTCGATCAAAAGAATGGTCATGTCAAAATGGTCTCTGACAAAACGAATGGTATCCATCAGTTCCTGTGTCTCATTGGGGTTCATGCCTGCTGCAGGCTCATCCAGAAGCAGGAGCTTCGGCTCCGTAGCAAGTGCCCTGGCAATTTCCAGCTTACGCTGTTTTCCATAAGGAAGGTTTCCTGCAAGATAGTCTGCTTCTTTATCCAGGTCAAAAACCTTCAGGATTTCCATAGCACGTTCATTCATCTCTTTTTCTACCCTGAAATATTTCGGAAGTCTTAAAATTCCGGTAAGAGTAGAATAGCTGTGGTGATTATGAAAACCTGCCTTTACATTATCTAGCACAGGAATGTCTTTAAAGAGGCGGATATTCTGGAAGGTTCTGGCAACCCCCGCCTTGTTGATCTCAATGGTGCTTTTGCCTGTAATGTCCGTTCCATCCAGACGGATAATTCCTTCCGTAGGCTTGTACACCCCGGTAAGAAGATTAAAAACAGTCGTCTTTCCTGCACCGTTAGGGCCAATCAGCCCGTATAAACTTCCTTTTTCAATGGACAAATTAAAATTGTCAACTGCGTGAAGGCCGCCGAACTGAATGGACAAATTATTAACTTCCAGCATTGCCATAACTTACGCTGCCTCCTTTTTCGGTTTATTTCCTTTAAATTTCTCTACCATACGGCTTTTCCAGGTACGTGCTGCAGGCGCCCAGTTAAAGAGCATCATGGCGATGAGCACGATCGCATAGATCAGCATACGGTATGTGGAGAATCCCCTGAGAAGTTCCGGAAGGGCATACAGGATAATTGTCGCGATAATCGATCCGCGCAGATTTCCGATACCGCCCAGAACCACATATACCAGGATCATAATAGACATATTATAGTCAAAAATGGATACCTTCAACATAGACAGATTATGTGCATAAAGCACACCTGCCACGCCTGCAAGTGCTGCAGAAACCGTAAAAGCCAAAAGCTTATACTTTGTTACATTGATACCGATGGATTCTGCCGCAATCCGGTTATCCCGGGCAGCCATAATTGCACGGCCGCTTCTGGAATTTACCAGATTCTGTACAATAAATAAAGTAATGAGGATCAGAATAATGCCAATTAGGAAAAACTGCCCTTTAATGTCTTTATAAATGGTGCCTGTACCGGAAATGCCAAGGGCTCCCTTCATAATCTGCTTGCCGCCTGCAGCCATCTTAAGTCCTGCAGAGCTGGCAGCTACATGAAGCCCGTTCTCATCAATCCCTACATACAAAATATTGATCAGGTTTTTAATAATCTCCCCGAACGCCAGCGTTACAATGGCAAGATAGTCGCCCCGGAGCCTAAGAACCGGAATACCGATCAGGGCACCGAATACACCTGCCACTGCAGCACCGATCAAAATTGCAATGATCAATCTCGGCACAGACGGAATCGCATCCCTTACCACATTAGAAAAAAGAGCACTGGAATAAGCGCCCAGGCACATGAATCCGGCATGTCCAAGGCTCAATTCCCCGGAAAATCCAACTACCAGGTTCAGGGAAAGGGAAGCGATGGTATAAACGCACAGCGGAACCAGAAGTCCTTTCAGCAGGTTGGACAGATTTCCCGTGGAGGAAAGGGTCTGAACCACGATAAAGATCACAATCACCATTGCATATGTAGTAAAATTATTTTTTGTTGTTTTCGTCATATTCTTCTTCATATCGGCCACCTTACACTTTCTCCTGGATGTTCTTGCCGAACAATCCTGCAGGTCTTACAAGAAGCACGATAATCAGCACTGCAAACACGATTGCATCTGCAACCTGGGAAGAAATATAAGCTCTTCCGAAGATTTCGATTACTCCCAGAAGAATGCCTCCGATCATCGCTCCCGGAATGGAACCGATTCCGCCGAATACGGCTGCTACAAAGGCCTTGATTCCCGGCATGGCCCCTGTATAAGGAGTCAGCGTAGGATAGGCGGAACACAAAAGCAGGCCTGCAATCGCTGCAAGACCGGAACCAATGGCAAATGTCAAAGAAATCGTTGCATTCACATTGACTCCCATCAGCTGTGCGGCATCCCGGTCTTCGGAAACCGCCTGCATGGCACGTCCCGGCTTTGTCTTTTTTACAAAGAGTGTAAGCCCTGTCATAATCACGATACATGCAATAATGGTTACAATGGTAATTCCCTTGATCGTAAGCTGTCCGTCAAAGAGCTTCAGCGTAGGAACATTGATCACTGTTACAAAGCTCTTGGCATCTGCACCGAAGATCAAAAGAGCCACATTCTGCAGCAGATAACTCACACCAATGGCAGTGATCAGTACTGCCAGGTTGGATGATGCCTTCCTCAGAGGCCGATAAGCAATCATTTCAATAGTCACACCAAGAACTGTGCATACGATGATTGCAAGAAGTACAGACAAGAGGGGTGACAATCCTGCCTTGGTAATGGCCGCCAGAATCACAAATGCGCCTACCATAATTACATCTCCATGGGCAAAATTCAGCATTTTTGCGATACCATACACCATTGTATAACCAAGAGCGATAATCGCATAAATGCTGCCCAGGCTTATCCCATCTTTTAAATAAGATATAAAACTCATAGTGCACCTCATAAAATAAATTTTATCTTCATGGATCCCTATTTATTATATAGGAAATTCCATGAATATTTCCTATATAATAAATAAAGGGACGGTTCCTTACTCACAGGTAACCGTCCCCGTTTCTTAAACGGCAATCCCCTGCGCAATCAGGGAAGTGTCAAAAATCGCAACACTGCAAAAGCCTTATTCAACCTCTACATAAACACCGTCTTTGATTTCATATGCCTTAGGCGCTTTGTCGCATTCACCTTCCTCAGTCCATTTTGCTGTTCCGGTAAGACCGTTCAGCTCGATGTTTAACATGGATGCGGAAAGAGCTGCACTGATGTCCTCGTTGGACATATCCGGTGTAATGCCTGCATCATTTGCGGCAAGCTGCATAGCATAGATTACATCATAAGCATCTGCTGCAAACTGGTTCGGTGTTTCGCCGTTGTGAGCATCATTGTATGCCTTTACAAAGTTCACTGTAGCTTCATCTTCTCCTGTTGCAGAGAATGGTGTCAGAAGCATAACGCCTTCTGCAAGAGAAGTATCAAAGTTTTCTACAGAAAGGATACCGTCCATACCGTCTACGCCGAAGAATTTCACATCCAGTTCCGCATCAGCAGCCTGCTGAAGGATCAGAGCGTTGTCAGAGTAGTAGTTTGGAAGGAATACCAGCTCAGCGCCGCTTTCTTTAATCTTGGAAAGCTGTACGGAGAAGTCTGTATTGCTGTCTGTAGTGTATGCTTCGTCAGCAACAACCTCAAGGCCTAATTCTTCTGCACTTGCTACGAAAGAATCATGGATACCTACGTTGTAGTCAGCCATTGAGTCATAGAGAACTGCAACCTTGGAAGCAAGGCCTTTTTCGGAGATAAATTCAGCGGATTTGGTTCCCTGCATCGGGTCTGTGAAGCACATACGGAATTCATTGGTTCCTGCTGTGATACAGTCTACTGCTGTTCCGGATGGAGTAAACAGGAATGTGCTCTCTGCTGCTTCAGCACCTACAGCGATACAAGCGCCGGAAGTAACAGTACCGCAAAGCATCTGCATTCCTTTATCAAGAAGGTCGTTGTATGCATTGACTGCTTTCTCCGGATCTCCCTGGTCATCGCCTGCATCCAGAAGTTCTACCTGATATCCGTTGAATCCGCCGTTCGCATTGATTTCATCAATTGCGATCTTGGCTGCGTTATATACGTTTGTACCATACTGTGCATAATCGCCTGTCATAGGTCCGATTACACCAACCTTGAAGGTTTCTTCTTCTGCGAATACTGCTGCAGGAGTCATTGCGGTTACTGCCAAAGCAACGGCTGCTGTAACGCTGAGTACTTTTTTCAGATTTCTCATAATAATTCTCCTCCTTAATCTCTAAACGATCGCCCGGGAAGCCTTCTCATCCGGTATTATGTAAAGGTAGGTAAAAAGCCCGCTGGACATCCAGCCGGCTTTGGCTTCCTACTGACTTTCGTTCGCTAATACTTTAATGGTAAGATTATAGCATCATGTCTTTTTGAATGCAAGTGGGAATTTATAAAAATTTTAGAATTATTTTTCACTCATCCGGTACGCATTGGGTGTCATCCCAAAATATTTTTTAAAAAGGCGGTAGAAATATGTTGTACTGCTAAAGCCGCTCTGGATTGCAATCTCCTGCACAGTGATATCTGTTTTTAAAAGACGGCATGCTTCCTCCATCCTCCTGGCCGTGATCGCTTCTGTAATACTTTTTCCCTTTGCCTTATTGTAGACTCTGCCCAGATAGGCTGCTGACATCTGCATTTCATCCGCGATATACTGAATATTCAGGTTGACATCGCCAAACTGATCTTCAATCAGACCATCTGTCTTTAAGATCATTGCATCAAATGTTTTCTGTTTCTTTTCACTGTTTTTCTTTTCCGCATATTCCGCCATAAATCTGTTTAGGGAAAGAAATTCCTCAATAATTTCCTCCACTGTACTGCACTGCTGTATTCTCTTCAGCACGCTTCTTTGATTAATCTCTATCATATCCATATCCTTTTCATTTCGGAAAAATATATTCCATATGGAATAGAGCATATGGTTGATGGCATTGGAGAAATAATTGAAGCTATATCCTGCCGCCTCTTCTATCAGTTCGCGGCAAAGCCTGTCCGCTTCCTGTTGTTTGCCAGATGCAAAACAGGCCAGATACAGTTCTTCTTTCCCGGCAGGATAATCCACATTTTTTTCCTGTCTGGCAGCAATTTCCTCATAAGTGATCACATCTTTTCCTATCAGCAGAAAATACTGCTCATAGACATCCATGTTCTGGAATACTAAAGGAAGCATACTCATATCCTCCGCGGTGTCTCCAATGACAACCTGTATCTGTGCACCGCAGAATTGCCAGATGTTCTTCCGGATGGGTTCTATCACCTTTTCTTTTAGCCATCCGTCTGCATAGGGATTTTCCATATTCATCAGCATGACCAGGCTCTTTCCATGCATCACTACAGACACAGTAGGATTCCACATATTCCCGATCTCATCGCAGATATTGCTCACTGCAAACCAGATCAGTTCATCGTCATCCTTACAAATTTTTCTCTCCATCCCCCGTCCTCTTTCATCTTAATGCTGATCAGCTTCGTACTGCTTTCTATAATCATATTTAAATGGTACTTTTCAATAATTTCCTCTATTTGCTTCCGCTCCACCTGCTCCGTTTTGTAGAGAAAATTTTGAAAAACGGCATTTTTCATTACAAAACCGCTTTTCTGGTAGGCATCCTTTAATTCCAGGAATTTGCTCTCCATACTTGCGATCGGCCTGTACACCCTTCTGGAAATCCTGTACGCAAATAAATTGAGGAATATACTACATACAATTACAACTCCGATACACCAGAAAATAATATTGATGATGGGCTGCTTTAATGAGGAGTAATATATCATGTCAATAAAAATCCATCCGCCCAGCTCTTCCATCTTTTGGTAACACATCAGGTATTCTTCCCGGCCGCTTTTTATAATCATCCTGCCTTCCTCATTGGACGCCTCAAGGACTTCCTGTATAAAAGGCTGATCGGACATATCTGTATACAGATTCATGTTCTTATAATTTGACATCAGACAGCCTTCTGAGGATATGACAAAGGCCTCTTCCAGGTTTTCCTTTCCTTTCTTTGTCAAAAGAACATCCAGGGTCTTTTGATTAATGTTAACGATTACAACATTATCATACTGTCCCGTCAATATATTGATTCCTTCATGATAAACAAACGTATACACATTTGTTCCGTTCAGGGTCCTTGGAATGGGAGCAAGTCTCCCCCATTCCAGCTGTCCCTGCAAAAAGCTGTTCAATTCTGTATCAAAGAAATCACTTCTTTTGCTTCTGCCCTCGGACAATGTAGAATAAACATAGTCACTGGCACGGTTATATATGTAGATACTCTCAATTTCTGAATTGCTTCTTGAATAGGTTCTGAGACGAATCATTGCCCGCATGATTTCATTACTCGATATTTCGCTGCTATACAGAAGGGGAATAATGTCTTTGTCCTGGTAAATCTCAATTGCAAGGCTCTCCCCCGTCTCGGCAAGAGACATTACAGAATCTGCCATCTGCACCACATGCTTGTTACTGTAGTTCATGGTGATCTTTTTTATCTGGTCTGCTGCAATGCCGCCTATGGCAACACAGGGCAAAACAACGCCGATGCAAACAAATATCACGATCATGAAATAAATGCTTTTAAAAAAACTCCCCTCGGCTTTCATTTCCCCTGTTCCTCCTATTTATAGAAAAATTACGTTTCCTTCTACCCTTGCTCTTTCTGCTGCAAATGCCGCCCTGTGGCTTTCCGTGGAAATCAGAACTGATGTTTTCATTTCCTTGGCAGTCTTTCCGTCCATGACATCCTCAAGTGCAGCTATAAATTCATCCATAAGCCCTTCATCTCCGCCTCCATGGCCTACATGCCCTTCCTGGCCTGGTACCGTACGGATCATCTCCGGCTCTTCCTTGCCAAAATGATAAACCTCCACCTGGTTTCTCTCCATATCGCCGCGGATCTCACCCTTGCTGCCCATGAGCTTAATGGTTCTTGAAATACTGTGTGTAAAACCGCTCAGATTGAAGGTTGCAGTCACCCCATTGGTGAATTCCATAATGGTCACCTGATGATCCACCACATTATTATCGTGCCGGTATACGCATCTTCCATAGTCCGTTTCCTCAAGCGCTTTTTGGACACCCTCTTTTGTATGTTCTTCCGTAATGATATTTGCAGGCCATTCCTTTGGATCTCTCATATAAATTGTAAGAGCAGAATAAGGGCAGCTATTCTGCCATTTGCATTCTACGCATCTCTCCTTCGCATCCTCCGGCATCTTATCTCTGCAAAAATGTTTCAGGGAACCGAAGGAAGCGATCTTTTTATAATGGCTTCCTGCAAGATACAGTAAAATGTCCATATCATGACAGCTCTTCGCCAGAATCAGAGGACTGGTAACAGAACTGTCTCTCCAGTTGCCTCTCACAAAGCTATGTGCCATATGGTAATATCCTATATTCTCATTGTGCTGAATGGATATCAGTTCCCCGATTCCGCCTTCATCCAGAAGCTGTTTGATGGTCCGGAAAAAGGGCGTATAACGAAGTACATGGGCAACTGCAAAAATCCTGTCCGGATATTTCACAGCCAGCTGTTCCATGGCAATAATTTCTGATTCTTTATTGGTCATGGGTTTTTCCACAAGAATATGATATCCTTTTTCCAGCGCTTTTTCAATCACTTTATAATGCATATCATCATTTGTGGCGATAATAACCGCGTCTGCCAATTTGTCTTGTTCAAGAAGCTCTCTCCAATCTGCAAACTGCATGGAGGGCGATATTCCATGCCTTAAAGCCGCAGCTTCACGCCTTACGGCATTCGGCTCTGCCACGGCAACGAGCTTCGCCTCTTTTGCATGCCTGCTGATATATTCACTGTATACATAATATCCCCGTTGTCCTGCACCGATTAACGCAATTTTTACCATATCCTATTCCTCTCCAAAATACTCCTGCTCTTCTGCTATACGGGACAGCAGCATTGCAGCTGTGGGATTTGTCCCGGTTCTGCCAAACAGCTTTATTTCATTAACATAAATCTGCCCTTTCTTCATTTGAGGCCTCATTTTCATCAAAGCGCCCACCCTGTGCCAGTTTCCACTGCTGTCCTGATTGCCGCTGGATACAATTTCCTCAAAGTCGGAAGCTTCTATGGTACGTTCAAGAAGCGGTGTGATATAGCCGGCTTCAGGGTCATACCAGTATTTAAGATCCTCCGGTAAAAAGTCCCTCACAAGAGGATGGTTCGTTCCCCTGGAAACAAAATGAAGAGGAAGCATTCCGCAGTCCCGGATATGAATCATGCTGCTTCCGATCTCATAATCTCCTGCCTGTAATTCCTGAAAGAGAAGTTTTGCTCCCTTTTCCGCTTTTTCCAGGCAGATTTCTTCCTGTTCTTTATAGCAGTCATAGGACAATACCAGGATCAGATCTCCTTTTCCTGCTTCTCTAAGCGTGATTTCTGTCCACCCCATATCTCCCATGGCAGCTTCCACCCGGGCATTCTTTTCGCCTAAAATACACACCTTCAACGGTTTCTTTTCAATCTGCGGAAAAACTTCCATATCCAGAGAATGTTCATGGAAAAGCTGTCCGTCTGCTCCAAACAATCCCGCCTGGATAGAATAAACATCACGTTCCTGCACTTTTGGAGCTTTAAAGGGCACAAATCCCTGAAATTCGCTGGTGCATGCCGAAATGCATGCCTTTCTCTTCCCTGCTGCAATGACATTTCCATGATGCAAAATCTGATAGTGCAGCATGGCTCCCTGAATCTCCTCATCATGATCATTGCAGATCCACACCTCCACAGGGATTTCCTCGCCCTCATAAACCCTGCGCCTGTCGCTGCGCAGATTTACCATTAAAGGGGTCAGCGCATCCCTGTAGGCAAAAAAACCTTTCTTGGGGTTCCGGTCTACATCCATAATCGTCTTCATCCATCCGCTTGGAAATGCATCTATAAACAAATGATAGGCAAAAGAATTCATCCGTCTGTCCCGGCGGAACGCCTGGGTCATGAGGGAAATGGCATCTGCCTGATACTGCTGGCTTGCGTTAACCCCTTTTCCGGCAGCCAGGCTTTCGGATAATACTTCTGCATGACTTCCACATCTTCCAACGCTTCGATGCCAAATTCTCCGCAGCCATAGTGCCAGCCTTCTTTTACATCCATCCAGTAGCCTTTATGTAGCTTTCCGATATCAATTCCGTGTCCGTTATACCAGCAGGGATAGCAGTGATTATCCGGATACCCCTTTGTAGGCGGTTCATAGTCTCCGTCAACATGTTTGACTACTCTGTCCGGATTTATTATTCGAATGGCAATATCCGCAGCCTCGAAAAATCCCTCCAGTTCCTTTCTTTCCAGATTCCTGTGAGGTTTATTATGCGCATTTGGCATGGGTTCATTGATATAGCTGGCAATGATGCAGCATGGATGGGCACGTATCAGATGCTCCATCTCCTGAACCTGTTTGATGCCCTCCACAAATTGGTTTCTCCTGAGTGCCGCAAACATGGGAAGATCCGTCTGGATCATCAGGCCGATCTTATCACAGTAGTCATAAATCTGAGGCTGAACCGGTCTTTGAGTAAGCCGAAGGAAATTCATATTACATACCTTTGCCAGAAGCATATCCTCGAGAAGCTGATCCCAGTTTTCGTGAAATACGCACTGTTGTTCATGTCCCATGGTATTGGCTCCGCGCAGACGAATCTGACGGTTATTTAAATAAAACTTTCCCTTAGGCTCTGACTCTTCATCCATCCGGAATGAACGCATTCCAAACTGCCGCTTTCCTGTATCACAGATGCTGCCTGTTTCATCCACAAGCTTTACCTGGCACTGATACAGCCAGGGAGTATCCGGTTCCCATCTTCTTGCATGATCCATCTCAAAAGGAATGCGGAAATAATTGATTCCCCGTTCCACCTGCATGGGAATTCCTGCCTGATACCGCTTTTCTGCCCTGACCTTTGCTTCTGTCAGGGTATCTCCCCGGCCTACTTCCAACGAGGTCATCGGCAGATAACGTTTCTCTTCAAAAACCGTTTCCTCAAAATTTTGTCCATAGACAGAAAACCGTATTTCTACATCCCGGAAGCCTACGTCACAACTATATACTTCCAGCCACAATTCCGCCATTCCTACATCAGGAAGCGGACGCACGAAAATATCCTGAAGGAAAAGCCTGCTTCTTTTTTCAATCCAGGCATTCTGATAAATTCCCATTCCCGGCGGACAATGATGCCATCCTTCCGCAGGTTCATCATACCCAAGGCCTGTTGCTGCGTAAAATTTATCTCCCGTATATCTAAGTCCATTATATTCACTGACATTTCCCATATGGATATAATCATTTTCCACCATCACTGCCAGAGAATTGAGGCCTTCCGCGGCGCATCTGGTAAAATCAAATTCAAACGGTGCAAAAAATCCCTCATGGGAACCAAGATAGCAGCCGTTTACAAACACATGTGCCTTATAATCTACACCCTGGAACACAGCCCACAGAGAACCTTCCCGAATTTCCCCGGCATCCAGGTAAAATTCTGTCCGATAATAAGTTACTGCCACTCCTCTTGGTTCCCCATAATGGGGGATGGTGATTTGTTCCCAATTCCCTTCCCCTTTCAGAACTCCCATCAGATCTGCAGCATCTTTCTTCGTTCCCACACGCCATTGAAATTCCTTCAGCGTCTTTTTTATCCGCAGCTCTTCAATGGGCGGCGCCATTTCTTTTAAAAACGGCTCATAATACTGTTTCTGCCGTTCCAGTTCCTCGTACAGTTCTTCTTTCGTATCCATTTTTTTCGCCGCCTGAAATGCTGCATCTTTATCAGAAAATTCCAATGTAATCTCTTTTAGCCTTTGCGGCTCCTGCTCTTTCAGCCCTGCCTGCAGATTTTGAATTCCCGAAGCCGCAATATCTGCAAAAAAATCATTCTTCATTATTCTATCCCCTTTTTATACAAGTCTCAGCCTTTTACGCTTCCTACTGTCAGCCCTTTTACAAAATACTTCTGGAAAAACGGAAATACAAAGATCATCGGCCCTGCTGCAAGCACACACATTGCCATTCTGGCGGATTCATTGGGAAGGTTTGCCACATCCACATTCACCAGGCCCATTGTCATTGCATTCTGGAGTTCCTGAATATTTCCCATCATACGATACAGCATGTATTGAAGAGTTACCAGGCTGGAATCCTCAATATATAATAATCCCCGGAACCAATCATTCCAGAATCCGAGAAGCGTAAACAATCCTACGGTTGCCAGTGCCGGTTTTGACAGAGGGAGAATCAGTTTTGCATATACCTGGAACTCTGTAGCGCCATCCACTGTTGCGGATTCTACAATTTCATAAGGAATGCTCTGGAAAAAAGTGCGCATCAAAAGCAGGTACCAGGGGGATACCACTGCAGGCAGGACCAACACCCAGAACGTATTTCCCAAATGCAGATATTTGGAAACCCAAATATAAGTCGGTACCAGTCCTCCGTTAAACAGCATGGTAAAAAAGATAATAAAGCTTACAATATTACGGTATTTAAAATCAAGTCTGGAAAGCGGATATGCACACAGGGACATTACCAGAAGGCTTAATAAGGTTCCCACAACACAGACTGCAATGGTCACCCCATAGGATTTCAGGATCGTCATAGGCGCCTTTAAAATAAACTGGTATGCTGTCAGGGAAAATCCCCGCGGGAACAGCGAATACCCCTGCTTTACAATTTCCGTTTCATCAGACAGAGAAATCGATATTACTGCTGCAAATGGAATAATGCACATTACAGCTAAAAGGATCAGCACCAAATGGACTACGATCAGTCCGGGATTTCTTTTCTTACTCATATCATTCCGTATCCTTTCTGTTTATTTCTAAAACATTGCACTATCTTTATCAATTTTTCTTATGATCGTATTCGCTGTCAGTACCAGAATAAAGCCTACTACGGACTGATAGAAGCCGACTGCTGACGACATTCCCACATCTCCGGTTACTTTCAGGGCACGGTATACATAAGTATCCAATACATCCGTAACGGGATATAATGCGGAACTATCCATTGTTGCCTGAAAAAACAGCCCGAAATCAGAGTTAAATATCTTGCCGATGCCGAGGATCGTCATCATAATGATCAGCGGTTTTAAACCTGGATTATTCACGGAACAACAGCTTTAATAGCTGAAATCCGCGTAGTTACTGTATTTTAATTGAATATTGCTTTTCACTTATTTAGTGAATAGAAAAAGACCTCTATCTGTGGTAAAATTTAGGTGCCTAATCCAAACAAATACCTCAGAAAGAAGGTCTCTCTATGGATATTTTAAACACCGTAAGCTTGGAAAGCAATACCCAAATTAAAATTAATTTTGATGGAGGCGATCTTTCCTCCGATTCAGGGCTTCTCCTGTTTAAAGAGTTCCTGTTTAAAATCAGAGCAGATAAGCTCATCAGTCGTATGTTCAAAACCAATGATACTGCATGGCTCCGAATCCATAAGGATGATGCGAATCTGATGCAGGTGATCTATCAGATCATCAGTGCCTACTTTGAGGATGACTGTGCAGATGAACTGACGAATGAACCTGTCATGACAGCTATTTTAAATAAAGATGCCCTGGCTTCACAGCCTACCCTGTCACGTTTTTTTAACCGCATGGATGAAGATACGCTGGACCAGTTGAACCAGATCACCCGCGAACTCCGTAAAGTCATCTATTCCATAAAGAAACCGGAATTCATGCTTTTCGATATTGATTCTACACTTCTTGATACCTATGGGAATCAGGAAGGGGAAGGTTTTAACTACCATTATCAGGCACACGGCTATCATCCGCTGTTATGCTACGACGGTCTGACCGGCGATCTTCTCAAGGCAGAGCTTCGTGACGGCACCATGTACTGCAGCAGGGAAGCAGACATTTTCATGAAGTCCCTTCTGGAGGAATTCCATGATGATTTTCCGGATATGCCGCTTTATCTGCGTGGTGACAGCGGCTTTGCATCCCCAGATCTGTATGAAGCCCTTGAAGACCAGAAATGCAAATATGCCATCCGTCTGAAAGAGAACGCAAAGCTGCGGGAATTAGCCGAAGAGGAAAACAAGGCTTTGTACCGTGCAACAAAGTACAATCAGGTGGATTACGCTGTAGAATACGGCGAATTCCTGTATCAGGCCGGATTCTGGAGCCATCCGCGCAGAGTCGTATTCAAAATCGAAAAGCCTTATGGACAGATGATACACCTGTATACCTTTATTGTAACAACTCTGGAACTAGAACCCTATCAGGTACTCCGGTTTTATTGCGGCAGAGGAAAGATGGAAAATTTCATCAAAGAAGGCAAAAGTGGTTTTGATTTTGCATCCGTGAGCAGTTCCTCCAAACTGGTAAATGCGAACCGGCTGCTGATACATGGGCTGGCATACAACTTATTCAATTGGTTCAGGCGACTGGTTCTTGCTGCCAGTATGAGAAAGCAGCGTATCGATACCATTCGTTTAAAACTGTTAAAGATTGCCGCAAGGGTGGTAAGATCAGCACGGTACAAATATTTCAAACTGTGCAGCAGCTGTCCCTATAAGAAGGAGTTCTACGAAACACTGGAAAATATCCGTAATCTGAATTTACAGATGGAAGGGTAACAGTTAATGATGAACCTTGAAAAAACCATGATGACCTTTTGAACTTGCCATAGGGGTAGTCTGCCCTTTTTTAGTCTATTTTCTGGCAGGGTGAGGTATTGTCAGTGGCTGTAAGTGCAACTACGGCAGATGTCATGCACTTTCATACTGCCGTGAATAATCCAGG
>JAETNR010000108.1 GCA_021772055.1 Blautia sp. | reverse complement strand
CCGTTCAAATCCATTATGAATGAGTATTATGCCCGTGACACATCAAAGAAAATCCGCAGCGTCAAGAAAACAATGGCTTTGAATGGCGGGTTTTGCGGTTCCTTTGCCCCATATGGTTATATGGTCGATCCAAAGAACAAACGTCAGTTACTGGTTGACCCGGAAACAGCGCCTACCGTCAAGCATATTTTTGAATTATCGAAGCAAGGAAACAGTGTACATCAGATTGCGAGGGCACTATGTGAGGATGGAATCTTAATCCCGCGAGCGTACAGGGCAATGAAGAACGGAACACTGGACACAAGCACCGGATTCAAGCTCCCGACAGACTGGGTAGGAAAAAATGTAAAAATGATTTTGGAGAACCAAGTGTACCTGGGTCACATGGTGTCCCATAAAACACAGACAAAATCATTTAAGAACAAAAAACTGGTATCGGTTCCTAAAGAGGAATGGATCATAGTCCGAAATACCCATGAAGCTATCGTAGACGAGGAAACCTTTGAACTGGTACAGAAATTTATCAGCGTGAAGAAACGGTCCAACAAGACAGGACGCCCTAATATGTTTGTAGGACTTGTGAAATGCCCAGATTGCGGCCGCAATATGGCGTTTTCCAATCCCAATGGAAGGGAGCCCCGGTTCCGCTGCAGGACCTATGCGAGAAACAGCAATCTTTGTACGACACATGCAATTTCGTATGACGCATTACAGCAGATTGTTATGGGGGATATTCAGAAACACATTAAGAGCATGGAAGCCCTGGGCGATCAGTTCATCGAAGAAATGCACGAATTGAGCGAAAAAGGCGGCGGCCAGAAAATCAAGCAATTCAGGCAGGACTTGGAAATAGCTGAAAAACGGATTGCGGAAATTGACAGTGTAATTATGAAGCTCTTTGAGCAGAATGCTTTGGGGAAGATTTCAGATGAACGTTTCGAGAAAATGTCGTCGGCTTATGAGAACGAGCAGAAAGAGCTCACCCAAAAGAGGAATGACTTGAAAGCGAGGATCATAGCCGAGGAAAAGAAAACCCAGAGCACCAATCAATTTTTGGAAACCATACGCAAGTATGAAACTGTAACAGAGCTGAACCGTTCTATGCTGGTAGAATTGATTGATAGCATTTATGTGTATCAGGCAGAGGGAACCGGCAAAGATCGTAAGCAAAAAGTAGAAATTAACTATCGTTTTCTTGCGGGGTCTCAATGTGGTATTGCCTAATGAAAATGGAAGAATACATGCAAGAGTAATTTCCGATTGTGTTAGAAATAAGTGTATACAGGTCGGTATTACACCTGTGAGTATCCATGCTTTACGTAGAACTGCAAATTCAAAGATGAGATGTAATGGCGTTCCGGTTACTGTAGCTGCATCATTATTAGGGCATACGGTGGCTGTAAATGAATCTAATTACACCTATGACATTACTGAAATTGCGAAGAAAAGAGATTATGTTGAAGTTATAGCATTAGAAAAATAGTAAGCATGAGTAAGCATTAAATGCTTACTTTATTAGTGAAAACCATTGATTTTACTGGGAGTTACAGAAGTTACGTGTGGGTTCAAGTCCCACTGCCGGCACTATTTATTCCCCTGTAAATGTTGATTCAGAATATAAGCCGATGTACTTTGCTCTAAAAGAAATACATATGAATTATGATGAATGATGAAAGGCATATCAGATTTCGCGTCTGGCATGCTTTTTTTGTGATTTTATGGACTGCTGCCACGAAGAGGATATTCAGCGTGAAAAATATTCTATTACTACCGTATATGGTATGCATTATGCTGGGAAAAGCAGTATAATCCAAATAACATGTAACAATCGGGGCTTATAAAAAGATACAGTTTCAATGCATAGCGATACCCAAGAGGAGCCTGTGATGAAGAGAACACTTTTTATTGTTTGCATGGTTGGATTTACTATTTTTCTGGCGGCCGTTCTGCTCATATCATTAATTTGCGGCGCGCCTGCGGATAGTAAGGATTTAGGTCGATATCTGTTTGGTGCTGTAGGAATATCTGTTTTGCTTCCCTCCGAATTTACCTTCTTTTTTATCAGTACGCTGGATCTGAGCAAAAAGCTGGAAGAATCGGAAAAAACAGAAGAGGAAGACAACACCGAGGAAACTTTGGAGGATGTGCCGGTATCAGTGCTGGTAAATGCACTGGTGGGAAAGCAGAATTTAACTCCGGAGGAAAAAGAAAAATTATCATCATACATTGAGGATCTCTAAACGATGCTTTATATCTGTATGACATTTGCAGGTTCTATTCCAGTGATTGCCTGCATGCTGTTATGGCTGATCCAGGGGAGGTCTTATGATTTTTACCTTGGAAAGAAACTCCTGCTTACGGGAATGATTTTTTATCTGATTCCATTCCAGATGATAAAATATTTGCTTCCCCAACAAATCGTGTCATTATTAAGCATTTCCACAGATATTGATGTGGAGCAGAACCTTTCTAAAGTAGTGGCAGTGAAAAGTGTTCTGTCTCCCGGAGATTCTATCTGGATTCCAAGGTGCTTATCTGTTTTCTTGTCTATCTGGCTGTTAGGTATCTTAATATTTGCGGTGTACCAGATCGTAAAATACAGAATGGACATCCGGAAGTTAATGGCACAGTCAGAGCGGGTACAGATTGTTGTTGATGGAGAGACAGCGGAAGTGTGGCTGAATAAGAATATCCATACGCCATATACCGTTGGATTTCTGAAAAGATCTATCATCTTGCCAGAGAATAGCCTGGCTCATCCCTGCTTTTCCATGTTTTATAAACATGAGGAACAGCATAAAAAGAACTATGACAGTTTGATGAAGCTGATTTGCATTGTTATCATCTGTATCCATTGGATCAATCCTATTGCTATATTGCTTCTGTTTCTTTACAGAGTGACAGCAGAGTATATCTGCGATGCAGAAGCTTTAAACGGGCAGACTGATGGGAAGAAAAAGGAATATGCAAAGCTGTTGGTGGAGTTATCCGCAGAAGAGGAACCTTTATCTGCAGTCTGGAGAAATAACTTGTCCGGCGCGGAGAGATTAATGAGAAGGAGGATTACTTACATGATGAAGAAAAATAAGGCGGGAAAGTTGAGAAGAGGAATACGTATCGCAGCAACTGTACTCACGGTGTTTGCCAGCGCAGGTACGATTATGGCTTATGAGCCGTTTGAGTCGTTGGATGTTGAGAGTGTGGAATGCTTGGAAGGTGGCAATTTTGGATCATTCATGGATGAGGATTTAGTGGATGATTTTAACATTTCTGACGGAATTTTTATCTATGAGGATGGCACACTGGAGACGAATACGGACGGTGCTTCAACATATGCATTATGCAATCATACAATGAAAAGCGGATATTATCAGGTTCATAAGCCAAACAACTCAGGAGGCTGTAAGGTTGAAGTTTATTACGCGCAGAAATGTACAAAGTGTGGGTATTTAAAACTGGGTAGTTTATTTAGTACGACTACATATCCTGTTTGTCCTCATGAATAGAATACAGAATCTAGTTAAAGAGGTTAGCGTGCAGACATACATTAAAATAATGAAGTATTTATTCAGTACACGGCATAGTCAGTTTTGGCTATGCCGTTTTGCTGTCTGTTCTGATGGTGTCTGGTAAATCAATTATACCGACACAGTGATTTGATCATGAAATTCCACCCGCGGAACATGTTTTTCGGTACTTATGTCAGAGACCAGTATGATTCATGAAATGAATTTGTATTTTTGCCATTTTCCTGTATAATAGAAGGATGCGGAGAAGGTACGTATCCATAGCTTTCCCCGGAATACCTGAAACGGAATAGGAGTGATTACATTATGCCGCAGCACATAACAGTTTTGGACTATAACCCGGAGTGGCCGCTGAAATATGCAGAAGAGCGGGATCGTATTACGAAAATGCAGGGAGAGAAAATGAGTATGAAACATTCAGATGAAGTTATTCAAAAAAGCTGGGTAGTATGCGGGCTTGCCCTGGTTTGCTGCCTTTTGTGGGGAAGCGCTTTTCCGTGTATAAAAATTGGATATGAAATGTTTGGAATCGCCTCATCGGATACTGCATCCCAGATTTTATTTGCAGGGGCGCGGTTCACCCTGGCAGGGGTTCTTACTGTGGTGATCGGAAGCATTTTAAGCAGAAGGCTTCTGGTTCCGGGGAAGGGAAGCTGGGGGATGGTTCTGAAGCTTTGCCTGTTTCAGACAGTAATTCAGTACCTTTTATTTTATGTGGGGCTTGCCCATACGACCGGCGTGAAATCATCCATTATTGAGGCTGCAAACGTGTTTCTGGCAATTCTGGTTTCCAGCCTTTTGTTCCGGTATGAAAAATTGGGGAAGGGAAAGATCCTGGGCTGTATCGTAGGATTTGCGGGAGTGGTGCTGATCAATTTCAACGGAAGCGGGCTGGATACCTCCATGAGTTTCCTTGGGGAAGGCTGCATTTTGCTTTCCACAGTATCCTATGCCTTTTCCTCTGTTCTGATTAAACGCTACTCCCAGAAGGAGAACCCGGTAACCCTAAGCGGTTATCAGTTTATGGCAGGAGGAATCGTGATGGTTTTCGCAGGACTGCTTCTGGGCGGCCGCCTTCACCCGGGGACAGCGGCTTCTGTCTGCCTGCTGCTCTATATGGCTTTGATCTCCGCTGTGGCATATTCTTTGTGGGGAATTTTGCTGAAGTATAATTCTGTGGGAAGAGTAACGGTTTACGGCTTTATGAATCCTGTTTTTGGCGTGATCTTGAGTGCTGTGCTCCTGGGAGAAAAGAACCAGGCATTTACGCTGCGGGGCCTGATTTCACTGATTCTGGTCTGTGCAGGTATTTTTATGGTAAATGAAAAAGTCTTTTAATCCCCCATCTGAGATGGGGGAACAGGCAAAGCCGTAGCGTTGCGTGGAGTATAAAAAACTCCTATGCTATAATGATATTGGTTTCGCAGGCCAT
>JAETNR010000037.1 GCA_021772055.1 Blautia sp. | reverse complement strand
CAGCTATTTTCGTACCAGATACAGAGAAATGTCCATCCGTTTGGCCCATTCTGCTGAGATATAAAGCTAAAAAATCCTTGAAAAATAAGGGAAAAAGACTTGACTAAATAGGGAGGGATACGAATTGAATCCAAAATCCCCCCGATTATCTATTGCTCGGAATATTTTCATGCAGTATAATAAAACCATATATCAATTTGGAGGTGGCACATGGGAAATTATCTGAATCCGGGAAACGAAAAGTTTGCCAGGGTAATCCAGTCGGAAATATACGTGGACAAAACAAAACTAATTTCTTATACAAATTCTGTAATCAATACACAGCAGGAATACGTTTGTGTAAGCCGTCCGCGCCGCTTTGGAAAATCAATGGCAGCCAACATGCTTGCAGCCTATTATAGCCGGGGATGCGATTCCGGAAGGCTGTTTGAAGGCTTTGGAATTACTCAGGATGAAAGCTTTGAACAGCACTTAAATAATTACGATACGATTTTTCTGAATATGCAGGAATTTCTCAGCCGCAGCCGAAATGTCCGGGAACTAACCGAACGTTTGAAAAAAACAGTGCTCAGAGAGCTGAAAATGGCCTATCCGGATGTAGACTATTTTGATGACACAGATTTAATTGACTCTATACAGGATGTTTACTCTCAGAAAAAACGTCCGTTTATCATCATTATTGATGAGTGGGACTGTATTTTTCGGGAATACAAGCAGGACAAGAAAGCCCAGGAGGCTTATCTTGATTTCCTTCGGGATATGCTGAAGGACAGAGCCTGCATATATCTGGTGTATATGACGGGAATTCTGCCTGTCAAAAAGTATGGGACACATTCCGCGCTTAATATGTTTGATGAATTTTCTATGCTAAACCCGGGACCGCTGGCTCCTTATGTGGGTTTTACAGAGAAAGAGGTTCTGGAGCTATGTGGAAAATACAGAATGGATCCTGAAGAGATAAAAAACTGGTATGACGGATATTCCTTTGAAAATGCAGTATCAGTTTATAGCCCCAGATCGGTCGTGGATTGTATGCGCTTTGGCAGGATTGGGAATTACTGGAATCAGACAGAAACGTTTGAGGCCTTACAAATTTATATAGACATGAATTTTGACGGACTGAAAGACGATGTGCTGAGTATGATTGCTGGAGACAGCGTGCCGGTGAATACAGGAAGCTTTATAAATGATATGACAACATTCCGCACAGAGGATGATGTGCTTACACTGCTTATTCATCTCGGTTACCTGGCATATGACAGCGAAAATAAAACTGTCAGGATACCCAACAGTGAAATACGTACAGAATATGTGAATACGGTAGCAGTTTCTGACTGGGGAACTGTTTCCAATGCATTGAAGAATTCAGCAGATACGCTGAAAGCAATCTGGGAGGGGCGAACGGAACAGGTGGCCTGGGCGATACAGCAGGCACATTTTGAGACATCCCACATTCAATATAATGATGAAAATGCACTAAGTTATACGATTTCACTTGCACTTTATGCAGCAGGCAATTTTTATACAGTTCACCGGGAACTGCCCGGAGGAAAAGGATTTGCAGATCTGGTATTTATTCCGAGAAAAAGATTCCAGGACAAACCGGCACTTGTGATCGAACTAAAGTGGGATAAAAGTGCGCAAGGAGCGATAAAACAGATTAAGGAAAAGAACTACTGCAGATGCCTGGAAGAATATCAGGGAAATCTATTCCTGGTTGGAATAAACTATGACCGGAAAACGAAAGAACATCAATGTGTGATAGAGAAATGGGAAAAATTTCCTATTTGACAAACATGGAGCTGTCGGGAAATTGAACCCGACAGCTCTATATTTGTCTGGAAATAGCTTCCTTACGCTTGATAACTTATTCCGGGACTACTCTGAAGTATTTCTATTGGGCAGGTCAGTCCTTTGATTTTTACGGTATTGCATTGGGGATACGCCTGTTTTTTCTTTGAAAATTTTTGTAAAGTATGCCTGATAGTTATAGCCAATCTGTTCGCATATATCTGTAATAGAAATATTGGAATCGCTGAGTAATTTTTTTGCCTTTTCAATGCGCATATTAGTGATATATTCGGTTAATGAAAAGCCGGTTTCCTTTTTAAACAGGTGGGAAATATGCCCCTCACTGATATGGAGTTCATTCGTTATTGATTCGCGGCTGATCGGTTTATCCAGATTCGCGCGGACATATGCGATGGTTTGTTCAACTAACTGAGAATAGTTTTCTGTCGGTGTTTTTGATATTACAAACTTACTTCTGAATTTTTCCAAAAGCATAGAAAGATCTTCTTTTTGCAAAGGCTTTAAAAGATAATCAAATGCCTGAAGCTTGAGCGCTTTTTGGGCATAATCAAATCTTGCATAACTTGTAAGATAGCAGCAGGTGATATCCAGGTGATTGCTTAGGATATAGTCTGCAAGATCAAAGCCGGTATTTCCAGGCATTTCAATATCTGTAATCAAAAGATTAATTTTATGTGATTTCAATATCTGTATTGCTTCAATAACGCTGCACGCAGTTAATGGCTTTCTGAAATCGTATTCCTGCCAGTTTAAAATATGGCTCATACTTTGTACGAGCAAACGGTCATCATCTACAAACAATGCCTGATACATTTTCTTCCTCCTGATCTGTGATAGGAATATCCATATGAATATGTGCTCCGCCTTCCGGATCGTTTTCTATACAAATAAATGCCCGGTCTCCATAGATATGTTTGAGGCGGGCAATTGCATTGCAGATTCCCACACCATGTCCCTGAGAAAGATGTTTGGGACGATGAATATTTTGGAATTCCTTTAGTAGGTTTTCTGAAAATCCGGAACCATTATCTGTGATATCAATGCGAAGATATGCACCCTTCAATTCTGCAAACGAGATACTTAGGCGGACTATATTATCTGTCTGGTGAATTCTTCCATGTTCTACTGCGTTTTCAACAAAAGTCTGCAGAATCAGGGGAGGAATACCAGCTTCAAAAAGGTCGATAGGGACCTCTTCCACAAAGCGGAAGCTGTCACCAAAACGAACTTTTTGGATGTCGATATAAGAATGGATCAGGCTTAATTCATCATTAAGCCGGACCAGTTCTTGTTTTTCATAGTCAATTTTCCGTAAATATTTGATAAGAGCGCGAGAAAGCTTTTGAATCAGCGTATCATTATGGTCTCCTGCTAAAGCATGAATCACACTCATGCAATTGATAAAAAAGTGGGTTTTGTGACGCATTAGAAGAAATTCCTGAGCCATTTGCTGTTCAGAGAGCTTTGCTTCGTAGGTGTTTATTTTCATTTCTTTGAGCTTGTTCATGTTTTGATTAATATACTGACTTAAACTACGAATTTCCCTTGTACGATAATTTTCATGGATAGGAAGCATATCCTCTGTTTTTTGAAGGGCGGCGACCTCCTGAGTAAGCCGACGGATAGGATAATACATAAATGCCTGAAATGTAAATACGATGATCAGTATAATGATCAGGAGTGTTGAAACAAACCACACATAATCAAAACGAATTTGTTCTTCGCTTAAGAAGCTGTCCTCGAAGAGGTGCATTACAACGGTCATTCTTAGATGCGGAGAAGGAACTTCAAGTAGAGCAGAAGGGGTAAGCTTGCTGCTGGATTCCCGCTCCGCTTTACAAATGATGCTTTCATCTTTTACCAGCTGCATAGAAATATTATCTGCGACTGTGGCCAGATTAAGGCAATCCTGCAGGTAAGTATTGCAGTCAATCCAGGCTCCGCAAATATTTTCACCTATGTGTATCATCCAGAACAGGCAGGTAGTTCCATTGATGTTACAAACAACCCATTGGAGACTGTTCTGATTGGGATATTCTGTCTGGATTATATGTAAGACATCTTTTTGTATTTGAGTAGATTCAGTGACGGTAAATTGATCTTCAAGATAACGAGCCAGATACAGAACATCATTCCCCTGGGGAATATACAGAAAAACACTCTGGGCGGAACCATTCAACTGTACAGTCATTTTAAGATCATCCAAAAGCTGCTTTTTATTATGAAACTGTTTAACCGGATTTGTTTCTGTGGACAGTTCCGCAAGCGCTTCATTGTCTGAAAACTGCGTAAACAGATAAGATTCCAGGCGTTCTATGGACTGCCCTTTATCTGAAATCCAGGCATGCATTACTTCCTGGCTCTTTTGTGTAATTTGTTCCATTTTTTCTCTCTTTTGCTGACTATGCATAAAACTGACATTGCAGAGAGTGATGAACAGTAAAACCAGGCACATGCCTTGGATCATATTACGAAAAGTAATGTCTTTTATCGAAAAAGGCAGATATTGTCGTCTCATGGTTTTCCCTTTGCTTTCCATAGATTGAATTGTTTTTGTTTTTCGGCAATGATATCGTCAATACCGGCTTCCTTCAGTTCTTTGCAAAAAAGTGCAAGAATCTCTTTCGCTTCAGGTGTTCCATACATGAGGAGTGGTTCATAGAGTTCAACTACCTTCTGGCATAAAAGTATTTGTTTAGCTACCGCAGTATTGTCAAATTCGAATCCATATCCCTCTGATACAGATGCGCTGTAATCATATGCGATTGGCTGTTCCCAGATATCTTCCGGAAATCCTTCCATCCGATAGCAAAGAAATTGATTTCCTACAAGATAGCTGCGGATTTTGATCGGTTTTTCGTAAGAAATATCATCTGCTGCAAATAGGTGTATCTCATCACAATTTGAGTCGGTGAATTCATAATCTTTTTGATGGATTTCGTATGCCAGAAGATTGGGGAGTGTTTTGTCCGTGTATAAAAGATTCAGAAATTCCATGGCGAAACGAGGATATTCTGTTTCTGAGGAGATTACCCAGCAATTTCTTTTATAGGCATTGGACATGATCATGTTCCCGCTTAGCGGGATACAGCGGAATTCTTCTCTGCCCTCAATTCCATCGGTCCACTGCATTGAGGGGGTATAGTCTGCCAGTTTTCCGAAAACATCTGATAGTTTGACGTAGGAACTGAAATCCTGCTGCACATAATCTGTATTCAGAATGTATCCCTTTTGACGCCATTCACTGATTAGAAGACATAATTTTTCATATTCTTCAGTTTCGTACAGATTTTCTATTTTATCGGATTGGCCCATATTCATAAGAACACCGAGTGAATCTGAGAGCGTATCCCATGCACAATAGGATGTCCATCCTAATGGAGTGATTTCCGGATTCTGCTCTTTTAGGGCTGCAAAGATTTTTGTTAGATCATCCAATGAAGAAATATGTTCCATGTCCAGTCCATACTTCTCTGCAATGCTGACACGATACTCGAAGTTCCGGGTGAGGGAAAGAAATATATGATTTACCCGATTTATTCTCAGGGTTCCTATGAAGTATCATCTCCTGCAGCAGAACCATGCTATACCATCAACTATTTTGGAGAAGACGGCATAGAAGCACTTAAGAAGTTCTGGTCAGAGAATTATCTGGACGATCCGGAACTGAATGAAAAGATTCTGAACGGAGATGTTCAGCTTTTCATGGATTCACTGGAAATTAAATATGGCAATGAAAGCGAGGGTATTACCTGGTGGACAGAAGACATTGTTGAAGAATTCCAGAAAAGAAAAGGCTATGACATTAGACCATACTATGTTCTGATTGAAGGAGTTGGATCCGGATTCAATTTATCAACGAATCTGCATTCCCAGTGTGTAGGAAAATATGATCTGACAGATGGAACGCTCAGAAAGAAGATTATTCAGGATTATCAGGACGTTATGACACAGCTCTACGAAGAAAACATGCTTGTGCCTCTTAAAGAATGGCTGAATTCCTACGGAATTACCACAAGAGCACAGATTTCTTACGGTAAGGCTTTGGAGATTACAGAACCATCTCAGTATGTAGATTATCCGGAGGCAGAAAACCTGAATGAGTATAACCAGATTGATATATTCAGACTTCATACTGCAGGCGCAAAGCTTCTAAATAAGGTTCTTTCTACTGAAACAGGCGGAACTTCCGCTGTTTATGGAACTTCATGGCAGGAATTGTTAGACGATATCTATGTACAGTATGCAGCAGGCTTCCAGCGTGTTATCTGGCATATCTGGACAGCAGGTTATGGATACGGAAATTACAACTGGCCTGGATATATGGCTGGTTTTGGCGGTGACACGGCATTCAACAGATGGGGATCCCGTGAACCGGCTTCCAGTGACTATGATGAGTTTAATGCCCACATCGGCCGTGTACAGCAGTTTGTTCGGGAAGGAAAATCCAGAACAGATGTTGGTTTTGTATACAACAGTTGGACACAGGGCATGAAATCCGGTGGTGAAGACGGAAGCTTTACGGAAAACAGTATGAACCAGAAGCTGGCACATCAGGGTATTATCTATCGTTCAACTGAACTGCAGGATAATGGCTATACTTATGATTATTTCAGCCCGGACTTCCTGTTCAATGAAGATGTATACTATGACAAAGAAACTGGCACAATCGAAGGCGCAGGATACAGAGCACTTGTTCTTTTCCAGGAAATGCTTGATTATGATGCAGCAGTGAAGATTCTTGAGCTTGCAAAAGAAGGTCTGCCTGTTGTAATTGTAGGTTCTAATACGGCAACGAAAACGATGTTTAACGATGGAAAGGACGAAGACCTTGCCAAAGTTATGGAAGAACTGAAAGCTCTTGATAATGTAAGAACTGCAGCAATTCTTGACAATGAAGTTGCGATTGATGCTGATGAAACAGGAAACCTTTATGATGAAGTTTATATGAAGCTTCATGATGAACTTGGTGTTCGTCCATACGCGGAATTTGCAGAGCCGAACTTACAGCTCCTTACCAATACCCGTGAGGATGAAGACGGAAATAGATATCTGTATGTATACAACTACTGTGATGGCACTTACCATGAACACAGCAAAAAAGAGGGCATTGCAGAGAACGATCATGGCACGAATATTCAGACAGAAATTAAAATGGATGGTATCTATGTTCCTTACAGCCTGGACGCATGGACCGGTGAAGTGACTCAGTTAGGCGAATTCCGTTATGAGGACGGCCAGACGATTATCCCGGTTGACCTTGATTACTCCAATATTGCTCTTTATGTATTTGAAAAAGTTGAGGAGCAGGCAGCTTCCATTACAGAAACGGATGCAGAATTTGCATATGTCACAGAAGATGGCATGAATATCCGCGCAGTTGAGACTGGAATTTATACAACTGTATTCTCTGATGGAGAAACAAGAACAGACGAGATCAGTGTACCGGAAGCATATGATATTACAAACTGGAATTTATATAATTATCTCTCTAACTTTCCCCATTTTATAGGCTTTCCCGCCTGTCCATTAGTGAAATGATATGTAGTTTCCCTTATTTTTGCCCTTATGAGATAATCACAAGGGAAATAAGGGAAATTTTTTAGTCATTGCCTACCACTTTATCAAGAAGCCGAACCGATTTTCGTTTCGCATCTCTTGTGGAGTGAGCATAGACGTTCATTGTGGTACTGACATCTGAGTGTCCTAACAATTCCTGCACATCTTTTGGGGCAGCTCCATTTGCTAAAAGGTTGCTTGCATAGGTGTGACGTAACTGGTGGAAATGAAAGCCTTCAAATCCCTCTAATGTTTTTGCTACCTTTCTGCATACCGTTCCCAAAGTAGTCGGAAGTTCCAGACAGCCATCAGGTCTTAAGCAGACGAAAGAAATTTCTTTATAATCTGCCGGGACTTCCTCTGTTCTGTCTAAGCAATAATACTCGTAGTACACTCTGTTTTTCTCTTTGACCTCTTTGTAGTAGTTCGTGTGATAAAGTTCTCCATACTGCATTCGATTTTTTAACTGCTCTTTCCGGGCATTACGGAAAATCTCTACCAGCGTATCTCCAAAATCAACAATCCTCACTTTTTTCCGCTTGGTTGGTCCGATGATATATTTGCGTTTTGAGCCATCATATCGGATGCTGCGTCTTATGGTAAGGCATTGTTCTTCCAGATTTACGTCCTGCCATGCCAAACCACAGGCTTCTCCAATACGAAGCCCGGCATAATAGGCTATCTGGATTGGAAGTATTGCGGCTGGGTTCTTTTTTTGAAGATACGTAAGCAGTCTTTCATAATCTTCTCGTGAAATTGGTTGGATATTTCCGTCCATGTCCTCATCCGAAAACAAATCAACTTCGTCCGTCTGATACCGCAGTTTAATATACTGCATGGGATTGAACGTAATATACTGTTTTGGAAATACTGCAAAGCGGAAGGACTGCTGCATGACTGCGGAAAAAGAATGGATGTAATCTTTGCTGTAACCCTTTTTCTCTTTTCCATCGGGATGAACTCCCCCAAAGGAAAGCAAATCAAAGAAGGATTGCAAATGCTCAGAGGTTACATTTTTTAATTTCCGTTCTGCCAATGGGTGTTTCTTGATATTTCGGATTGTTCCGAGGTAATTCTCCACAGTACCATTGCTGAGCGTACCTGTTTTTAATTCCTCCTCTGCCCACACATCCAGAAGTTGTCCGACTGTGAGATTTTCCGCTTTGGCAACAAATTTCTTTTTTTCATAATCATCCATTGCCTGACGGAGCAGCTTTTCAGTTTCACTTTTGCTTTCTGTTCCAACGCATTCTTTTTGAACAAGATTGCCGCTTGCGTCCTCTACATAGAAGCGGTAGTACCATTTCTTTCCTTTTTTTCTTACAGATCCTTTTGCCATAATCGTATATCTCCTTTCGATATTAGACAATCGGAACTGATGAAATGCTTCGTGCGTGTAAGTATATCATAACTCCGGTTGTCTTACTATACCGATTCGGAATCTTCGTATAAGACTTCTGATAAAAGATTTGCAAGCCTTTGTTCTGCTGTTTTTGGTTTCTTGGAATAGAGCCTTACAACGTCTGCCATCTCATTAAGAGCATTGATGGTAGGAGTGATTTCCCTTAAGAACATAATCTCATTATATTCCTCATTCGATTCAAACCCTATTGTTTTGGCAATATCCGTCTGACCAGCATTCCCCTTGAAATTTTTGCAGGCGAACTGGAAGGAATCCAAAAACAGACCATATTGTTTTAACATCAGCAGTAATAAATCTTTTGAAAAAGCATCTTCTTCTTTGGTAAGGGCAAGCGGTAACTGTTCCAGAATATCTCCCATCGCATCACGAATCTGTAACTCTCTCTTATCCGTAATGTCGGTTTCATATTCATCTGTTTCCCCTTTGAGCCATTCCACAGATACATGGAGTGCTTCCGAAAGACCTTCCAGCACCATTTTTTTCGTATTGTCAATCGAACCATTCTCATAACGCAGGATTGTAGAAGCGGTAACCCCCATCTTTTCTGCGACATAAGGCTGTGTCAGATTCAATTCCAGACGGCGCTGTTTTACTCTGCTGCCTATCAGCTTGCGTAGTTCTTTATCTTTCATGCTGACTGCCTCCTTTTTCGGTATGTATGAATTATAGCATTGTTTTTCCAAAATTGCAATATGCAACATAAAGTTTGTTTTTGATATTTCGTAACGCTTGACAAAAAGATATGAAAAGGATATACTTACATCACAAGAATTGCATAATGCAATTTATAAGGAGGTGATTATATGACGCAAAGAAAAATTGCATTATCCATCGAAGAAGCTGCTGACTATACGGGAATCGGCAGAAATACCTTAAGACAGCTTGTAGAATGGAAGAAACTTCCAGTATTAAAGGTTGGTCGCAAAGTCCTGATTAAAACCGATATTCTGGAAATGTTTATGGAAGCTAATGAAGGTCGTGATTTGAGGGATAGAGGAAATGTAAAAGCCGTAACAAGAACTGCGGCAAATTAAAAAGGCGGCTTCCGAAGAAACCGCCAAAGGTTCTATCAGACCGAAGCCATGATATACCTACACGCAAGAAGATTATACCATGTGCTTCTTCTGATACGCAACCGAGAACTTATGTTTGTGAAGGAAAGGAGAATGTAAGAATGGCAAAATCAACAAAAAGTTATGAAGAACGAATGCTTGAAATGGAAAAGAAGGAACAGGAAAGCCTTGAAAAAGCAAAACGATATGCAGCACAGAAGAAAGAACTTCTAAAACGAAAGAAAGCCGAAGAAAGTAAAAAACGAACCCATAGGCTCTGTCAGGTTGGCGGTGCGGTGGAATCCGTTCTTGGTGCGACTATTGAGGAGGAAGACATCCCAAAGCTGATTGGTTTTCTGAAAAAGCAGGAAGCCAATGGGAAATTTTTCTCAAAGGCAATGCAGAAAGAAACAAATACCGATATGGAGGAAGTGTAATGGCGGATGGGATGAGTTTTTCATTCCCTTCATTGCTTTTTCATGAAGGGCGCACTTATGGACAACCAGAGGTCGTCCCAATAAGTTTGCCACAAGTGGCAACCGGTCTGCGCTCACGCTTGCCGGGCTCGTTCCGTCGGCGGGGCTTTCAGCCAGACCTGCTCATGCCACAGGAGGCACTCTTCGCCAGAGAGGCGCATTCCATGCAGGCTGCTATGCGCAGGGCACTCTTACGCAGAGGGCGTTCTGGCAATGCTGCTTTTTCTAAAATCGAAAGCAATGTTGCCGGAAATCTATACCGGATGTGCAGAAAGGAGGAATCCAGATATGGCGATTTTTCATTACACAATCAAAATAGTCGGACGAAGTAAAGGGAAATCTGTTATCTCCGCTTCCGCATATCTCAATGGGGATGTGATGAAAAACGAGGAAACCGGGAGAATCAGTTATTACACTTCTAAAAAAGAAGTGGTCTACACCAGTCTGATGATGTGTGAAAACGCACCTCCTGAATGGCAGATAGTACCAGAAGAAAATATAAAACGCTTTCAAAAATCTGTCCGCTACAAAAGGTCAGAAGATAAAGAAGCTGCTTTAGAAAAATTCAAAATCACATTTCAGAAACAAAGATTATGGAATGAGGTATTGAAGATTGAAAAAAGTGCGGATGCCCAACTTGGCAGGTCATTTGAATTTGCCCTCCCAAAAGAATGGAGCAGACAGGAACAGATTCAATATACATCCGACTATATCCAAAAAACATTTGTGGATAAGGGAATGTGTGCTGATTGGAGTATCCACGACAAAGGGGATGGCAACCCCCATGTCCACCTGCTTCTGACGATGCGACCTTTTAACCCGGACCATTCTTGGGGAAAGAAAGAAGTCAAGGATTGGGATTTTGTCAGAGATAAAAGCGGAAATATCGTGATTGACGAATCCCACCCGGACTGGTGGCAGGATAAGAAAAACCCTGACCGTCATGGAATCCGTATCCCTGTATTAGACGAAAACGGAATCCAGAAGATTGGTGCAAGAAACCGCCTGCAATGGAAACGGGTGCTGACCGATGCTACTGGATGGAACAATCCCAAAAATTGTGAGCTGTGGCGGAGTGAGTGGGCAAAGGTGTGTAATGAACATCTTCCTTTGCATAATCAGGTTAATCACCGTTCTTATGAAAAACAGGGAAAACTCCAGATTCCTACCATCCATGAAGGTGCTGACGCAAGAAAGATTGAACAAAAATTTCTTGCCGGGCAGGAAATAAAAGGTTCGTGGAAAGTAGCGGAAAATCAAATCATAAAACAGCAAAACACGTTATTGCAAAAGATACTGGACACCTTTGGAAAAGTATCAGGTGCATTATCATTATGGAAGGAGCGATTAAATGACATTAGAAGAAAGCCGGGAAGTCATTCCCATGATGGAATCAATGATAAACCAGATCGAGGAACAGCAGAACCTTATGGCAGAGATGGTACAGGAATTACAGGAAAAAGACAGACAGCTTCTGTCCTTTCAGGAGCAGAACCAGAGTTTGCAGATATTAAACAGCGAGTTATCCGGACTGCTGAATCTTTTGCCAGATACAGAAGAACTGCTTTCCCAGATCGAACAGCAGAAAAACAGAATCGAACAGTTGGAAACCGAGAATCAGCAATGGCAGGAATTAACGCAGAAGCTGAACAACGAGAACAGCTTATTGCTGAAACAGAGCAGAGAATTACTGACCTTAAACAGCAGATAGAGAAAGTGAGGGATATAGATGCGAGAATGCGTAAACTTAGAGAACGTCGGTCAAGTGGAAGAACTTCTACAGATGACAGAACAGATGCAGGACGAACTGGATCAGAAAGACCAGATGATTATGGAACTGAACAGGCAGCTAAACAGATCGCTGACCTTGAACGAGAAATTGAACAGCGAAAACAGAGTCGAGAATATCGAAGCATTGCGGACAAGATTAAGGAAAATAGAAGAACAATTAGCCAACGAGACAGACAGCAGGAAAAGAGCCGACGCAGAAGTCGTGGCATGGAAATTTAGGTATGAAAAAGCGGAACAGGCAAAACGCTATGCACAGACACACCAAAAGACAACAGAGGTAGCTGTTGAGAAAAAAGTGCCCTATGAGAAATGCGATAACTGTGACCGCACTGCTTACCAAAAAGCAAAAGAAAAATGCGATAACCGTAAAATTCAGTTAGAGAAAAAATATAAAAATATGACGGCTGGTTATGAAAGTATCCTGTTTCTGCTGGCATGGTACAGTATAGCCATTACACTATTCACTGCTATCCTTTCTCCAGTTTTCTTTAGTGACTGTATTAGCTTTTTCAGTATGTTTGCTAAAGGAATCTTAAGCCTGTTTCAAAAATTTGTTGCAGGTGCAGATTCTTTCGGACAGTTAAGCAGTGGAATCTCAAATAGTATCATTTCAGGGATTGTGTACTGGCTGATTGTAAGTATTGTTATGGGAATTTTATTTATCATAACGGGATTGCTGATAATCGGGACTGGCTATCAGGTGGGGAAAATCTACCGGAAATATTGCTGGGATATTATCAGCATCATGGTGGTGATAATGAGTACAGCTATCATAATCTATTTCGGAAAATGGATAAAATCAATTATTCCGATAAACCTCATTATGTTGCTACTTCTGGTACATGCGGTTTATATCGGAATCCGATGTTATGTGAAAAACTGGCGAGAAAAACGAGGATATTTTTAAAGTAAAATGGGCAGGTAAAACTGCCTGTTTTTCACAAAACAAATATACTTATTTTTAGTTATCCAGATTTTTAGAGTCTGTGAAAACTGTTCTTTGATTTTTAACACTATTTTTTATAATCTTCCGAATGAATCTGTTTTGATTGATTGACAATTACCGAGCTATTCTAGTATATTTAATCCATAAAGCAGATACAAAATCGCAGATGTGCAGGTGAACAGACATGAAAAATATCCATAGCATTGAATTTTATACTGGAAGCAAGGAAGAACTGCTTCCCGGTTTTGAAAAAGATTTTCCCTATATCGCTTCAAGGGCAGAACTTGACAAGTATATCGGACATTATGTACCGTGGCACTGGCACAAGACAGTGGAACTTTTTTATATGGAAAGTGGTAGCATTGAATATGATACGCCGGGAGGAAAACTGTTGTTTCCGGCTGGAAGCGGCGGCATAGTAAATTCCAATGTACTCCATATGACAAAAGCAATATCGCAGAAAGAAAAGAATATACAGCTACTTCATATTTTCGATGTTTCCCTACTTGCCGGGGAACAGGGAAGCAGGATTGAACAAAAATATATTGCGCCTATCATAACAGCCCCACAGATTGAGGTAATTCCGCTTTTTCCAGGCAATGCAGAAGAAGAAAGGATTTTGAAACTGCTTGCCGCTTCATTTCGTTTATCCAGTGATGAATTTGGATATGAAATAAAACTGCGGGAAACCCTAACAGAAATATGGCTCATGCTTTTTGAACTATCCCGTCCTATGCGTGAAAAAAAGGGGGAACATAATAAAAGCAACGATAAAATAAAGCTGATGATGATATATATTCACGAACATTACAGAGAGAAAATCTCTATCCCGGAACTTGCGGCAGCAGCATACCTAAGCGAAAGGGAGTGTTATAGAGTGTTCCATGACTGTCTGCACATGACACCCGTAGAGTATATAAAGGCTTACCGTCTGCAAGCTGCCTGTCAGATGCTAGCAAAGGGGCAGGAAGCAGTTACCGTTATCAGCCATGAGTGCGGTTTGGGGAGTAGCAGTTATTTTGGAAAGGTTTTTCGAGAATACACACATTGTTCACCCACAGAATATCGGAGAAAATGGCAGAATAGTGATAGATAAGGGCAGAAAAGAAATATTTTTTCTATTCCTTTTGCATTATAATGATACCTGTAAAGTAAATCCGTCATTTACAGGAGGTGAGTGCAAAGTGGTAAAACTGAACATTCTGAACATGAAAAATTTTTTAGATACAGTCAATAGCTGTTCCGGCAAAGTAAATATGCTCTGCCCGGATGGTAAAAAACAAAACATCAATGGGGAAGAAAAGATACAGGGCAGTTTGTGGCGGCAATACTCCCAAAACAAAAACTGTTTGCGGCTTGTTTTAGAAGTTCCGAATCCAACGGACTATATGAACATTGTTTCGTACTATGCCGGGGATTGCTGATTTATCTGTAAATATTTCATCATAAAGGGGCTGGACAGTTTATCTTCCAGCCCCGCCCTTTTGAAAGGAGTTAAAAATGGAGTTGAACATTCAGACCGCAGAACTGGCATTAAGGGAAGCGGCAGAATCCAATCCGGGAGCATGGGCAGAACATTCCCGGTATGTAGCCGAAGCCTGTAAAAACATTGCGTCACACTGTAAAGATTTATCTTCTGAACAGGCGTATATTTTCGGGCTGTTACACGATATTGGACGTTATGCCGGAGTGAGTTCGGAAAGGCATCTGATAGACGGCTATCGTTACTGTATGGAGCGTGGGTGGGGAAAAGCCGCACAAATATGTATATCCCACGCATTTATGATACAGGATATTGCCACATCTATCGGAGAGTTTGATGTCAGTGATGAGGATTACCTGTTTATGAAAGAATTTGTTGCAAATGCGGTATATGATGATTATGACCGTCTTGTACAGTTATGTGACGCATTGGCTATGCCTTCGGGGTTCTGTCTTTTGGAAAAGAGATTTGTAGACGTGACAATGCGATACGGCGTTCACCCAGCGACAATAGACAGATGGAAAAAGATTTTAGAGATTAAAGAACGGTTTGAGGATCAGATTGGCTGTTCTATCTATGCCCTGCTTCCGGGCGTTATGGAAAACAGTTTTCGTTAAGGGGGGATATTGTGTATTACGAATCCAGTGATTTTTTGGAAACAGCGGACAGCGATACGTTAAAGCAGATTGCCCGCACAAGGGAATTAACACGGAAATATTATTTTTCTGATTATAGAGATACAGAAAAACGCACTTCCATTCTTCGGGAGCTGTTGGGCGGAATAGGGGAAAATGTGGCAATCGACACGCCTTTTCATTGCGACTATGGAAAAAATATTTTTTTGGGAAATGATGTGATCGTCAATATGAATTGTACCTTTGTGGATAACAAAACTATCCGAATTGGCGACAGGGTATTGATTGCGTCAAATGTGCAGATTTATACATCTTCACACCCTGTCTTACCACAGGAAAGGTTTGTGCCGGATTGGAGGGAACGTCAGACAACATTTTTTAGAACCTATGCACGTCCGATAGAAATAGAAAGTAATGTCTGGATTGGCGGCGGCTGTATTCTTCTGCCCGGAGTCACTATAGGAAAAAACAGCGTGATAGGGGCTGGAAGTGTAGTTACCCGCCCTATCCCGCCTAATTGTGTTGCAGTAGGAAATCCATGCAGGGTGATACGTTATTTTGATACAGGCAGGGAAAGGTGGCAGCATGAAGTATAAGCATATCGTTTTTGACATTGACGGCACTCTGATTGATACGGAATATGCTGTATTACATTCTTTACAGGAAACTATAAAGGGATTGTCCGGGAGAGAGATACCATGTTCTGAACTAAGATTTGCGTTAGGGATTACAGGAACAGACGCTTTGAAAAAACTTGCGATAAAAGACACTTCCTATGCGATAGAATTATGGGATAAAAATATGCGTAACTATACAAATAACATTAAAGTATTTGACGGAATCGTTGAATTATTGAAAAATCTTCTAAGTCTGGATTATGAAATGGGGATTGTCACATCAAAGACAAGGGAAGAATTTACACATGATTTTTGTCCGTTTGGTATCAGTCATTATTTCAAAACAATCATATGTGCAGACGATACACAGGAACATAAACCCAATGCCGCACCGATTTTGAAATATGTGGAATTATCAAAAACAGACCATAGGAAAGTACTTTATATCGGAGATAGCAAATATGACAGTAAATGTGCGGAAAATGCGGGAATTGATTTTGCTTTAGCAGTATGGGGCAGTCATAATAAGCACATAAAAGCAGATTATTTTTTAGAAAAACCTGCCAATCTGTTATCTGCTATCACTTCAGAGAAATTTTATTAGCGATGAAAGATCGAACGAAAATGACTCCGAGGTATATTAAAAAAACTTGCTTGATCAATTATGGTGATTTTGATTAAGTAGCCTGTATGTAAAATAAAGCATACAGGCTACTTGTGGTTTACAATTCCAAAGAATCTTCTGCATCTACCCACATTTGCATATTACCATCAAGATATAATCGTGCATATTCAAGTGGCTCATCAATAGCAAGTGTATTTAATGCGCAGTCTGATCCAGGAGTGGTTTTTAAGTTCTTCTCAGCTTCCCAACAGTCAATGCGGAGCATATAACCGGCATTGGTATAAACATCAATGCTGTTTCTGTGTGGATTGTATTCTGCAAATATTGTTCTCATCGTATCTTATCTCCATTTTTTTAATAATCAGTTATAGAGTTAAATATCGAAAACATTTCAATCAGTTCACCATGTTGTTATTGTTATATGTTATACTGTGTTATGAAATTTTCTTTCCCTTAATTTTTCCCATATTAAGGTTCATGAAAGCTAATGGGAGAATGTAACACAAGGGAAAGAGTAAGGGAAAGTACACTTGCTACAAACTTAGTGTTTTCAAGGGTTTGCGAAGAATTTGATAATCAAATATAATAGTTATTAAATTTCCTAAAATAAGTGGAATATCAACTGGAACTTAACTGTTGAATCCTGGACAGGAACAAAGGATGAGGAAGGAAATGATGCAGGTGATCTCGTTCGTACGGAAGTTATTGACGGACTTGAGATAGTTAATCGTAAGACTTCTACAACAGTAACAGAAATTAAGACTAATCTGGATACGCTGAAGACCTGGGATCAGATTGAAGAAGTTGGCAATCAGGTATCTGGAAAAGGACATTATGAGGCAACCTTTAATTGGGATTCTTCTCAGGCATCAGGTGCATACATTGACTTTGGTTCTGTTCACCAGAGCATGGAAGTATGGATTAATGGAACTAAGGTTGGCGGTGAAATTTCTACTAATCCTACAAAGGTAAAGAAAGGCCTTGGTGTTGAGATCAACGATGGCAAGGGAGGCACTATTCTTCTTGAGGGTGAAGATGAATATACCGGAGGTGTTAACCTGAAAGAGCCGGTCATTGATGCAACAGACTATCTTGTAGATGGAGAAAACACTATCGTAATCGAATATAGTTCTGACCTTACTAATGTTATGCTTGCAGAAGGCAGAATCAGCCCGTCTGCTTTTGGTGTAGGCGAAGGAAGAGCCAAAGGGACCTGGTGGGGCAAAGATGTAGATATTCGTTCCTATGGTCCTGAGCAGGCAAAAGTGATTCCGTATGTTGAAGTTCAGGTTAAATAACATAAGGAAATTTAAGGTACTATGACTATACCAACTTGAAGAGAAAAGGAGAAAATGAAGTATGAGAAAAAAAGCGTTACTTGCCGGTCTTCTTGTATCAGCGGTTGTGATGACCTCACTTCCGATTAATGTAATGGCTGAAGCAGCTGTAGAAAATACTTTTCAGGCAGCACTGGAGGAAAGGCTTGCAGACCCGGACAGATCCATGCAGTCAGAGATTCGTTGGTGGATGCCGGATGCATCTTTGACAGATGAAGTTCTTTTGCAGGAAATCCAGAAGATGTATGATGCCGGTTACAATGGGGCTGAGCTCTGTATGCAGAATGATGAAAATGCATCAAATGAAGATTATGCTTATGGTTCTGAGAACTGGGCTCATAAGTGGAAACTGATGATGAATGCATTTTTGGATCATAATATGAAGGTTAGTCTTACATCCGGAACTAACTGGGCAACTGCGAACGTAGCCGGCCTGGATCCGGATTCCCAGGACGCCAGCCAGGTTCTTGCAATGGGCTCTCAGATTGTTGCACCTGGAGAAAGTATTTCGGCACTTCCAAAACCAGAGACTGTTTATGAGAGCAACAAGGGACAGTTCCTTGGGGCATATGCATATAAGATTACTGAAACAGGAGAAAAAACCACGAAATCCAGAGTTTTCTGGTTCCCGGACAGAACTGACCCGACCGGAACCGTTGTTGCAGAATCCATGATAGATCTGACAGACGTAATTGAATGGACTGAGGGCGAAACTGTTTATGATCAGTCAGGTACCTGGACAGCTCCGGATGATGGGGATTACATTGTATTCTCTTATTGGACACACGGTAACTACATGCTTTCTGAGCCGGGTGCAGAGCCATGCTATGCAATCAATTATTTTGATAAACGTGGTGTTGAAGCAATGAAGAAATTCTGGGATGAGAATATCCTTGATGATCCAGAATTGAACGAGAAAATCAAAGAGGGTGATGTACAGCTCTTTATGGATTCTCTGGAGCTCAATCCATCTGGTGGTATTACCTGGTGGACGGAAGATATTCGTGAGGAATTCATAGAGCGTAAGGGATATGACATTTTCCCATACCTGTTCCTGACAGCAAATCTTCCTCAGCAGTATAGTGTATTTAATATTTATACGGAGCCTGCAAAGGGAAGCTATGATCTGGAAGGTCAGGCAGAACTTCGTGAGAAATACATCAATGACTGGGTAGATGTTCTGACAGATTTATACATTGAAAACATGCTTGTTCCAATTAAAGAGTGGATGAATTCGATTGGAATTGAAACTCGTGCACAGATCTCCTACGGAAGATCCTTTGAGATCACAAAACCGGCTCCTTATGTGGATTATACGGAAACAGAGAGCCTTGGTATGCATGATAATATTGATATCCTGAGACTTACTACAGCAGATCCAAAGCTGGAGAATAAGATCCTTTCATCTGAAACAGGCGGAGAGATGCTTAATACAAATGCATTTACATTTGAAGATCGTCTGCATGATATTTATGTTCAGTATGCGGCAGGTGTGCAGAGAGTTGTATGGCATATCTGGTCTTCTTCTTATGCATATGGTGAAGAAGTAGCATGGCCAGGCTGGGGAGCTACTTTTGACAGAATTGGAGATCGTGAACCTACCTTTGAAGATTCTGATCTGTTCAATGCACATATTGGCAAGCTGCAGACAATTCTTCAGACCGGAAAGTCAAGAACAGACATCGGATTCATTCATAATAACTGGAATCAGGCTACGATCAGTGGCCAGGCAGCAGGAAATGATCTTGAATCTATGGATTACATGCTTGCACATATGGGAATTTACTATCGTTCCACAGAGCTTCAGGACAACGGATATACTTATGATTACGTAGGACCGGATTTACTGAATCTTGATACGGTAAGTTTTAATGAAGAAACCAAGACAATTGAACCGGCAGGATATAGAGCTCTTATGATCTACCAGAAATGGCTGGATGTTGATGGTGCAGAGCATGTACTTGAATGGGCAAAGAAGGGGCTTCCGGTAGTGATCATGGAGAATGCAGCTAAAGAAACGCCATTTAATGATGGACAAGACGAAAAGCTTGCACAGATTATGGAAGAACTGAAGAGTCTTGACAACACTCGTGTGGCAGTTATTAATGATGCACCTGAAGATTTCTCATATTTTGACGAAAAAGCATGTGCGTATGATGATACCGCTTATGACTGTTTACAGGAACTTGGTGTAGTACCTTATGCGCAGTATGCGGAAGCAAACCATCAGCTGCTTTCTCAGGTTCGTGAAGATGAAGATGGAAACCAGTATCTGTATGTATACAACTACTGTCCGAACAGCTATCATGAAAACAGCCATGTTGAAAATGTAAAAACAGAAGATCATGGCACAAATATCAAGACAGAAATCGCAATGGATGGTGTCTTTGTTCCATATGTCGTAGACACATGGTCTGGCAAAGTAAAAGAGGTTGCAAATTATCGTGTTGAAAATGGTAAAACCATTGTTTCGGTAGACCTTGACTACGATGAAATCGAAGTATTTGCATTTGAAAAAGTTGAAGAGGAAAAACGTTACATTCTTTCTACAGATGCTCAGGAATCCTATGGAAAAGATGGTAAACTTTTCGTTCGTGCAACAGAGAGCGGAGATTATACAACAACAATTTCTGATGGAAATACTGCTGTATCTACGGTTGAAGTACCGGAAAGTTATGACATTACGGGTTGGGATATTAATATTGAATCCTGGACACCGGGTGAAAACCTTCTTCAGAGTACTGAAGAAGTAGTGGAAGGGCTTACCACTGTAAATAGCAAACTTGAAACAATTAAAACAGATATTCCTGTTAATGCGGAAACCATTGCTACATGGGATAACCTGGAAGGCGTCGGCAAAGAAGTTTCTGGTATTGGAACTTATAAAGCAACCTTTAATTGGGATGGTTCTTCTGCAAGCGGAGCTTATCTTGATTTGGGAAGCAGGATTACCGGCGGTATGAGAGTATGGATTAACGGCAGAAATGTAGGCGGTGGTGTTTCTACAAATCCGACTAAGAAGAAAACTGTAATTGCAGAAGGCGCAGAAGGAAAAGATCTGTATACCGGTACCATAAACTGGATGGAACCTAAGGCAGATATCACGGAATACTTGGTAGAAGGCGAGAATACGATTGAAATTGAATTCAGTTCTTCTCTCTGCAATGTATGTTTGAGTCTTGGTATGCTTGAAGAAACGGAAGATGCTATGGGATGGGTTGAACGAAATATCTTCTATCGTTCCTATGGTCCATCTCAGGCTAAGATCATACCATATGTAGACAGTGAAGTATAATATTCTGTCGGGAAATATTGTCCGTTTACAGGGAGCAATATAATAGAAGCAGTTTCATGGGGGCTGTCGCACTAAGGATTGAAAAATCAAGGGTGTGACAGCCTTTATTGTCTTACTGCTACGGATCTTATTATGAAATTTCCGGACATTATGGGCAAGCAACATAATAAGAAAAAGTGACTATTTTGTCACCGAAAAATTCACCGGAGTGTCATCTTAAAATGGTATACTTGAGATGTAAAAAAACTTAAGGGAGGATACCATGGAAATCTTAAGATGCGAAAATCTGTCGAAGGTTTACGGTGAAGGAGATACATGTACACATGCATTAAAAAATATTTCATTTTCTGTGGAAAAGGGGGAATTTGTCTCTATCGTGGGGCCGTCCGGGAGCGGAAAATCCACGCTTCTGCATATTCTGGGAGGCGTGGATAAGCCTACATCAGGGAAGGTGTATATAGAAGGGACAGAGATCCATTCCCTGAAGGAGGATAAACTTGCGGTTTTCCGGAGACGGCAGATCGGGCTCATTTATCAGTTTTATAACCTTCTTCCTATGCTGAATGTGGATGAAAACATCGGACTGCCTCATTTGCTGGACGGCAGGAAACTGGATATGGACCGGCTGAATGCCATTGTTCACAGCATGGGGCTTGAGGAAAGGCGGCACCACCTGCCGAGCCAGCTTTCCGGAGGGCAGCAGCAGCGGGTTTCCATTGCAAGAGCTTTATATAGCCGTCCCGCAATCCTTTTGGCGGACGAGCCTACAGGAAATCTGGACCGGAACACAGGGGCGGAAATTGTAAGCCTTTTGAAGGAATCCAACAGGATGCAGAAGCAGACCCTGCTTCTCATCACTCATGATGAAAATATTGCCCTGCAGGCTGACCGGATGCTCTGCATTGAGGATGGAGAGATCACGCGGGACGAAAGAATCCGGGTTCTGGGAGGTGGCGGAATTTGAAAAAGATATCAGAAAAGACATCTTTCCATAGCCTCAGGATGTGGACCGGACGCAACGAAATCGTATATCAGGTGACCTGGAAGCATATGAAAATGAACCCGAAAAGAACCTGGACCACATTTTTGGGAATATTCTTTATGATACTTCTCATGACCTGTGTGTTTGTGGGAAGAAAAACAGCAGTCAGTTACCTTCAGAAAGCAGGTTCCCAAAAAGAGGGAAAATGGCATGTAAGTATGTATGATATATCTGAACGGGAGCTTAAAAGAGTCAGGAACCTTGGGTATGTCCGGGAAACAGCCTGCTCTGCGGATTATGGATTTGGAGATTTTCCCGCTTCTGAAAATGCCATGCAGCCGTATCTCTATGTAAAGGCATATGAACCTCTTATGTTTGAATGGATGAATCTTGAATTAAAGGAGGGACGGCTTCCGGAAAACGGAAAGGAGGCTGTAATCAGCTGGAGTGCCTTGGATGATGGTGCAGCAATTGTCCTGGGAGATACGATAGAGATGAAGTATTTTGACAGAACGATCACCGGAATCAAGGAGGGAATCAGCACCACGTTTCCTTTTCAGAGCCTGACCGTTGATTATGGAGAAACGCTGGCCCTTCCCTGGAATTTTCCCTTTTATGAGGAAAATGACAGCTTCCGTATAAATAAGGAATATACAGGAGAAGAGGAAGAATTCACCGTGGTGGGGGTTGTGGAAACGCCCTGGTTTGAGCAGAAAGGTTCCGCCGGTTACACAGCATTTACCTGTTATGAAGGAGGGAAAAACAGCAGGTTTAACCTGTCTTTGATCCTGGATCTGAAAAAGGCTCCGGATGATCTTTATGAAGAAATGCGGGATATCGCAGGGACTTGTGAGATAGAGTTTAATGATTATGTACTTTCCTTTTCAGGAGATGCCTCAGACTCTACGGTAAATTTCATTGTTCAGATAATGTCCGCCTTTTTTATCATTGTCATCATGGTTGCGGCGATTATTCTGATCTACAATGTATTTAACATTTCCTTTGAAGAACGGAGCCGGTATCTTGGGATGCTCTGTTCTGTGGGAGCAACAGGAAAACAGAAGCGGAGCAGTGTGTATTTTGAAGCATTTGTCCTTTTCCTGCCTGCGCTGCCGCTGGGATTTCTGGCGGGATGCTTTGTAGTCTTTTTGGGGATGTCTTTGTTTCAGCCTTTTATTTATACTATCATGTCCCTGTCGGAGGAAGTGCTGGGAATGGTGCCTGTTTCTCTGGAGATTTCCTGGGAGGATATGGTTCTCATTGCTGCGGTGAGCACATTTACCGTATTTTTGTCTGCCATTCTTCCGGCCAGGAAAATAAGCAGGGTCGGTCCTGTGGAGTGTATTCGGGGAAATGTGGAAAAGGAGAAAGGAAAAATACGGGGAAGGCATACGAACCTGCGGAAAATTCATGCAGAGAGACTGCTTGCACACAATTCCATGAGATACCAGAAGCGGAAAACAAGAGGAATGATACGGGCGGCATCTGTTTTTATGGTAATTTTGATTATTACAGTATCAGGTGCACAGATGATCACCAAACTGGTCAGTTACCGGATGATGGATGGTGCCACCGTGAGTTCCAATAATGAAGGCTGGGACTATGAATTATTCATGTCCGGCGGCAGTCTGGAGCAGATGGAGGAATTTGAAGCCCTGAAAGAAGAGATAAAAAAGGATCCCGGTGTAGATGCAGTATGCGAAAGATATTATGGAACGTTCATTGGCAATATTCCTCGTGAGATCCTGAGCCGGGAGTATTGGGACGACGTTCATAAAGTATTTAACCTGTATTATCACAGAATATTGTCAGATGCAGAGTTTGAGGAAAATTTCGGGTATGGAACCGCTGTCCTCAGCATCATTGCAGTAGAAAATGAGGATTTTCAACGGATTGCAGAGACTGCGGATGTGGACATGGATCTGCTGAATCAAGGTAATCTGCCATGTGCGATTGTGGTTCAGAGCGGGGAGGTATCCACGGAGAACTGGTGCGTGGAAGGCATGCAGCCGGAGAAATACGCCTTTTATGAGGTGGAAAAAATGGTGGATCTGGAAAAAGGAGACACGTTGCCGGTGAGCTTATATTCTTTGAAGGAAAAGGCTTCCGTTGACTTTCCCCTTTGGGTTGCAGGATTTGCTTCGAATGAGCAGCTAAAGGATGATTATACATTTCATTCGGAGACTTTGTGGGTGATCGTGAATCTGGAAACCGGGGATCTCATCAATGATATTGTGTTGGATCAGGAACACCCGGAAGAACACAATAACATGATGGAAAAGGGACTGCTTCTGCAGCTGAATGAGGAAGCAGGTCCATTGCTTAAGCGATTAAATCAAATGACAGAAGGGGAAGATTCTGCTTATATGCTTGTTCCTGCAGAGCATGCGAAGAGCCTTGCGGATTCTATCAACAGTATCATCCGTATACTTCTTCTTGGCTTCGTACTGCTGACATCTGTAATCTGCCTTTTGAATCTCTATAATTCCATTCATGGGTGGATTTCCGGGCAGAAGAGGAATTTTACCATGATGGTTTCCATTGGAATGACACAGAAGCAGATAGAAAAAATGCTGTTTTATGAAGCGCTAAGTCTTCTTATCCGCAGCAGTTTACTGGCCTTTTGCATTGGCGCACCGCTGCTGATTGGCCTCCGGGAATGTCTGACCAGGCAATTCGGACATGTAAGAATCGCATTTCCGTGGGGAACCTGTGCGGCTGCGATTTTTATTTCAGCGATTGTTATTTTTTCCTTTATGCTGTATCATTACCGTAGAGAAAAAAAGATTTCAGGGCGGTATTGACGGTATGAAGGTATTGGTAGTAGAAGATGATGAGATGATCCTGGAGGGACTTTCCATTGCCCTTTCCCAGGAGGGATACAGGGTGGTGACGGCAAAAACCTGCAGGGAGGCTTTTGAGGTTCTTAAAAAGGAAGAACTTCCGGATATCTGCCTTCTGGACGTGATGCTGCCGGATGGAGACGGCTATACTGTATGCCGGGAAATCAGGAAGAAGAGCGAACTGCCCATTCTGTTTCTGACTGCATGTGATGATGAGATCCACACGGTTATGGCCTTGGAGATCGGGGCGGATGACTATGTGGCGAAGCCTTTCCGCATTCGGGAGCTCCTGGCGCGAATGAAGGCAATTCTGCGGAGAAGTGCGGGACAGAAACAAAAAGAGGCATCTGTCATAAAGATCGGAGAAAATCAGATTTTTCCGGACACAGGAAAAGTTTACGCACAGAATAAAGAAGTGTTGCTGACGGCAATGGAATATAAGCTTTTGCTGATTTTCCTGAACCACAGGGGAAAAAACCTGACCAGAGAGCAGATTCTGGGAGAAATCTGGGATGATGCGGGGGACTTTGTAAATGATAATACACTGAGCGTTTATGTAAAGCGCCTTCGGAAAAAGCTGGGAGATACGGAGGAGAGCCCCCTTATTACAACAGTCAGAGGAATCGGTTATCGGCTGGAAAAATAAGTGATATCCGGAAGAATTACGGTAGAAAATGGCACTGGAGGAAGTGGATGAAGTGGAATTTATAACCATTATTTTGGCTGCGGTCATTGCAGCGCAATGGATTATTTTTCTGATCGTGAAACATAGGAGAGAAAGAGAACTGGACAGGCTTACGGAGTATCTTATGAGGGTACAGGACAGCCTGTCCCTTCCGTCTTTTGATTCTCTGGGAGAAGGAAAATTCGGTGTTCTGGAAAGTGAATTATATAAGCTGCTCACCCAGATGTCACAGCAGACAGGTATTTCCAGAAAGGAAAAAGAGTATCTTTCCAAGATGTTATCCGACATTTCCCACCAGATAAAAACACCTCTTACTTCCATGGGAATTATGGTTGATCTATTAAAGAGCCCGGGTCTGCCGGAAGAAAAAAGGATTCTTTATGCAGGAAATATTGAACGCCAGATGGACAGAATGACATGGCTTGTGAGGAATCTTCTGACCCTTTCAAGACTTGATGCGGATATGCTTCATTTGAAAAAGGAACAGGTGAATTTAAAGAGTATGATTACCCGGGCGTTGGAGCCCTTTGAAATCATGGCGGAAGTGAAGGAAATCCAATTGGAAGTAAAAGTGGACAAGGATATTCAATTAGTGTGCGATGAGCAGTGGACTACGGAAGCCCTTTCCAATATCATCAAAAACAGCCTGGAGCATACAGATTCCGGCGGGTGTCTGGAGATCCGGGGAGAAAAGAATAATTTTTCTACGAATATTTCTTTCAAAGACAATGGAAGCGGCATTGCCCCGGAGGATCTGGGGCATATTTTTGAACGTTTCTATAAAGGAAAAAATTCATCAGAAAACAGTGTGGGAATCGGTCTGGCATTGTCGAGGCAGCTGATTATGCTCCAGAATGGAATCATAAACGTGGCAAGTGAATTAAATAAAGGAACGGAATTTTGTATTAAAATGTATTCGGATGTTATTATATGAGGGAGGTTTCATGGCACTTCTGAAGATGACAGAAATACACATAATTATCAGGTATGTGTATTTTTACTTGACAATGGGCTGATATTGATCGTATAATTTAAGAAAAAGTACACATTACATACAATATGAGTGTATTATTACTTAACAAGGACGTGAGAATATGGTTTTGACTTATAAAGAATGCATTGAGCGTTTTGGCTCTGATTATATGATAAAAAAAGAGATAAGAGAAGGCAATTTGTTTCAAAAAGGCAAAGGGTTTTACTCGGACAGGGAACTATGCTCCGACTTGGAATTGATAGTGGCAAGATATCCGAGGGCAGTGTTTACCGGGGAAAGTGCTTATTATTATTACGGATTTACGGATGTCATACCGGATTACTATTGTCTTGCAACTAAAAGAGAGGATACCAGAATAAAGAATGGGCGTGTTAAGCAGACATTTGTAAATGATGATTTATACGAATTTGGTAAATGTAAGATAGAATATCAAAATACAAAAATCTGTATATACAGCAAAGAGCGCTTATTAGTAGATTTGGTACGTTTTAAAAACAAAATCCCTTTTGATTATTATAAGGAAATTATCGGAAATTATAGAAGAGTGGTTGAGGATTTGGATTTTTTTAGTATTGAAGACTATACAGGGATGCTAAAATATGGAAAAAAAATAATGGATGCGATACAGTTGGAGGTGCTGTAGTGAACTTATTAGAAGAAATCAAAAAGGTTAAGGACGAAGGATATAGTGAAGCAAATGCACAGGCAAGGGTTTGTCAGGATATTATATTGTATGGAATTTCAAAGGGAAGTTTGAGCCGGAACGTAACAATTAAAAGCGGTGTTGTCATGCGTAACATATCTAAAGATGCACGAAGAGCTACGCAGGATATTGATTTGGATTTTATCCGGTATCCTATATCGGATGAGGCTATAGAATCGTTTGTTGGATGGTTATACCTGAATGAGGGAATTCATATTTCATTAAAAAAACCGATAATTGAATTGAATCATAAGGATTACAAAGGGAAGAGAGTTTTCGTTGAAATTACGGATGAATATGGTGATTTTTTGAAAAGCAAGATAGATATTGGTGTGCATAAAGATTTGGATATTGAGCAAGAAGAATATTGCTTTGACATTTGTTTTCAGGAAGATGGAGCCAGTCTTCTGATGAACTCAAAAGAACAGATAATTACAGAAAAATTGAAATCGTTTCTTAGATTCGGTACAAGATCAACCAGATATAAAGACGTATTTGACATTTGCTATTTGTCTGAAAATGCGAACAGGGATAGGCTGTTACAGTATATTCAAAAATATATTTATGAGGATGCATCTTTACCAGTGAATGATATGAATGAAATTATTAAGAGAGTAGAACGTGTATTTAAAGATAGTGCATTTATAAAAGAGGTTAATAGATCAAAGAAAAACTGGATGGATATTAGTGCGGAAGAAGCTTTGGAAAGAGATATTGAATTTGTGAAAGCACTGCAGTAAAAGTAAATACATAGATATAGCGAAAGCTCTGGCAGAAAAAAATGTCAGGGCTTTTCTTTGCGATGCGGATATATTTCATTTGAAAAATGCGCAGGTGAATTTAAAGAGTATGCACTTCCATGTCGCTTTTTGTACTCGGAGGGACTGATGCCAAAATATCTGGTGAAATATCTGGTATAGTGGGAATGATCGTAAAATGCCAGAGAGAGACTGATCTCCGTGACAGAGCTTCCCATGGCCAGGAGCTGGCAGCTTTTTTCCAGTTTGGTTTCAAGAATCAGCTGGGAAAGCGTTGTGTGGAAGGACTGCTTTACCAGGCGGTTCAGGTATTGAGAATTCAATTGCAGGCGTTTCGCTAAAAGTTCTATAATATCCGAAATGGGCTGGTGAATGTTCTCATAAATCAGATATAGAATTTTGATATTCCGGGTGATCGTCCCTTCTTTCCGGGCAACAGATGGACGAATCCAGGCTTCACACAAAAGCAGCAGAAGGTTATTAAAAATATTTTTTTGATATGCCTGAAGGAGCGACGGCAGCATTTGGGGCGGATTCTGGCAAAGATGAATGAGATGTTTCACAGCGTCTAACTGTGCAGATTCCAGCTGCAGATGAATGGGATGCTCCTGGTTTTGGATGATACAGTTCAGGAAAAAATCCATAAAAATACTGTAGGCGTCCATAGGCATTCCCAGATTTTCAGGCAGGATCTTAGGGAGAATATATAAATTCTGAATGGAAAAGGCGCATTTATCCATGCTTTCTCCAACGGAGGTATATTCGGAAGCGGTGCTCATGGGAGAAAAGTCAAAAGTATCCAGTGAATGGACAGTGCCAATAGGAATCAGATAAGTGCTTCCCGGCTGCAGAGGAATTTTCAGCTGATTTACATGGTGCTCTCCGTATCCTTCCAATACGATTCCAATCTCAAAAAATTCGTGACTGTGAGGACCGCCGTGGGATGCCTCAGGATAGTAATAAGTTTCCGTGTAATATGGCAGATCCGTATTTTTTTCCACAAAAGATGTTTTATATTTTGCACGATTTTCCATAAAAAGTCCTCCCATATGTCTGAATTATACACAAAATATCTTCTTGTTACAAGAGAAATAAAGGAGAAAGAGATATAATGTATAAAATGAAACCATGAAATAGCTGCGCTTACGGAGAAGTATGCAGCTTCCGGAGGAGGGTGTAGAATGAAACAAAGTGAGAAGGTTTTAAAAACATTGGAATTTGAGAATATGCATGGGGAAGCCAGTGTGCTGGAAACATTTTATCCGTGGGATGAAACGGTAAACTGCTGGGTGGAACAGGGACTGCCGGAGTGCTACGGGGCAAAGAACCTGTACCCCGCAGGTCCGCAGCCGGGGAAAACGTGGAATTGTATGAATACCCTGGCAACAGAACCTCTTGCAGATTATGAACACTATCTGGGATTTGATGCGCTTCGGCGGATTAGTTTTCAGATTCCCTATGAGAAATTTTGTAAACAGGGAGATATTACAGATTGGGAATCCTGGGAAAAATTAAAAGACCAGCTTACGCAGGAATTGGAAAAGGATTGTACGGATGAGAATATAAAAGCGCTTTTTGAACCCTACAGGGAAGGACACGAACGCGGGGATTTTTCTATCCGGATCCGTGCAGCCGGCTTCTTCTGGATCCCCAGGGATCTTTTGGGAATCGAGGAGCATTTGTATGCGTTCTATGATGAGCCGGAGCTGATGCATGACATCAATCAATTTATTCTGGATGTTTATTTGAAATATCTGACAAAAGTCACAGCGGTTATAAAGCCGGAGGTTCTTCTTTTGCCGGAAGATCTAAGCGGAAAAAACGGCCCTATGCTTTCGCCGGAATGCTTCGATGAATTTGTAGGTGCGTACTATAAAAAACTGTTCCCTGCGCTCAGGAAAAGCGGCGTAAAAAATATTTTTGTGGATACGGACGGTGATTTTCGGCTTTTGATCCCTAATTTTCTGGAAGCAGGGGTAGACGGCTTCCTGCCTGTAGATGTGAATGCGGGAATGGATATCGTAGAGGTACGGAAAGAATTTTCAAAGGTGAAATTTATCGGCGGCTTTAATAAACTGGTTCTTTTGGACGGACCGGAGGCCATTGATCGGGAATTTGAGCGCCTGCTTCCGGTAATCTTAGAGGGCGGATACATCCCCGGCCTGGATCACCAGGCAGCCCCGGCTACAACTCTTGAGAATTACAGGTACTATATAAAGAAATTAAGAGAAACTATGGCGCTGAGATAGTTTACTGTGACCTGGAAGGGAATTTATTTCGGAATTCCCTTCCTATAGTCATATAAAGAAACTGGCAGTATGATACCGCCAGTTATCACTAAATGGAAAACTTCTTTGCTAAACTTTTTTCTGTATTTCATTCGCTAAACACGAGAGAAAAAAACATGATCATCTGGACTGCCGGGGAAAAATGTAGTACACTGTGGATAAAGAAACAGCAGAAATTTACATAGTGTGGATAACTGGTTTCTGCCGTTAAAGTAAAGAAGAGGATGGATGGATATGAGGAACCAAAAGCAGATAGACGGTCAGCGTCAGATGGATTTTGCGTCGAAATTCAACTTTGTGAGGGAAGCAGGAACTTCCGGGGAGGAGAAGGCTGCACAACTGATCAGGGAGGAGCTTGAAGGCTTTGGTGCAGACTGTCAGGAGGAACCATTTATTTTTGAAACTTTCCGGATGAAGGAAGCGCGTTTTGTAGTGACCGAGCCCTATGAAAAAGAGTATACGGTCACCGGATACGGGAGATGCGGCAGCACACCTTTGGAGGGAATTGAGGCACCATTTCTGTATATTGAAAACGGGGATGATATCAGCCTTACCTATGCGAAGGATAAGATTGTCATGGTAAATGCGCCTGTAAAGAAAGAGATGTATGAGAAACTGGCTGCTGCAGGTGCTGCAGGATTTGTAAGTATTTCCGGAACGCCTGTTGACGAAGGAGAGGATCTGATTCCCCGGGCATACAGACTGCCTGTGCTTGCGGAAACCCCGCTGCAGGGTGTTTCTATTCACTATCAGGATGCGGTTGAAATTGTAACGAAAGGGGCTTCCCGTGCAAAACTGGTGGTTTCCCAGGAGAATACAGAGCGGACTTCCAGGAATATTATTGCGAGGATAGAAGGCACTGATAAGGCAGAGGAAATTCTTACTCTGACAGCACATTTTGATTCCGTGCCGGAGGGGCCCGGGGCATATGATAATATGGCAGGCTGTGCTATTATTATGGAATTATGCCGCTATTTTAAGGAAAACAGACCGCGAAGGACGATAGAATTTATATGGTTTGGAGCAGAAGAGAAGGGGCTTCTTGGAAGCAGAAACTATGTCAATGTCCATCAGGAAGAGCTGGCTCATCATCAGTTTAACATGAATGTGGATCTTGCAGGACAGCTGGTGGGAGGAACCGTGATTGGTGTTACGGGAGCTGAGGCAATCTGTCAGATGCTTACTTATATGGCTCATGAGATCGGCATTGGAATGACAACCAGGAATTCCATCTGGGGAAGTGATTCCAATACCTTCGCATGGAAGGGAATTCCTGCCATGACACTGAATCGTGACGGTTTCGGAATGCACACACGCCATGATACCATGGATCTCCTTTCTCCATGGTCCCTTGCGCGCAGTGCAACACTTTTGGGACACATTGCAGAGAGTCTTGCCAATATAGAAATCATGCCATTTCCGAAGAAGATGCCGGAAGAATTTATGAAGCAGCTGGACGAGTATTTTGAAGGATAATAGCCAGGCAAAGGAGAGCCGCCCTGTGGGCGGCTCAGATATTTTTATGGATTTTTTTCAAAAAGTCTTGACTGTAAACCCTGTTGATACCCTATAATTTCCGCAAAAGGAAGGTGATCGTGTATGACGATTAAAGAAGTGGAACAGCAGACCGGCCTGCAGAGGTCGAACATTCGCTTTTATGAAAAGGAAAAGCTGATCGATCCCAAGAGGAATTCCGGGAATGGATATCGGGAATATTCACAGAAGGATGTGGAGGAGATTAAGAAAATTGCCTATCTTCGGACCCTTGGGATCACTGTGGAGGATATTCGGAAAGTTATTCGGAAGGAAGCTTCCCTTTATGATGTGATTGAGAACCAGACACGGGTTTTGGAGCAGCAGCTGGCAGAGATGAAGAAGGCCCGGGAGATGTGCGGGGAGATGCTGAAGGACAAAGAACTTTGTTTTGAAGAACTGGATATTAAGAAATATCTGCCGGATAAGAGGGAGCCGTGGAAGGAAAATCCGAAGGTTTCCAGGAAGGATACCGTTGGATTTTTATACCTTTGGGGAGGCGAAGCTGTATGGGGCTGCCTGGTTCTGCTGAGCTTTTTGCTGGCGGTTTTATCCTATGCCCATCTGCCGGAAAAAATTCCGGTACAGTGGTCCTTTGATGGGGGAGTAACCTCACTGACAGCGAAAAAATTTATATTTGTCTATCCGGCAGCCTGTATTGTGATCCGGTTTTTGTTCCGTCCGTTTATCTGGCGCTGGCTGCAGATTCATGCATTTTATAGTGACATGGTCACCAATTATGTGACGAATTATCTGTGCTTTATTGCCGTTTCCGCGGAAGGATTTACAATGCTTTATATTGGCGGAATACTGGAGCATATTACCGTTGTATTGCTGCTGGATACCGCAGTGCTGATTGGACTTCTGATCATAGGATGGACAAGGGCGGAGAGCGGAAGGACAGAGGAAGAAAAGATTGGTTTTACAAATAAATAGTAGTATCATTATGATAAGACGGTAATGAAAAATGTCATCACAATTTGAAATAAGGAAGAGTACGTATATGGAGAGTTTAAAAGTAGCATTATTGCAGATATTGCCTGGAACATCCCGGGAAGAAAACTTAAGGAAGGGGCTTGACTATTGCAGAAAAGCTAAAGCTATGGGGGCTGATATTGCCCTGTTTCCGGAAATGTGGAGCGTGGGATATTCTATTCCCCAGAATGCAGACGAATTAGATGCGGTAGCCATGCCAAAGGATTGTGAATTTGTGCGTGCGTTTGGGGAAATCGCGAAGGAATTAGGCATGGCTGTGGGGATAACGTTTCTGGAAAAACATGGTACTGCATTTCGCAACAGCCTTTGCCTGTTTGATCGATTTGGACGTCATGTATTTACATATGCCAAAGTACATACCTGCGATTTTGGGGATGAACATGTGCTTGAAGCCGGAGAAGACTTCTATGTGGCAGATCTGGATACGGAGCAGGGAATTGTAAAGATCGGTGCGATGATCTGTTATGACAGAGAGTTTCCGGAGAGTGCCAGAATTCTGATGCTGAAGGGTGCGGAGATTATTCTGGTGCCCAATGCCTGTCCTATGGAGATCAACCGCCTTTCCCAGCTGCGGGCAAGGGCATATGAGAATATGGTGGGGATAGCGACAGCAAATTATCCGGAGGGACAGCCGGACTGCAACGGCCATTCTTCCGCTTTTGACGGAATGGCATATAAACCTTCCGAGAACAGTTCGAGAGATACCCTGATTATAGAGGCGGGGGGACGAGAAGGCATCTACATGGCAGACTTTCCTATTGACGAAATCAGGGAGTACAGGAGATGTGAGGTACACGGGAATGCCTATCGCCATCCGAAGAAATATCAACTGCTCCTTGACGAAACAATAAATGAGCCGTTTATCAGAGAGGATTACAGAAGGTGATTAGGAAAGGAGACTCCGCATTGCTGCATGATAAAGACATTCGTGAACCTCTATTTGATTTTCTGGAAGAAACCTGCGGAAAAATCCGGATTATAGAAGAAAAACAGGTAGGACGTTCCCGGGCGGATATTGTGATGGTAATGCCTTCTTCTGTAGTGGGCATTGAGATTAAAAGTGATGTTGATACATATGTAAGACTGAAGCGGCAGGTGAAAGATTATAACCGGTATTTTGATTATAATTATGTGGTGGTTGGTTCCAGCCATGCCATGCATATCAGGGAGCATGTACCTGAATGGTGGGGGATTATTTCTGTGGAGATGATAAATGGCTGCATGGATTTTTATATCATCAGGAAGCCTGAGAGAAACCCGAAGGATGTAGGAAAAAGAAAGCTGGAGCTTCTATGGAGACCGGAGCTTGCCCACATGCAGGAACTGAATCACCTTCCGAAATATGCTGGAAAGAGCAAAGCATTTGTTATAGAGAAACTGTTGGAAAAGGTTCCGGAATCGATTTTACAGGTGCAGATAAGTGAGGAATTGTTTGAGCGTGATTATAATGAAATTGTTCATGTAATAGAGGAATATAAGGGGGCAAGAAGAAAAAAACGAATTTTTTGACACTATTATAATACCACAAAATGGGCTGAAATTCAAGACTGGTAAACTACATTTCTATCCTCTATAATCATAATCCTTACGGAAGGAGGATGAGCGATGGGCGAAAAGAACTGGATGGAAATGATGATGACACAAACCCAGATGAAACAAGTTCAGGATACCAATACTTATACGAAGAAATATGGACTTGTGTTAAGCAGAGAAGATACGGAACTTCTCATTGCAGAAAGGCAGAATGTTCTCAGAAAAGAACGAAGGGTGGAATTCGGGCAGAGTATCCTGCCTAAGCTTATCTATGTGTTTTGCGATTCAGCATATCTGATGCAGGAGAATTATGTGGACAGCCTTGTACGGCTCCAGGAGATTTTTTATCTCTATAAAAACGAGATGGAGGATGAGATTACGGATGAGGAACTGTTGAATTTTATGAAAGAGCAGTTCGAAAATGTCTGTTATGGGGATTTTGATTATCTGGAAGGAACCTGTCTGGATCTCTTTGCTCAGGCAATCAGGGCCGGATATGACGGGTATCAAAGACTGGAAGGGCGAGGAGAATTTGAAAAATTTGATATAGTAACCCGCTGGGATAAGGAACTGTATCTGGAAGCTTTGAAAGATTTATGCTGGAGGTAGGGAAATGAATAATACGGTTTACGAAGCTGGTACTGTATCTAATAAATTCACGTCACAGGAGAATCGGATGGACAGAGAATATGATCCGGCAGAACTTATTCCCATTGTTGCAGAACTTGCAGAAAAATATACGGGGTGCGACCATACGTCTATTACTTATGAGAAGGCACAGAGCCTTATGGATGCGGTATTGTATTGCCTGAATGAAAGTGCATCATCTGATTGTTGTGAAGTGAACAGAAATGCTGTTTCTGTGAGAAAATTATATGATCTTGGATATCGTCTTCTTGTAGGAAAGGTGAAGGAATTGCGGGAGATGTATCAACTGCTGAGTCTGGAATTTCGGGACTATGGCCTGGTGTGTCTGCAGGAGACTGTGATGAGGGGAATGCCGGAATTCCTGAAAAGATATGACACAAGATTTTGCCCACAGGAGACATTGCTGACTTTGGAATATCCTGTATTGGAAGATCATAACTGTCGGAGGGAACTGTCCGGAGCGGATTTCGTTTATGAATATCTTCAGTGCATCTGTCTTGAGCAGAAGTTTTTGCAGCGGTTTTCGGAGGGATATGTCAGGGAAGTCCTCAGAGGTTATCATAGCCATTATGAAATTCTATTTGAAAATGTCTGCAGCATTCTTCTGCAAAATGTGATAGGACATTTGCTCCTGAATAAACCGCTGCAGGAGCGAGGATTTACTTTAGGAGAATACGAACAGCTTTGGATGATATTTGACACAAGGCAGGAAAAGGAAATTGAAGACTTTATTGAATACGCGATTCACAGTTTAACGGAGAAATTTTATCCTGGAGATGAGGGGTTATATCAATATCTGAGAAGAGATTCCGAAAATATTGCCGGAAGAATCAGGAACGCTGTGGATTTTCGCTGCCTGGAGAAACTGTTTATTTTATAAATGTGGACTATTTTATAGAAACAGGAGAATAACAAATGCTCAGGAGATTCAGTTATGGATTTTTATAAGCGCATGCAGTATGTATGTACCGGAATTCCCTGTGGGAAAGTGGCAACCTACGGCCAGATCGCACTTTTATGCGGAAAGCCCAAGAATGCAAGGCAGGTAGGTTATGCACTCCGGGAAGGGCTGGCGGGAGAGAAGATACCTGCCCACAGGGTGGTAAATTCCAGCGGAGTATTAAGCGGGGCCTCCTTCTTTGAATATCCGGATATGCAAAAACTTCTCTTGGAAGAAGAGGGCGTGCAGGTTGTAAGAACAGAGAAAGGCTGGAAAGTATCTCTGAAAGAATATGGCTGGAAAAATACACTCAGAGAGGCGGAAGAGCTTCGGGTGTTTTATGAGAAGATGGGAATTTAAAGAAAAGGTTAGATGGGAGACTGTGTGTTTGAGTAACGGAAGAGTCAGAATTGCAGACATTGCGGAAGAGCTGGGGCTGAGTACAGCTACCGTATCAAATGTGATTCATGGAAAAACGAAAAAGATATCCGATGAAACGATTAAGCGGGTGCAGGAGCTTTTGGAGGAAAAACAGTATATTCCAAGCATGGCCGGAATTCTTCTGGCCCAGAACAATTCCAGGATTATTGGCGTTGTGATCAACAATCATGAAAAATACGAGGGGAAGGTGTTAGAGGATGGTTTTATTGCTTCCTGCCTGAATTCTCTTTCTGAAGAAATTGATAAAAACGGCTATTTTATGATGGTAAAGACAACAACCAAATGGAACGAGATTTCCCGGTTTGCCTCTATGTGGAACATGGAGGGGCTGGTTCTCATCGGATTCTGCGATTCTGATTACAAAAAATTAAGAGACAATATGCATATTCCTTTTGTGGTTTACGATGGATTTTTTGAAGAACAGGGGAAAATGGCCAATATTGCGGCAGATCATTTCGGGGGCGGTGAATTGGCAGGGAGATATCTTCTGGAAATGGGACATGAGAGAGTAGTCTGCATTTCCGATAATGATATCTGTGCGGACTGGGAGCGCTATGAGGGACTGCATAAGATTCTGCCCGGGGCAGAGCTGATGATCGTTCCCATGCAGAAGGCAGAGCGGGAGGAATTCTATCGCAGCCACCTGGAGGAACTTAAAAGATTTACGGCTGTTTTTGCTGTATCGGATTATTATGCAGTGGATCTGATGAATTTTCTCAGAAAACAAGGGATAGGAGTTCCGGAAGATATTTCTGTGGTAGGATTTGATGATACAGAATTAGGCAGAATGGCCGTGCCAGCCCTTACCACGATTCGTCAGGACAGCAGAAAGAGAGCGGAGGAAGCATTGAAACTGCTTGGAAAGCTGAAACTGGAACCTGGAACAGGGGAAGAGATGAAAATAGAAGTTTCCCTGGTGGAACGGGAAAGCGTAATTTCACTATTTTAATATTCGGCAATACATGATATAATGGCTTTCACATTACATAATAAAGAAGGAGAAAAATAAAGCATTACAAGAGGCCTATGATAAGCTTCTTGAAGAGAATAAAATGCTAAAATCCATAGATAATAAAGATGCTGCCGAAAAAAATGAAAAGCCGTAAGGGCAAGTTTTAAAAAGGTATTTTCGCTGTAAGCGCAGTAAAGGCACTCACTTGTGTGGGTGCCTTTTACATTACTATTGTTGAATTCTAAAATAATCCAGATACGCTTTATACTTATAGCCTTTTTCATGATTCTATTCCTTCAATCCACAATAGTAGAACATTTTCAGAGTATCCTCGATAATGAATGGAACGATATTATATTTGAGGCACTCCTTGAACATAATCAGTCTGCTCACACGGCTATTCATCCTGGAATGGATGGATTCGCTGGAAATTGTGCAGAATAGATAAATTTATAATGAAATCTTTGGAATGGGTTACGCGTTTAACCTATTGTTCTCCAGCGGAATCGGACTTATGATGAATACCAAAGCAAGCATTAAAGGAGAGCAGATCGCAATGAACGAAACCAGATTATTTCGGAAAGAACTTTTTCACATCGCAGTTCCCATAACCCTGCAGTGTTTGCTGCAGTCTTCTTTTGGGGTGATCGACCAGGTTATGACCGGGCAGCTGGGGAGCGGCAGCATTGCAGGAATCGGGATGGGGAGCAAGTTTATCTCCCTGTTTACCGTTTTGATTTCTGCAGTTTCGGCGGCAGCCGGGATTATGATTGCGCAGTTTCTCGGAAAAAACGACGAGCAGGAGGTTGGCAGGAGTTTTTTTACCAATCTGATGCTGGGCGGAATGCTGGCCGCAGTTTTTACAGGAGTCAGTGTTCTGTTTCCGGAAAGGCTGATGCGTTTATATTCCAATGACATGGAAACCATAGGGATAGCAGCCGGGTATTTGAAGATTTTTTCCCTTTCCTGTATTCCTGCAGCAATTTATTCTTTATTATCCACGTATCTTCGATGCATGGGAGCGGCTGCGGTGCCTTTGTATACCAGTATTGCAGCTGCTGTGCTGAATACCTGCCTGAATTACATTATGATTTTCGGGAAGCTTGGATGCCCGGCTTACGGAGTAAAGGGGGCTGCATGGGCTTCCGTGATTTCTCAGGTGCTTGGCTGCCTTTTGCTCCTGGTGCTTTTTGATAGAATGTATCGGAAGAAGTCCTGGAGCCTTCCCTTCGGTGTCATTGTTCGGAAAAGGGCCTGGGGACAATACTGCGGAATCATCATGCCCATTTTGATCTGTGAATTTTTCTGGAGTCTTGGGGAAAATGTATACGCTTCCCTCTATGGTCACATAGGGACGGAGGCTTATGCGGCTATGACGCTGACCAATCCGATCCAGGGACTGATGATCGGGGCATTAAGCGGACTATCCCAGGCAGCAGGGATTCTGATCGGGAAATCCCTGGGAGCAGACCGTTTTGAAAAAGCATATCAGGATTCCAAAAAGCTTATGTGCTACGGTCTGGCCGGGTCCCTGATCCTGTCAGCGATATTGATTTTTTTCAGCAGATATTATGTGATGATCTTCCGGGTAGAAGAGAGTGTACGGCTCACAGCCCGAAAACTCCTGCTTGTATTTGCCCTGATCTCTCCCGTGAAAGTGCAGAATATGATCCTGGGAGGCGGTATTATCCGAAGCGGCGGGAAGACAAAGTATGTGATGTACATAGATCTGATCGGTACATGGATATTTGGGGTTCCTCTTGGCATATTGTCTGCTTTTGTCTGGAAAATGTCCATACCGTGGGTGTATTTTTTTCTTTCCCTGGAAGAGTGCGTCCGCCTTGGAATCTCACTGTTTCTATTTCGGAAAAGGACCTGGATGCAAAGCCTGAAAAAATAGCGTCCCATTACATCGGTTCGCAATGTATCAGATTTTATCAAAGAGCCGGAATTTCATGATTACGGAGAAGAGATTGTCTTCTATTTTGACGTGGATTTCCCCGTTCATTTTCTTCACCAGCTCATATGCAATGGAGAGTCCAAGCCCTGTGGAAGTCTTTCCTCTGGCTTCATCCGCTTTATAGAAACGTTCAAATATTCGGTCTGCATTGATCTCCCCGGGGTTATCCACCCTGTTGCTTACCTGTAAGGCGGCTGCCCCGGAGCTTTCCCTGAGAAGAATAGAAATTTCCTCCTGCCCATGTTCCAGGACATTTTTCAGGATGTTTTGGATTACTCGCAAAAGGGCCTGCGGGTTTGCTTCAATATAAAGGGGAGTGTCCGTAATTTCAAGCGATGGGAAGATCTTTTTGGCTGTCCAGTCCTGATAATAAGAAAGAACCGTTTTTGCCAGGATACTATTTAGATGGCAGCGGGACAGTGCCAGCGTATAGGTATCATTTTTTAGTTTGGTATAAGTAAAAAGCTCTTCCAGCATGTCATTCAGACTGCTGATCCGCTCCTTGATGATTCCGATATACCGCTGCTTGTCCTCTTCATTGCTACAGTCCTGAAGAAGCTGAAAATAACCATCCAGGGAGGTCAGGGGCGTGCGGATATCATGGGAGAGATTGGTGTAGGTTTGGGCAATGGCATTTTCTTTGTCCTGATACTCTTTTCTTTGCTGCCTGTACATGCCAAGGAGTTCATTAAGACAGTCTTTCAGCTTCCCGATGCTGCCTGTATTTATTTCCGTGGAAATAGGCATATTACTTTCCTGTTCGCAAAGAAACGTCAATTGGCGGCAGATGTTTTTCACCTGCCGCTGGTAGTGCCATAGAAGAATGCCAAGTATGAAAATAACAATAACCAGAATGATCGTGATCACCATTTATGCAATATCCCTTTTCTGAAAAATAAAACAGTTTAGTGCAAGAGAACCTACGGCGAAACAGATTCCCACAGCCAGTACCCTTGAAAGATCGGAATCAGCAACGGCTGTCTCCAAAGTGGAGATTGTTCTGGTGAGGGAATAACGGGAAAGATCAAAATCCGTCAGCCCCAATTTTCCAAGAAGCTGATTTATAATATTGCAGATCAGAAGCGGAATGTCCATGCAGAGCAAAACTGCGATGATCATGGACATTACATTGTTCTTTAAAACAATCGCAATCATCATGCAGAAAAGTGCAAGGGCAAAGTGAAGCAGAAGCTGAACTGCCAGATATCCTCCAAATTCCTTTGCATTTCCAAGAGGTACAGCACCGAAGAAAATCCTGATGGAAACCGCCTGAACCACCAGATATACGGCAAAAAACAGGATGACGTATACAAGAAGGGCCAGGGCCTTTGAAAAAATCAGGATACACCTGGAGGAAACCTGCCCTCCGATATTTTTGATAAATCCATGGTTCATATCTGCCGTTGCAAAAAGAACGGAAAAGACTGCAATAAATAATCCCAGCATCGTTCCGCTGGCAGAGTCATACAGCATGACCAAAAGAGTGACATCATCCTCTGAAACAGCGGAAACTTCTTCCTGATTTTCGGTGATGGTGAAACGGAAACCTGTTTCATTTTCCCCTGTTTCCGGAGATACAGGAGCTTCGGGAGCTTTCGTTTTTTGCAGAAAACCGTTTGCTGCATAGGAAGGGTCGGCCTGAGGATTTTCCGTGACAGTTTCTGCCTGGGCTGACTGTTTTGCTTCGTTCGCGGTCGTGATAGAATCCTTTACGATAAATGTAAAGAGCACGGTTATTCCCGCCATAATGGCAAGTGTCATATAAAAACTTCTTGTTTTCCGCAACCGGAACAGATCCATTTTGAAAATATTGATCATTTTTCCTTCCCCCCTGTAAGTTCAAAGTAATAATTTTCCAGCTCCTCATCTTTGATGCGGAGTTCTGAGACAAGGATTCCGGCTTTTACAAGCTGGGCATTAATACGTGTACTTTCCCTGATCTTTTCGAAAATATAGATATGTTCCTTGTCCATCACTGTGTAATGGATAATCCCCAGCTGATCCAAAACAGGCAGAGCCATTTGCGGATTATCCACTGTCAGTTCAATTCGTTCCCTGCATAGCTGCCGCAGCTCCTCTGCAGTGACTTCCTGAAGAAGCTGCCCGTTGTGGATAATTCCGTAATCAGTAGCAAGCTTGGAGAGTTCACCTAAAATATGGCTGGATATCATGATTGTCATATTTCGTTCCGTGTTAAGCCTGTGGACGGTTTCCCGGATCTCTGCGATTCCCTGGGGGTCAAGGCCGTTGATCGGCTCATCCAATACCAGAAGATCCGGTTCCCCGGTAAGCGCCAGCGCAATGCCAAGACGCTGCTTCATGCCGAGAGAGAATTTTTTGACAGGCTTTTTTCCAGTATCCTTAAGACCTGCTGTTTCCAGGAGTTCCAGGACGTATTCCTTTTTATAGATACCATTTGCGATGCATTTCATTTTGATGTTATCAAAGGCACTCATGTTCGGATAGATACCGGGATCTTCCAAGAGACAGCCCACTCTGCTTCTGACCTTTTTGAGCTCAGAGCCTTTGCAGCCGAAAAAACAGATTTCTCCCCTTGTAGGAGCAGACAGCCCGCTGATCATTTTCATGAAGGTGGTTTTGCCTGCCCCATTTCTGCCGATAAAGCCGTAAATGGCGCCTTTTTTAATATGGACGCTGACATTATTCACAGCTTTATGGTTTTTAAATTCCTTTGTAAGCCCGCTCGTGCTTAATAAATAGTCGCTCATGGTACTTGCTCCTTTGCCTTTTGGCTTGTTTCTGACTTTCATGATAAAGGGTAGTGCCTAAAAAAACGCAAAGCAAAAGTAAAGAATTAGTAAAGTTTGTATCCAATGCCCCAGACGGTTTCGATGAATTCATTTTCTGTGATCTGCTTCAGTTTTTTGCGAATGTTGCTGATATGTACGTCCAATGTTTTTGTTTCGCCCATATAGGGCTCCTCCCAGGCGTATTCAAAAATTTCATCCTTGCTGAATACACGTTTCGGATGCTTTACCAAAAGTTCAAGGATCGCAAATTCCTGCCGTGTGATCTTGGGAAGGGCGATTCCCTTTACGGTGACAGAGAAGTTTTGTCTGTCAAGAATCAGATCCTTATAGGTAAGTACAGGGTTGTTTTCAGCCATAGAGGTTGAAAAACGCCGAAGCTGAACCCTGATACGTGCTATGACTTCTTTGATTTCAAAGGGTTTTGTAATGTAATCATCTGCGCCGCGAAGAAGCAGGTCTACTTTGTCATCAAGGCTGTCTTTGGCAGTAAGTACAATGACGGAAGTGTTCCCACGGCTTCGGATGAAGGACAGGACTTCGCTGCCGCTGATTCCGGGAAGCATCAGATCTAAAAGAATCAGTGCATAGGACTTCATTTCAATAAGTAATTTCGCCTCTGTTCCTGAAAATGCCTGTTCGCAGGACAGGGCTTCCTTTTCCAGGGCTTCCTTTAAGAGATTGTTAATGTTGGGGTCGTCTTCTACAATTAAGATATTTTGAGTCATGTGTACTCCTTTTATAGGGCTTGCCTGTGTTAAATAAGTGTTCCTCAGATTGTATCATAAAGTACGGAAAAAGTAGAGAAAAAATATTGATAAAATATTGATAAATTATTGACAAAATCCCGGGGAAGTGCTATATTCTTTTCAAGCAATTGAAAGGGAGTAGCTGAACACTCAGAAATGAGTGGGTTTGAAACCGTCACCCGATGCCGAAAGGCATCCGTATCAAATGAGATGGCAAGACTTTTATTGTGGCAGATGTCATGATAGGGGTCTTTTTTTATTATCAATATCAGGATTCCAATATGATAAACTGCCGCATAGACTTGCAGAACAAAGGCATTACATAATTGGAAAGAGAGGAGATTATAATGAGTAATGAGTTAGAAAGAAAAGAGATCCGGGAAGCGATTATGGCGGGAGAGAGGGCGCTTGCAAGCCTTCGCCTGGCAAAGGAAAAGCTGGACAGTGCAAGAAACTGGGGGATTTTTGATCTGCTTGGAGGCGGCTTTATTACAGATATGATCAAGCATTCCAAGCTCAATGACGCATCTTCCTATGTGGAAAATGCAAAGAGAGATCTGCTGGTTTTCCAGAGAGAGCTGAGAGATGTACAGGTAATGCGGGATATCAGAATTGAAGTAGGCGGATTCCTTTCATTTGCGGATTTTTTCTTTGACGGGCTGGTTGCAGATTATCTGGTACAGTCAAAAATCTCTGAGGCGAGACAGCAGGTGGATGATGCAATCTACCGCGTGGAAGGTCTTCTTGGACAACTGAAAAATGCCAATGGCTATGAATAAGAAATGGAGGAATGATGATGGGATGTTTAGGTAATCTTTTATGGTTTATTTTCGGCGGAGCGTTAAGCGGGCTAAGTTGGTGCCTGGCGGGATGTCTCTGGTGTATTACAGTGGTGGGAATCCCTGTAGGAATGCAGTGTTTTAAATTTGCAGCATTGAGTTTCTTTCCATTTGGAAAGGAAGTCCGCTATGGCGGAGGCGCAGGTTCCTTACTGCTAAACATCATCTGGCTTGTTGTTTCCGGATTTCCCCTTGCCATTGAGCATGCTGCCTGGGGAATCGTCCTTTGCGTGACTGTGATTGGAATTCCATTCGGAATGCAGCAGTTTAAGCTGGCAAAGCTGGCGTTGATGCCTTTTGGGTCAGAAGTGGTTTAAATATTATGTATTGCTATCGTACGGACAAATTGATATAATATAAAAAGAAAGACGCATTGGAATTTTAGAAAGGGGCGTTGCACTATGGCAGCAAAGACAGCTAATTTGTATGCAAGAATAGAGCCGGATGTAAAGGAACAGGCAGAAAGTATATTATCCGCACTTGGCATTCCGGCATCTAATGCAATCAATATGTTCTATAAACAGATTATTTTAAACAGAGGACTTCCGTTTGAAGTAAAATTACCTACAGCAAAACATGTCAATTTGGCAGAACTGACCGAAGCAGAATTAAATGCAGAACTGGAGAGCGGATATGAAGGCAGGCAGAACCAAGTCGGCGAAAAAGGCATTTGCTGATATCCGTAAGGATTATGGCATATGATTTACAAAGTAGTTTTACACGAAAATATAAAAATTGGATACTGTAATGGTGTAAAGGCGTATGAGATGTAACCGTTTCATGCGTCTTTTTTTATATTGGTACTTTTCTGTTTGATATTTGTTTTATGAAAAATTCTTCTGTATTTATTGACAGAAAGTATTGCTTGTATTATTATAGATAATACAAAAGATACAGGAGGATGCGAAATGATCATTTCACTGGATACAAGGAGCAGTGTTCCTATTTATGTGCAGCTTCGTAATCAGATCGTTACCGGAATCGGGCGGGGAGAGCTGAAGGCGGGAGAAAGCCTTCCGACTGTACGGCAGATGGCAGTGGATGCAGGAGTGAATACCATGACTGTCAATAAGACTTATCAGATTTTAAAGGCAGAAGGCTTTATTGAGATCGACAGACGCAAGGGAGCCGCTGTCTGTGATATACAGGCACCGGATGCGGTGTTTCGGGAGAAGCTGGAAACAGAGCTGGAGCTTTTGTCAGCAGAGGCTCGGCTGAAAGGAATCGAAAAGGACGAATTTTTGAAAATATGTGACAAGATGTTTTCCTGTATGAATCCTGAGACCGCGGAGGTGTGAAGGTATGTCGATCGCGTTATTTGTAATTTTTCTCTTTGCAGATTTGATGGTTGTGCTGATGTGTAAGTTCTCCTATGGAAAAAGAGATACCTATATAGAAGGAATGCTCATGGGGGTTCACATCCCTGAGGAACAAGTAAATAATGAAGAGGTGCAGAGCATCTGCAAAAGGAGCAGGAAGATCTGGAACAGATTTCACCAGGTGAATCTTGCATTGGGAGTGCTTGTCTGTGGGTTATGCTTTTTCAGGTTTGAAGTGTTTTTGATCGTATGGATGGTTTGGCTGTCGGTGTATCTGATACTTGTCTGGTTTCTGGTGACGATTCCTCACAGACAGATGTATCAGCTAAAGATAAAGAACCATTGGATTAATCGAAATACCAGGAACAGGGTCTGTGTAGATACGGCTCTGGCTGCACTCTCGAAGAAGATGGCATTTAGCTGGAAGTGGCATTTGCCGGCTGCAGCAGTGATCCTGCTGTCCGGGCTCTGGCTCCTAAACGGGAATGGGCAGGGGGAGCTTGACGGCACGGAGTGGATTCTGTTTGCAGCGTCCATGGGAGTGACCATGGTATTCGGAGGCTTTCACCTGTGGGTTATTAAGAGGCAGAACATTGTCTACAGCGGGAATACGGAGGTGAATTTTGCAGTGAACAGGGCAGTCAAGCGCGCCTGGTCAGGAGGATTGATTGCAGCAGGCTATATTAACGTGGTCTCCTGGATTTTTTTGGAAGTAAGGCTTCTGAGCAGGCAGTGGCTTAGCGGAATGGATTATGCCGTATATGGAGGAATTCAGCTTCTGGCTGCAATGGCATTTCTTCTTCCTGTATTATGTATCCATAGAACCAAGCAGAAGATTCTTGCACAGGATGCACAGCCTATTACCATAGACGATGATGAATTCTGGAAAAACGGCTGGTACAATAATCCATATGATACCAGGCTTATGGTACCGGATCGAATGTGCGGTATGAATTATTCCTTCAATATGGCGAAGCCTGCTTCCTGGCTGATCTATGGAGGAACTGTTGTGCTGCTTGCGGGGACGATCCTGTGGGTTGCTGTGGTCATGATTCAACTAAGCACTGCAGAAACGTCCTTTTCTCTGGAAAACGGAAGAGCCTGCTTTAAAGCTGCAGGGTATGAATATGAATTTACTCCGGACGAGGTGGAAGGTCTGGAGCTTCTCTCCAAGCTGCCGGAAGAAAACTTTATGAAGACGAACGGAGGAGCTACGGCTGATTATGATTTCGGACATTTCAGGGGAAGTAAAACCGGAAAGTGTATGATGTTCTTAAGGACTGGCTATGAGCCGATCCTGAAGGTCACCCTGCCAGATATGGTGATTTTTGCAAACAGCAGGGAGGAGGGAACAGCAGAACAATGGTACCGGCTGATTCAGGAAGAAGCAGCCGGGAACTTTGCTACAGCAGGCTAGCATATCGGTTTGATCTGGATAATCAGGAACGGATGTATTAAAGAGGGAGGAGAAAAATATGGAGTATCCGGTTATTGACGTGAAGACAACAGGAAGCAATATTAAAAACCTGTGCAGGGAGAAAAATATTACGGTAAAAGAGATCAGCGACTACATGAATTTCAGCAATGTGCAGTCCGTTTATAACTGGTTTAACGGAAAAACGATGCCCTCCCTGGATAATTTTTATGCGCTGTCCAGACTGCTGGAGGTTCCGATGGAGGAAATGATTACGGCATCTGACAGAAAGTCCCATGAAGTGCTTTCGTACACCAGGAAGGACGTGGAACTTAAGAAAAGCGCGTAGGCTGCTCACACAGTATCTATCAGCATTTTCAAGGAAACAAACACATCAATTTACTACTTATTTACTACTAACGAATGAGCCTTGATACGCAAGTTTTCCTAGATATGCAAAGATATGGTACAGTACATCAGTATTGAAACAACAAAAAATTGAATAACTCATAGACTATGGAACGCCTAACATGACGTTCCTTTTCTATTTTCAGCCGTTCTTATTGGACGGCTATTTTATTACCCAAAATGAAAGGAGCATTAGATTTATGAAAAAGATGTTAAAACGATTGTGTACGGGCTTCTTAGCTCTTGCGACTGTCGTTACTGCTTTGCCGACAACACCCGTTCATGCAGAAAGTAAGCAATACTGGACGGAGTCAAAAGAACGTGTCGGTATCGTTGAAAAAGTAATGAATGACGGTTCGATTGGTTCTACCTTTAATGAGGGACATTTGACCGTTGAGGGCGAGGACGCTTACTGTATCGACATTAACACAGATTTTAAGAATGGTTACAAGACCAGAGCTGACGCAAGCACCCGTATGAGTGCCGACCAGATAAGCGACGTTGCCTTATCTGTTATGAAGTGACTTTTGTCAAGAGATAAATTTAAAAATCACAAACTTTTTTGTTTCTCATTGATTATACTCACATTTTTTGTCCGACAGCATCGGGAAAGAGCCCTG
>JAETNR010000107.1 GCA_021772055.1 Blautia sp. | reverse complement strand
CACAGATAGAGGTCTTTTTCTATTCACTAAATAAGTGAAAAGCAATATTCAATTAAAATACAGTAACTACGCGGATTTCAGCTATTAAAGCTGTTGTTCCGTGAATAATCCAGGATAAATAGTAGTCCATAGAAAACAGCTAAATGTTATGTTTGGCTGTTTTTTTCTGCCTTTGGGCAGGAAACTTTGCGACACGATGTCGCAAAGTTGATAGATGGAAATCTGCAGGAAAGGGGCGGGTGCCTATGAGGGTGTAAAAATATCCGGAAAAAGTAGATGGAATGAACCGTTCAGCACAGGTCGAAGCATTTACTGCTGAGACCGTATGAAAGTGATTCAGGAGTGAGCAAACCCCATCGGCAGAGCCGATTTTTGATGGTTTGCGAATCGTAACTGTGAAGGTACTGAACAGTTATGATGGAATAAAAAAGAGGAGGATATGTCATGGCAATAAGAAAAATATATGAAAAAGCCATCTCATTTTTACTTGCAGTAATCATGATCTTAAGTACAGCGGCAGGTTATCTGCCATTCTCAGCAAAGACCGTTCACGCAGGCGGAATGAGTTTAAAAACGATAGAAAACGGTACTGATGTGACAAACATTGATCCGGCTTTTGACCCGGCTCAGGATACACTCATTACTTTTAAGTGGAACAGTAAGAACGGGTACAAGATTTCAAATGTAGATAATGACCTGTCTCCGGTATTTGATGCTTCAAGTGATACAACTGCCAAATATGCCAAAATAGATAACCTTGGGGATAAGAAGCCAAAGATGATCTATTACAAAGCCGCCTATGACAAGATCAATGATGTCTACTACAATGTGGAGGTCACGGTCAATGGATGGAAAAAACAGCCCTTTGCATGGATTGATAATCTTACAGGAAAGACCATACCTCCATTTCTTTAAATCAACACTACAAAAATAGGAATCAGTGTGCGAGGTCTGCAGTATATTGATGTTACCTTCAAGTGGACGAAATATGGGGAAGATAGCAGTGGAAATAAAAAGTCAATAGAACTGACAGACCCGGAAAAGAATAACCTGCGCTCTTATGTTACTCTGAGCGACCTGGATGCAGCTCAGGCATTCCGTATCAATGAGCAGGAAGGTCTGGTTGGAATTTATAAGCTGAAAGGATATGACCATGTTTACCAGGAAGGTGACAATGTTGTATCCAAGGATGTCCTTATGACGGATGCAGATAAACAGGCGTGGGTGGCAGCTTACCTGAAGGGCACAGACCAGTTCTCAGTCCGTTTTTATGAAGGAATGAATTACAGTGGTTTAGGAGCTGGTGATGTAAAGGGAAATGGACGTAATTCCAAAGGATACCCGATAACATCTTATTACAGCTTTACCAGTAAATCCCTGCTGACAATTCCCAAAGTTGTAAACCCAAATGAGGCGGATGTTGAAAAAAGAGTTGGGAATAAGGGAACAGACTGGGATAATGCGGAAGAAGCATCGGATAAAGAAACAGCTTATGAAATACACGGTTATGAAGAATTTGATTATCTGGTAAAGTCTGCAGGGCCGGGTGTTGAAACGGAAGATTATGTGATCACCGATTCCCTGGAAAAATGTAAAATAACGATTACAGACAAGGACGGCAGGAATGTGACCGGGCAGTTTGAAATCAGGGTTTCCGGGCAGACCATAACCTGTAAGGCGAAAGCGGATTATCTGGTTTCTGACAGCTTTAAGAATGAGGAGCAGATTTTTATGCTCCGGTATACGGTACACCGCAGGAAAGATGCAGATGTGAGAACCTTTATGGCTCCATGGATGGATGAGGACGGATTTACATTCTTTGTTCCCAATAAAGCGAACGTTGCCTGGACAATAAAGGATAAAGAAACAAAACAAAAAGACAGTGAGGAATGCTGGATTACAGACCAGATCAAAGCAAACCTGAAGGTAGAAAAGGATGCGAAATATGACAGATGGCATGTGGGCGATGAAGTCGAATATGCAGTCGAGGTCACCCAGACCAGACAGGATGGTTATGCTGTTAATGTAGAGGTTACGGACAGGGACATCCCGCCTTATTTACAGCTCATCAATGGTTCATGGGAAGTTAGTGGCCCGAACCATGGCACTGCGGCTTCCATGTCATCCCTTGGTGAAAATGGATGGATAGTGACCTGCCCGCTTTTACAGTACGGAGATTCCATTGTAATCCGGTTTAAATGTAAGGCACTGGAGGATAGCAATGGAAAAGACACCATAAATACAGCCAGAGCTACGGCAGATAACTTTATGGATGAAGAAGGGGATGTAAAATATACAGGTGACAGTGCAGAAGTATGGGTAAACAGCCCGGAGCTGACCGTAGATAAGACAGCCAATGCTTACGAATATCAGGTCGGGGATAAGGTACAGTACACAGTTACCGTCCGTAATATAAAAGATTATACGGTTGCGGAGAATCTCGAAGTATCGGACATCAGTGTTCCGGATGGCCTTCAGATTACAGAGGACAGTCAGGATGGTACCGGGGTGAGGGTTGCTTTTTCACCGGATTCTGCAGCCACCCAGATCGGATGGCCAGTCCCAGACGGTACAACATCTATCGCTAAACAAAACAAGGAAAATAGCTATACGGTACAACGAAATAAGAATACATGGACTGTGAAAGCAAAATATCTTCCTTCGGATGCGGTCATGACGATTACATTTGACTGTATCGCTTTGAAAGCAGTGAATGGAATCGAGACACAGAACCAGGTATCTGTAACTGCAGACAATTTCCTTGATGCACAGGGAAACAAAAGGACTGCACAGGATGATGCGGAAGTTTATGTTAATACAGCAGCTTTTGAGATTGATAAGTATGTTACAGACGGAAATTATGAGTGGCAGGTAGGTGACCATGTGCCTTTTGATGTTGTGGTACGCAATGTCAACGATGAGGGTACGTTGGATCTGGCAGACCGTGCAGAGTATGCAGGGCTTTCAGACGAAGAGAGATCCCGCCTGGGTGCTGCGGGAAAGACGGTTGCCCGAAATGTGGTGATCACGGATGCAGATATTCCGGAAGGATTCCGTCTGGATACAGACAGTGTATCTGTGGAACCGCAGAGCGAAGAAGCCATGTATCAGGAAGCTGAACCGGGTATCAGCGCAACAGAAGCGGCAGAGCAGGATGCTTTAGAAGTGGATGAAAGTCCGGAAGTTTATGAAGGGGAGCAGGAAGGATATGCAGAAGTTGCAGGAGAACAGGAACTATCCAATGGGGAAAACCCGGAAACAGATGTGGAAGAAACATATAACGAATCCAACAGCACAACAGATACAGATGAGACGCAGGGGAGTGGAGAGGAAGCAGTAAGCCCGGCAGTTTCGGAGGAACAGCCGGCATATATTCCAAGACCTGCAGAAACAATCTCTGTAGAAGGAATTCCTGAGAAATATGACAACCATGTGGCAGGTACCCCGGATAATGAGAATCAGCTGGATGAAGAAGCGTATAACGAAACCGTACCTACGGATATTACATGGGAACTGTTGACTGTAGGAAACGGATGGCAGTTAAAGATCTCAGACCTTCCGGCAGGCTATGATGTAAAAGTACATTTTACCTGTGAAGCTCTGGAACCCTCCAACGGACAGGAAGGTGTTAATATCGGAACTGTTACTGCAGATAATGCAGCAGAAAAAGCGGATGATTCAGAAGCATATGTAAATACAGCAGTGCTGTCTCTGAATAAAGAACTGATCAACCGTTACATTTCCGGAGGAAGTGAAGATAAAAATGATAACAGGGAGGACTATGAGTTCCGTGTGGGAGAGGATATTACCTATAAGGTCACTGTCCGTAATATCCAGCCAGGCTCTGTTGCCCGCAACCTCAGCAAAGGCATATGCAGATAATGCGGCAGAAGTAAAAGACAGTGAACGGATATGGATCAACAGCCCGGTTCTTGTACCGGTCAAAAATGCGGATAAGGATGAGTATCTGGTAGGGGATACAGTTACTTATACGGTAGATCTGACACAACAGCAGACAGGATGTGTAGCCAGGGATGTGGTGATTTCTGACAAAATTATGACAGAGGGAGTTAAGCTCCAGAAAAATTCTGTCGTTCTGCTTGACGGAGAAGGACGAAAATTTAATATCCCGGATGAGAACATTGAGATTAAAGGAAATAGTTTTATTGTGCATACAGGGATGAACCTTATCAAAGAACAGGGGTATTACAACTGGGATGCAGAAAACGGAGGATATTCTGAAAGAGGCAGCTTTAATCCTATCGGGGTTACGGAACAGAGCCATTTGATACTGGAATATGCCGTAGAGATCACTGACCGTAATCTGGCGGGACAGACAATCTTCAATAAAGTTAAGGTAAATTCAGATGAAAATATCCCGAAAGAAGCGGAAGAAGAAGTTCCGGTAGAAGGTGCGGCACTGGATATTGTCAAGGAGTCAGATAAAGCACAGTATCTTGTTGGCGAGACCGGCGTTTATAAGCTCACCATCAGAGAAATCAGGGAAGGAGTTACTGCGAAGCAGGTAGTCATCCGCGACAGCTTTAATACAGATGGAGTGGAGATACAGCCGGATACCCTTGAAGTGAAGCTGAATGGAAAAGAGATCAAAGATGCGAAAATCATACTGGACAGCAACGGGTTTGTAATCGAGACAGGAAAAGACCTGAAAGTGGTAGATAAGATAGAAGTCCTCTATCATGTACTTTTTAAGGAGGCTTCCCTGGATGGGGCATATGTAGTGAATACTGCTACAGCAAAAGGAAGCAATACAGCGGAAGAAACCCAGGATAACAGAGTGCTTGTGGTTGATGAGAACCCTTCCCTTGAGGTTACAAAAACTTCCGATAAACAATACTATAAATGCTAACTTCCCAGGAATTGTCATACTCAATCTGATTTCTTATATTACCGCAAACAGGGATTTTCCTTATAAATCAACGTTTTCCGCACATTTCTCTTGCAAATGTGCGGAT
>JAETNR010000106.1 GCA_021772055.1 Blautia sp. | reverse complement strand
CAAAGAAGAAGGTTCCAGGATCCTTTCTTTTTTATTCTTTGGTGACAGTATATCGGTTAATTCTGCGACAGGCAACTAAGTTAATTGTAAGTCAGGCTGAGAGGGGCGCAACAATAATATCTAAAGAACGGAGCCGGTATATCATTCTCTGAAGTTTTCTTTCTTCCAATCTGTTTCCCTTTTGCCTTCGCATTTTCCATCCCTGATCTAATTCGCTGTATAGTGATATCTCTTTCCATCTGTGCAAATACAGCCATCATCCGTAACATTCCCATTGTCATAGGATCAATTTCATCATTCCTGCAGTCTACAATAAAAGTTCCGGCTATCAGCTTTATTTTATTTTTTTCCACAAACTCTAAGATTTCACATAACTGTTTCGTAGACCGTGACAACCGGCTAACCTCCGTACATGCAATGGTATCCCCTTGCTTAACTGTTTCAAGAAGCTGTTGTAACTTCTCCCTGTCCTCATGGGAACCAGATTCATATTCCCAAAAAATATTATGTTCCTTGATTCCGATAGCCACTAATGTAAGAGTCAAATCCCGCGCCTTGGATAGTTGGGGCATTTGTGAGACACTCTAAAAGACACGAAAAAACTAGTAGTTTTTTAGAGGAGGACTACCTATCATGGATCAATCAACTCACGATGTAAGGCGGGCCGGCTGGCTAGGCATAATAACAGAATGTCAGCAAAGGCCTGCCGGTGTTTCCGTCAGACAATGGCTTTGTGACAATGGAATCAAAGAAAAGGCTTATTACTATTGGCTGCGCAAGTTCCGCAGGGAAGCTTGTGAGCAGATACAGCTTCCTGCTGCTGCATCGCCTGCTGAAGTAACATTTGCCGAATTATCAATCCCGGCAGCAGTTCCTGTAAAACCTGTAACGGCCAATAACACCGCAGCTGTTATCAGTGCCAATGGTATAACGATAGAAATATCCAACAGTATTTCGGAGCCGCTCCTTTGTATGCTTCTGCGGGAGGTGGCACATGCTTGAGGATGCAGCCGGGATCCGGCGGGTCGTGCTGGCTTGTGGGACCGTAGACCTCCGCAAGGGAATTGACGGGCTCGCAATGATCATTGGAGATAAATACCATCAGAACCCATTCGAAAAAGGGACCCTGTTTTTATTCTGTGGCCAGCGTCTGGACCGGATCAAAGGACTTCTGTGGATGGGCACAGGATTTCTGCTGCTGTACAAGCGTTTTGAAGACGGCCGCCTTTCCTGGCCAAGGACCACGCAGGAAGCAGCGGAACTTACGGAAGAACAATTCCATTACCTGATGACGGGGTTAAATCCTCTGGAGCCAAAGATCAAAGAGGTAACCCCCGGAAAAATATACTGACATTTGTGCAAAACAGAGAAATTTTCTTTCGTTTTCCCATGTGAAAATCTTCCATGTACAGGCGGTATCCGATGCTGCTGTGGGAGAGTCAGGCCGTTCCCCTTGTGTCTGACAAAGGAAAGCCGAACCTTGAAAACCCTATATTCCCAGGTCCTGAAAAGGGACGCTGCAAAGCCTGGACCCGTAGCAGAATGACGGACATCTTTTCCAGCGGAATTGGCTTTTTAACGGCATTTCTGCTATACTTGTATGGAAAGAAAGGACGGTTTGTATGTGCCGGAAGTTTACAGCAGATGAACTGAATACCATGGATCATGAGGCTAAGAATGATGTCATCTTCCAGATGCAGGACCGTCTTGATAAGCTCGAACATGATTATGAAAACCTCATGGAACAGATCCGGCTGGTCGATCAGCAGCGTTTCGGACGTCATACGGAAAAACTGGCTGAAATCGCAGGACGGCTTTCCCTTTTCAACGAAGCGGAGGCGTGCTTTGACGACCGGATACAGGAACCGTCCATAGATGACGTTGTTGACAATGCTTTAAAACCGGTACGCAGGCCAAAGAAAAAAGGGCAGCGTGAAGAAGATCTCAGGGGCTTTCCACAGGAAGAGATCCCGCATGATGTCCCGGCGGAGAGACTGGATGACCTGTTTGGCGAAGGGAACTATAAAAGCATGCCGGATGAGATCTGCTGGCAGCTGCGTTTTGAGCCCGCAAGGTGGATCGCGGACAAGCACATCATCAAAGTATATGTAGGGACCGACGGCGTGCATCAGGATGAATTCCTGCGCGGCGACCATCCGTATACCCTGTACCGGGGCAGCATAGCGACCCCTTCCCTGCTGGCCGGGATCATCAACTCAAAATATGTGAACAGCAGCCCGCTGGACCGTACCGCCAGGGAATTCCAGACCAATGGATTACATTTATCCAAACAGACCATGTCCAACTGGGTGGTGTGGTCGGCGGAAAGATTCTTCTCTCCGGTATACGGTCTGATGAAAAGGACCCAGCTGCAGGCACATGTAAACCAATGCGATGAAACTCCACTGGAAGTGATCCATGATGACAGACCTGCCGGGAGCAAAAGCTACATGTGGGTGCATCTCACCGGAGAACTCAGTCCGGTTCCCAGAATCATTGTGTATGAGTATCAGAAGACCAGACACAGTGACCATCCCAAAGAATACTATAAGGACTTCAGAGGATTTCTTATGACGGATGGGCTGGAACAGTACCACAAGCTTGCAAGGGAGCAGGAGGGGCTGGTCAATGCCAACTGTCTTGCCCATGCCAGACGCCATTTCGTCAATGCGATCAAGGCGATGGGCAGGGGGAATGCCGAAGCAGTCAAAGCTTCCGTGGCATATAAAGCGCTGATACGGATCGGAGCTATCTATGACCTGGAAGGAACTCTTAAAAACCTTTCTCCCTAGGAGCGCCTAAAGGAACGTCAGACTTCCATCAGGCCATTGGTGGAGGAATACTTTGCGTGGATAAAGGATATTTTCAGACAGGGACTGGTCCTTCCGAAAAGCGAAACGGCAAAAGGCCTTGCGTACAGCATCAATCAGGAAGAATATCTCAAAGTGTTCCTGACGGATGGCGAGGTTCCGATCGATGATTCTGCTTCGGAACGGGCACTGAGAAATTTTACCATTGGCCGCAAGAATTGGATGACGATCAATACTGTCCGTGGAGCCCAGGCAAGTGCAGTCATTTACAGCATTACAGAAACAGCCAGGGCAAATGGGTTAAATGTGTATTATTATATCAAATATCTGCTGGAACAGCTGGCAGCACTTATTGGTGAGCAGGGAAATATAGAACAATCAGAGCTGGAACCACTCATGCCGCGGTCAAAGACCTTGCCCACCGATTGTTACAGTAAGCGCCGCAACTAAACGGCGTTTACTTTTATAGAAGGGCGTCAGATTTGACGCTTACCCACTAATTCCCTTTTCTGTCTGCCTATATCCTGCTTGTCTGAATTAGTGGATGCTCTTGCATAACCATATTCCATACAATCACCCCTTTTCCTTATTGGACACCACTGAACAACGTCAACACTTATTATTTCTCCATCCAAATATCTAATTGTTAAAGAAAAGGTGTTTTATTTTCGTGAACAAATTTCCCAGCATTTCAAGAGAATTTCCATAAGAAATCCATTGTGAATGAAATCAGGTGGTTTCTTGAACAGCATTTTTTGGCACGAAAAAAGCACCTTCAGATTCATCCGTTGGTGCTTCCCACATTTTTAACATTTTCATTTTCCGACTAAACAAGTTAGACTTGTTCCAAAATGTTAAGTTTTTACATACTTTCTACAGCTTTCCGCTTTAATGCCCTTCTCCGTTCAATTTCTTTTTCTGCTTCTTTACCGGAATTATTATAATATGCAACTTTTTCCGCTACTGTCATATCTTTTGTCCGTTCATAGTTCTGTTCCCTGATCTTATGAATATCATCAATAGAAAAATCAGGACTAATAATTAATGCTTCCATAATTATTACACTTTCTGTAGCTTTCTTTCTTCCATTTCTTTTAAAAAAGCTCTCCCACCTTCATTATAGAAATTGATTCTTTCCTGTGTTGTCATATCTTTTGTAAGTTCATAATGGTATTCCCTAATCTTATGAATATCTTCGATGGTAAAATCCGGGCTGATAATTGGTTTTGCAATCATAATCATTCCTCACTTTCCAATAATACAGAAGGATTCCATATCTCAACCATCTTATATCCTTCCAAATTTGTAATTGCCCTTACCCCTCTAATGGTCTTTACATTTACAATATGCTTAAAATTCCATGAAATAATGCAATCACATTCATTTATAACTGCTGCTCCTATATGTTGGCAATCATCAAAACTTTTTTGTGTCAGTATTCCCATATCAATAATTTTGTTTGCCACGTTTGTAATATCTTCTGTAATATCAAGTGTTGTAAACTGTATTTCATTCAAACAATCAATAAGCTGTGTTTTCTTTGGCTCCGAACATTTCCCAATCTCTCTTAATGTAACAGTAGATAAATACACATCATATTTTCCAGCCTTAAACATCTCCCATAATTGCCTTGTATCTGCCATCTTCCCAGGCACATCCTCTTGTAACAAGTGGCTGATAACCGATGTATCTAAGTATACCTTTAATTTCCGCATAGAGCATCACTCCTTAAATCTACTCTCATATGCCAACTCTGGTTTTAGATCAACTTTCCATTCAATCAAATCTTCCGGCTGACATTGTAACAACTGGCATATATCCTCAATAGTCTTAGTTGATACATCACACATAAAATCTTTCCCATTATGAGTGTCTTTGTATTCCTGTAATTTTTGCCCAATCTCTTCCATTGTTGCACCGCTGCACATTTTAAGTTTTGCAAGTGTTCCTTGTGGTATTAAAGCCTTTTGTCTGATTGTATAAGTAGTAATTCCCTTTTCCTTTAATTTATTCATTAATTTATTGTAATTTACCATTTGCATATTCTCCATTATATAATATACATTGATTTCTGTGTATATTATAACACTCCTTTCCCATTTTTTCAATCAGTACTGACAAAATATATCCACCAGTGCTAACTCATTGTTACAATTCACGGCCTAACCGATAAAGAAAAACCTCGCAGATACTGACTGCGGGGTTTTGCATGATTAACAGGAGGTGCTTATATAAATATTACACCTCCAGACCGATATTAA
>JAETNR010000036.1 GCA_021772055.1 Blautia sp. | reverse complement strand
GCGAAGACACAGTACAGCCTGACAGACGACCAGACCAAACTTGGCGCTCCCACTGATTTCGAAGTAACCGTACGTAACCTGAAGATCTCCGCAGGAGCAGGATTCATCGTAGCTTTAACCGGTGAGATCATGACCATGCCAGGTCTGCCGAAGGTTCCGGCTGCAGAGAAGATTGATGTAGACGAAAATGGGAAGATCACTGGTCTTTTCTAAAAAGAAGTGATTTTAAGAAAATAAGAAAACCTTGAGGGGGGCCATCTCAAAGTTGCGAAGCCCGAAGGCCCCCCTCAAACTCCCCCTTCTTGGGCACGCTTCGTGTACACTGGAAGATTGTGCTGTCGGACGATTGATTCGCGGGCGGTAGGTTTTACCTTTTCGGAAGTGCATCCCTACCGGAAGTACAGGGCCTCTTCCTGCGGAAGACGGAAAACGGCGCCGAGCTTACCTCGGCGCCAGCGTGGCCAACAGGGGAGCGCGAGGGGAGTGCGGCCTTCTGGGCTGTGGGCTCTCCCCCCGCATCTCTCAAAATTCACTCATTTTACACCCAAAAAAGCAGTCCTTAGTTGTCAATGACCTAAGGGCTGCTTTTTTTATCCTCTAAAACAGTATCACGTAAAAAAGTCATAAAAATGTATATCTTTTCATATATTCTATTATTGCTTTCCAACTGTTTTTCCCGCAGATTCCATCCTGCTTCTGCTTTGTATTTTTTTGAAATACCTGAAGGGAATTTCTGGTATTCTTTCCAAACACACCATCTGCATCTATTTTCAAAAATACCTGCAGCATCTGTACAGCTGATCCAGTACAGCCTTCCGAAAGTTCGGGAAACTGAACCGTAATTCTTTCTGTTAACGGAACTGTAGTTTTTTTCTCTTCTGAAACAGCTGTTTCTTTTTTTAAGATTAAACTTTTAAATCTATTCCAGTCTCCGTTTTGGCGAATCACAGATGGACAATTTTTCGCACAGACATCATAATGCTGTATTACCCGTTCCGCCGGTATTTTAAGTATTTTCATTATTTGACTGCAGATCTCAACCGCATTCAGAAAAGCTTTTTCATAATTGTAATCTTTTTGGACACATACTTCTATTCCAACAGAATTCCGGTTATTCACTGTTCCGAACAACCTGCCGCCATAGTCTACCCCGACGTGCCAGGCTCCTCTGTTAAAAGGAAGCGTTTGATATGCTTCTTTATCATCCACATATACGTGCGCAGACATGTTAGCAAAGTTTCCATTGTACTGTGCTTTCGCATGGGCTTTTGCATCTGCCCCTTCACTAAAATTATCTGTGTTATGGATTACAATATATAATGGTATCTGCCCATCATAACTGTTATTATTTGATAAATAAGTAGTATTTAATCTCATAATATTTTTCCCTTCCTTAAATCTTAATATTTTCATGTCCTCCAGGCTTCTCTATCCTGCCTTCTATTTTCTTCATTTTTTGATTCTAAAATATCAATACTCTTTTTTAGCTTGTCAGGTAACGGCACCCCCATTAATCCTGCGTTTTCCATAATAGATAATGCTTCATTGGCGATAAATCCAATACAGACTGCATTTCTTAAATATTCAGTTCCTATTAAGGCATCTAATCTGGAAGCAATCAAAATGCAAAATAGAATCATTGCCTTTCGACACAAACCTTTCCATCCTGCTCTGCTTTCCAGTGTTCCGTTTTTAGATTTGGGACTTTTCCTAAATACTACCGGAAGAAGAATCCCTCCCGTAACCCAGTCTACAACCATAAAAATAATCAGCGTTTGAAGTACAAAGTCCCATCCTCCCAACAGTGATACAAAAAAACTGCCAAAAAATCCAATCACCAAAATCATTTTTTCTTTCATTACAATAAACCTCTGCTTTTCTTTTTTTAGATGAACAACGCCTGTTATAGCGTTTTTTCTCCTCTAATCATTAAATACACCTGGCACTGTCTCTTTACAAAATGAATCTCATTATTTATTTTAAGCAAGCATCTGATTCAATTTTTCCAGAACCTTTTTCTGTCTGTAAGCAACTGCCTGTTGCGTTATCCCGAGTTCTGAGGCCATTTCATTTTGAGTTTTGTTCTCGAAAAAAATCCCTTTTATAAGACTCTTTTCTTTATCATACAATTTTTCGATTGCATGATATAGTTCTGCGTATTCCATACGGCCCAAAACTTCCTCTTCCACATTGCAGAAAGGGTCTGGCATAGTTTCTATAGACAACTCTATCTCCCCATCCGAATGCGTGCTATAAAAGATTTCCCGATTCACTTTTTCTATAATCTCACCTTTTTCATTTTTCCTTACAATTTTTTTTGGCTGTCCGGATCGATATGTATTATGCATCACTCGCGCTACATCCTTGGGAATCTCAATCATATTCCCACACACCTTGGCATAATATTTTCCATTATAAAAAAATGGATGTTCACAATATCCTTTCATCTTTTTCCTCCTGTACCTTTCTTCAAAATTGGGCAAAAATGTCTGCTGTACATAAGCTTCCATTCCTGCTTTTTCCTTCTTCCATAAGGTTTTCGCGGCAGGAAGCAAAAAAAAATCCCTGAAGGTTTAAAACCATCAGAGATTCTTTTCTTTATTCTTATGTCTGTTTTGCCACTATAATGATTATAACAGAAGGATATCCGTAACGTATCCTGGATTCCGGCTAAAAACTCCACGATATTCTAAATAAGTCCACGATTTAATCCATCTTATCGTTATTTTTTACTTTTGCCAATGGAAGTACAATTTCATAAAAGTAAAATCCCAGATATTTCAAGGCACTCTTTTTCCTCTCATAAAATTTGCTTCGTCCATATCCCAACTCTAATTGCACGTCTTTATCCTTTTGCTTTCTGCCGCTGCAATAGCATTTCCGTATAATTTCTTCCAGATCACATCCCTGCGGCGCATAATATTTCAATAATACCAATGACCGATGTATCAAATCTGACAGCCCATAAACTGCAAGAAGATTTTCCATCTCATAGTGGAAATGCCCCACATTAATTCGGTAATCATACTGATTTATGTAGTCCAATGCGTACGCCAGATTCTCATTAATCTTTTCCTGGCATTCTGCTTCCAATTCTTCCAATACAGTCTGGTTTTCAAGAACAAGCTTCCGGTAGAAACCCATCAGTGGCTTAATCTTTTGATAATATTTTTCCATCTGCTCTTCCGATGAGCATCCCATCTCATCTTTCACAATTTGCATTAAGTTTAATGCATACTTCTTTTCTTCCATAATTTTCTCCCTATTAAATCAAATTTCCAACTGTTCCGTACCTTCACGGTTACCTAAATAATAATACAAAAGGCATAGGACAAAACAATCCGGAGAAAATATTGCAGATTGTATATTCCTATACCTTTTCCTAATTTGATTGAAAAAAATGAGGCGCAGGTAAAGTCAAAGAATACTTCTATCTCTTTGATTTCCCGTACTTATCCTTTACACCCAATAATTCTAATAATTCTTCTTTCATTTTTTGATATTGCTTCTGTCCATATTTTTTTTTCTGCCGGGATATAACGAGAACTCCTGTGGCAAGAGAAAGGCGTGCTTTAATCCAGTAATGTCCACGGGTTTGTCGGATAGGCGTCATAATTTCTCCTGTAAAGGGTTTCGTTATTTCTCCACAGGTTACCAACATAAGGAATACATCCTTTTTTAATCGTACAGTTCCAAATTGCTTCACAAAAAAATCTTCCAGCATTTTATCAATTTCTCTATCCGGGTTCTTCTCTTCCATGGCAGCACTCAAAACACTATGTGAAATCTTCCCCTTCTGAAAACGTCTCCACAGATCTTCCAGTTCCTCATCAATAATCTCATCCAATTCTTCCCCGAACAAAAAAATAAAGACTTCTTTTCCTGCTTCTTTATAATACAAATCCCATTTCTCTTCCGGACGTACACAATACTGCCTGAATAACTTATAGCCCCTCTTTTTAAGGGAATACTGTACTTTATTTTCAATCTCCGAAAATGATCGGTAAGCTGTTTCAACAGATATTGGTATTGAGTTTTCCAACTCATAGATCCTATTAAAAGGCTCCCAGATATACTTTTTCTTCTTCTCTTTCCACAGTTTCTTATCTAATCCCTTTTTTAAAATTCTTTCGTAATGATCCTGAATAAAGGTTGAAACAATAGTCAATCCCAAAACCATAGCAAACATAATATGCTCTATCGTCTCATATCTTTGTCCAAAAATCGTAAAAAGCCCGTAGAACAGAAAAAAAACTGCCTGTATACAGCCCGCAATCTGAATCCAATAGAATCCTTTCAATTCAGCCCAATACCAGTTCTTCTTTCTATTTGTCTCACGGTAACATCCCGCTACATATAGAGGATTTGTTGAATTTTTTATGCCTTTATAATCAGAAAATAAAGAGCTTTCTTTATTTAGATAAGCAATCAATGACCACCCAATCATAACGATAGAATATCCCACCCCGCCTCCATATGTTATAAGAAGCAGAGGAACGAAGAATAATATTACCAAAAGTCCAAAAATGTAAAGTATTATATTAAACATTAATATAACAATTCCTTTCTTTTTGCTCAGGAAAAATGCTATGAAATGGAGCCTTAGTTGAAGGTTTCTTACATCATAGGAAATTGCAATGCAGTTTCCTATGATGTAATTTGCTAATATGCTAACGAACAATTAAATCGGCCATACGATTAAGAAAACGATGCCTTATGCGTAAAGTGGATGATTCGTAATCTGTGGATGACAAGGTACATACCCTCTGTTTTGATCGTAATTTACTATTAATGATTTATAGGACTTTGCTTTAGAATTGTCTCTAACCTTGGGTGATATTTTACCGTTTCCATAGCCAAGTATACCTCGTACAGGTGTTTCTAATAATTTTCTCCTAGTTGATCTTGCATAAAGTTCTCGTTCAATATCTCGCATAGGTATTGCCATAAATTTTCCCACCTCATAACTTCCCTTCTTAGCTACATACTCTGCTCTTTCTTTAGCAAATCCAGCTCCAGCGCCGCCTATTCTGCCAGATATCCCACCTACAGCCGTATTAAATACTACAGCTCCTAAATCTTCACCTTTTATGATACTTCCAGCGCCTCCTAAAGCTGCATTAATGACTATCTGTCCTGCTTTTCCAATCGACGTTGTTGCAACAGCCCCGCTTATTGCTGAAGTTCCAACCTCAACCCAATCAATCTCGCTCATTGATTTTTTTTCAAAAACCACTTGTGTATCTATGGAGACCAGGGCACCTGCGGCAGCGCCTACTACAGCACCCAGAAGCGCAATCCCCCAGATATATCCTTTTCCATCGAAGCGCATAATTGGATTTTCATTACAGTATGCATACAGGTTCCGATTATGAAAAGAGTCTATTGACATCTGTACTGTAGGCATTTCGTCTGACGATATAAGCCTTCTCAATGCCGGGTCGTAATACCTGCTCCTCAGGTAATACATCCCCGTCTCATTATCATAATAGTACCCTCTGTACCTGAATGGATTCTGTACACCTATCGTGTCTTTAAGATCTCCGGTGATTTCCAGCAGCTTTCCCCAACTATCGTAAGCATATTTTACCACAGTGTTTCCGTTTGCGTCAATCAGACCAATCACATCGTTCTGGGCATTCCTTACATAAAAGTAAATTTTCCCCGCAATAGTCACAGATACCAGGTTTGCCCCGGAATCGTAGCGGTACCAGTACGTCTGGGTGCCGGTTTTTTCGGATACGAGCAAATCGCCTGCCATACGGTACTCTGTTTTGATTCCGTCCACGACTTTCTTCGTCCTTGCCCCCGTATGGTCATAGAAATACTGGATGCTCTTTCCGTTCTCCACTCCGGCGAGCTTCCTTCCCTGGGTCCATGTATAGGAGGTACTGCCTTTGGTAAGCATATTTCCGATAGCATCATAAGTCATAGATACACCGTCCCAGGACAGAAGCTGATCCTTCCAGACCGTACTATATATTCCTGTCTCTGTCTTAATTGGCTGGGCAGGATCATCATCTGCCGCAGTAAAGGCATACTCGTTCACTGCGGTCATGTTTCCTCCCAGATCGTAACGGTAGGTAACAGTCTTCTTCAACACATGATTATTCTCACGGATAAGGCGGTTTAATTCATCATACCGGAAGCTGCTTTCTCCGGCAGCATCCTTGATGCTGGTAATGTTTCCGTTTGCATCATAGGTATATTCCATGGTCTCAGTACCGTTCGTCAATGTCTTTATCATATTGCTGCGGTTATTCCCGCTGTCAAAATAGGTATAAACCGTATTAAATGCCTTCTGCGTATTCCAGGAGTATTTTGTCACCCTTCCAAACTTATCATATGCTGATGTCCGGATATAGCTTGCGGCACATTTCGTTGTCACTTCACGACTGTCCTTATCGTAAGTGTAAGAAGTGTTTGCAGAAGAGGATCCGCAGGTATGATTCATCTTCTCCATACAGTTATTCTTATCATAAGTATAGGTATAAGAATTCCCCTGTTCATCCGTCACCCTCATCAGGCGATCCAGCAGGTCATAAGACAAGCGGTAAACCTTGCCTGCCATATGGGCAGTCACCTGGTACAGGTTTCCTGACTTATCATAGACATATTCATGCAGCTTTACTTCTGCTCCGGCTGCTGTACTCTTATAATAACTCAGTAAAAGACGGTCTTGATCATCATAGGTGTATCGGATATAATCCCCATTTCCGTAGGTTACTTTTTGCAGATTTCCATTATTGGCTTCATAAGTGTAACCTACCACCTGTTTTCCTGCCACAGACGCACTCGTTGTATTCCCAAACCCGTCATAAGCAAATCCGTAGCTGAACCCGTTATGGTTAATTGAGGTCAGACGGTCATCCGTGTAAGTATAAGTCTCTTTTAATGTCTTTGCCCGTCCATCCACAGTCATTTCCTGAGAGATACCGGAAAGGCGATCCACGTCATCATAGGTATAAGAAATCTTATTTCCCTTTCCGTCCAGCATATATAACATAAGATCCCTATTTTGATCCCAGAAATACTGCACCTTATTTCCTTTTGCATCTGTTGCCGATGCAATCTGGTTCTTATTACCTGTCATGGTTCTTGCAAGCCATACTCCTACGCTTAAGTTTGCCGGATCTGCACAGCCGCTTTTTATCACATTTCCTTTTGCATCATAACCGAACGTATAGACAATCCCCTGAGCTGATGTTCCTTTTGTCACATTATGCTTCTTGTCATACTCATATGTGAATTTATTTCCCTTGGCATCCACAATTCCGGTCATATCCTGATTACTGTTATATTCAAATTTTGAATTCTGCTTCTGGGAATTTACCACGGAAACCAGATTATTGTCCTTATCGTAGGTATAGGACTGTCCGTATTCTTCCCGGTACAGGGATAACCCGTCAAAATATGCGGTATTCCCGTTGTGGCAGTAAGTATAGGAAATCTTAATACTGTCATATGCCTGCTTTGCTACATATACGTCACTTAAAAACTGCCAGTCAAGAATATCCGGACTAAAATTTGTATAATGGACATCGTTCTTTCCATCCGCCCCTACAAAAATTACTTCCACGCCGAAGCGGCGGGCTTTATCATTATCTGTTTCCGGAAGAGAGCTGCCGCATCCCCAGGCATTAATCATATAGGTATCACCTGCTTTTCCGGAAATATCCAGAACTTTGGTAAGCTTTTTATTTGCCGCAGGATCCCCCGTAAACTTATAAACGCTGTCGCTCAGTCCTCCAACTCCGTTTTTCAGGCTGGTGGATTTTATTCTCTCAATCACGGGTGCTTTCACAGGAGTGATATCCGATGCCTGCACATAAAGGAAGTCTTTATTTCTTCGCACCACATACCATTTCTTTCCACTGGCATCTGTTGCTGTTCCACGCAGCCTGATCGTTTTTTGGGGATCAATCGTTCCTACCGATGTACCGGAAGCCGACATGGTACTGTACAGTTTTGTCTGGCCATTTGTAGTACCCGTAGCTGCATTTCTGCAAAGGCTCACAACCTGTTCTTCTTTCAGATAACCAAAATAACGGTTGGTATCAATTTGCATCCCCACATAATACCATTTTTTATTGCTGACAACCTTTGTATTGGAAATTGCCACGGAAGTCCATTTCGGAATCGCTTCCTGAACAGGCGTACCTGTGTCGGATGCACTTGCCCTCAAGATTGCATTGGATACGCCTACCGCAGCGGTATTCACCCCTTCTGAACCGCCAAGATAAACAATAGCCTGGGAAGACAGTATATATCCTTTCTGCCCGGATGCAGTTCTTGCCCTGTACCAGGTTTTCCCTTCATAGCTAAATCGTATCTCCCCGGAGAGATGGGTGTGTTTCGTAACTGTAGCCACAGCCTCTGCTGTATCGGACGGGCTTTTCCTTAATGTTGCTGATGCAGCTGTTACCATAAGCGCTACCTGCATAGGGACGCTAACCGAACTGCCTATTGTAACCAGTTCGTCATAAATCTCTCCGGTTTTGGAAAATCCATCCGTCGTACCAAGATGAAATTCCCCGTTATCCACCAGGTTACAACGGTTAGGCGTATCACCAGCTTCAAGCTGAGCCATATCTGCATATATCGTACCGATTGCATGATAAATGCTCACATAAAAGTTTACAGTGTCAGTATAAGCATCTTCCGGCAAGGTGAAAGTACGGATCAGCTGCACAAAATCCGGAACTGTACTTTTCAGAATCTCACTGTGCAGGAGCTGAGATTTGTTCTCTTTATCTCTGTATGCAATACGCAGGAACACTCCACCGTCCTCTGCTGCTTTTTCGATTGCTGCCTTTACGTAAATAGATCCTGTATAAGTTTTTCCTTTTTTTAATTTTACACTTTGCCCCCAATACACATATCCTGTAAGGCTGCTGCAGCTTGCCTCAAGGGAACGATCACCCACTTTGCAATTGCTGATATTGGGGTTTACGGAAGCGGTTCCAGCATCTGCCGGATAAATTTTTGATTTCCATCCTAAGGTTTTTGCTTGAATAATAGGGTCTTTTAAAAGTTGTACTACATTTTCCTGAAGTTTCGTAGAGTTTTCCAACCTATGGAGATAATTACTTTCCCTGCTGTATTTACCGCTTACTGCATGTCCGAACCCATCATGGATATGGATAACGTTACCGTTGTTGTCAAAACGGCTGATTTCACTCCTGCCTTTGCTATCTGTAACTTTCGTACTGTTATAACCATAGGTAAACGTAAGGCTGTTTCCTTTTACATTCCCGGCATATTCCGTGATAGATTTGATACGATACGGCTGTGTCGTATAATATGCATATCTGACAGCATACCCATCTGCACTCACAGCACGGGTAAGTAAATTCGCACTATTATACTCATAAGAAAGTATCTCACCGTCCACATCAGTAATTGTGACAAGGTTTCCACCCGCATAGGAAAACTGCTTGGTCTGTCCGGATGGGAATGTCACCTTAATCAGATCTGCTGCTTTCCCATTGCTGTCCGTTGTATAAGATAATTTTGTCACACGGCCGGCTCCATCTGTAAGCTTGGTAATACGCTTGTTTGCATAATTCACAGTAAGTTCGTTTCCGTTTTTATCCCTCAGCTTTACCAAATACCCGCTGGAGCCAAAGACCAGGCAGTTTTCCTCTTTATCCCTGATAACATACGGTTCTGTTCCTCCCGCTGTAACCAGCAGAACCAGATCCGGATCTGACTCATCTTTCCACTGCTCTTTATCTGAATCATAATCGAAATAATGAACTGTACCATCACCGTCCACATGCTTATAGTAGTCCGTACCTCCAATAGACACCTTCTCTATAGTCTGATGATAGCTTAAACGAAAACCATTTCCGTACCCGAGGTTCTCCTTACAATTATTCGTATTGTACACATGGGAAAGGCTCACGGGCATCAGGCTGCCCCCCATAGTCAGTGTATTATGGGATAAAATCAGGTTGCCATTATAATCATTTACATATGCAGTACCCGCCCTTCCAATGTCCTGTGTATGATAAGACCAGTAATCTTCAATCCCAGAGTAATTTACATAGGATATCTCAATATGCGGACGCATATCCTGGTATTCTTCAGAACAATCAGAAGAAAGAAATAATGTAGTGCCGGATAACTCATAGGGATCTTTAAGCATTAGGCCGTAATTTCCGCCGTTTTGATACCAGTCCTTGACCATCCGTGTGATATCCAGGGTAATATATTTTTGTTGATCCCCTGTGTACGTGCAGGAATCCTGTATTGTTTCTTCATAAACCGGCTTATTATACCAGTTAAGATTTTTTGATTCCCAAGTCTGGAGTACTTTATGTACCTGTACCGTACGCTTCGCCCCATCGTCGGCCAAAGATGCCAATACAAGCCTTGCCCCCACAACCATATCCCCTGTTTTAATTTCAGGCAGGGTAAATTTTAAAAAGCTCCTACAGATCTGGTCTCCACCTATGATTCTCAGCCACATGTCCTGATATTTAATATCTTCTTCGTATAAGGATGACACAATGGTATCTTCAATTTCTGTTACCTTTTTCGATGTAGTGGTTAATGGGTCAATTACTACCGGATACTGACGCTCCGGATCCATAAGCCATTCCTTATCCGGGGTGAAAATCACTTTTGCCTGATTTTCCTTATTTTCCTCAAGAGTAATCTGAATAGCATCCGTTCGTGTCCCTGCGGCATCCTCCATATACGGAGCATTTACGGAAAATACTTCCTCTCCCTGCTCGTCCAGAAAAGCAACTCGTTTTCCTTTCCATACAGCGGTAAGCTTTTTCATCCTGTAGAGATACACAAAGCTTGACGCTGCTTCTGGTTCTTTCAGCACAAGATTTTCTTTTACCCGGGTTCCTTTGACTTTGCATCTTAAATCCACGCCCTTCAGTATTTCTGTATAGGATACGGTTCCATCTTTCTGTTCACATTTTACTTTTCTACAGCCTTCAATTCCCCATGTAATACTTTTTTCCTTTTTTTTCATCGTAATATTACCATGTGGGTTAGACATTTTTTTCAGTCTGACTGACCAGTCCCCTTTATGATTCACCAAATCCTTTTGGGGAGAATGGTTTTCATCGCCACTATCTTCTTCCAAAATGTCTTCTGGCTCCGGGGCTTCCTCCAAAAGGGAATCGTTCATCTCTTTCCAGGAGCCATCGTCATCCTGATAATGCACACTGTCCAGGTAGATTTCTGCTGTCACAGAATGATCCTGGTTTTCATAAAATTTTTTGTTTGCAGTCCTTTTTTCTATAAGTTCTTTGCGCTGCATGTTCCTACCTCCTCTATCACTTCATATTAAGCAATCCTGTCCGCAGTTCTCCTGCATATACCATGAGATATATCAGAAATCTCCGGTTTTGCCTTTTGAGGTTCTTATTCCTCTAATTACTAAATACGAATAACCATGCCATGATACAAAATAATTTTACATTAAAAAAATAAAAACACCCCCTGCGGTTCAGATATCCAGCTTTACACTGTGTGTATCTGATTCACAGGGGGGTATATACATATGATCTCTTTTCAGTTTTTAGTCTGCCATCTTTATCAGGCAAGTCTTCCCACGGAACGCAGCACCGTAGCACAGCACTGTCTTATATCCCTCAATCTCAAGGTTTTTCCTGTACTGCTTCTTTTCGATCTGCGCCAACGCGTCCGCGGATTCTTTCTCCAGGCTGTTTTCATTTTCTTTCTTTCCGGACCATTTTACCTCAATCACAAGCGCGCGCCTGCGCCGCTGTTCTTTTATTATGACGTCCGCCCGACCGGTTCCGGCTTCTGCGTTTGACTTTACCGCATAGCCAGCTCCCAGGAACATCCCCGTGACCATCGCATGGTAGTAATCTTCTTTATAATCAAAATAACTGATCGTGTCAAACAGGATATCCGTGATCTCCTGCGTCAGCTTCTCTGCGTCCCCATCCCACCATGCTTTGAACAAGGCGGTGCGGTCCTGTGCCGCAATCTTTTCCTCGAACCACTTTTTTACCGTGCTGCCAAACACGGACTTTACTTCTTCATTTGGAATACGCAGCCCCACTTTTCCGTCCTCCGGCGCCATTCCCTCCGGCAGCTTCTCCGGCGGCACCTGTGTCAGATAGCCAGTAAGGTAAAGGATGCTCCACAGATTATCCTCTGTGGAATGGGCAAGGTCATAGGTCAGATCCTCTCGGACCGGCTCCTGAATCACGCCGCCGCTTAGCAGTGTCTCGAACTTGTCGTTGACGTTGATCTGCGGGTGATCGATAAAACGTCGGATGATGTTGTTGTGGCTCGTATCGATCCAGTAATTTCCGGGCTTTGCGGTTCGGTCGGTCAGCAGCGCCCCCACATGATTGATCACATCCCACGGGCAGTATATTTCTTTATCGCCGAAAATATACCCGTCATACCACTTTTTCATTTCAGGCAAAGCATCCTGCAATCCAGCTACCTCCAGCAATGCGGTCACTTCTTCCTCACTAAATCCGAAGCAGTCCTGGTACTTTTTATTGGAAATCGAATTGGCAATAAAATTGTTTGCTCCTGTGAAGATGCTCTCTTTCGCGATCTGGAGGCATCCGGTTACCACGGCGAATTTCAGGCTTGGGTTAGATTTCCATGCCATGCCAAGAAGGCTGCGTATTACCTCCAGCATGTCCCCGTAGTACCCATGATCGCTGGCTTTCGCCAATGGAACGTCATACTCATCAATGAGCAGGATTACTTTTTTACCGTAATGCGCTTTCATCATACGCATCAGGACGAATAAAGCAGTTTTTGCATCTGTAGGCGTCCCAGACTGCTCTAGTAATCGATGAAAAACTTTCTTATCTGCTTCTAACACTTTGTCACTGTCTGACAAATAATCATGTTCACCACAGACAGATGAAATAACAAACTGAACCATCCCATACGCACTGTCAAATTTTCTTCCATCCACATCCTTCAGCGTCAGGAACAACACCGGCCATTGGTTCATCCATTCCGCACAAAACTCTGTGTCTTTCGCAATTTCAAGTCCCTCAAAAACATTCCCGCTATCCTTACGGATATCGAAAAACTCTGCAAGCATACTCATTGTAAGCGTCTTTCCAAAGCGGCGCGGCCTGGTAATCAAATTTACGTCAAATGTCCGATCCAGAAGTTCCTTAATAAATCCGGTTTTATCAATATAGTAGCAATTGCTTTCCCTCACCTTTGCAAAATCATCAATGCCATACGGCAGATTCACTTTTGCCATTCCATCCCCACGCCCCTTTCCCGGTCCTGCAGCATATAATCCCCTTATTATGTTTACCATACCATAAAACTCCCCCTGTTACAAGAGGGTACATTCCCCCGCAAGCACGAAAAAAGGCGCCGAGCTTACCTCGGCGCCAGCGTGGCCAACAGGGGAGCGCGAGGGGAGTGGGCCTTCTGGGCTGTGAGCCCTCCCCTCGCACCTCTCCTTTAGAATAGTTCCTTCATTGTCGGATACAATCTTCTAAACTGCTGGTATTTCTCTTCATATTTTGCAACCAGTTCCGGATCCGGTTCTACGGTGTCTACCACTTTGGCAAGCTTTTTGCCGATGGTTTCCACATCCGGGTATGCGCCGCAGCCTACTGCTGCAAGCATTGCGCCGCCCATGGACGGGCCTTCTTCATTTTCCAGAACATCTACTTTTAAGTTCATCACATTGGCAATGATCTTTTTCCAGAGCGGACTCTTGGCACCGCCGCCGCAGATCTTGGTACGCTCGATCTGAATTCCAAGGCTTCTTGCAACCTCCAGGGAATCACGAAGGCCAAAAGCAACACCTTCCAAAACGGCCTGGGTCATATCTGCTCTTGTGGTATCCATGGACATTCCGAAGAAAACGCCTCTTGCATCCGGATTGTTATGCGGAGAACGCTCTCCCATCAGATACGGAAGGAAAAATACATGGTTTTCTCCAAGCTTGGTAATAGGTGCCTGCTCTGCCGCAAAATCCTTGGTCTTAAGGATCTCTTCTGCCCACCATTTGTTGCAGGAAGCAGCGCTTAACATACAGCCCATCAGATGATAGCTTCCGTCTGCATGATCAAAGGAATGAAGCGCATTGTTTTCGTCTACGCCGAATTCCTTACTGGAAATAAAGATGGTTCCGGAAGTTCCCAGGGAAATGTTGCACTGTCCGTCTCCTACTGTTCCGGTTCCCACTGCTGCCGCCGCATTGTCTCCTGCACCTGCCACTACTTTTACATCAGCAGACAGGCCAATTTCTTCTGCAACTTCCGGTTTCAGAGTGCCAACTACCTGCCAGCTTTCATACAGCTTCGGAAGCTGTGCTTCCGTAATGCCGCAGATTTCCAGCATCTCTTTGGACCAGCAGCGATTCTTTACATCCAAAAGAAGCATGCCGGATGCATCGGATACATCTGTGCAGAAAGAGCCTGTCAGGCAGTATGCCAGATAATCCTTGGGAAGCATGATCTTCTCCACTCTGGCAAAATTCTCCGGCTCGTTTTTCTGCATCCAGAGAATCTTGGGTGCGGTAAATCCTGCAAAAGCAATGTTTGCAGTATAAGCAGAGAGTTTCTCTTTCCCGATCACATTGTTCAGGTATTCTGTCTCTTCGCCGGTACGGCCGTCATTCCAGAGGATTGCCGGACGGATCACTTTATCTTCTTTGTCAAGTGTTACCAGGCCGTGCATCTGGCCGCCAAAGCCGATTCCTGCCACCTGAGACTTGTCGATATCTTTTGTCAGTTCCTTGATGCCTTCCACGCTCTGGGCAAACCAGTCTTCCGGATTCTGTTCAGACCAGCCGGGATGCGGGAAGAATAAAGGATATTCTTTTGATACAATATTGCAGATCTTACCGGATTCCTCCATGAGAAGCAGTTTTACTGCGGAAGTACCCAGATCAACGCCGATATAGTACATTTCAAATTCCTCCTGCTATATGCACATTAGCCCCATGGATTCTCTGTAGGATATCTTACTCCTGCAGGCTGGTTGTAGCCGATTTCTTCTACAGGAACGCCGATGTATTTGAATACTTCGAACAGAGCTTTGCCGTGATGTCCGAAAGCAACTGCTCCGTGATGAGGATATCCGCCCTCGATCAGTACGTGACGGTAGAAACGTCCCATTTCCGGAATTGCAAATACACCGATAGCACCGAAGGAACGGGTTGCTACAGGCAGAACCTCTCCGTGTGCAATGTAAGCACGCAGTTTGTTATCAGCAGTGCTCTGCAGACGGTAGAAAGTAATATCTCCAGGTTTGATATCTCCCTCCAGAGTTCCGTTGGTTACTTCGATCGGAAGAGATCTTGCCATGATCATCTGATACTTCATTTCACAGAAGGACAGCTTGCTGGAAGCCGTATTTCCGCAGTGGAAGCCCATGAAAGTATCTTTGTGTGTATAGTTGAATTTGCCTTCGATGGACTCTGCGTACATATCCTTCGGTACGGAGTTGTTGATGTCCAGAAGGGTAACGATATCGTCGCTGACAACAGTTCCGATGAACTCGCTTAAGCATCCGTAAATATCTACTTCACAGGATACCGGAATGCCTTTTGCAGTAAGGCGGCTGTTTACATAGCATGGTACAAATCCGAACTGTGTCTGGAATGCCGGCCAGCATTTTCCTGCGATTGCTACATATTTGCGGTATCCCTTATGTGCCTCTACCCAGTCAAGAAGGGTCAGCTCATACTGTGCAAGCTTGGAAAGAATCTCCGGTTTCTTATTTCCCTCTCCCAGTTCCTCCTCCATTTCTTTTACTACAGCAGGGATTCTTTCATCCCCTTCATGTTTGTTGAAGGATTCAAACAGGTCAAGCTCAGAGTTTTCTTCAATCTCTACTCCCAGGTTGTAAAGCTGCTTGATCGGCGCATTACATGCCAGGAAGTTTAACGGACGCGGTCCAAAGCTGATGATCTTTAAGTTGTTCAGTCCGTCGATTGCTCTTGCGATCGGAAGGAAATCATGGATCATGTCTGCACAGTCCTCAGCATCCCCAACCGGGTATTCCGGAATATATGCTTTTACATTGCGAAGCTGCAGATTGTAGCTTGCATTCAGCATACCGCAGTATGCATCGCCGCGGCCCTGTACCAGGTTGTCCTGAGTTTCTTCTGCTGCTGCGATGAACATTTTCGGTCCGTCAAAATGTTTTGCAAGAAGGGTCTCGGAAATTTCCGGTCCGAAGTTTCCAAGATATACGCAAAGAGCGTTGCAGCCTGCTTTTTTGATATCTTCCAGAGCCTGAACCATATGAATCTCACTCTCTACAATACAAACCGGGCATTCATAAATGTCAGCTGCATCGTATTTTTTTGTATAAGCTTCTACTAATGCTTTGCGTCTGTTTACAGACAGGCTCTCCGGGAAACAGTCACGGCTTACTGCAACAATTCCGACTTTTACTTTAGGCATATTGTTCATAATATTTATCTCCTTTTTTATATTGTTCTGCTGTATGTGCGATCAGTCAATGGCGATGTTTTCGCCCTTCAGTCCGTTAAAAGCGTTCTCAATGGCAGCTTCCTCGTGAGCGATCAGCCATTTGTTCTTCGCTGTCATCAGACTGTCCTCACCGGTTTTTCCGGTTTCAAAGGTCAGCTCCGTATTGGTTCCTGCCGGGAGTACCACAACACACTGGAATCCGCTCTCATTCACATGGCATGGTGCATAGTGAAGGGTGGTTGCATATACTTCGATCCCTGTTCCTGCAGGTACCAGAAATGCCTCTATATTTGCAGTGTCATATGTAAAATCTGCCTCCACATCCTGCTGGCATCCCAAAAGGAGCACCAGGTCTGTCACTGCAACATTGATCTCGGAATTACGGTGATATTCTACTGCATTCAGTTTCTTATTGTGTCCATTACAGTATCCGATCTGAATAGGAAGGCCCCCGAATCCCTTGTTTCTCAGAGCTTTTTCTACTTCCAATGCTTCCAGTTCCTCTACGGAAGGAACATATACAACACCTTCCGGTACAGGTGTGTGTTTCATCTCCTTCAAAAGCGGAGCGAAATCATAGCCCTCCAATACCTTACCGTATTTGCGGAAAGAAGCATCTGTTACATTTTGAATCTTCACCTTTTACCTCCTCTTCCACCGGTCTGTTTCCGGTTCTTTTTTTGATTTTCAGGTATCTCTTTCGGAAGATCAGTTGTATCTTCTTTAGGTACTCCCATCATAGCACAGCACATCAGCCTCTGCGCCGGTTTTCTTGTCTAATCTATAGCACTTTTTTGACATTTTCATTTCTGCCGGATATATTTTTGCGGTTCTTTACTTCACTGGGCAGGACCCCATACCTTTTGCGGAATTCTTTGGAAAATGCCCTGCTTGTACAAAATCCGTTGTCCATGGCGATCTGGCTGATAGTTTTGTCCGTGTTCATCAGTTCCCGGTAGGCATAAGTCATGCGGATATCCTGCAAATAAGTCTTAAAATTGACCTTTGCATATTTTTTAAACATCCTGGAAAGGTATTCTGCAGAATAGCCGAAAGTAGCGGCCACATCCATAAGCTTCAGCTCTTCTGTATAATGTTCACGCATATAACCGATAATTTTTGACAAAGCATCCAGCCTGCGGCTGTAGCGCAGTTCCTTCTCTTCCACCTCTGTCACACGGTAATATTTGACCAGAAGGTATAGAATTTCATAATACAGGGATCTGGTTCTGAAATCATAGCCTGTCCCTCCTTCTGCATATACCTGATAAAGCTTCCGGATCAGTTTGGACATATGGACATCCTGGCGGGCATCCCCGGAGGTGCTGGAAAAACGGATATATCTCTGGGCAGTAAAATAATTTTCAAACTGTTTCAAAGGAATCTGAAAAACCACAGTCTGGTTTTCCTTCGGGGCATGGATGGAATGCATTTCATTGGAGTTGATAATCAGAAATTCCCCGGCCCGCAGGGGGTGTTCTTCTTCATTCAGAAAAAAGGAGAGTTCTCCGTTCAGAACTGCAAAAATCTCAATGGAAGTATGCCAGTGTTTCTCCCTGACATAATTTCCGCTGCCGCCTTCAAACAGGAATAGCTTGAAAGGCAGGTCTTCATTTGGGATGATCAATTCGTGCTGAAATTCCATAGTTCCTCCTTTGCGGTGCTCTGCCGGGATTTTGCATGTTTTTAGGGTTCGTAATAATTCTTATTATACGTGGTTCGGCAGGGGTTTGCAAGATACGGGGAATGGATCTTCGGGAGGCAGCCGCACCTGAAATTGGAACAGTTTTACAATTTTATAGAAATCTCTTGCATTCTTTCTTTTTGCTGTTACAATGGGAATTACTTTGTTATATTATTAATTAATTTGTTGTTAAAGGATGAACTGCACTTATGAAAAAAACGGACTTTGACTGGAAGTATTTTTTGCGGCATGTTGCCATTATTGCTGTGCCTGTGGCTCTTCAGAATCTTCTTACTACCACCGGAAGTATGGTAGATACCATGATGCTGGCCTCACTTGGGGAGAAGACTGTGGGCGCTGTGGGGCTGTGTGCGCAGTTTTCGAGCCTGATGTTTTCCGGCTACTGGGGCTTTGTGGGTGGAGGAATGTTGTTTTTTGCACAATATTGGGGTGCAAAAGATGAGAAGGGGATTACCCGGTCCTATGGGCTGACTTTATCTTTTATGATGGCTGTGGCTGTGATTTTTGCTTCACTGGCACTTTTTGCGCCGGAATTCGTTATGAATATTTATACGGATAAACCTGCCATTCAGGAGATTGGTATTTCTTATCTGCGCATTGTAGGATTTGCCTACCCGCTTCAGATTCTGGCTATGGCCATGAGCGCTCTGCTTCGCTCCATAGAGCAGGTAAAGCTTCCCCTTTACGGCGGAATCGCTTCCGTGATCGCCAACTGCTTTTTTAACTATCTGCTGATCTTCGGGAAATTCGGCCTGCCAAAAATGGGGGCATCCGGTGCAGCTCTCGGAACAGTCCTTGCGGGATGCGTCAACATTCTGGTACTGGTGGTTCTTATTTTAAAAAAGAAACTGCCCTTTGTGCTGGAATTTACCAAGCATTTTCGATGGAACAGAAGCTTTGTAAGACAATATTTAAGGAAATGCTTTCCTATTCTCTGCAATGAAGTACTCATTGGAGTTGGAAATATGATGATCAATATTGTACTCGGCCACCAAAGCGAACAGGCAATTGCCGCCGTAGCCGTTTTCCGTACTCTGGAAGGTCTTGTGATTGCTTTCTTCAGCGGTTTCTCCAATGCAGCTACCGTTCTGGTGGGAAAAGAGGTAGGTGCAGGGAACCACGAAACAGCCTATCAGAGAGCATGGCGTCTTGTTTACCTTTGCAGCGGGCTGATCGGGCTGGCATGTCTTATCCTCATCGCCATACATTATCCTCTGCTCAATGCCATGGGACTTAGCGGGGAATCCTACCGTATCGGCACCGGCATGCTGATCATCTACAGTATAGCGGCCCTGATCCGTATGGGAAACTGGACGCAGAACGATACCTACCGAGCTGCCGGAGATGCGGCCTTCGGCTCCATTCTGGAAATCACATTCATGTATCTTATGGTACTGCCTTGTGTTTACCTGGCTAATTATGCATTCCATGCTCCCTTCCTCCTGGTGTTTGCATTGTGCTATGCAGATGAGCCGATACGCTATCTCCTGATGCAGCGTCACATGTATTCTGCCAAATGGATCAAGCCTGTTTCCTCACAGGGGCTTTTAACGATCAGAGAGTTTCGTAAAGCGCATGGCATCAATGAACAGTAACCTTCTAATATAAGTATTGCCAGTTATTAAAATAACCTTTATAATAAAGAGGATAGTTGTAACCCCATAGAAAGTATTTATAATAAGCCTTCCAAGGAGGAATAACATCCATGGTCAGCAAACAGAAAAAAGATACTACAACACGGTTTCTAGTATGCAGCTTTATTGGGCTTTTTCTTTTTAGTATTGTTGAGTTCAGCATTCTGGGAATTTATATGAGCCGCAAGAGCAAAACGGCTGTCTACGAAATTGGAGAAATCTATATGTCCGGAATGAATACAGAAATGTCCCGGCATTTTGAAACGGTAATCAAACTACGTTTTGATCAGGTCAACGGCATTGTTTCCGTTGTTCCAACAGATAACAGTGACACGGAAAAACTATATGAGGAACTGATCTACAGAGCACAGGTGAGGGGTTTTAATTATTTAGCACTTTGTTCCACTACCGGAAATTTTGAAACTCTTTACGGGCAGCCCATACAGCCTCTTAACCCGGAGCCTTTTGTAGATGCATTAGTACAAGGAGAACAACGAGTTGCTGTCGGCGTTGATTCAGCTGGCAATGAAGTGGTTCTGTTCGGTGTTGACGCTGCTTATCCTATGAAGAACGGGGAATGCAGTACAGGACTTATCGCCGCAGTGCCTCTTGGGTATATCACTGAGTTTCTTTCTTTAGAGGATAAGGAACAGCTAATGTATTATCATATCATCAGGCCTGACGGCAGTTTTGTCATAAAAAACTCCAACACGGAGCTTGCGGGCTTTTTTGAACAGCTGCAGAAGTATCTTGCTTCTGAGACAGACCGCCCCAACGAAGAAAGCTCTGTTACGCAATTTGGTGCTGCACTCAGCAGCCAGAAAGAATTTATTACAACCTTAGACACAGCCGGAGAACAGCGACAGATTTACGGCATTCCATTGCCCTATTCCGAATGGTATCTGGTAGCAGTAATGCCTTACGGTATATTGGACGACACCATTAACAAGTTAAGCAGTCAGCGCATGACTATGACCCTATTATCCTGTGCTTCTGTTTTGGTTCTTCTGACATTAATATTCCTTCGGTATTTCTCCATGACGCGTTCTCAGCTGCATGAACTGGAGAAGGCACGTCAGACAGCACTTGAGTCCAGCAAAGCCAAAAGCGAATTTCTGGCAAACATGAGCCATGATATCCGTACCCCGATGAATGCCATCGTAGGTATGACCGCTATCGCAGCAGCCCACATTGATGACCGGGAGCAGGTACAAAACTGTCTGAGAAAAATCACACTGTCCAGCAAACATCTTTTGGGACTGATCAATGATGTTTTGGATATGTCCAAAATTGAAAGCGGTAAATTGACCCTGACAACAGAGCTGATTTCTCTGAAGGAAGTGGTAGAAGGAATCGTCAACATCATGCAGCCCCAGATCAAAGTAAAGAAGCAGACATTTGACATCCATGTGGAAAATATTGCAAATGAAAATGTGTGGTGCGATGGAGTGCGTCTGAATCAGGTTCTGCTGAATCTTTTATCAAATGCCACAAAGTATACACCTGAGGGAGGGGCGATCCGATTATCTCTTTTTGAAGAAAAATCTCCAAAAGGAGAAAATTATGTACGAATCCATATCCTGGTCAAGGATAATGGCATCGGCATGTCGCCGGAGTTTTTGAAAAAGATCTATGAGTCCTACAGCCGTGCGGACGGAACCAGGATACATAAAACAGAAGGTGCCGGTTTAGGAATGGCCATCACAAAGTATATTGTAGATGCAATGGAGGGAACTATTGAAATACAAAGCGAGATCGATAAGGGCACAGAATTCCATATCGCATTCGATTTCGAGAAGGCTGCTGTAGTAGAAGAAAACATGGTGCTCCCTCCCTGGAATATGCTCATTGTGGATGACGATGAATTATTGTGCAGGACGACGATAAGCACCTTAAAATCCATCGGAATCAATGGGGAATGGACTCTGAATGGAGAAACAGCGATAGACATGGTTATCCAGCATCATAACAAAAAAGACGATTATCAGATCATCCTCCTGGATTGGAAGCTGCCTGGAATGAACGGTATTCAAACTGCCAGAGAAATCCGCCGCAATTTAGGGGAGGATGTCCCCATTCTGCTGATTTCCGCATACGATTGGAGTGAATTTGAATCAGAAGCAAGGGAAGCGGGAATTAATGGTTTTATCTCCAAACCATTGTTTAAATCCACATTATTTCATTCTCTTCGTCAATATGTTGGCGTCGATACACCGCAGGATCAGACAGCCGATTCGAATATTGATTTATCCGGACGCCATATCCTTCTTGCAGAGGATAACGAACTGAACTGGGAGGTTGCAAGCGTATTGCTGTCCGACCTTGGAGTAGAACTTGACTGGGCAGAGGATGGAAAAATATGCCTGGACAAATTCCGGGAATCCCCAGAAGGCTATTATGATATAATTCTTATGGATATACGAATGCCCCACATGACCGGATATGAGGCCACAGAAGCAATCCGCGAGCTGAATCATCCGGATGCAAAATCCGTTCCCATTATTGCCATGAGTGCGGATGCTTTCTCAGAAGATATACAGCATTGCCTGGAGTGCGGTATGAATGCTCATATAGCCAAACCACTGGATATCACAGAATTAATACGATTGTTAAAAGTATATCTGAAGTAACTCCGCCAACGGGATATTCCCAGAAACTTCTTACAGATATCCTTATGAAAAAAGTGACCGAAAACATTTTTGCTTTCGGTCACTTGATTTTTAAAATATGAAATTTTCAGATCAGATCTCTGCCAGCTTCAAAAGTCCCGGTACCTTGGACTCCCAGCCCATTGCCATAATATGTACACCCTGGCAGTACGGCTTACATTCTCTGATGATCCGTGCAGCAATCTCTACACCTGTAATGCCGGCTTTTGTCTTTTCCTTATCTGCTTTCAGTTCATTGATCATATCTTCCGGAATGTGAACGCCTGCAACGTTTGCATTCATATATCTGCACATTCCTACTGATTTCGGAATTACAATTCCAAGCTGAACCGGTTTTCCAAACTGTTTTGCTTTTTCCATGAACTGAATAAATTTCTCCGGCTCATAAACAGCCTGGGTCTGGAAATACTCTGCGCCTGCTGCAACCTTTCTTTCCATTTTTGCTAGCTGCGCGTCAACAGAATCGCTGCAGGGGGATACAACTGCACCCTTTGCAAATTTCGGCGGTTCGCCTACCAGCTCGTTTCCTCCAAGATCTACGCCGGATTCCAGCTGTTTTACTGCATGGATCAGGGATACGGAATCCAGGTCGAAAACAGGTTTTGCCTGGGGATGATCGCCCAGTTTTGTATGGTCACCTGTTAACAGCAGCAGGTTCTCAATGCCAAACATTGCTGCACTTAAGAGGTCTGACTCCAGTGCAATACGGTTTCTGTCACGGCAGGTCATCTGGAAAATCGGGGTCAAACCCTCATCCTTCAGAGCCTTACAGGTTGCCAGAGAGCCAAGACGCATAACAGAAGACTGATTATCCGTTACGTTAACAGCCGTAATATCGCTCAGATAAGTCTTCGCTTCTTCCAGCATATGCTCAATATGAAATCCTTTCGGCGGACCTACTTCCGCAGTAACTACAAATTCACCACGTTCAAATGCTTCAGTAATTTTCATGATACATTGCTCCAATCATTATAAATTTTAACAGTTTTATTGTGACACTTCTTTATCTGTTGCGAAATTGCGTACCTGGGTAGGGCATTTTAAAGCATCCAGGCGTCCTAACTGTTTCAGGCGTCTGTAGATACGCTCCCATCCGCATTCCATTTCGCTGTCCACTTCACATTTGCCGTTTTTAGAGCCGCCGCACTGTCCGTTCACCAGACTCTTGGAGCAGGCAGTAATAGGACAAATACCTCCGGTTAAATTCAGATAGCATTCCCCGCACTGATCGCAGTCGTATTCCAACGGGGTCACGCCCTGAAAACCTGGCAGAGGGTATGTATCACATGCTGCACAAACCTTCTTCTCCTCAAGATACTCGGAAACTGTCTGTACACCGACTCCGCAGGAAAATACAAGGACAACATCAGCAGCTTCAATTTCGCTCATATGTTTCTGGAGACGCAGCTTCATATTATCCGGGTTACAGATATAATCCGTTGTGATCTCTCCGGTCACATTTCCGGACGCAGCCAGTTCTTTCTGGAATTCCAAAGCTTCCTTTTCCGGGAAATGAACTTCCTTGCATCCATGGCAGTTAATAAAAAAGACCTTTTTTCCCTCTGTCAATGATGCAAGTGTTTCTTTATCTTTTAATTGGGTAATTAACATATCACTTCATCCCCCTTACTGCATTTTTTCCGGCTTTAATCTTTGTGACTAACGGAATCTTGGAGGAACAGATGTACTCGCAGCATCTACATTCGAGACAATCCATGACATTCTTATCCTTCATGCCCTGCCAGTTCTCTTCATCCGCATATTTTGCGAAATACAGAGGCTTAAGCTCCATAGGACAGACATCCATACAGCGTCCGCATTTGATACATGGCTGTTCTTCTGTATGGTCAGTATCTACCACAATGATTCCATTGGAGCCCTTCATGATCGGCACATTTGCATCAGGAACCGCAAATCCCATCATCGGACCGCCTGCCTTAATTGTAATATCATCACCTGTTACACCGCCGCAATAGTCGATCAGATCCTGGGTATTGGTACCAATCTTCACAATATAGTTGCCCGGTTTTTTCAGCTTCTCGCCGGTTACGGTTACTACACGCTCAATTAACGGCATTCCCTTAAGAATGGCATCTGCAATTGCCTTTGTAGTGCTGATGTTGCTCACAACGCATCCTACATCTGCCGGCAGACCGCCGCGGGGAACCTGCCGTCCCATCACGCGCTTGATCAGCATCTTCTCAGCGCCCTGAGGATATTTTGTCTTCGCTGTTACAACCTCGATATCACTGCATTCTGCAGTTTTTTCTTTCATAAGCTCAATGGCATCCGGCTTATTATCCTCAATAACGATAATTCCCTTCTGGGCGCCTACAGTCTTCAGCATCACTTTAAGACCATAGATCACGTCATCTGCATATTCTAAGAGAACTCTGTGGTCTGCAGTCAGAAGAGGCTCGCATTCGCAGCCGTTCAGCAGGATCGTATCCACCGGTTTTGCAGGTTTTAATTTTACGGATGTCGGGAAGCCTGCACCGCCCATACCAACAATTCCGGCCTCACGGACAATCTCAACGATTTCATCCGGTGTCAGGTTCTCCGGATTGGTGTGAGGCTGTACAGATTCGTGCAGAGTATTTTTTCCGTCTGACTGGATCACAACAGACAGACATTCGCCTCTTGTGGCATGTTTCCGGGTCTCAATGGCAATGACTGTACCACTGACGCTGGAATGTACCGGACTGCTTATGAAGGCTGCTGATTCACCGATCTTCTGGCCGACCTTAACAGTATCTCCTACCTGTACAACAGGATTCGCCGGAGCGCCTGCATGCATGGAAAGAGGAATTACCACAACTTCCGGATCAGGGAAACGTTCCAGAGGAAGATGCTCCGTGAACTCCTTGCGCTCTGAAGGATGAATACCGCCGTAATAGCCTTCAAACCGGTTTTCACGGACTGATTTCACATAATCATTAATTACTTTGAAGTTTACTTTTGAATAATCGCGAAGCTGTACAGGCTGGTTTAAAAATTCTTCAAGACGGCCCTGTTTCTCCAGTCTCCTGTAGATTTTCTCCCATGCACAGTCTTTGCTGCTGTCCACTTCGCATTTTCCGTTTTTCGCACCGCCGCACTGTCCGTTCACCAGGCTCTTGGAGCAGTCAACGATAGGACAGATACCTCCGGTAATATTCAGGTAGCATTGTGCACAGGCATCACAGCTCTTCTTCGTCAGTGCCATGCCGTGATGGCCTGTATAATTCAGTGAATTGCTGGCCGCAAATACAGGTTTCCCTGCCATACCCGCAACTGTCTGGATTCCCAAACCGCAGGAGATTACAAAAATATTTTCTGTCCCCTCCGGGATCATATCCTGCAGGCTCTTCTCCGTCTGGGTCTTATTGCACAAAAAGTCAACCCTTGTACTGCCTGTGACGTTTTTTCCCTGTTCTGCAGCCAGTTTCTCAAACTCAGCACAGTCCGGTTCGTCAACAGTGTCAAATTCCTTGAAGCACTTGTTACAAGCAATGATGAACAAATTGTCCTTATCGGCCAATAATGACACCAGTTCATCGTTGCTTTTCAACTTATACTTGGTATAGTTTTCCAATTGCTCACCTTCCTTATCAATTTGATATACAAACCTTATGATTATCCGCCTCCGCCGCCCTTCCACACTCTGCACTCTGAGAAAAAACAGCATGGAACAGATAATTTAGTTCTGCAATTAATACACGTTTAAATATAACATAGATTAGCTATTTTTTCTAGTCTAAACGTATATTTTCATACAAAAATATACATAATGTGCAAAATCAAATCTATGCCAAACATATTTTATGTCTATTCCCGGCTTACGGCGTACGATCTAATATTTCCTTTAGTGGCTCAATATGATGATAAGCAAAGTGCAGATCATTATGGGGATAATCATCTGTAAGCTTCCTCCATGATTCATGCAGTTCCTTAAGTCCTGCATGATAGTAGGTATTGTCCTCCGTAAGTCCATGCCTTCCAGGCTGTGTCAGTTCCGAAATACAAATTACCCGCCGATGATACTTATGAGCCAGTTCCATTTCCGGCTTAATCCCCTCTGACTCGTCTCTGCGGTCATAATTCATAATTGCCACTTCATCACAGCAGTCACGAAGCATTTTTTCAAATATCTCTTTATTTACTGCATCCAGCCAGCGGGGAATACAGATCATAAAGGGAACATCATACATTTCTGCCAGGGTCTTTCCCCTCCGCAGAGCCTTATACCATAATTCCATTACTTCCTGCTTATCCTCATCCCACTTGTCCGTCAGGTAAGGCTCCACATCCAGCTGGATTCCTGCAAGCCTTGCATCTTCAGGAACCATGCGATTATAAAGCGCAGCCATGGAAACAGCTCTTCGTATCTCCTCACCGGTTTCATCAATTCCCCATTCCGGGGCTCCGGTCACATACCACACAGCAGCCTTTTTCTCTGTTAGTCTGGTTATCATATCCCTGGGGCCCAGCTCCTGCAGCTCCTCCTCACGGTAATACTGGTACAGTTCCCCTATGGGTACTCTTTCCATAACCTGAAAGATATTTTCAAGATCCTCTTCTGTTTCAACAGAATTCCAGTTATACAATCCATTGACCGGTTCCTTGTTCTGTTTCAATTGCATCTTTGTGTATATTCCCAAACCTGCAGCCACAAGTACTACTCCCGCAATGAAAACCATCAGTCTTCTTTTTCCTTTAGCCACCGTATTGCCTCCTTTACTGGCAGCGCTCTCTGAATATAAAATCCCTGGATATAGTCTATACCGATTTGACGAATCATATCATACTGCCCCTGTGTTTCAATGCCTTCGCACAAAGTCTGAATCCGGATGCTATGGAACAATGCATTCATTCCCTGAAGCAGCAGCCTTCCTTTATCTTGTGAGGCAGTCAAAAGCAGTTCCCTGTCAATTTTAACCAGATCAATGGGATAATGGGCCATATCGCGAAAAGAAGTATATCCGCTTCCCACATCATCCAGAGCAATCCGAAAGCCCATCTGCTTACATTTCTGTATATTCTTAATGGAGATTTTATCGTTGTCAAACATACTTCTTTCCGTAATTTCCATACATAGCTTATGATAGTCAAAACAATATCTCCGGGCAATATTCCTGATCTTATCCGCAAAGTCCAAAACGGACACCGTCTTTCTGGAAAAATTACAGAACAGAGACAAATGTCCTCTTCCCTCCTCACGAAATTGCTGCAAAAGTCTGCAGACCTCTTCAAACATATAATAGTCAAGCTCAATGACTGTATCATTTCTTTCCATATCTTCAATATATTTTCCCGGCATCAGAAGTCCCTTTCGAGGATGCTGCCACCGGGATAGCACCTCAGCGCCCATAATCTTCCCGGTTTTTCCATCCATCAAAAACTGGAGATAACTCTGGAACTGATGGCTGAAGATGGCCTGCTGCATTTCTTTGCAAAGCTCCTGCCGTTCTCTTGCCGTACGCAGGATCATTTCCGTACAAAACAGGTAAGACTGCCTGCTGCGCAATGCCTCCTGATACCCCTGCTGTGCAGCATACAAAACAGACTCCACACTGATATCATCATTTTTCAGCTTATAAATCCCGGCATAAAACTCCGGGCGATAATCTTTTTTAAACTTATCGCTGTATTTATTAACCTTTTGAAGCACCAGCCCGATCCATTCTTCCATTTTCGCCATGCCGGGCTCCTGACAGGCAACCGCAAAACCTCCCCCTGTCACTCTTGCAAAAAAATCTGAATCCTTTACATGTCCGCTTAGAATATCTGCTGTATAACGCAGAATACTTTCCGCTTCTGCCTCGCCATAATAGGAATTCACACGGCCAATGTCAAAACACATATACACAATATAATAAAGAGACCTTGTGCTGTCCGAAATAAAAGAAGAAAATTGATGAAAGAAATACTCTTTATTCCCCACACCGGTTACGGGATCCACCAGCCTATCCAACTCCATTTTTTCCCTGCGTTTCTTTCTTAAGAGCCAAAAAGCAGCAATCATCGCAAGAACCAAAAAAAACTCAAAAGCTAACACAGCCTTAATCCACAGGTTCATGCTGCTGTCCTTCCCCTGTTTCGCCGCGGATACCAGCAGTTCCATCAATTCCCTGGGATCTTTTTTTGACAAATACCCCTCCATTTTATTCCGGAGCTCTTCCGTAGCCAGCTCTGTATACCCAAACCCCACCTGGAAGATTTCCCCATCAATGGTAATAGGAAACAGAAAAGCCCCGGCAGCAGCCCGATCAGGCAGTTCCTTCTCCAGCATACATCCGGATATCACTTCCACCTGATTATTTTCTGCCAGACGCACTCGCTCATCATCTTCTCCTGCGCTCACATAAACAAAATCTATTCCCGTCTCACCGGAAATTTCCTCCAGCAGAAGAGGCATAGCCCCCTTATAGCATTTATCCTTTTTGTCATAATATTCCAATGGATAAAGATCCGGGCTGCCGGCCACAAAAACCATTCCTGCTTCACCTGCCGGTTTTTCTGTGACCGCAACCTTTCCCAAAACAGAAGCAGCCGAAAGCAAACTTCCGGCAAACATCAGACATATAGAAAAAAGTATTCTTATTTTAGCCCCCGGCTTTTTCATTTCAGAACTTCCTCCCTGTTTCATCGAATATCAATTTTCTGCCTTTCGATCCGCCCCCATACCTGCTTCTTCTTTTTATACCCCAAAAGAGCAGTTGCCCGCACAAAGGCCAGGCCGAACCTCAATATTGTCACTTCAAATAAGCAGAGCAGGACAGCCTTCATAATATCCCTTCCCCCGGTACTCAAATCTGTTGTATATATTCTTGCCAAAAATGCGGTGAGAGACAGCACTGCCCCATATACGGCATAAATCAACATAAACAACACCATAAAAGGTACATTGATCAAATCCAGTATATAAGCGATCACCATGGTAGCAACCCCAAACACTTCTATATATGGGGAAAGAAGCTCATACATCAGAAAATAAATATAAGAAATATATCCCAAAGCCCCAAACCTTGTACTGCACATTATTCTCCGGTGCTTATACAGACTTTGAAAAAGCCCCACATGCCAGCGTCTTCTTTGCCTGCATAAGTCCTTAAAAGATTCCGGCACCTGGCTCCAGCAGATCGCATCCACTGCATAATGGATCAAATAAGGCAGCCCATTGGAAATACAGTAATCATGAAGCTTTACCACCAGCTCCATATCCTCACCCATAGTGCTGGCATCATACCCTCCAGCCGCAATCACAACATCCTTCTTAAAAAGTCCAAAAGCCCCTGATATGATCATAGAGCCGTTAAATTTGTCAAACAGGATGCGGGAAGCCAGAAAAGAACGGTCATATTCCAGTACCTGCATACACGCCAGCAGATTTTTAGGCAGACGATATTTTTTCACCCTGCAATTTTCAAATTCAACCCCATTACAGGGACGTACACAGCCTCCCACAGCAACTATATTTTCATTTTCCAGGATAGGCTTTGCAATATTGGTCAGAGAATTATACTGAAGCACGGAGTCTGCATCAATGCATATAAAATAAGGATATGCCGCGGCATTAATCCCCATATTCAAAGCATCCGCTTTTCCCCCGTTCCGTTTACGGATCAACGTAAGCTTTACCTTTTCTTTTATACTCAGATATATAAATTCTTCCTGCTGGCAGGGAATCTGCCTATGAATGGGCATCTGAACAGGATGCATGTCAAAAGCCTCTATCAGCTTTTGAGAAGTTTGATCCTTGGAACCATCATCTACTACAATAATTTCATAGCTTTTATAATCCAATGACAAAAGAGACTTTACAGAATCTACTACCGTAACTTCTTCATTATATGCAGGCACTACGATACTGATGGGAATATAAAACTCCGTTGTCAGTACATTTTTAAGCCTGAGCTTTCTTTCTTCCTGAAACAAGGTGATGGAGCCCACGACAACAGAAGCAAAAAGAAAGGTAGAATATCCGATCAGGTATAAAATAAAAAATATGCCTACCCCATCCAAAAATACCTTAACACCATCCAAAAAGCCATCCATCATCGTATCCTCACCTCCTTTTCTTTACAGAGCGGTAATCCAGCCAGTACTGCAGGATTTCTCTTGCATACCTGTCATTTCCCTCAAACACATGTACCAGATCCGCATAGGTCAGACCAAAGCTTTCCAATGTTTCTGCCGCATTGTTCCGAATATACCAGTTGGAGCTGTAGAGAGCCTGCACCAGCACATCCTCTGTACGGTCCGATTTGTAGTTCTGAAGGACTGCAGCCGCAATTGCCGCCCTTTCCCACCGATATGCCTCTGCATTTTGCAAAGCATCCAGCAGCACCGGATAGGCGGGATCATAATGGAACTTCCCGAAATATCTCATACATGCAAAATATACTTCATCGTCCTGATGAGGGCGCAGCATTACCTCAAGCACCTGCCTGCAGCAATCTGCAGATGCCAGGCGCATGTAAGTAATGAGTGTAACCTGCATTGCAGAAGAAAACTGTTCAAACCTATCCCATAACTCCTTCAAAAGCTCCTGTTTATCTCCTTTAAAATTCAGCATTCCATCATGAATCAGCTTGGAATGATGAAAAATACGGTGTTCATCCAGTAGAAGCAGCCCATTGACAATATCCGACACATTTCCCATACGATATAAAATATTCAAAGCATTTTCCCGGCAATAAATGCTTGGCGCCTGTAAAAGTCCCTGCATTTCCCTTGTCCAGAAATCCCTGTTATTTTCATCAGCTGCTTCGTACTTACAAACCAGCCATGCAAAATAAGTCGCTTCCATAATATCCCGTTTAAAATAATCCGATGCCCCTCTCACAAAACACGGACTTAAGGACCTTATATATTTTTGGCACAGCGCCGGATTTTCCTTTCTGAGGGAATCCATACTATCCTCAAAACTCTCCAGAGAGGAAATTTTTTTAAAAATTTTATCCATCGCTTCCAAATGGCCTTTCTCAAGCCCCTCCCCCCGCTCCAGCCTTTGAAACTGTATCCTTATTTCCGGCTCCAACCGCCTGTCGCTTTTCCTCACCTGCCTCTTCCTGAGAAAATTAACAAACATGACAGCGCAGTTAAATAAAATCATGGCACCGCAAATGCCCATATAAAAAAACATCAGTATTTCTATCTTCATAATCTAACTCCGCTCTTTTTCCATACTACTGCTCCTTCCATACACTCTGCAGTTTATAGTAAGATTGCTTTAAACGTTCATGATAGGTCACACGATTCCCCCATCCCTCCAAAGGATAGGAAACAAGACGGATCCTCCGGGCAGCGGCAGAAGCTGTTTCTTTCCCATCAGTCTCCGTGCCGATTCCCACATACATTTCATCAATATTAATATACGCTACGCCATAGTTATCGTCGTAGTAATCATCATGAATCTCCATTTTAGAGGGATCCGCAAAATTAAAAAGCTGCCAGGGAATTTTAATCTCAATGTAGTCGCCTTCCGAAATAAAATCTGCAAGAGAATCAAACTCACTGCTTTTCGGATTAGCATTTCCGTATTTCAGGAGGCCTGTCTCAAAGGTCTGTGCCTTACCACCTTTTTCCAGGTAGTTTTCCGACACAGTATCCAGCTTTAAGATCATGTCAATCTTTACAAAAGAGGAAGAATCCACATCCGGCTCATTGCCCTTGATATACGTATCAAATCCGTATACATTTTCCGCATAGTTGGCGCGAAGAGCCTCATACCGCTCCTGTACCAGCACTCTGCTGTCCTCTTCTCCATTTATTACGATCAGGAAATCCACCGCCCTGTCAAAGGCAATCTCATGCTCCGAGCAGAAGGTACTGCCGCTTTTGGGTGTAAGATCTATAGGAATAAAGATACTTCTTTCCCCTAAATGCAGGTTTTCTTTTTCCACCAGAAAATAAATAAATTTCTCATCATATTTTATGGACAAAGCCATATCGCGGTTTTCCAGCACAACATCCTCTTCCGTCCACTCAGACACATCTCCGTCCACATAACACACAGACTCCTCCTCACCCGGGTCAAAAGAAAGAAGGCCGAAATATTGTTCGTTCGTCTGATAATCCGACCAATAGGGGGTCCTCTTTAAGTCTACGGCGTACATGGTATTCCAGGTTCTCTTAAACCATTCATCCTGCCATGTAAATACACAGCTTCCTGCACATCCGGAAGCCATAATATCTTCATAGCACAAGATAAGCGCCTCTCCCTGCTCATCCTCCGACATATGCCCCTGATTCCGGTTGGTATTGGCATCAATCTGAGCCATTCCCCGTCCTGTGGAGACCCCGAATTCCGCAATGACCACAGGCATCTCATGATGTCCGACAAGCATATCCAGATACGCACGGTAAGTATTTAATTCTCCTTTTTCTGTATAATATTGTCCCTTCCCGCCAATCCCAAAAACTGTCCAGTCATCTTCATACTGAAGATAATCCGGATAATAGGGATATACGTGATAGCTTGCAAACTGTCCGGCAAGAAAGCTTTCTGTAGTCTGAATGTGCTCCACATCCACCTTGGCACATTTCTCAAAAAATCGTTTAATTTCGTTCCCATAATCAAACGGATCCGTTGTAGGCCAGTTTGAAAAAGCAACCAATCTTTGCGTCCCGAACCGCTCTGTCTCATATTCAATCACCTTATCTCCTACTTGAGCCAGCATACATTCAAAGGGAGTAGCCTCCTGTGTGGTTTTGAGGTAGCGGCCTTCATAGCCTGTATAGCCCTCCAGTCCCTCATACTTATGATCCGTATAGGCAACCGTCACATCCTCCCATTCCACCCCTAAAATATACCCGATCACCCATCTGGAAACATCATGCCTATAACTGCCTGAGCCTGCACTTGCAACCCTTCCCAGGGAAATTTTCTGCCTCCCATGTATCACATTGACCATGGTACGGCAATCATTGAGGAAAGTCTTCAGAAAATCATCATCATAAGCATCCCTGTATGAATTCTGCACATAATCATTGACCCAAACACCGTGAAGCATCCACAAAGGAGTCTCTCCTTCCTCTTCTCTCTGCATGTTATATTCATAAAAAGCATTATAAAAATCGTCCGCCTGTATGGTATATATACGGATCGTATTAGCTCCCAGCTCCTGAATCCGGGAAAACCAGCGCTTGTAGGTTTCCTTATTAATATGAAAATCCGCCGACCATTCCCCCGGTTCTCCGGATCCCATATTTATGCCTTTAATCTCAAAGGGAAGATACTCTCCCACTGCCTCATCGTACATATAAATAGCATCCCCGTTCACCTTCATAAAGGTGCTCACTTCCTTTTCATCCCCGAAATTTATATAAATTCCCAGATAGTAATAAGCGTAATCCCAGCACACATAAAGAAAAAGAACCGATGCCACAACCACAATGAATTTCTTCATCTGCAGGAGTCCTCCTTAATTTGAAACCTCTGAAAACTTTTTAACTTTAGATTCCGCCGAATACTGTCGAAGCGATTCGATATTTTCATCAAGCCATTCCAGACGGCGGATTAAATACTCCTTAAGCTGTTCTACAGCCTCCTCATAGGTTTTAGGATTACGGTCTGCATCTCTCAAAAGCCCGCCTCCGGAGGCATAGGTACTTTCCCATCGCTCTCGGTCTCTAGTCACGGCATTCCCAAGAAAAGCAGCCGTCTCATCTATATATGTTTCAATATACTCATCACTGAACCACTTCTCTCTCAGGATATGATACCTGTCAATTACCCGTTCTGTAAAATCCTCATCCTTCATCAGCATCACATACCACACAATTCCTTCCAATTCAAAATTTCTCCAACCCATAAGGTGGTTAAAATTATCACAGCTATTATTAAAATCCCACATGCAGACTCTAAAACGGTTATCCGTCCCCTTATATACATAAGTAGAAAGACTTCCAAAATCATAATTTGCAGTAATTTCGCTGATTAAAAAAGCATCTATAAAAGATTCTACATCGATATAGTTTTTATATCCCAATGTATCACTGTCATAATCATAGGAATACAGTACTTTTTCAAAATCTGAAAAATCCTGAATAATACTGCGTTCCAATTCAGGAGTCAGCTTGGAAGATCCCGGATATACAATTTCAAGATACGTACCGAGCCGATAGGTATACCCGGTAAAGGATTCTGTAAATGTCTCTTTGTCGTGATTCTGGTCAAGCCGCACTACATAACCTGTATATGTCTGGTATTTTTTACTCACCTCAATATCCAGTCTGGAATCATTTTCCCCGGCAGTAATACTCTCTGTCATCACATACAAGCCTTGATACTGTCCATCCAAAATAACCTCACAATATCTTACATTAGGGGCATAATCCATAATCTCACCGGATATATTGTAAAACATATAATTACGCATATCTGTTTTATCCAGATAAGGGCCATACAAAACCCAATCATGGTGGGGCGCCATCCCCATTATGCTTTGGTTGTTGTTGGTTTGATCCCCATTTACCAGCTTAATGGCATAGCTGCTCTTTTCAAAATGGCGTGAAGAACGCCCGCGCACCCGGATACGGATATCCGTCTCTACTGCCGTCGGATCGCCCGGATGATTATATCCCTCCTGATCAATCACCTTCATCACTGCATTAATCCGCGTATCTCCGTCTGCCGCCTTTGTATAAACATCCGTCTCCTGCCTGTTTCCATCCGTACGCGTCTCTACAGGCTTACCGGGAATTTCCACTCCCCCGGTATCGATCACTACCAACGGAAGATGTGTACATAATTCTTCCGCTCCATGCTCCTTAGTACAGTCATCCTTCTCCTCATATACCAAATGCTGATGCACCCTCTCCATCTCATCAGGCATCAGCATTGGTACTGTCAAAGCAGCAAGCAAAGCAACGGCCAGTCCTGCCAGTCCTGCTAATTTATATTTCATCGCCTATCCACCGGCCTTCCTGTCAATTGGAGATTTCATCATTCTGAAGAACCACATTTACATAATCAATCTGTCCGATAGCATAAATCGCATCGCATAGATTCCCGTTTTTCTTCTCTGCCTTTGCTAAGGTTTTATTGGAAAACTCATAAATCAGCTCTACCTTATCCACTGTCGTATTATTCACACGCATCAGTGCTTTCCCTTCGAACAGCTTATATACAAGAGCTTTGATACTATTCTCGGAATTTCTCCCTGCACGAATGATCAAGAGCATGCGGTTATCATTTTTTACAGCCCCGAACAGCAAAAGCAGCAAAAAGGTAACCCCGCTTCCTATGGCAGCTACCAGATAATCCCCCACACCGCAGCAGATACCGGCAATGATCGTCCAGAATACATAAACCGTGTCACGGCTATCCTTCAGCGCAGTTCGAAAACGAACAATTGACAATGCACCAACCATACCAAGAGACAACGCAACATTATTCCCAATAACCGTCATAACCGTTCCGGTCAGTGTTGTAAGGATCAGCAGCGAAACATTAAACTTCTTGCTGTATATTGTTCCTCTATGAGAGATCGCATAGGAAAGATAGATTACTATTCCCAGAATTGCTGCCATGAATATATGCGCAGCTACTTCCTGGGGCATCAGCCCTTCTTCTTTATACAACAGTTCATAAATCTGACTTTTCATCTTACAATTTCTCCTTTATAAATGTGTTCGATATCCATTTTGTCTTGCAAGGTAATATTTGCTTACCGACACTTCTTGACGGTCAGCCCCATTTAGCATTTGCTGTATGTAGCCTAATAAAAAATTATTATACTTCACCTCCAGTACAACAAAATCCCTTTCCATTACCGGATTCATATTAAGTGTGGGAGAAAACAGCTCCATAGAGCTTTCTGTAGAAACGATTTTCTGATCAAAGGTAATCCTGATCTTATTTTCTTTTGCAATATATGCCATCCTCTGGTATTCCACGATCGTCCTGGGAAGATAGCAGGAGCTCTTCATAAGTGCATAACATTCCATTGCAAAATCCTCCTGATCCCCCCTGTACCTAAGAAGAGGACTATAATCCCCCTTTGTCATTCGCACTGCATCCTGGCGTTCTACACGCAGGGAACGCTTCAGCTGCATGTCCCCCTGCTTTTGCTTCATTTCCAGCATGGCAAATTGGCTGTCCGGACTATAGCACCGTAAACGAATTTTTCTCCGAAGCTCCACTCCATCCACCTTTTCAAAATAATCCCTGTCGTAAATCGTATCAAAATACAAAGATCTCACCGGATAACCCAAGGGACCGTTATGAGGATCCCCCGCAAGAGCCTGTTCAATCTGATTTTTCAAATAAAAAAATTCCTGCTGATGTAGTAGGAACTTTTTTTCTTTTCTTAATACCTGGTTTATCATTCTATTCCTCAGTAATAATCTAAACATTGTTTTTAACCGGCCTTATTCTATTTTGTAGTATAACATACATACTAATATAAAGCTACTTTTTTTTAAGTTTTCCATAAAAAGGCATTCCCTTGTTTCACGGGAATGCGAGGGAAGAAAAAGCAGTCAAATGGACATGCAAGTATTTCCGCCTGGCTCATTGCTCCCGGGAATAAACTAGGAGAAGTTTCTGTTTATGCCTGTTTAAACAAAAACTTCTCCCATAACTATTGATTATCTTCACATAATCGTCTGCGGTACTCCTGCGGCTCGCTTTTTTGCTAATAATAAATTACCTCAATCGTCCCTTCCCGGATCATTTTGATAAACAAACGTCCCAGCTCTGCATCAAATTGTGTTCCGAGATTTTTCTCTATTTCAGTAAGGGCATCTTCCAGAGGCATCCGGTTCTTATAAGAACGCTTGGAAACCATTGCATCAAATGAATCCGCAATAGAAAGGCACCGGGCACTTACCGGAATATCTTCTCCCGAGATTCCTCTTGGATATCCCTTTCCGTCATACCGTTCATGATGACCCAAAACCGCGGGAATCACATAATCCAGCGACGGCAGATGACGAATCATCTCAATGGACCGCTCTACATGCTGCCGCATAATAGAAAATTCTTCCGGTGTCAGCCTGCCTGTCTTGGTAAGGATTGCATCCGGAATTCCAATTTTACCTATATCATGCAGAAGTCCTGCCTGACGTATGATTTTTACAAGATCCGAAGTCATTCCCGCTTCCTTGGCAAGCTTTGCTGCATAATTGGAAACACATTGAGAATGATTGAACGTATAGTGATCTTTTGCGTCAATCGCCGCAGTAAGAGCAAAAATGGTGGACGTCAGCTCATGAATGCTTTCTTCTTTCTTTATTTCCTCAGGCATCATCACCTGCTTGTCATAAATCTCAATCCGGTTTTTCCCATGCTGTTTCACCTGGAAAACTGCCATATTCGCATAGGAAAGGAGCTGCTTTGCGTTAGCTGCCACTGAAGGATAAGAACAGATCCCCGCTGAAAATGTAAGGAACTTTTTTATCCTTCCGCTGTCGTTAGCAATATAGGAAGCCAGCATTTCCTGTACTTTCTGTGTTTTGCTCCGCGCAGTCAGAGTATCGCAATAGGGCAGAACAACCGCAAATTCCTTGCCGCCATACCTTGACAGAATCCCATTCGCGGAAAACACATACCGGAGAATTTCTGCAAATTTTTCCAATATCCTGTCGCCTTCTTCACTTCCGTACAGTTCATTATAAAGGCTGAAATCATCCAGATTTAAAAGGAGCAGGGTAATGGGCGATGCTTTTTTATCGAATTGTTCTTCCAGCTTTTTGTTCAGTGTCCTGCGGTTCAGAAGACCTGTCAGCGGATCCAGCAGAGCTTCCCTCTCTATTTCACGGTACAGTAAGGCATTTTTCAGCGCAATAGATGCCACAGACACAACGGATTCCAGAAAGTTCAGTTCTGCATAGGAATATTTTTTTCTTGTCTGCTTCTCCGAAAAAATTACAAATCCGATCAGACGGGTATCTCCCCGGAAAGGAAGTATATAAGCTGCCTGCATTTGGTGAAGCTGTCTTTTTTCCTCTTCCCACATGCTCTTATAAGCCGTTGTCTTCTGGAAATCCTCATACAGGATACCGCTCCTGCTATTCTGAAGCGTCCGGATCAGAGGATGATCCCCGCAGAACTTCAGAATATGCTCCAGAGAATGTACATTTACATTTGATGTGTATTCACCAGATGCTTCTTCATACAGGCATAGATATACATGATCTATAGGGATTTCTTCCTGTATCAGATCAAGAAATCTCCGGAGGATCTCGTCTGTTTTTAAGGTAGAGCTGACCGAAACCGAAAAATCATGCACACAATCCTCTCTTCGAACCTGTTCTCTGACAAATAATCCTTCATGAAGCTTATTCAGTACCATAAAAACAACAATTGCAAATGCAGAGCAAATAACCGTAAGCATCAGTGTCACATTCATTTCCGAACCAAACTGTCTGCTCAGCATAAAGTTCTCGGCTGAACGGTAAACAGAAGTCAAAAGCGCACCGGTGATCACCAGCGACACTACATACATGGCGCCTTTTGAGGTAATCTGGCTTAAAGCATAAAATCTTTTTTTATAAAAAGCGTAATAAATACATACCGAGTTAATGGCACAGGAAAGGGTATCTGTGGGCAATGAGGTAAACTTAGGAATCGTATTCAGCAAAACTCCGAACACCATCACAACGACTCCCACAAACAAAGGTGTCAGATATGACACAGGCATCCCTTCTTCCCGAAGGGTCCTGGAAATCATTTTCCATATACACACAAAAATCCCCAGTGCAAACAGAATCGGGAAAACCGCAGTCCATTTCATGGAATAATCTGAAACCGCTCCTCCATCCACCATGGTAATCACCGGACTGGTCATAAAAATGTCAAAAAGATTTAAAATAACCAGGATTACCGTTCCCGCTCTCAACAGGTTTTTGAGGAAAAAACCCTTCTGTTCTGTGTACGCAAAAACAAGCAGAAAATACATATAAGGAACCAGAAAAATGCCCGTCAACGACACTCTCCACCAGAATCCCGTCCCCGGATATATCTGCAGCCGCATCAGATAGGCTCCGCCCGTCCAAAAGATAAAAGCTATCAGAAGCCCCATAAATGCTCTGATAGAAGAATCCTTTTTTGCTGATAAAAGTGTAAACAGCAGGAATATATTGCAGATCAGCGCAATCATAGGAACTCTGGTAAACATAAAATCAGTCAGGAATTCCATAAACACTACCTCCTGCCTGACCCGGATTTTCCAGCAAATGCTTCAGATCAACCACATCCTGCATGGAAGGATTGATTTTTCTTATAGGATAGCCATATTGTTCTTCAAAACGCTCCAATGCCCCTGCCGGAAGAATAGTAACAGCCAGAGGCTCCACTCCCAGAAGGCGTTTCAGATCCTTATAATCATGGTCATACTGCCTGAAATATATGCTGAAATGTTCCCTGATAATCTGTTCCGTTAAAAAACCGGCCTCCGGTATATCAGCCGCAACCTCCGCATAAAAATGTACAAAGGAACGCTTGTCTCCGTCATATTCCTTCAGGGCAAACCAATCCCCCACAGGAAGCCTGGACATTTGAAGAACCGTCCGTATACTTTTTTCCGTAATTCTGGTAAAACCGGCAATATCGATTACAGACGGCACACGGTCAATATATTCAAACTGAGGAAGCATCACCCCGTCCCTTTCACTGGATGTTCGCAGGCACCGGTACATATCGCCCGGACGGTACCGCATAAATGCTCCCCCCTTAAATAAGGTCAATACCAACTCATATTCCTGATTGGGGACAACCTCATCCATCAGATATGTTTTGGGCACGTACGAAGGATCCGCTTCATTTTTCAGCATTTCTTCTTTCGGGATAAATTCATAAAATGCATTGTCCGGGAAAAATACCAGTCCATTTCTGCACCATGTTTCCGTGGCCAGGCAGGAAGGCTCCGTGCCTCCGTGAATTTCCAGCGGGCGTTTTCCCCATGCTTCTTCCAGTTCATCCTTAAAAAGTGCCGTATCCGTCCCCACACAGACAAATCCCTTCAGGTCAAACAGATCCCTGGGCCGAATCGGTCTTTTGTCTCTGGAACTGATATATTTCGCTTTCAGGATACGGTACAGCATATTCGGCCGGATTCCCATCAGGCTTTTCAGACTTGCAGAACCGGATGATGTAAATCTCTCAAAATTCTGTGTGATCGTATATACCACACTGCTCATACCAAAAAACTGATCCATCCCGTATTTCATTGCCTGTGAAAATCCTCTTTTACTCTGCTGGGAAAAAGAAAGATCCTTGGCTTCTTTCAGAGACGGCATAAAACGCACGTCCATCTCCGGAGCGATCAGCATGGGAAATAATCCGGTTGCATAAGGAAGGGGAGCCAGTCCATACAGCGCCCTGTCGCCGGAATGTACCTTAAATTTCCCCCGTTCCTCACTTGTTGAAAGAATCATGGCCGCAAGGATGTTGGTGGTATACACATCCAGCATTTCTCGTGTATAAGGTGCCACTTTCGAAGGACGGTTCCCGCTCTCCCACGTCGTTTCCAGCCATACCACCGGTTCTCCGGGAAGCATCTCTGCCTTTTTGTTCAAAAGAATTTCCGCATAATCTTCGTATGTAGTCAGAGGTATTTTCCTGCGGAATTCCTCAACCGAGGAAACCATTTGTCCCTGCATGATCTTCTGCCCAAGTCCACAGCGGGAATAGCAGGCAATCTGCTCTTTCAGCAGACGATACTGAATCTCCATGTATTCCTCTATGGATAAATTCAGAAAACCGCAATACTCATTCCAGATTTCTTTCGCAGAAAACTTTTCCAGCTTTTCTTTAAAACGCACAGCTCTCCCCCCTTTCCCTGCTTTTGCTTCAAATGATACTACTTTCGGATGCATCCTGATCCGGGTTTTCTCGGAAACAGGAACGGAACCTCTCTGCGGTACTGTTCATATCCCTCCAGATACACCGGAAAAAAATACCGATCCTGTGTCCAGGTATAAACAAGATTTAAAAAAGAAAACCACATCGCAGGAACCGCGGCATCCGGAAAGATCATTCCGTATCCAATCCCGCACATCAGAAAACTCCACACTCCCGGATGACGCATCCAGCCATAAAATCCCTTCCGGCAGACCGGAAATTTCTTCCTGTCTCTCGTATACTCTCCGGCATCAGGCACTACTGACAAAACTACCCCATAAAAAACAAATCCCAAAAGCAAAATTAACGTTCCGACCCAAAACCGGATTCCCTGGGAACGTATACTTGTTCCGCCCAATACGGCACAAGCCAGGAGCAAAAGCAGTGTCCCCAAGAAAAACCACGGATTCCTCCCGGCACTGCTGTACTGTACACTACGGCATTTTTGATACTCAAATAATATCAGCAGCCCAAAGGCCCCCGTTCCAACCAACCCCCAGAACATGTTTACGCCTTCTTTGTAAATGCAATTCCAACACAGCCGCTTCCTGTATAAATACCGATCACAGGGCCTACGGATTCTATCCGGATCACTGCGCCCGGAACTTCTCTTAAAAGAATCTTTTTCATTTCTTCTGCCCTCTCCAAAGCCGCTGCATGAAAGACCGTTACGGTCTTTTCCTGATCTCCCTCCGTAAAAAACCGGGATGCCACACGTTCCATCCCATCTGCCATTCCTCTGGCTACTGCATAATCCCTTACCAGCCCATCAGAAAACAAGAGGAGCGGCTTAATCCCAAGAGCATCGGCCGCAAGTGCTTTGATTGCGCCCACCCTGCCGCCTTTTCTGGCATTTTTCAAAGATTCCAACACAAAATAGACTCCCATTCTGCTCTGCAGATCTGTAAGTTTTTCTATGATCTGCGAAGCGGAGTCTCCTTTCTCTGCCATCCCCGCTGCAGCGCGCACCATCTGTGCCATTCCGTGGGAGCACTGCTGTGTATCATATACATAAATCGGAACCTCAAGCCCCTGCCTCTTCACTGTACCCGCAGCCGCCACCGCTGTGGAATAACAGCCGGACATCCTGGAAGTAATCATCAGACAGAGAATCTCGTCTGCATCCTTTGCAGCCTCTCTGAATGCTCTGACAAAATCCCCCACAGAAGGACCTGAACTGGTAGGAAGCTCCCTGGTATTTGCCATCTTTCCATAGAATTCATCCGCTGTGATCTCCGTCATGTTCCGGTACTCCGTATCGCCAAAGATCACTTTATCCGGAACCATACCAATATGCAGTGCCCTCGCTTCCTTCAAAGGCATATCACAGCCTGTATGGGTAATCAAACGGATTTTTCCGGATCCCATCTGATAAACCTCCATATATTTCAAAATTATGTCAATTAACCAACAATTTCATCGATTCTTTATTACTATTTTATTATTTTAATACAAATTTCTGAATAATGCAACCAGATTATGTCCCTTCTACCTTCAAAAATGAAATTATTATTGCAGCAGCAAAGTCCGTTTTATTTGCTTGTCACAGCTTCCCAAAACAGATATAATAAATATCGTAACTGTTCAGTACGTTCACAGTTATCTACTGAATAGTTACTAAATATCATTATATACCAATTATTATACAATTAATTTCAGTCTGGAGTGATTTTATGTCAATATGGATCAATGGAGAACAGATGCGTGCCGGCTTTCTGTATGCTTCCGAAAATCTGCAGAACCAAAAAGATACGCTAAATCATTTAAATGTATTTCCGGTTGCTGACCGGGATACCGGTATCAATATGAAACGTTCTATAGAACGAACTGCAAACAGCCTTCCGCTGTCCGGAAATCCTGCACAGATCCTGGATGAAGCCTATCTGCAGCTTCTGGAATATGCCCACGGAAATTCCGGTACGATTCTGACTCTGTTTTTTGAAGGTTTTTCTGCTGCCCTTCCGGCCGGGAATCAGATATCCGGCAGTGACCTTGCCCTTGCTTTTCAAAAAGGTGCACAGACAGCCCAAAATGCAGTACCCCATCCCATGCCCGGTACGATCCTTACTGTGGCATCCCAGAGTGCGGAAGCAGGAATCTCCATGCTGGATATTACAGAGGATGCCGGTGTTATTTTCAAACGTATCACAGACGAAGCCCATGCGGCGCTCCTTCTGACCCCTCTCCAGAATCCGGTTCTGCAAAGATTCCGTGTGATAGACTCCGGTGCATACGGATTCTGTCTGATTCTGGATGGATTTCTTAAAAGTTTTGCACCTGAACTGCCGGCAGAAGCCTACCCTGAAATTCTTCTGCCCAGTGAGGAAGAAGCGGTTCCCGCAAAGCTTTCCCAGCGTTATTGTACAGAATTTGTGATGGAGTTCCTGCCTGACACAGATATACCGGAATTTGAGCAGGCTATCAAATCTTACGGTGACTATTATCTCTGTGTTTCCAACGGATCACTCTGTAAGATCCATATCCATACCAATTCGCCGGAAGCTGTCATAAAAACTGCTTCTGCATACGGCTCAATCCATTCCAGAAAAATTGATGACATGGCACAAGAAGCCGGAATTCTCCGGTAAGAAGCTTTAGTGCCGGAACTATTACCCCAGTGGATTCGAAACTATGAAATGAAATAAAAAAAAGTGAAAAAGTTATCCATCAAAAACGGCTCCGCAGTCATATGCGGAACCGTTTTCTTTCGGATGGGGATCTCACAGTTTATGATTCATATACTCTACCTGGATGATTCTTTCATAGAAGTCATTGCCATCAATACATCCTGCGACTTATTATCTGTCAAGAACTGCCAGGTTCATGAAATTAAAGAGTCCCAATCTTTTTTTGAAAACAGGCTTCCGCAATGCCTTGTTTGCCAAACCATATCATGTTACAATAAAAACAGCATTGTTTGATAGGAAGAATGGATGGTGATAGCGTGAATAAAAAGGGAATTACATATTATGATATTATGCATTGGAAAAAAAACCAGGATGGCATTTGAAATATATGCACAAAATCATGATCTGGATGTATTGGGAGAGTGCCTGAGAATCGATAAAGAGACATACTATGGGATGAATATACTTGATTATCTGGTTGGCAACACAGACCGGCATCCGGAAAACTGGGGACTGCTGGTTGATAATCAGACGAATGAATATATTTCGCTGTATCCGATCATGGATTTTAATCAAAGCTTTGGAAGTTATGACACCATAGATGGGGCAAATTGCCAAACGGTTTATCCTGAGAAAATGACACAGCGGGAGGCAGCAATCGAGGCAGTGAGAAATGTTGGGCTACATCAGATAAGCGATATAGACGAAAACTTTTTTGAAGATAAAATAGAATGGAAGGCAATGTTCTTCCAAAGACTTGAAGAATTAAAAAAATGCTGTTCCAGCTTGAGCGTGTGCTGAAAAAATATCCTGAGAAAAGCATTTTCTGCGGACATGATGAATTGTTTCTCAGTGCTTCCGTGATCGGGGTTCCGGCAGGGATCGGATTTTCCGTTATTGTACAGAATTCGTGATGGAACTCCTGCATGGCACAGGAAGCAGGAATTCTCTCATAAAACGTTTAAATGCCGGAGCTCTATCAAGCTTCCGGCATTTAGACATTCTCATTCACAATCGCCTGATGATGGCAGCGGCAAAGTCAGAACGGCTCGTGGCAGAAGATCTAATGCGGGAAGCCGGGTTTATGCTTCCCCAAAGTAATCAGAGGCAATCTTTTGTACAAAGTCTTAAATTTCTTACTGCTACCTTATCCATCTCTATGCTCTCTCAGTTCGCCCGGATCTTCGATTACTCCCCCGATATAGTATGGTAACCCACAATTGGCATAAGACACATATCCGGAACGTTCAAATACAAGAATTTCCGCTTTTTCATCCAGCCTTCTGATTCTGGCAGCTGCTGTAGCTCCCCCTGCAACGCCTCCAATGATTACAACCTTCATTTGTTCACCTCACGATTTTTCCGCGATATCCGCTGATACCGCCGATATCCGTCACTTTTGTATAACCCATTGTTTCCAAAACCGCTGCCGCCTGACTGCTTCTCGCGCCGCTTAAGCAATACGTGTAAATTGGTACAGACATATTTTTAATATGCTGCTTTGCATTTTTTATTACCGGAAGGGGAATATTGATACTGCCCTCAATATGTCCTTCCCCATATTCCTCCTCTGTTCTTACATCGAGCAAAACAGCGTCTGTCTCTTGCCGGTACCGTTCTATTCCTTCATTGATATCTGCTCTTTTAAATAAATCGAAAAAGCTCATACGATCATTTCCTCCAATTGTGTCTTCGTCCTGTAGCCAACTGCTGTATTTACAATTTTGCCGTCTTTTATCATTACTACATAAGGAATACTCATCACTTTGAATGCTGATGCCAGTTCAGCTTCTTCATCCACATTCACTTTTCCGACCTTAACCATCCCTTCATATTTCTCTGCCAATTCTTCTATTACCGGGGAGAGCCTTCTGCAGGGGGCACACCATGGAGCCCAGAAGTCTAACAAAACCGGCTGCCTCGACTGCAGCACCTCTTTCTGAAAATTCTGCCCTGTGATTTTTATTTCTGCCATATATTTTCCTCCTCTGTGTGTTGTTGTCTTATTTATGACAATAGTATACCGGCAGAATAACTATTTTTCTGTAACCAGGTCTTATTAGAGAGAATTTAAGAAATTAAATTTTTTAACGCTTTGATATCCTTTAAAGTAATGCTTCCCCTTCCCATTTCTATCCATTGATCCTCCACAAACTGCCGGAGCATTCTTGCAACTACTTCCCGGGCAGAATTGACTTCCCGTGCGATCACTTCCTGGGTCATCTGTATTTTCGCTTTTCCTGTCTTCTCATATTCCATAATGAGAAACCTCGCCAGACGCTCATCAAAGTGTACAAACAAAATCTGCTGCATGACCCAGACAATAGAAGAAAGCCGTTTGGAGGATAACTCATAAGAAAAGCATTTCACCTTGAGATTGCTCTCCATTATTTTCTGATAAGCACCTGCCTGTACAGCAAGTATTTCTGTGTCTGCGTCTGCCATAAGCTGAACTTCAAGGGAAATTTCGTCCAGCACACAGGAAGCTGACAGGATGCAGCTCTCTCCCTCTGCGATATGAAAAAGCGTCACTTCACGGCCTCCTTCTGAAATGATAAATACACGGATCGAGCCTTTTGTCACATAGATCATGCCTAGGCATGCATCATGCAATCCATAAATATAAGTGTCTTTTTTATACCTGCGTATGACGGAATTCCTTACTGCCGTCTCTTTTTCGCCCTCCGTAAGATCGTCCCAATAGGGCAGCCGGCTTATATAGGTTTCAGATACCATACGATTTTCCTTTTCTTTTTTCCATCTTTGCGGCCGAGGCATAACCCGCCTCTCCTTTTTTGACATATATCAATTATATCATATCGAAAAATCTATAACAATTAAGTTTTTCTGAGCAGCATTATTCTATCACTCGAAAAAAAGACACAGGCCAACGCCTGCATCTTTCCCATACCATTCTAACAGAAATCTCTCAAACCTTTCATTCCTTATGCCATCCTGTCTGCTGTAAAACGGATTCGCCATACCTATACACAGCCCTTCAAAGGTAATTCCAAACACCCTTCAATTCTTCAAGTCTTCGAAAAAACATTTCTTTCCATTCTATCTTATCTTCAAAAAGAGCTCCATCTATATCTTTCATCTGATGCAGCCCAATATTTCTGACTGCCTCAATTGCCGCCTCCCGCTGCGTTCTTTTCTCAGGATAAACCGTTTGGCAGTTTGCACCATCTATCGTATCATAACTTCCGAAGCTCTGATTAAAATCCATGATCGGATACAATGAAACATATTCATTGGTCTGATTGTCAACCAAAAATCCCCAGTTTTCCGGATGTCGGTCTATGTTGCCAACCAGATAATCCAGTATATTCATTCCATAGTATGTCTCTTTATCTATTCTCAAACACTCCTCCAATACATTCAGGTCATGATTTTGTGCATATATTTCAAATGCCATCCTAGAAACAATAGAGTACTGCCGGGAGGTTATGATTTTACTCTCAGTTACTTTTTCTCCATCATAAAAGCCTTCTTTATATTTCACCTGTTTAAAGTCAAAGCATTGGCATAATTTACTTGCTAAGAGTTCCTTTTGAACAGCATCATCACCGCCATCTTTTAATAAAATAAAATCTTTCTCTCTTCTAATCCAGGCTTTTGGGAAACAGCCTTTTGTAGATAAATCAGGTGCAAGTTCCTGATTCGTAACTGTCATCGGTTTTCCACGCAAGGAAAGCTCCACAACTGCCTCATTCAAAGAGTTATCATACAAATTTATCTTTTCATAGGAAATTTCTTCATCACTCTTTTTTACCCAATAAATATCCGTCAGGGATACACAATGATAGGATAGCGATATTTTAGCACGATCCTGGTCTGTCACTGCCTGTGCCATTCCAATACTATTTAAATGCTAACTTCCCATGTTTTTCCTACTCAAACCAAAATGCGCCATCAATCACCTGCTATGAATGATGGCGCCAACTATTTATGCACTCTCAAGAAACGCCAGAATTTCGGCTCTG
>JAETNR010000035.1 GCA_021772055.1 Blautia sp. | reverse complement strand
AACGAGCCAAGTGGCTGCTTGCAGACATTTGGCGACTGCCGCGAGGGTCAAATACCCCGCTGCTCTGCAGCGTTGCAAGTTTGATACCCCGTTGCTTGCAGCGGGGTCTTTGATTGAGGGCGGTACAGAAATATCCTTTAAAGGCAAGGGGGAGGGTTGATAGTTCGATCAAAGGGAAACAACAGGAATTCAACGATAACATATGAGAGAAATGCCGTACAGATTGCTATGTGGCAGGAAAGTATAAAGAAGAATTGATTGCGTCCGGGTATTATTCGGATGCAGTGAAAGGCCTGATGGTGAAAGCGCTGGATTTTCCCGATCCTGACGAAGCAGTGGGCTGGCTGAATAAAATGATCTCTCATGCCGCGGAGTACTACGCAATAGACGATGACACGCGTCCTTTTCTTATTTATCAGGATAATAATTTTTGCTGCCATGTTCCCGCTTGCTTTGCTGACGGGCTTGCAGAAGCATTGCGGTCTTGCAGGCAGCAGAGGGTTCTTTGGGATGTATCGGAGAATGAAACCGGCCTGGTTCAATTTGCAGGACAGCGTTTTAAGGCTGTGGTCGGCATACAGACTCATATTTTCCTGTCCACGACACAGAAAGGATATTTTCATGATTTGATCGGCGGGCCGAAATATAATATTGTTTTGGATCATCCGATAGGTTTGAGGAATCTCTTTGAAAATCATCCCGATCATTATTATGCGATGGTTCATGATCGTAATTATCAGAAGTTTATCAAACGCTATTGGCCCGGTGTGAAGGACTGCTTTTGTTTTGCGCCCGGAGGGCTGCCGCCATCCGATCCGGTGCTGGAATGGGAACCGTCAGGAAGATGCGCTAACTGGGAAGAGGTAAAACAGTGCGACGTTGTTTTTATTGGCAGTTATCATGATTATCGGGATTTTCTGGAGCTGCTGTACAGCCTGAGAGGCTCGCATCGGACTTTGGCTGCGCGTTTTCTGCATGTGATGCGCCGGAATCCGGATTATCCGGCAGAAAAAGCGCTGGATGAGGTTTTGGAATATTATGGGATCCGTACAGGGAATGCTGATTTTTTAAATTTGCTTGAAATGCTCAGATATGTTATTTCTTGTGTTTCCAGTTATTACCGGGAAAAGATAATTCGTGTGCTGTTAGATGCCGGGATAGAAATACATGTTTATGGCGATAACTGGAACAAGGCACCTTTTGCAGGGCATAAATGCCTGATCTGCCATCCGGCAATCAATGTGGAGGCTAGTCTGCACATTATGGAACGGGCGAAGATATCACTGAACGTGATGTCATGGCATAAGGATGGTTTCACAGAGCGAGTCCTGAATAGCATGCTGGCCGGGGCAGCAGTGCTGTCAGATAAAAGTACACGTTTGGAGGAAGAATTTGTAAACGGAGAGGAGATCCTGCTCTTTGATCTTAAGCAAATAGATGCTCTTCCCTGCCGGGTCAAGGCATTGCTTTCCAATGATGAAAAATTGAAAGGCATTGCGGCGAATGGCAGAAAAAAAGTGATGGAGAAACATCTTTGGATTCACCGGGCCAAAGAGCTGTTGCATATTATTTCAGAGAATAGTTAACAGCTGTTTTGCACGATGGATCCATAGGTGATTTTGGATAACTTTTCGATATCCATTCAAGGAAATTTGATGTAATCGCTCATCGTCCGACAACAATGCCAGAATTCTTTCGGGGAGGCTGTCCAGTCTGGAAAGATCGAACAGTAGGATATCCTCTCCATCGATAAATTCTTCTTCCAGCCGGGTGCTTCTGTCAGATAATACGGCGGATTGGCAGAGCATGGCGTTGAGGATGCGTTCTGTCATCCCATCCTTATGCCATGACATGATGTTGAGAGAAATTTTGGACTGTTGCATAATGCGAAGAGTATCGGCAGGAACCATCGCGGGATGGCGGATCAGGCAGGGATGTTCTGAAAAAGGGGATTTTTTCCAGCTGTCGCCATATACATGTATTTCTATTCCGGCATTGAGGAGCATTCCGACTATTTTTTCGCGGTAATAAAACATAATGCAGTCAAAGACAGGCTTCATTGCGACAAACATTTCCAAAAATCCATGATTGGATAAGGACAGACTGTAATAGCGTAATACTTCTTCGAGAACTTTTTCCGCTGGAAAATCAGGTTTCCGGCGCATAAAATATATTAAGCGGGCAGAGAACATGCGATAGGGGCGTGGATAAGAGCGTATTGTTGAAAGGGGTTCCCGGTAATTACGGTATGTGCCAAAAAAAGTAATCCCATATTGCTTTTGAGGCAAGCAGCATTCCGGCATGTGGCTTTCGGGAGGGAATGTTCCGGCAGGGGGAAAATAAAAACATCCTGCCAGATTTTTATAATAGTGCTGTATAAATGAGAGGTAATTGCGGTCATGTGTTAATACATAGCAATCCTTGGAGTCGTATTTGAAATTGTCATATATGGTGATTGGATGATCCAGAAGTATTAAATATTTTTTTCCGCAAAAAAAATTTATAAGATTGGTCTGAATGCCGATGACCGCCCTGAAGGGGCGGTTTATAAAATGTTCTAAGGGCTGGTTTCCCTTTGTAATATCGAGGATTTCTACCGGCTGATGGCAGGAGCGCAAAGCTTTTGCCAGTTCATCGATAAAAAGATTCATGATAGAATAACATGCATCGGAGGTCCGAAGAAGCAGGATGGTCTGTGTATCATGATTGTTTCTTTCCATAAGTGTCTCCTAAGTGTGTAAAGGTTTTGGTTTTTTTAGTGCGGCGGTTCCGTATATGTTTGCAGATCTTCGTCCAGCAGCGCGGCCAAATAGCAAAAGGCGCTGTTGGACATAATGATTCCGCGGCATATGCTCATGAGTTGCATATCGATATAGCTGGAGTTGCCGGTGTTTCCTTCTACGTAGATAATATCGGAGGATAGATGCAATCCAAGGGAGGCCGCATGATTCCGGCACCAGTTCAAATCATCGGAAAAAACGAAGAAAACAGCATCCGGATACTGCCGCAATATTTTTTTTATGGAATCCATATAATACGATGCGGGAAGCTCCCACCCGAGATCGACATAGTCGCCGCGCCGTATGTGGATGCCGATGGAATTGCAGGAGGATATCAGGCTGGCATATTGTTTGTTTTTGGCATCGGTAATGGGGGGGAAGGATAATTCCTTTCGAAGTATATCTTTATAAGAACGGAACCATTTGGGGTTAATCCAATAACCGTGGTAATAAATGGATTCGCCGGGAAATTGCGTGATTTCAGGATGAAATTCATTAGAGGGGATCTGATATATTTTTCCATTAAAAGGATTATGTGTTTTATAGTTCTCTGTTTCGGCAATCATTTCCATGGGGAAGCCGAGATCGGCAAATGATTGGGCGATGCTGATGCCTCTTTGCTTTTTCAGAATGAGTTCCTGCCATATATCGGCATCAAAATGATGGCTCAGTAAGTTGGCCTGGATGCCGAATACTTTTTCCAGTTCATATCCGTTATGCGCCTGATGAATGAAAAAGAAGGAATCATCCAGAAACCAAGGACATCCTTTGGGATAATAAAGTTCCGCAAAGCGGACAAAAATATATTGAAAAACCTGATTGGCAAGTCCGCCGTTTAAGTATTGGATTCTCATAGGTATCCTCTTCCTTTCTTTGGAGACTATTTTTTCCGTATTAAATGTAACCGCTGTTGCGCTGGCGTGTATTTGCCGCATTTTTCGTATAATTTGGCGGCTTCCCGGATATTCCCCATACATTCATAAATAACTCCGGCATTATAGTAAGCAAGATAGCTGTTGACGCCGTCCACGGCATAATCGGTGATTGCAGTAGCTTTTTGGAACTCCTGTATGGCGTTGGCAAACATGGCATTATTCATGTATATGAGTCCCATAAGGAATACGAAATCCGCCCGGCGGGAAAACGTAGAGTATACGCCCTCCAGCCCAAGGGCTTTGTCATATTGTTTCAAATTGATCAGGCAGTAGCCGTAAGACTCCACCAGGGTTTGCACATATTCTTCCTGTTCGTTTACTTCCATGGAAAGAGCATGCTCGAAATAAGGGAGGGCATTGGCATATTCGGAAAGGCCGAAATAGGACTGCCCTAACTGAAATAGGAGGTAGGGGTCATTGCCGTTCGATTGCAGCTCAGCCTCTAACAGGGAAATGTTTCGCAAAGCCTTTGCCCTTTTCAGATCGGGAGATTGATAGCCAATATGGTAAAAGGATAGGGGAACAGGAATGAATTCCGGTACGTTTCCATTTTTGGAAACGAGCTGCTCATGTATCGCACCTTCATAATATGTGAATTTACGGTTAAAAAAGCGGGCGATCCGTTCATGTACAATGGATGTAGATTTAGTAGAAGCTGAAAACTCTGCCGAGGGGCTAAGCCGGTTCAGCATGCCTGCCTGTTGGGGAGAGATTAGTCCGGGCAAATTGCATATCGTTTCATAAGCCATCCCATCATCTTCCAGATATTCATCGCAATCCACAGCCAGAATATAATCGTTGCCGGCTTTGGAGACGGAATAATTTCTGGCAGCACTGAAATCATTGACCCAGTCAAAATGATAGACATTGGGTGTATAGGTACGGGCAATTTCTACAGTTTGGTCAGTGGAACCAGTATCAACAACGACGATTTCCCAGTCATAACAGGAAAGGCGGCTCAGACATTCACCAATATAGTTTTCTTCATTTTTTGCAATGATGCAGACGGATATGGGCAGCATAAGCGTTTATCTCCTGTTGTCGGGCATAGAATAAGGTTAAGTGATTCCTAACATACGTTCTAATTCATGGATTCTGTTTTCCTTTTTTTCTAATTCGTTTTTGAGTTCATTATTTTTGGTTTCCAGTTTGCTGTTTTCATTTTCCAGTTTGCTGTTTTCATTTTCCAGTTTGCTGTTTTCATTTTCCAGTTTGCTGTTTTCGTTTGCCAGCTGGCTGTTTTTATTTGTCCATTCGTTAGCTTCATCTCTTAAATTATTAAGTTCTTCTGACATTTCGTCAATCATAAGTTGTACGGTGTTGCGGTCCAAAATTCTTAATGCATCTGAGAACATAAATAGTACACCTCCTATGTCTTTGCGGAATTCAGCCACCTCTTCATAAATTTCTCTTATATATGGGTATTGTCCGGCGATCTGTAGATGGATTTCACGTTTGCTTGAGGATAGCAGATGCATCCATGCGTCCAGTTCGCTTTCTATTTTATTTTGCTTGATTTGCTGGAATATGTCAAGCGTTATGAATGTATATTCCTGCAGTAATTCCATAGGAAGGCCGCTGTCAAATTGCTGCTGTGAATGATGCATATAAGTGTTTGGGAAATTGCTAAAAATTTTGCTGGTTTTTTCTAAAATGACGATCGTGTATACTTTTTTTATGTCCTGGTAAGAAAAAATTTTTCTTCTGTCATGCTTTACCCGCACATATTGCCTCATGAGAAGATCTGAAGAATAGCAGGCAGCACGCTCCCCGGAGAACTGGTATGGAATTTTTTGGATTTCTATATCGGCAATGGAACCGTCTTTCATTTTTACCACAATGTCCATAATTAACAGGCTGCCCTCTTCTATTATCCTTGTGCTTTCGATGGGCAATACTTGATGCACAATTAATTCTTTTCCTAGGATCAAGGAAAGAAAGCGGGAAAGTCTTTCAGGATGTATTTCCGGATCAAATATTTTTTTGAAAAAAGGATCGTAGGTTAAGGGGAGTGTTCCTGTTCCGGAACAAAAACTTAAAAATTTGTTTTGCCATTCCTTTGAAAGGCGAGAGTAAGCATTTTCCCATTGGGCATTACTGCTTATCTTGTGTAATAATTCATTTTTTGTCAAAAGTGCATTCTCCATGTATAGTTTCTCCTTTGCATCTTCTGGATAAAATAAAGATAATGGGAATAAATGGCAGAATTGCCATAGAATTTAATGCCGCCAGACACGGCCTTTTTTGATGAAATGATTATAGCGTTTTTTTTCAGGATTGGCAAGTAGTTTATAAATTTGAGGTGTTGCATTTCATGCATATGCAAATTTGACGGCGCATAAAGGAAGTGATATAGTAAAAATATTAAAACGGATGGAGGATGCAAAGATGGATAACTTACAGGAAGAAAAAATGGAGGCATTGAAAGCGGCGGGGGAATATCTGGAAAGGCTGATTCCTGGAATCGGAACTCTCTGCGGGGAATTGAGGGGGAACAGACAGCCGGATACGGACGAATTCCAGAAACAGTGCATCGACGGTTTGAACTGGGTGATAGAGATTTATAACAGGATCACCGACGTTGTGGATGCGGAAAAGATACATACGGAGAAACAGGCATTAAATGCAAGCCTGATGGAGCTTGGAGCGGCGATCAGGGAGAAGGAGGATGAGAAAATTGCCCGTATACTGGAGGGGGCCGTGGTTCCGTTCCTGAGCGATTTGAAAGAAGCCGCCCAAGTCCAGGAATAGGGTTCAGTTCTTTTGAATTATGGCCGATAAATATATATGGAGTTTATTTTGCTGTTTGGATGATAATTTCAGCTGAAGGGATGTCAGCGTTAAGATGCAAGGAGGCATACGTATATATTTTGTTTGTGCGCCCCTATTTTAATAGGGGCATATTTTTAAGGAAAGAACTAAGGGCGATTGATGAGAAAACAGGAAAAAGACAGGCTTTTAGAAATCATGGATACGCTGTCGGGCGGAATAGAGGAAGCCCGCCGACTGATCGAAAACGCACAGAAAGAGGAGGCCGTATCACTTCTTGCGGACTGCCAAGAGACGGCGATAGCGGCAGGAAATGCAATAGAGCGGGCGGAAGGGACAGGAACGAAGGCGGTTGGTTTGCTGGAGGAACTGTGCGAGCTTATTTATGACTGTGCGTCCTCTGTTTCATCGGATAAACAGGAAGGCTTGGCCGGTATTTGCGGAAGGATAGAAGATAAATATATAGAGGCGAGGGAAGAGTTTGACGATGGGATAAAGGGGAAAAGGCTGGCAGTTTTTCTGCCATATAAAGTTTCTATGTGGGATTCGCTGGAAAGCATATGGAGGGCTTCCGGGGAAGACGAGGATTGGATCAGCGTTGTAATGCCGATTCCATATTTTGATAAGAAGCCGGATGGAACCTTGGGAGAGATGCGTTATGAAGGAGGGGATTTTCCATCGGATGTTCCGATAGCTGACTGGCAGCAGTTTTCTTTAGAAAAAGAACGCCCGGATATTATCTTTATCCATAACCCGTATGACCAGTATAATTACGTGACATCTGTGCATCCGCTGTTCTATGCTTCGAGAATAAAACAACATACGGAAAAATTAGTATATATACCTTATTTTATACACCAGAATGATAGAGTCGAAGATACTTATTGTGTGCTGCCGGGCATTATTTATGCAGATATTGTTGTGCTGCAGTCAGAAAAGGTAAAAGAGCAGTATATTAAATATTTTGAAGAGGCGTTGCCGGAACTGGTGCAGAAGCAAGGGAAGAAAGCGATAGAAGATAAATTCCAGGCATGGGGTTCGCCGAAGCTGGATGCATTGTACGGGAAAGAAGGGAAAGAGGCGCTGCCTGAAGATTGGAAGGAATTGCTGGGAAATGGGGATAAGAAGGTAATTTTTTTCAATACGCATTTAAGCAGACTGATGAAGGAGAACAGCGCCAGCTTTTTTAAAAAAATGGAGTGGGTGTTCCGCATTTTTGGAAAAAGGAAGGATGCGGTACTTTTATGGAGACCCCATCCGTTGAGCCTGGATACGGCAAAATCAATGAATCCGGAGGCGGTTGCGCCATATCTGGAGCTGGTTAGAAAATATAAGGAGCAGAAGATCGGCATCTATGACGACTCCGGTGATTTGCACAGGGCGGTGAATGCGGCAGATGCTTATTATGGAGACAGGAGTTCGGTAACAGAGCTGTTCCGGCAGCAGGGGAAGCCGATTATGATTATGGACTGTGAGGTTTTAGAGGAATGACAGTACACCATCTGACGGAGGATGAATTGAGACAGGTTCAGCTGACACAGTTGGAAATGCTGAAGGAAGTGGACAGGATATGCGGGCTTTGCGGCATCCATTATAATATTATCGCCGGAACCCTGCTGGGGGCAGTCAGGCATAAAGGCTATATTCCATGGGATGACGATGCGGATGTGGCGTTTTTGAGGGAAGAGTATGAGAAGTTCCGGGATGCCTGTGAAAAGGAGCTGGACCAGAGCAGATTCTATTTCCAGGATCACAGGAATACTCCGGGATACCGGTGGGGCTATGGGAAACTGCGCAGAAAAGGGACAAAGTTCCTGCGGGAGCATCAGGAACATATGCCTTATGAACAGGGGATTTTTATCGATATTTTTCCTTTGGATGCGGTTTCGGATTGCAAGCTGGCAAGGAAGTGGCAGAATTTCCATTGCTTTTGCATCAGGAAGATGATGTGGGCGCCGGTAGGGAAAATAGCGGCCGGGAAAAGGCTGTTAAGATGGTGGTATGGGCGCTTGGAAAAGGTTCCTGCGGATAAGCTGTATGGATATTATGACAGGCTGGTAAAGAGGTGGAATAGAAAGGATACAAAATGGGTGCGAATCCTTACTTTCCCGACGCCTAATACGGAATACGGATATCTGAGGAAATGGTATGAAGAGCGCCAAAAAATAGAATTTGAAGGGGAAACCTTTTGGGGAATTCAGGATGTGGACGGGTATCTTTCTTTTAAGTTTGGAAAGTATATGGAACTGCCTCCGCCGGAGCAGCGCAAAGTACATCCGGTAACGGAACTCGAATTAGGCAGTCCGGTAAGAGGGGGAAAGGGATGAAAGGCAGGAGAAGGCCATGAAAAAAGTCATCACATACGGTTCTTTTGACCTGTTTCATGAAGGACATTACCGGCTGTTGAAAAGGGCGAAGGAGCTGGGGGATTACCTGATTGTAGGGGTGACGACGGAGCAATACGACAGGCTGCGGGGGAAGCTGAATGTGGAGGAGCCTTTGCTGACCCGCGTGGAGAATATAAAGAAAACAGGACTGGCGGATGAGATTATCATAGAAGACCATCCGGGGCAGAAGGAAGAGGATATTGTAAAGTATGGCATCGACATTTTTACAGTGGGATCTGACTGGACAGGAGCTTTTGATTATTTGAAGGGGAAGTGTCAGGTCGTTTATCTGGAAAGGACGAAAGATATTTCCAGCACGATGCTCAGAGAGAAGCTGCATCCGATTATCCGTTTGGGAGTAGTGGGAACAGGGCGGATTGCCAATCGGTTTGTGGCGGAGACAAAATTTGTCAGTGGTATTGAAAGCAAAAGCGTGTATAATCCACATAAGGAGAGTTCCGTAGTTTTTGCCGAAAGATATGGGCTGAATGCTTATTATGAAGAATATGAAAGATTTTTGGACGAGGTAGACGCAGTATATATTGCATCTCCCCATGAATTTCATTATAGCTATACCAAAGCGGCGTTGCTGCATGGCAGACATGTATTGTGTGAGAAACCGCTGGTATTTTCAAAGCGCCAGGCAGAAGAGTTGTATGAGACGGCGAGGGAGAGAAGGCTGGTGCTGATGGAGGCGCTGAAAACCGCTTATTGCCCCGGGTTTGAAAAGCTCTGCCAAGTGGTGGAAAGCGGCGTGATCGGGGAAGTCTGCGACGTGGAGGCATGTTTTACCAGGCTGACAGCGGCAGGATCGAGGGAAAGGACGGATGCGAAATATGGCGGCGGATTCACGGAGTTCGGCAGCCATACGATGCTGCCTATCCTGCGGTTCATGGGGACGGATTATAAGGATGTGCAGTTTCAGAGCATTTTGGATGAACAGGGCGTGGATCTGTATACAAAGGCGAATTTTGTTTATGAAAGAGGGATGGCCACGAGCAAGAGCGGGGTAGGAGTAAAGTCGGAGGGGCAGCTGGTAATTGCCGGGACGAAGGGATATGTGCTGGCCCGGTCGCCTTGGTGGCTGACAAAATATTTTGAGGTCAGGTATGAAGATCCGGCGAAGATTGACAGGTATGAGGTACCTTTTTATGGGGACGGGCTAAGGTATGAAGTGAAGGACTTTGCGGTTCAGATCAATAAGGGGGAGCTGGATAACGGGAAATTCGGAGCCAAGGAGTCGATCGCGCTGGCCGGGGTGATGGAAAGGTTTATGGGGTTGAGGGATGTGTAACAGGAAAGTATCGTTAGTTATACCTGTATATAATACGGAAAATTATTTAGAAAAATGTCTGGAAAGCGCAATTTCACAAACATATAAGAATATGGAGATTATTTGTGTGGACGATGGATCAACAGATGGTTCCGGGGAAATAATGGATGAATTTGTCAGGCGGGACAAGCGGATCATCGGAATACATCAAAAAAATAAAGGTGAAAGCAATGCGAGAAATACTGCTTTGAGAATTGCCAGTGGCGATTATATAGGTTTTATGGATTGTGATGACTGGATTGAGCCGGATATGTATGAGGAATTAGTAAGCGCATTGGAAAAGACAAATGCAGACATGGCGATTGCCGGATTTTATCAGGAGTTTGAAGAAAATGGGAAAAAGCAGATAACGGTTAGAAATGAAAAAGAGGTAAAGCATAAAGTATTTGGGAAAGAAAGCCTTTTAAGATATCTTTATGAAAGGGATTCCTACAGAACTTTTGCATATATATGGGATAAATTATATAAGCGGAAAGTAATATATCCATGCATAGAGAAAACAGTTTATTTTGATGAGAGTATGAAACTGGGCGGGGATGTTTTGTTTTTAGCACAATGTGCTTTGAATATAAATTGTGCTGTTTATCTGGACAAAAATTTTTATCATTATTTACAACGAGACAATTCGGGATTTCATACATTAGATTTGTCAAGACGTATGGATCATATACGGGCTTATCAAATGGTAAAAAAAGAATTTGAAGAGAATAATGTTGAGTCATTGGTTCTGGATTTAGTAAAACGCATTTTGGCATATAATGCAAGCAACACGGCAGAAATTGCTTATGAACAGCAAAATGCAGGAATTTTAGAAATGTGCCAACAGTTAATGAGGCAATATGAAAAAGAGTACCGGGTGTTGAATAAAGGCAGGGAGGAATGGATAAAGAGATTTGAGAATATTTTGCAATATAAGATTTAAGGAGAACATTTATGCGTTGGAGAAATAAAGGACATGAATATGATGAGCTATATTTTCAAATATGTGATAAGACAGGATTCTATTTATTTGGGTGCGGGGATTATGGAAGGCAGTTTTTAAAGTGCTTTCAAAATGAAGTGTCTATTGTCGGATATATAGATAAGCGACTGGCGGAATGCGGATACCAAATGAATGGTATCCGTTGTATTGACTTGCATGAGTTGTCTTTGAAGGAAGAAGAAGGGATAATTTTAACGATTTCACAGTGCGAAAGATCAGGAGCAATCGAGCAGCTAGAACAGTATGGATATCAAAAAAATAAGGATTTCTTTCTTATTGAAGAGTTTATTTCAGTATATTATCTTTACAAATACAATAGAGTTTATTTTTTAAATATATCGCTTCTTCCGAGTACAGTATGTAACTTAAAGTGTAGGCATTGCCTTAACTTCAATCCTTTTGCGGAAGAATTTTATGTGAGAGGCTGGGAAGAATTAAAAATGGATGTCGATGTATTTTTTAGGAATATTGATTACATCATGCTCTTTCATGTAAGCGGAGGAGAACCGATGCTGTATAAGCATACAGCTGATTTAATTGAATATATTGACAGAAATTATGGGGATAGGATAGGAACTTTGCGTACGGTCACGAATGGAACAGTGGTTCCTTCCGATGAGATATTGGAGAGGTTAAGCAGATGCAGAGTAGAGATAACGGTGGATGATTATCGCGAAGCGGTACCGCAGTATAAAGAACAATTTGATGAATTAATACACAAATTGGATCAGCATAAGGTAAAGTACTTTATTAATAAAGTAGAAAGCTGGGTGGATTTGGCACCTGAAAAGACGGATTATTCTTATATGACAGAAGAGCAGTTAATACGGCATCGGGCAGAGTGCGGGCAGACGTGGCAAGAATTAAGGGATGGAAAATTATATAGTTGTAATTATGCATCTTATGCAACAGTTGCCGGGATTGCCGGAGAGGAGGATATAGAGGAGAGCTATGATTTACGGAGTTGTACTCCAGAAAAGAAGAGGGAATTAGTTGAGTTTCGTTTAGGGTATACGGATAAAGGATATACGAATTTTTGTAAAAAATGCCGTGGGTTTACAGCGCATGATACAGATGCGGTAAGACCGGCGGTACAGGTGGAGAGGAATCTATGAATGAGAGGCTTTGCTTTCCGTACAAAGATGATACAGGAAATATATTAGAGTTTGCCAACGATATAGAACGGATATATAGCAGAATGGAAGATGACGTTTCCAAAGATATTTTTTCTAACCGGTTATTATATAGTTTGACTGGGGATCAAATATGCTTGAAGAATATATTATTGCATACGCCTGGAGGGAAAAAACTGGATGCTTTATTACATAAAGAGGGAAAAATAATATATGTATATGGTTCCGGAATACGAGGGAAACGTCTGGTAGAACTTTTTCCCGATGTTTGTTGGGGTGGTTTTATCGATAGAAATAAATCATTAGAGAAATACCATAATATAGAGATCTTGGATTTACGACAGTTTTTGGAGCGATATGTACCAGGGATGACAGTTATCGTATCTAATATGATGGAGGCGGAGGAAATTGCAGACAGCCTTCGGCAAAAGGGTATTGCGCCAGAGGATATTTATACTTTGAATTCTTATGATAAAGAAAACGTAAAAGATATTTATTTCCCGCCAGGAGAAATAAAATTACCCATAAGGAAGGACAAAAGTTTTGTTGATATCGGGTGTTATGACGGAAAGGATTCTTTGCAGTATTTGAAATGGAGCGGTAATAAGGAGGCTAAGATTTATGCTTTTGAACCTGATATCAGGAATTATGAAATATGCAAAGAAAATTTAAATTTGTATCCCAATATTGAACTTTTTAATATAGGATTGTCTGACCATGAAGAGGAAGTCGGCGTTATGGGAGAAGGTGAAATGTCCTATCTGGGAATAGGCAGTGAGCGAAAGGTTTGGACAAAAAGGTTGGATAATATTCTTGGGAATAAATTCGTTGGTTTTATGAAAATGGATGTAGAAGGCTATGAAGAACATGCTTTGCGAGGTGCAGAAGAGATTATCCGCAGTCAGCGTCCGGTGCTGGCAGTTTCTGTTTATCATAAAAAATCGGATATCTGGAGGATTCCGAAACTTTTGTTGGAATATTATGGTGGTTATCGTTTTTACATGAGGCATTATAGCGTGGCGAATGGTGATACGGTATTGTATGCGGTTGATGTTTAAAACAGAATAGAGGATATATGGAGCAGGGGTAGATACCGGTGAAGAAGGGAATTGTAATTTTTGGTGCAGGGGAATGGGGAAGAATTGCTTATTATTATTATAAGGAAAGCGGTACAATTTCTTATTATATTGATAACGATGAGGCATTATGGGGTACGGAGGTCAACGGAATCAAAGTTTGTTCGCCAGAAATTCTGAAGAGACATAAATATACGGTCGTTATCGCAAATAAAAGATATGAAGAGGAGATTAAGAAGCAATTATTATATGATTATGGCGTTCGGGAGGTCATTTCTTTTCGAATTGATGAAAAAATGCAGGAACTTTATCGGCAGGACATAGATTCATTAAATAGGGAAGAACTAATTATTGCATTTAGCCATGGGTTGGGAAACCAGATGTTTCAATATGCTTTTTATAGGAATTTTTTAAAGCGAGGAAAAAATGTAAAGGCTGATTTATCTGCTTATATCAAACCGGACATGATGCCTTTTGAATTGCCTAGTGTTTTTTCTTCTATTAGATTAGAACATTGTAATCCGAGTATAAAGGATCGCTATTTACGGGAGGGGCAGGGAAACGTATATATAGAAGAGCCGCCAAGAGGAGAGGAAAAAGAAACATATAGGCCGGAATTGCTGGAAAAGGAAAGCGGTTATATTGAAGGATTCCATTGTTCATACAAATATCCTGAAATGGTGCGGCAGGAACTGCTGGAGGATTTTGTATTTCCCTATAAAAGCAATAGCAAACTTTGCGAACTAAAGAATATTTTGAAACAAAAAGAATCAGTAGGGATACATGTCAGGCGGGGGGATTTTTTGAATTCCAAGTATAAAAGGGAAATTGGAAATATTTGTACCGATGAATACTATGGCTGGGCTATAGACTATATAAAGGTTAAATATCCAGATGCGTTTTTGTGTTTTTTCTCTGATGATATAGAATGGGTGAGGAACAATATGAAAGAAGAAAACGCGATATATGTCGGAAGGGATATGTTTACGCAATATAATGACTGGTATGATATGTTTTTGATGAGTGTATGTAAGCATAACATTATACCCAATAGTACTTTTGGGTGGTGGGGGGCATGGCTGAACCGCAATCCAAATAAAATCGTGATTGCGCCGAAGCGGTGGCGAAATAGATGGGAAGCCCGGGACTGGTGTCCTCCGGAATGGATTTTATTTTAACGGAAGAGACGTAGGAAGATGCTCAAAATAATGAGATTTAGAGAAGGAACTGAAATATTATAATGAAAAAAGAATTATCCATTGCCATGACCACTGACCAAAATTATATATTACAGACAAGAGTAGTGATTTGGTCGATATTACATTCTGCAAAGAAAAATACTTTTTTTAAGGTTCATATCTTATGCAGCCCGCAATTAACGCAGAAAGACAGGGAGAAAGTTTTAGATTTGCAGAAACAATGGAACAACATAAGTATCTGCTTCGATGAGATAGATGAAAAGGTTTTTGAAAATGCAAAAACAACATCTTATATCTCGGTGGCAACATTTTACCGGTTAGTGATCAGTAGTATAGTTGAGGATGATAAATGTTTGTATTTGGATGCGGATGTCATTGTAAATACGGATTTGACAGAAATTTATGACACGGATTTGACGGGAATGTATCTGGCGGGCGTAAAGGACTGCTTAATACAATATAATATGCAGGAATATGTATCCTATAAGGATGTATTGGAAATTCCTACTATGGATGGTTATATAAATGCCGGGGTTGTACTCATGAACCTGAAAATGATTAGGGCCTATGACATGGAAAAGATATTTTTGTTATGTATAGACAAGCATTATAAAATACATGACCAAGATATTTTAAATAAATGCTGTTATGGAAAAATAAAGTATTTGGACTTGAAATATAATTTATTTATGGATTATTATGAAAGGCTTGATATGCTGGCACATACTTCCTTCAGCCAAAAAGAAATTAAGGATGCGGAAGAATATGATGGCATTTTGCATTTTCCAGGCAAATATAAACCATGGAAGTTTATGAAGATGCGGGGGAGCCATTGGTGGTGGAAGAATGCTAAAGAGGCGTTGGAACCACAGGACTATAATGAAATATATCAATACGCTGTGGAGAATACGAAGAAAAATGACTGGAAATATATCCTTGAAAGGTGTGCGTTAGAAGAGAATATTGTTATTGTGGGGTTTTCAGATATTGGAAGGGATGTCGCAGTTTCCTTGAGACGCTGTGGCATTAACAGTATAAAATGTTTTTGTGATAACAGCAGGGAAAAACAAAATACGGTGTACCATGATTTACCAGTATATTCGGTGGAAAAAGCTTATGAAAAGTATTCGAAAGCATTATGGGTAAATACCAGCCAGGTTAGTGCAAAAGTAATTAGTAGACAGCTTATTACTATGGGGGTGAAAAAGGAAAACATATTGGTTTATATACATAAATCGGAGCAATATTATGTTAATCTGGATGAGCAATATCTTGAGTACGAAAAACAACTGCTTGCTTATAAAGAAAGTGGCAGGGAAATGTGAGAAAAAAATGAAAAAAAATGGTATAGATATTTCCATAGTGGTTCCTTTATACCGGGGGGCAAAATATTGTCATCGATTGTTGGAATTGATCACGCGGAATTATTTGTTTCAGGATTTGAATCGGGAATGTTCACTGGAGGTTATTTTTGTGAATGATGATCCACAGGAGAAAATTAACTTAAACGCGGGGGATATGTTATTTCCGGTGAGATTGCTGAACCATAAGGAAAATAAAGGTATTCATGCGGCGCGTGTTACCGGTATTCAGAATGCGGAGGGGAAATATATTATTCTATTTGATCAGGATGATCTTGCAAGAGAAAATTGGATTTATGGACAATGGCATAAGATAGAAGAAATGCGGGTGTCTGCGTGCGTGTGCAACGGCTGGATGGAAAGATTCCGCAAATTGGGAGATGCAAAAAAACTGGAAGAGAATATGAGCAGCATGGAACTTTTTATACGTTCTGGAAATCCGATTATGTCGCCGGGGCAGGTGATTATGAGGAAAGATTGTATTCCGAAGGAATGGTTGGAGCATATTCAGCAAATGAATGGCGCAGATGATTTTCTGCTGTGGATTATAATGCTGAAAAAGGGATATCATTTTGGAGTCAATGACGAGTGCCTGTATTATCATACATCTGCCAGAACGCCTGATTCGGTGGATGAGGAGCATATGATACAATCGTTGAAAGAAATGCTGCACATACTTTCTGATACCAAAATACTAAATAAAAAGGAATGCGGGATGCTGAATCAGTGGATTGCATTGATGGAGGCTGCCGGAACATATTGCAGTTGGAAAGATACAAATATTATGCAGACGATAAGGCAGATGAGAAAAAATTCTAAAATTTTTCATGTGATGCGTAATTGGATCGATTTAAAGAATCAGGGGAAGAATTTTTCGGCATTTTTTACACGAAATGAATATCGAACGGCCGCCATATACGGTATGGGGTATATAGGGGAAAGCCTGTATTATGAATTGAGAAATAGCAGCATCCAGGTAGCATATGCGATTGACAGCGTGGCAGAGGACTTTAAACAGGAATTGGCGATATTCCAAATGGAAGATGAACTGCCGGAGGCAGACATTATTATTGTGGCATTAGTAGAAAAGTGTGATGATCTTTGTGAGTACTTGGCTGAAAAAGTGAGATGCCCCGTGATTACTGTCCAGCAATTATTGTTAGAATGTGATAAGGAAGTCAGGAGAATTTAAATATATGGAGAAAGAGATAATCATATTTGGAATTGGAAAATATGGAAAAGAGTATGTAAAAAAATGTGTGGAGTGTAAGGTGGAAAATATAAAAATCATTGATTCGGATAGCCAACTATGGGGGGATACATATATGGGAATTCCTATCCGGAATCCTGAAGAAACCTTAACAGACTTCCACGGACTGGTAGTCATAGCAGCATCAGAGAAATTCAGGCAGGAAATATTGGAAGAGTTAAAAAGCAAGTATCAGGTGCCTGCTGGAAATATCCGGTTTTATACGGAAACTGTTGTTTTATCTAAGGACGAAATATATAATATGGGGGATATGTCATTTCGAACAGAGTTGGATTCAGGGAAGATTTTTACGGAAAAAGAATTGTTTGGTGAATTGTCCAATCATAAATTAAATCGGTTAGAGACTTTTTTCTTTGAGAAGAAACATAAGCTGATAGATAAATGGCTCCATTATTTTGAAGCATATGAAAGGTTTTTTTCAAAGTATAGGGAAAGGGATGTTTCCATTTTGGAAATCGGCGTATTTAAAGGGGGATCCCTCCAGATGTGGAAATATTATTTTCAAAATGGGGAGAAGAACAATGTCAAAGTTTATGGAATTGATATTGATGCCGGATGTAAATCTTTAGAAGAGGATAACATCGAGATATTTATAGGTTCCCAAGAGGATCGGGATTTTCTAGGTGATGTAAAGAAAAAAGTAGGGAAGGTTGATATAGTAATAGACGATGGCGGCCATTACATGAACCAGCAAATTGTTGCCTTTGAAGAATTATTTGATATAGTAAACGATGATGGCATTTACTTATGCGAGGACTGCCATACTTCTTATATGAAAGAATATGGCGGGGCATATAAAGGGGATACATTTATTGAATATTCAAAAAATTTGATTGATTATCTTCATGCCCAGTATTCGGAAACAGAAGAACTTCGCAGTAATAAATATTCGGAACAAATTAAATCAATGACTTACTACGATAGCATGATATTTATTGAAAAAAGGAAAGCGGCAGATAAGAGTATTTCCATACAAATAGAGAATCAGTGAATTTATGGAAAAAGAAATACCAGGGAGAATATGCCATGAAATTATCAGTAATAGTACCGATTTACAATACAGAAAAATATCTGCAGCAAAGCATAGAAAGTGTTATACGGCAAACATATAAAGACATAGAGGTTATTTTGGTAGATGACGGCTCAACGGACGGATCGGGGGAAATATGTGATCGATATGCGGCGGCTTATGATAACATGAAAGTAATACATCAGGAAAATGGCGGGAATGTTTCGGCAAGATGCCGTGGTGCGGAGGAGGCTACCGGGAAATATGTCACATTTATGGACAGCGACGACTGGATAGCGGAGGATATGTACGAAACATTGATGAAAGCGGCGGAGGCAGAAGAATGTGATATTGTGTCTCAGAGCGGATATACGGTTTATGATGACGGGCAGTGTCATCCGGTGGAGGGAGGCACTATGCTTGGCACTTATAAAACGGGAAAGAATTACGATGTATTTTTATCTAAAATGATGTATGATAAGGATCAAAATTGTGTAGGGATAGGGCCATCTGTGGCTTATAAGGTAATAAAGAAAGGAATTATAGATAAAGTAATAAAAGTAGTTGATAAAAATATTGTATTGGGAGGTGATGCTGCAATATTTTATTCCGGCTGCTTAAGGGCAAAGAGCATCTGTATTATTAAGGGGTATGGATATTTTTATAGGGTAAGGGGGAAATCGGTCAGCCATTCTTATGATGTGACATATTTTCATAAGATATATACATTGTATAAATATTTTGAAAATTATTTTCTGAATTATGATGAACGTTATTGCCTTATGGAGCAATTAAGAAAGCATATATGGAATTTTCTTCGGATGCAAATGGAACAAATATTTGGGATGGAGTTTCAGAGCGTATATCTTTTTCCTTACCAATCCATCGATAGGGGGAGCAAAATTATTTTGTACGGAGCCGGTAAAGTGGGGCAGTCTTACCATGAGCAGATAAGAAAGAACGGATACTGTGATATTGTGGCATGGGTGGACAGCAATGCATATAAAAAGGATAAGAATATCCTTCTGCCAATGGAAATTGCCGGAATGGAATATTCTCGAATAGTTATTGCAGTTAAAAGGAAGGAGAACGTGGAAGAAATTATTCGGGACTTAACCGGGCTTGGCGTGGACATAGGAAGAATTGTTTGGGAGGAGCCATGCATGATGCCGTTGATATAAAATGAAGTGTTGGTATGATTACAGTGCTGAAAGGAAAAAGAGTGGTATGTGTGGAATTCTTGGAGGAAATAACCCTGATTGGAGTTATCATGAGGCTGTTTTAGCAATATCCCACCGCGGACCTGATGGACATAGTATACAACGTATTAAAAATATGTCCATGGGTTTTGCGAGGCTGTCTATTATTGATTTGAGCGAGGATGCGATGCAGCCGATGCTTTCTGAAGACGGAAGATATGCAATTACATTTAATGGGGAGATTTATGATTATAAAAAAGTAAGAAATGAATTAAGGAATAAAGGATATCATTTCAAAACACAATCGGATACGGAGGTATTATTATATGCTTTTATAGAGTGGAAAGAAAAAGTAATGGATCATATAGATGGGATCTATGCTTTTGCTATATTTGATATAGAGGCAGAGAGACTATATCTCTTTAGGGATAGATGCGGAATTAAGCCTTTATATTATTATGATGATAATGCAGGAGGGTTTGCATTTGCATCGGAGCTGAAGGGGATACGGACATTGTGTAAAAATGTAAACTTCATAATAGATCATACGGCGTTATATGATTATTATACATATCTCTATATTCCTGAACCAAAGACGATGTATAAAAATGTATATAAATTACCGGCAGCGCATTATTTAGTGTATGATTTGAAGCAAGGAAAAATTTTGGAAATTACCAGGTATTGGAAAGTAAAATTAAATACTAAAGAAGGAAATCCGCTATCGCAGAAGCAACTGGATGAAAAGGCGGAAGAATTGCAATATCATTTGAATAGAACGGTTGAAAGGCAGCTTGTAGCAGATGTTCCAGTAGGGACATTTTTAAGCGGAGGAGTTGATTCGAGTATTATCACATTGGTTGTCAGTAAACATTTGCAGAATGTAACAGGATATACTATAGGATTTCCTGATAAAAGGTATGATGAATCCATATATGCAAAAGAAATGGCAGATATTATCCATGTGAATTGTAAGTTAAAATATTTTACGTTAAATGATTTTAGGAAATATTACCGCGTATTGCGGGAAGCATATGATGAGCCTCATGCAGATACTTCTGTTTATCCAACATTTTTTGTGTCCAAAACAGCAAAAGAAGACGTAACTGTTGTATTGACCGGCGACGGAGGGGATGAATTATTTGGGGGATATTTCAGATGTTGGTATGCAAGGGATTTTATTGACAAGAAAAAATATTCTAATAGGGCAATTTCAGAATTATATTTAAGGAATGAGGGACTTCTGGGGCAGTTTGGGGAAAATCTTAAAAATATGTGTGAAGAAGATATCGCATTATTATCTTCTACCTATCATTATGGAAAACAGTTTGACAGGAAAAAAATCAGAAAGAAATATCATATACCGGGAGATTATGATGACTTCTGGTATTACCGGAAGTATTATCATAAAGAATTGCCGGCATTGACAAGGATGAGGTATCTGGATTTTATGACATATTTAAATGGTGATATTTTGACAAAGGTAGACAGGGCTAGTATGAAGGTGTCGCTGGAAGCGAGGGTTCCGTTTCTTGACCGGGAAATGATTGACTTTGCTTTTTCTTTGACGCAGGAGGAATGTAACCCCCGAGGAGAACTGAAAGGACTGTTGAAATATGCTTATCAAAGAGAAATTCCAAGAAAACTGTTGGATAGGAAAAAGCAGGGGTTTTCGATTCCTCTTTCGTATGTGAGAAAAGGGGATTGTCCACAGGAGTATTTGATAGAGAGTCTTTGGAACTTGTGAAAAATGGCAGTATGCTGAGCAAGAATGAAGAAAGGATTGGAATGGTAATATTATTTGCTGCAAACGACTACTTTGAAAATGGAAAGGCGACAGAAGGCTTTCCTATATATTTACACCGGGTAACAACTGCATTAGCCAAACTGGGACATAGCCCGATTATAGTCGCATGCGGAAAGAGGAACAAGTATTATAAAAAAGAAGGGGTTGAAATATTTATTGTAAGTTGTATCCTTACAGAAATGCCAATAGAAAGTGTTTCATTAGGATATCAGATATTAAGTGCAAGCAAGGCAATTAATAAAAAAATAAAGGAGATTTCAAAGCTAAGGGAAATTGATTTGATACAGTTTACATCATTGCAAGGATTAGCTGCCTGTTATTATGGGAAAATTCCTGCAGTTATGCGTTTATCCTCTTATGCGAAGGTATATTATGCAACATATCAAACCATAAATAAGTCACAAGTTGGGATATTAGCTTTTTTTGAGCGTTTAGCAGCCAGACGCTGTAATGCTGTATTTGCGCCTTGTAAAATAACAGCTGATGATTTTGGAAACGACATTGGTAGACGGGTATCGGTAATAGAGACTCCTTTTGTGAATGATGTGACGGTATATGATGAAAGTGTATATAAGGACAAGTTAGAAGGGAAAAAATATGTTTTGTTCTTTGGAACATTAATAGCCGAAAAGGGAGTATTAGTAATTGCTGAGATTATACAGAAGTTTTTAAAGACGCATCCGGAATATGATATGGTATGCTGCGGGAAAAATGCATTGATTGATGGCAGAAGTGCAGTGAATATCTTACAGAATGCTGCCGGGCAGTTTCATAAGCGGTTTGTTTATTTAAAAGAACTGCCTCATGAAAAACTGTATCCTATTATTCAGAAAGCAGATTTTGTAATTCTTCCATCATTAGTAGAAAATTTATCAAATGCTTGTATAGAGGCAATGTATTTTGAACGTGTGGCGATTGGAACGGATGGCGTAAGTTATGAACAATTAATTGATGACGGGATAAGCGGGCTTTTGTGTAAACCCAATGATGCAGATAGTCTTCTGGAAAAGATGGATGAAGCAGCATCAATGGATGAGGATCAAAAACAGAAAGTAGGAAGAATGGCTCGAAAGAGGATTGGGAGATTAGCTCCGGAAGTGGCAGTAAAAAAATTAATTCGGTTCTATCAATATGTAATCGATAATGTAAGCAAGTAAGTCGGATAAAAATATAATTGTTGAAGGAGATAATGGCTATGAAAAAAGGGATGATAGGAATAGTATCTGCTATAGGAGGAGCTGCAGCAGGAATATCGGCTGTCGGCGGCATGCTGGGCAGGACAATAAAGGAAAATCAGGAAAAATCAGATAAGCACCTGGCTTTATTTCTAATGATGAATCAATGGGTAAAGGTAAAGCAGGAAGGAAAGAATTTAGCCTCCTATTTTGAACGGGAGGGATATAAGAAGATTGCTGTTTATGGCATGCATTATGCAGGAGAAACCTTCGTGGAAGAACTACAGGAAAGCAGTGTGGAGATTGTATATGGCATTGATAAAAATGCGGATAAAATATATGCTGATTTCCCGATAGTGACACCGGATGGATGTTTGGAAGAAGTAGACGCTGTGGTAGTTACTCCGATTACTTTTTTTGATGAGATAGAGCAGATATTGAACGCGAAAATGGAGTGTCCAATTATTTCGTTGGAGGATGTGCTGTATCAAATATAGATGATATATTCTGGGCAGATGGGATGAGGATTGAGAAAAGAAGTATGGATGATAAGATATTGGTGACACGTTCAAGTATGCCGCCATATGAAGAATATATTGAGGCAATTAAACCGTTGTGGGAAAGCCATTGGCTGACGAATATGGGAAGGTATCATCGGGAACTGGAAGAAAAGCTGCGTGAGTATATGGGCGTAATGGAACTTTCGCTTATGGTAAATGGGCATATGGCATTAGAACTGGCAATTCAGGCGTTTGATTTTCCAGAAGGTGCAGAGGTTATTACCACTCCGTTTACGTTTGTTTCGACTACACATGCGATTGTGCGGAATCGTTTACAACCGGTATTTTGCGATGTAAAACCGGATGACGGAACAATGGATGAAAATAAAATTGAAGAGTTGATAACGGAACGTACGGCAGCAATTGTCCCTGTACATGTATACGGCAATGTCTGTAACATAGAAGCCATACAAGAAATAGCAGACAAGTATGGCCTTAGAGTTATTTATGATGCAGCGCATGCTTTTGGCGTGAAGTATAAAGGACATGGTATAGGAAGTTACGGGGATGCTTCTGTATTCAGCTTCCATGCAACAAAGGTGTACAATACGATTGAAGGAGGCGCGGTTGCATTTTCAGAGCATAGGATTTATGAGAAGCTCTATAATCTGAAAAATTTTGGTATTCGTGGAGAGGAAATAGTTACTGAAGTTGGGGCAAATGCAAAGATGAATGAATTTGCGGCTATCATGGGTTTGTGTAATTTAAATCATATAGAAAAAGCTTTTGCAAATAGAAAGATAAAATATGAATATTATAGAAATGAATTTTCTTATATGCAAGGGATAAGGCTATTTGATGAGAAGAAGGAAGCAACAAGAAATTATGCATATTTTCCCATTTTGATTGAAGAAACATATGGTAGAACAAGGAATGAAATATATAGTTTTCTTAGAGAAAATAATATTTACGCAAGGAAATATTTTTATCCTTTGACATCTGATCAGGTTTGTTTTAAGAATAAATATAAAAATGCGGAACTCGGAAATGCGAGAAAACTGGCAAACGAAGTTTTAGTTATTCCTATTTATGAAGAATTAGAGATGGAAAATGCACATAATATCGTGGAACTGATAAAGAAAGCTGGTAAAAAAGGTTAAATGGAAGAGAATATTGACAATATCATTCTCTGTGCATTGTGTGGAATTATGGAATGATAGGGAGGGTCAGTATCTGGCACAGGTAAATATAAGTAGTATAGGTTTTATCGGTAAGGAGAATACTGGAATGAATAATCCATTAGTATCTATAGCGTGTATTACATATAATCATGAGAAATACATTAGAGATGCAATTGAGGGGTTTTTATCACAGAAGACCAGTTTTGAATATGAAATTATTATTCATGACGATGCATCAACGGATCGGACGGCGGAGATTGTCAGGGAGTATGAAGCGAAATATCCGGATAAAATACATGGGATATACCAAAAAGAAAATCAGTACAATAAAGGGAGTATTGGAATAACAAAAACTTATGTATATCCGGTGTGTAAGGGAAAGTATATAGCATTATGTGAGGGGGATGATTTTTGGATTGATATAAATAAATTACAGTTACAGGCAGATTATATGGAAAGTCATCCAGAGTGTGTGGTTACTTGTCATGATGCAGTATGTGTTGACTATGGAGATATGACAATTTATCCGCTGCATCCATATATTGAGGAGAGATATTTATCAGAGGAAGAGATTATCATTCAATATCATGGTGATTTTCCGACAGCATCGACTATGTATAGGAAGGATGTATTTAATGTGGCAGACTGGTTTATGCAGAGTGGTGTGGGAGATTACTCGCATGAATTGTATGCTATCACTAAGGGAAAGATTTACTTTTTACCACGTATTATGTCTATATATCGCTTCAGACATGAAGGAAGTTGGAGTAGAACACAAAATACTGATATTGAAAAAAGACTTTTGGGAAACGCTAAGATGATAAAATTTTTGCGGCAATATGATGAGTATACAGAGAGAAAGTATCACTATGCAATTGTATATAGGGAGTTGCTGATTTTATTAGATAGTCTTTACAGATGTAATGATTTCAATACTGGAGAGATGAAGAAACTTGTTCAGCAATGTAATAAAAAAACGGCGAATCAGTATGAGAAATTTTTTATCCAGTTAGAAGAAGTTTATAAACAGACATATGAGCAAAATTATTATCCGATATCAATGAAAGAGTTTATTAAAGAATATACACATATATATATATGGGGTGCGGGGAAATATGGGCAAAGGGTTGCGAATCAGCTAATTCATAATAATGAGGATTTTGAGGCTTTTATTGTATCAAAACCTGATAAGCAGGAAGTTATGGGAAAAGCAGTGATTGGGATGGAGGATATATCTTATCCTATGGAAAGTGTAGGGATAATTGTTGCTGTAAATGTCCATAATTGGGACAAACTTAGGGAACGATTTGAAAAGAACGGGGATATTAATTATATCTATCCTTATGGAGTAACGGAAATCATATGATTTAACCGGAGAAATTCTTAAGGAGAATGGGAAAATATGGAAAATAAAGTGGTAGTAGTTTTTTCGGGCTATAATCCGAGAGCAGTAATAACATTTTTACGAACCCTTTGCATTAATTATGTTTCATTTGTTATTGTGGCTAAAAGCGAGAAGGATATAATTTTTAAGACTGTTTATAGAAAAAATGTTATATGGATTAGGCAAAATGAAGCTTTAGAATTGGGTGAGATATTGGAGTGTTTTAGATATATAAAAGATCTATTCAATACAGAAAAATTATTCATTGCCCCAAGTACAGAGGCTTTAAATCGTTTTTTGTTATTAGAACGTGAAATATTTGAAGAGATAGGTTGTGAAATTCCCCTTATATCAAAGGCATTATATGAAGAAATATCTGATAAATATAGTTTCTGTAAATTATGTAAGCAGGAGGGGATTGATGTGCCGGAAGAAATTAGCAGGGAGGATGTATTGGGGAGGTTTCCGGTGGTTATAAAGCCAAAGGCCTATCAGTCCATTGTATGTGGGCGAGGGTATAATGCATCACCAGCTATTATTAGAAATCAGCAGGAACTAAATGCTTTTCTTGCAGAAAACAGAGAGGATGAGTATTATATTCAAAAATTTTTAGAAGGAGAGAGCTTTTATTTGTTATATTATTTTAGAAAAAATGGTGAGATAAAAAAGCTTTCTCAAAAAAATTTAATGCAGCAGCCAGGGGGGAAATCTATTTTAGCAGCAGAGTTTTCAGAAATACATTTAACAGATATCAGTGCAAAATATGAGATGATGTTAAAACAAAAGGGTTTTATAGGACTGATTATGATAGAAGTGCGTAAAAGCAATGGAAGATATTATATGATAGAAGCAAATCCTAGGTTTTGGGGTCCTTCACAATTATTTGTAAATGCAGGAGAGAATTTATTTATTTACTTTTTAGCAGACTATGGACTGGTAGAAGAACCGGAAAAACCAGTTATGGTTGATTACAGTGCCAAATATTATTGGAAAGGTGGCATTGCAGAGACATATAAAGAAGGAAAAGCCCCTGTCATGTTGTCCTCCAATATACATGTGGAGGATTTTGAACCATATGATATTTATTGGCAGGCAGACACAATGCCGCTTTTTATAGAGGAACTTTAAGGTTGCGATAATGGATAGAGATGAAAAGTTAGTTTGTTTAAAACATTTATACGAGAAAAATAGTAAACATTCACAGTATCAATCACTCCCCAGAAGTTTAAGAAAAATTTTTCCTGACATAGCTGTGGCAACCAAATGGGAACAGGAAAGGATGGAATATATCAGCCGGGTATTGGATATTACCGATAAAAAGCTTTTGGATATTGGTGGTAACACAGGTTATTTTTCTTTTGAGGCAATAGAAAGGGGAGCGGAATCTGTTGATTATTATGAAGGAAATCAGATACATGCAGATTTTGTAAAGCTGGCGGCAGAGGTTTTGAAAATACAAAATTTGAATGTATGTCCTAAGTATTATCTTTTTTCAGAAGAGAGCTCATTGAAGAAAGTTTCTTCTGAAAAATTTTCAGTATCCCAAAAGAAGTATGATATAGCATTTTGCTTAAATGTAGTTCATCATTTTGGAGATGATTATGGGGAAGCCTCTGATATTAATGTTGCTAAGAAAAAAATGCTTACTTGTATTAATTCACTTTCAAAAGTATCGACATGGCTTGTTTTTCAGATGGGATTTAATTGGTGTGGAAACAGGGAAAAACCTTTATTTCCAAATGGTTTGAAAGATGAAATGAAGCAATTCGTCGGTCAGGGAACGAAGGGGAACTTTAATATTGTAAAAATCGGAGTGCCGGTACGGAGAGGGGATGTAATTGTGTATGAGGATGAGAATACAGAAAATCGTGTGAGAGATGACTTGCTGGGAGAATTTCTTAATAGACCGTTATTTATTATGAAAGCTGTGGACTGAGGTGTAAAAAATAGATGAAAAAAGGTTTCTGGATGAGGAAGCGTTGACATATTAGACGGATATAACAGGAATATCGAAATGGAACATAGATTCTTATATTCGGATTTATAAAGAGTATATCCCAGCATTTAAAAAGGGATTGGAATTGGGGGATTATCAGTGATTTATATGCATTGAAAGATAATGATAAAGCACATGGACACCGTTGTGTTTTTGGATATTTGATCAGCTTAATTGGATGTGTAAATAAACGAGAGGAAGAAGTAGGATGAATTTAATAGGTTAACAGGCAGAAAAAGTAGAATCTGACAAGCAATAGATTAGCGGGCTGCTGGAGAAAAAGGAAATGCACATTTTATGATATGTTCAATGTTCCATTTAGGAAAAGGGATAAGGTAAAGATGCAGGAAGAAATATTAATGTTTTCAAATTGTACAATGGTTAATGGGGAGTTATTTTTTGTGGAAACACAGAATGGATTGTTGGCTAAAATGAATCCAGATAATGGAGATGTTTCTTATTGTACGGCTATGGAAAATTTTATTGTAAAAGAGGGAAATACAATATGTGATATCCGAACCTTTGGTGATAAGTTGTATGCCTTGGAAACATCGGGAGAAGGCATAACCATATTTGATCTGGAAAAATCTCAATGTCGGTATATTCCATTGCAGTGTGCATATCGTGGCTGGGGGAATTTTGTTGCGTTTGAACAGTATGATTCATATTTTTATATTTTTCCCAAATATGAAAATAAAATATTTATCATGGATACCATAAATAATAAGATTTTACAAACAGCAGATTGCTTTGATAGAATAACAGAATGGCAGTGCGCATGCAGAGGAGGTAATAAAGTATGGTTGCTGGCTGGTGGTGTCAATGTAATGGGATGTTATGATTTAACAAGTGGGAAAGCACAGACTTTTGAATTAAAGGAAAAAGTCGAGAATTGTTTAGATGCTGTTATTGTGGATGGAAATATCTATATATTAAATGGTTTTGGTATTATTTATAGCTGGAATATTTATAAACAAAAATTAGTTAAAATAGAAATGTTGGATGCAGAATATTGTAATGGAAAATTTGTATATGGTAAATTGATATATGTTGGAAGCAAACTGATAATATTGCCGTTACTTGGAAACGAGATTAAGATTTTGGATATACCCACAGGTAATGTAGAGAGTTATCATGATTATCCGAATGATTTTTTATATTATGATATGGGACATTTGAAGGGTTGGTCAAAATATGACGGATTATGTAAAGATAATGACTATTATTACTGTGCTATGCGCAGAGAAAATTATTTGTTAAAAATTAGAAAACGGGATGGAGCGTTGCTGTGGATAAAACCGAATATGCCCACGAAGGAAGAACGGCTGAAAATTTTAAATCCATTGAAAGAAAAAAAAATAAAAAACGCTATGGCTGCTGGAGTGCGGCTTTTTTGGGAAACGGAAACGGATGTTGGAAGATTCATTGAGGAAGTTCCGCGAAAGCAGTACCTTGCTAAAGGTACAAATATTGGAGAAATAATATTTGAAGCAGTGAAACGAGAATAATTAAGATAAAGGAAGTTCTCAAAACTAATGTTAAAAAGCGGGTAAGTTTGAGATTTGTTTGTTACTGAAATATCGAATCTGAGGGATAGAGGATGAAAGACAATGATAAGATTTTGTGATAAGGAAGTGTTTGTGATTACAGAGGAGGAGATGGCACAAATATCAAGAAGGGATTTACTGAATTTTTTTTTGGAAGAATGGAACTACTCAGGTAATAGTTGTAATAGCCGGAAAAAATGATGTGGTTGGCACTATTATTTATCCGTATGTGCTGCAGTATCAAGAGGAAGACAAATATATTATTAAGAGAACATTTGTTATTACTGAGAACTTTTGGGGAGAAGCAAAACTTTTTTTGAAGAGGAACCACGGGCGTTGGTGCCTGTTTGTGGATTGGGAGGGGGTATCTTAGGATTTGTATATGATGATGTGAAAGATTATATGAATTATGAAAAATACTTAAGATTGATAGAAGATCATATTCATGATGCACTATTTATACAAGAAATATATCCTCAGGTAAGGTCGGTCTGCATTATGGATTGTAACGAATATGCATATCGAATTTACCAGTTGTGTCGAAAAAAAGAATTACCTGTATGTGTTATAGGGGAGAAATGGGAATGGTTTGGCATTCCGTCCTATGAAGGCTTTTTAGAATATCCTGAGTATGAAAAGTTTTATATATATGCAGAGGGGGTTGGCAATGTACGGGAAGAAAAAGAATATCAATTGGGGAAATATGAATACATAGGTGGGGCTTTTGAGTTTTTAGGTTTTATAATTCGTAAAAATACGGTAGAGACGAAGATAAAAATAGTAGATGGATTAGAACGAAAGGGAATCAGCATTTGTGAAGTAGTGATACCGGAGGATAGAAAAATTATAGAAAAAACCCCAATAGAGCTTGCAAGTGCCAGGAATAATGCTCTTTTTTCCCAGTATATGACGAAATATGATGATATGTCTGAGTATGCAAGAGAGTTAACAGAAGAAATATATGGTAAAGAGATATTTGAATATGTGCATAACAAGGGAATAGTTGATAATAAAAAGGGAAGAAAGTATATAAATTATGGGGATTTATCAGGATATTATGTAAGTGAAGTTTTACATGAAAAAAAGATATATTTGATTGGCCCATGTATTGTAAGGGGATTTTTTGTAAAAATGGAAAAAACTTTAGTAGCAAAATTGCAAAAGAAAGTAGAAGAAAAAGGTTATACGGTAATTGGCTGTGTAATTGATCGAACCCATTTTGACAGATATCAGGGAATAAAGTATTTGCCAATAAGAAAACAGGATATTGTATTATTTGTTGATTCAGGTGATTATTGCGTAAGTGAGGTTGATAAGACGATAAATCATCTTGATGTTTTAGAGTTATATAATCAAAAGGGAAGACCAACATGGTATGAAGGAAATGAGACTCTTCATTTAAATGCTGCAGGAATAAGTGCATTATCAGATTTTATTTACCATGAGTATCTGAAGCAGAAAATAGAGGAAAAGAATATTCTTCCAGTATCGGAGGGATGGGAATATTTACAAAAAGGACAAGTCTTATCGGAGGAACAGAAAGAAATCATATATTCTTACATAAATGAAATAAGAATTTATGATACAGATGAGGAAATGCAGATTGGCGCAATTGTGATGAATTGCAATCCTTTTACATTAGGTCATCAGTATCTTGCAGAATATGCTGCATTGCAGGTGGACAGATTGTATTTGTTTGTGGTGCAGGAGGATCAATCAATGTTTTCATTTCAGAGACGTTTTAATATGGTGAAGGAAGGGGTTAAACATCTTGGGAATGTACAAGTAGTGCCTAGTGGGACATTTATACTATCTGCAAAAACTATGCCGATTTATTTTGAAAAGGAGGAGCAGCAGGAGGCAATAATAAATGCAAGTATTGATCTGGAAATTTTCGGTCGATATGTAGCACCAATGCTGCATATCAAGCGGCGTTTTGTAGGGGAGGAGCCTTATGATAATGTTACAAGACAGTATAATGAACAGATGAAAATGATTTTGTTGGAGTATGGAATAGAAGTGGAGGAGATTCCAAGGAGGGAGTATAAGAATGAAGCGATTAGTGCATCACGCGTACGCAAATTGCTGGAAGAAGGGAAGGTAAAAGAGTGTAGGGAATTGGTTCCTGAGTATACATGGGAAGTGTTGCAGGAAATGTTCCATGTAAATTCGGACATGAAAGGTTGAGTACATAAGTCCAGAAAAACCAAAGATATAGAGGTATGGGAAGAATATATATGATACGGTTTTGTGATAAGAAAATATGCAGTGTAACATATAAAGATCTTACCAGTAAAAATATTACCAGAAAAGATCTGTTTCATTATTTTCTAACAGGTCACAGAAAAGAACTGGTCTGTGTCATGGATGGAGAAGAATATCTTGGAATGATCAGTTATGCTTCCCTATTAAAGATGCCTGATTTACAGGAGTGCATACAAAGGGAATATGCGGTTTTGGATGAAACGGTTTGGGCAGTTGGCCATAAGTATTTTGCATACCATAGAAGCATATTAGGAGAGGTAGTGACGTTTCCGGTATTAAGTAAAAGCGGACAGTTGATTTATTTTGCATATCAGGACGAAGAAGCGGACAGGGAAATAAGAATGCTGCATGAATCTTACTTGTGTACGCTTGGCAGAGGAAAGTTCAGAGAATATTTTATCATCCTTTTGGAAAATGTGTGAGATTGAGGCCAGAGGCGAGGGAACGTTAATAGATCATTCCGGAAGCGATAGGTTTACAGAAAAAATGGAGGAACTGTTAAAACTGGGAAAGCGTTTTACCTCTCAGGAATTGTTCGTTATGTTTCATGTTGCGTATGAAGCAATGTTTGGAAGAGATATTTTACTGTGTTATGCAGCTTGAATTTTGAGATAAAATATAAAAAGAACTATAAATATTGGAATGAATTTACAATAAAATTTGAAAATTTAAAACTTCATCCCAAAGAAGAATTTATGATGATTTGTGATAAATTGGGTATAGAGTTCCATGATTCTTTATTGAAAACGACTTGTCATGGAAAACAGATGAAAAATCAAGGAATGGATGGATTTGATTTAAAGTCAGTATACAATCTGTATGAGGAGTATTTTTCTGTGTTTGACCTGATGCGCATCTCTTTAATGGCAGCTTCCTTTCAAAAGCAATATGGCTATCCATATACCAACTGTTTGGATTTTAGCAGGAGAGAACTTCAAGATATGTTTTTGAAAGAATGGCGTTGGGAAAGACTGTTTCCTGAGCATATAATTGGAAAGGATGAAATGATTATGGAAGATGTTAGCAGGATGATAAGAGATTGGCTTTGGAAGGTGCGTGTTGAAGAAGTTATGGATATAGACATCTATGGGGAAGATAATCTTTAATCTCTCAGGGTCTAATTCCCCGTAGTTCTGCTGCGTAACAAACTTTTTCAAATAGTAGAGGCTGTGATATACTGAAGGAAAAAGAAGGAATGACAAAATTTATGAAGGAAATAAAAGATTTAGAGTTGGTAAGACTGAATATTCAGCTTACCAAAAAATGTAATCAAAGGTGTAAGTCCTGTAATTCTTATGAGTTGGATTGTGCAGATGAAATGTCATGCAAGGAGATAAAACGGGTAATACAAGAGTGTTGTGCGCTTTATCCGATTCAGAATATTGCATTTACAGGTGGCGAGCCAACTATTCACAGGGATATATTAGAGCTGGCTGAATGGGGGGGGGCGATTTAGTCCAAAAGTATCTATTACTACGAATGGATACTTTTGCAATTCAAAAGAAAGGACTTTCGCCCTTGTAGATGCCGGGATTAATCGTTTTTCCTTTTCTTATCATGGAGTGGGAAAGCAGGATGAATTCAGCGGATTAGCAGGAAGCGAAAGCAGGATTCGACAAGCAGTGGACTGGTTGCTGGAGAAGAAAAAAGAATTACCAGGACTATATATTAAAGTTGCAACGTTGTTTAATGGCAGGAATATTGATGATGTAGAATCAGTGTTGGAATATGCTGAATCGAAGAATTTGGATTTATATATAGAAATTATGGAAGACAGCCTGTTCTTTTTGCAAAAGGCTAAAAATATTCTTTGGGATTATCAAGGAGAACAGGAGAAAAGGATATTGGAATTAGCACTCCTTCAAATAAGTAAGTGGAAGGAAGAAGGAAGAAAAATTCTAATTGATTCGGCAGGAATAGAATTCATGCGGCGTTATTTGGGGCGTGATTTACCAATTCGGGGAGGGTGTCCGCTCGGCTATACGGATCTATATATAGAAAGTAATGGGAATGTAAGAACGGGCTGCTGGCAGTTAGAGGCTGTAGGAAATATAAAAAATAATTCTGTTGCTGAAATAGTAAATGGCATTTTATATAAAAATAATCGAGATAAGATGATGAATAGAGAATGTAGAGGATGTACTTGCGGATATTTAATGCAGGCGAAATATATGGAATTGGTGTAATATAATCAGAGCTACGGAAGTATTGGAAAATTAAGTGATGGAATTGAGGAGGAATGTAATGATTCGTTTTTATGATAAAGAGGTATTTTGCATAGAATATGACAGCTTAAACAGAACTGAGCTTCGCTCTTTTTTTCTGAAGGGAAATCAGTCGGAAGTTATATGTGTATTAAAAGAAGGAAACTATGTAGGATATATTACATGGTCATCTCTATTAAGGAACGATGACATATACGAAAGCATACTAGAAGAGTATATAATTTTGGATGAAAAAGTGTGGGAAAACGGAAGGAAAATTTTCGTCGGATATAGATCGGCTTTTGGCGAGGTGCCCCAGATTCCAGTGTTGAATAAAGACGGTCAGCTGATTTACTTTGCTTGGCAGGATGAAGAGGCGAACCGTGAATTGAGAATGCTGAGAGAATTGGAAGAATGTAAAGGAGCATTAACTTTCTGCGATTTAAATCCAGAGTATGAAGGGGTTATGATCCACGGGTTTAATGAACTTGCTTATTATATGGCGAAATATTTGATAGGATTGGGAATAGCTGTTAGTGTAGAAGGAGAGCTATGGAATGAATTTGGCTCTTGGGAAAAGAAGGAGATGCCGGCCTACAAAAATTATGAGATATGGGCAGAGGGAGTCTGGCAGAGGGGCAGCGATTTGCAGCATGAAAGGTTGAGAAGCGTTTCACCCGAATTTGAATGTGTGGATAAGGTTTATGAAGCAAATATCAAAGTTGGAAATATCACGGATGCGGAAGGAGGAGCAGATGGGCTGCTACAAAAGTTAAAGAATGAAAAAGAAATTATTATTATCGGAATGAATACAGAAGCACAGGATACATATGACTTACTGTTAAAAAACGGGATTGATATATGCGCTTTTATGGCGGGTATAGGGGAAGAAAGGCGATTATTTGGCAAGCCGGTTTTAAGAAAAATAGAGATTATTGACAGGTTTGCTGAAGCAGTTTTCATAGAATGTCACTCCAAATATAGCGCATGGGGATTTGGAGGGGTAGACTATTATGATTATGAAGGGTATCGAAGGAACGAAAGATTTTTTTTATTGCGGGATTATATAGAAGTCACGGGGAATAATCTCCAATATGCATTACAAGGGAAAAATGTATTGTTTATCGGGGACGCTGATTTATGCGGCAGGGTATTGAAGTGGCAGAAACAATATGAAGCTGTAACAGGCAAGGCAGGGTATTGGGATATTCTGGAAGAGAATGAAGTCGAAGTCATAAAGCGGCAGATGCCGATAGTGGTAAAAGAAGAAATAGGGGAGTATGATGTCATTGCGCTGGTGGCGGTGCAGTATGATAACGATGACAGGGTGACAGCGGGAACTGTGGAAAAGTATGGTGAGTATATTAAAAAATTGAACCAATGTGGAATATATGATTATACGGATTATTTTTCTGATAAATTTAAACTGGCCAGCCTGCCAATAAAAGAGGAAACAAAAATAAAGAAGGAACTGTGTCCTTTAGGAATAGTAATAGGAGCGATACCATGGTATAGCGGAAACTACCTGATTCGATGGAGTCTCGCCGGTCATCCGCAAATTATGATGATAGAGGAATATAATTACTTGAATGATAATTTGTATTTTACCTGTATACGTCTGGCAGAAAAAGAGCCATCAGAGATTTTGCCGTGTTTTTGGCGTTTATATCAGAGGGAAGCAAAAGAGGGGGCATGGGAAAAAGATTTTCTGGATAAAGAAAAGTTTACCCAAAAGATGAATGAGTTATTGAAGCATGGAAACTGTTTTACATCTCAAGAATTGTTTGTGATGTTCCACATTGCTTATGAAGCAATGTATGGAAGAGAGATAACCAATCTGGGAAATACTGTCATTTATTGGGAGCCGCATGCGTGGCAGCGCGGCATAGTGGAAACGTGGTCATGCTGGTTAGGGAGCAGCGGCTTCAGAGGGTTTATACTAAAAACAGTACGTAACAGTTATGTTCGGGCAGGCTCTTATATAAAGAATAAGCGAAAATTAGTATGGGGGTTTATTTTCGGCCTTGGAGAGATTGAAATGGGGAAGCAGGCATCCTGTCGGGAATGGGAGGAAATTGTTATAAAATTTGAGAACTTGAAGAAAATGCCGCGCGAAATGCTGACGAATCTTTGTGAGCAGCTGCATATTTCTTTTGGCGAAAGCTTACTACAGTCAACCATCCATGGGGATACTGCATTTTATAGAGGAATTACAGGGTTTGATTTAAAGCCGGTATATAATCTGTATGAAGAATATTTTACAAGCTTCGACAGAATGCGGATATGCTTGTTAACCAGCGCTTTTCAAAAGAAGTATGGATATCCCTTTATGAGTCTTTTGGATTTCAGCAGAAGGGAATTGCAAGAGATGTTTTTGAAAGAGTTTCTTTGGGAAAAAATACCGGAAGTGGTGGCAGAAAAGGATGAGACAAGCTTTTATTTTATACAGGGAGTAATCAGGAAAAAACTTTGGCGGATGCGGTTTAATGAGATAATGAATAAGGATGAGTTGCTTTAGGCTTCTTTTTCTTTTATTATGATATGGGCTATATGGAGAATTGAACCAAATATCGGCAACGAAAGATTCGAGAAAATAAAGAGATAATATTGGAGAGAACCATGATTCGTTTTTATGATAAAGAAGTGTTTTGCATAGAATATGACTGCTTAAGCAGGAGCGAACTGCGGTCCTTTTTTCTAAAAGGGAACCAGTCTGAAATTATATGTGTCCTGAAAGAGGGAAACTATGCAGGATATATTACATGGCCGTCTCTGCTGGGAAACGATGATATATACGAAAGCATACAGAAAGAATATATTATTTTGGATGAAATGGCATGGGAAAATGGAAGAAAATTTTTTGCCAGGCATAGAACCGTTTTCGGAGAGGCGGTTCATCTTCCAGTGCTGGACAGAGAAGGGCGGCTGATTTGCTTTGCTTATCAGGATCAAGAGGCTGACCGTGAACTAAGAATGCTGCGGGAATTGGAGGAATGCGAAGGGGCGTTGACCTTTTGCGACCTCAATCCGGAATATGCGGGAGTTACTATACATGGTTTTAATGAAATTGCCTATTATATGGTAAAATATCTGACGGGGCTGGGAATGGCCGTCAATGTAGAGGGGGAATTGTGGAAAGAATTCGGAACTTGGGAGAAGCATGAGATAATGGCCCATAAGAGCTACGAAATATGGGCAGAAGGAGTCTGGCAGAAGAACGGCGATTTAGAGCATGAAAGATTAAGAAGCGTTTCAGCGGAATTTGAATGTGTGGACAAGATTTATGAAGCGAATATCAAGGCAGGAAAAATAACAGATGCAGAAGGAGGAGCGGATGCGCTGTTACAAAAGCTAGAGAATAAAAAAGAAATCATTGTGATCGGAACGGATGCGGAATCACAGGATGCCTATGATTTCTTGTTAAGCAACGGGATCGATATATGCGCTTTTTTGGAAAAAGAAAGGGCAGAGGAAAAAAGAAGATTATTTGGCAAACCGGTTTTAAAAAAGATAGAGATTTTAAACCGGTTTGCCAATGCCGTTTTTATAGAATGCCATTCTAAATATAGCGCATGGGGATTCGGGGAGGCCGATCATTATGATTATGAAGGCTATCGGAGGAATGACAGGTATTTTTTGCTGCGTGATTATATAGAAATGACGGGATATCATCTTCAGCATGTATTGCAGGAAAAAAATATATTGTTTATCGGAGATGCCGATTTATGCGGCAGAGTGTGGAAGTGGCAGGAACAATATGCAACTCCAACAGGCAAGGCGGCATACTGGGATATTCTGGAAGAAAATAAGCCGGAAGACATCATGCGGCAGATGCCGGTGGTAAAAAAGGAAGAAACAGGGGAATATGATGTCATTGCGCTGGTAGCGGTGAAATACGACAGTGATGACAGAGTAACGGCGAAAGCGGTGGAAAAGTATGATGAGTATATTAAGAAATTGAACCAATACGAAATATATGATTATACGGATTACTTTTCCGATAAATATAAATTAGCCGGCCTCCCAGTCAAAGAGGAGCTGGAAATAAGAAAAGAACTGCGCCCTTTGGGTATTGTCATCGGGTCAATCCCATGGTACAGCGGGAACTTTCTGGTCAGATGGAGCCTTGCCGGCCATCCCCGAATCATGATGATAGAGGACTACAATTATTTGAATGATAATTTATATTTTACTTGTATCCGTTTGGCAGGGAAGAAAGCGGCAGAGATTTTGCCATGTTTTTGGTCATTATACCAGAGGGAGGCAAAAGAGGGAGCATGGGAGAAGGATTTTCCGGATAAAGAGAGTTTTGTCCGGAGGATGGAAGAATTATTGCAGTATGGAAGTTATTTTACATCGCAGGAACTGTTTGTTATGTTCCATATTGCTTATGAAGCAATGTATGGGAAAGAGATAAAAAATCCGGAAAATATGATCATTTATTGGGAACCGCATGCGTGGGAGCGGGGCGCGCTGAGAGCATGGTCATATTGGCTGGGAAGCGGCGGGTTAAGCGGTTTTGTGCTGAGGACAGTACGCAATAGTTATATTCGCGCAGGATCCAGTATAAGGGCGCGGATAGGGAAAAAATCCATATGGGAATTTATATTGAGCATTGGAACGGCAGAAGGGGCGGAAAAGACCATATATCAGGGCTGGGAGGAGATTATTATCAAATTTGAGGACCTGAAAAAAACGCCTCGGGAAATTCTGGCAAATCTTTGCGAACAGCTGCATATTGGTTTTGATGAAAGTTTGATGGAGACAACCGTCCATGGGAGTACGGTATTTTATAAAGAGATTACCGGATTTGATTTGAAGCCGGTATATAATCTGTATGAGGAATACTTTACAAGCTTTGACAGAATGCGGATCTGCCTGTTAAGCAGCGCTTTTCAAAAGAAATATGGGTATCCGTTTGTGAATTCTTTGGATTTTTGCAGAAGGGAATTACAGGAGATGTTTTTGAAGGAGTTTTTTTGGGAAAAAATGCCGGAGACGGCGGCAGGAAAAGATACGACAGGCGTTTGGCTTGTGCAGGAGAGGGTCAGGAAAAAGCTCTGGCAGCTGCGTTTTTGTGAGGTAATGGATACGGATGAATTATTTTAGGCCATGTTGAACTTTGAGAAGTTCTTAAAAATATTCGTGTTGATTAGTGTGATTATTGAAATAAAATTCGTTGATTTTTACATGATAATCTGCCATACTATGTTCAGTATCTTGAATGGAGGGCTGGTTATGTACAGAAAAGTGATGAGCTTCTTAGAAGCGTGGAAAGAAAACGAACACCGCAAACCCCTTATCTTGCAGGGAGCAAGACAGGTCGGAAAAACCTACTCTATCTTAGAGTTTGGGCGTCACTCTTATGAAAATGTGGCATACTTCAATTTTGAAACCAATCAAAAGCTGCATGCAACCTTTGAGGAAAACATCAGCCCCGATTATCTGATACCGATTTTATCTCATATTGCAGGACAGACCATCGTAAAGGAAAAAACGCTGATTATATTTGACGAGGTGCAGCTGTGTGAAAGGGCTTTGACTTCTCTGAAATATTTTTGTGAAGATGCTTCGGACTATCATATCATCGCAGCAGGCAGCCTGCTTGGTGTGGCAGTAAACAGAGCGAAATTTTCTTTTCCTGTCGGCAAGGTAGATATGAAAACGCTGTATCCGATGGATATGGAAGAATTTATGCTTGCAATGGGCGAAAATGATCTTGTGGAACAGATTAAGAAATGTTTTGAAACCGACAGTCCGATGCCTGCGGCGTTGCACGATGCGGCAATGCAGCTTTACCGTCAGTATCTTGTTGTGGGCGGTATGCCGGAGTGCGTCATGCAGTTTGCCCAGACGAAAGATTATATCCTTATCCGCCATACGCAGGATACTATTCTTGCAGGTTATCTCAATGATATGAGTAAGTACAATAACTTGAACGAAATCAAGAAAACCAGGCTTGCTTATGACAATATTACTGTTCAGCTTTCAAAGAAGAATACCCGTTTTCAATATAAGCTGCTTAAGAAAGGCGGGCGGGCTTCTGAATTTGAAAATGCGATTGAGTGGCTTTGTTTGTCCGGTATCGTATCACAGGTTTACAAGGCGGAGCAAATCAAAAAGCCTTTGGAAAATTATCGCGATATTGATGCGTTCAAGATTTATGTATCGGACTTAGGGCTGCTTTGTGCCAAGAAAGGTTTAGCGGCAAATGATATTCTTTATATGGTGGAGGAACTCAATGACTTTAAGGGCGGCATGGCTGAAAACTATGTCAATGTGCAGCTTTCCATTAACGGGTATAACGCCTGCTATTGGGAGTCCGGGCGTGGGGCTGAAATTGATTTTGTCATTCAGCGTGAAGGCCGGCTTATTCCGATTGAGGTCAAGTCAGCCGACAACACCAGAGCAAAGAGCTTGAAGGTTTATATGGAAAGTTATAAGCCTGCCTATGCTATCAAGCTTTCTGCGAAAAACTTTGCGTTTGAGGACAATAAAAAAATGGTTCCTCTCTATGCAGCATTTTGCATCTGAACTCAATGTGGTTACAGCGAAATTAATTCAGTAAAGAAGCGGATTGAGGAAAGTGTTTTTTGGATGTATAATAAAAATGATATATTTTGTGTTGAAATACATATAATAAAGACAGTAAAATTGCAGGAAGGTGGCGTTTTATGTTGACATTACAAGAACAAGTGCTTCAGAAAATTGATGATTTATCAGAAGATAATCTACGTTTTTTATTAGATATGATAGAGCGTTTCATGTTACCTGATACTATGAAAAAAAAGGCAACGGTAATTCCGAATAGAATTGGAATTGCAAGAGGACAGGATTTATATGATGATGAATATGATTTTGATGAAATGAATCCTGAGATTGCAAAAATGTTTGGGGTGGCAGAATGAAGCTGTTATTAGACACACATATTATTTTATGGGCATTGGATGATAATCCAAAGTTGCCCAATGAGGCTAGAGCTTTAATAATGGATATGAAAAATGAAATTTATTATAGTTCAGCATCTGTTTGGGAAACAACGATAAAATATATGTCAAGGCCAGACAAGATTCGGATTAGCGGCTCCAGGGCTCAAGCAAAAGCTGATGGTTTAAGATTTGTTACACATGATTCCAAAATTCCATTTTATGAAGAAGAGTGTGTGATAGTTGTATAATTAATTATTTTAGTGCTATTAAGTACCATTGGGATAAAGAGATGCGACATTGGCAGTGCCAACAAAAAGACTGATGTTGACAGATGAACGGTACATAGACTAAGAAAACAATGTGAGATTAGTAATTATGATAGAGGAGAGAGTAATAAGAGCTATAGGATACAGTCATGGGAGACAATCATGAATCAGCCAACAGATCACTTAGATAAAAGTCTGGATACGAAAGCGGAGACTTTAAAAAAATTGTATGGTCATATGAAGGAAGCAAAGGTTCTGCCGCAGTTTACCTTTACGATAGGAGACTGGCAAAGCCGTAAGGAAGCTCTGGTATTAAAGTTCCGGGAACTGCCTTGGAATGCCCGCGTAATCGTTCGAAGCAGCGCTTTAAACGAAGATACGCAGACCCAGTCCCAGGCGGGTAAATACGAATCCATAGCAAATGTATCGGGGATAGAAGCCTTCCGGTCTGCGGTAGAACAGGTCATCGCTTCTTATGAAGATTCCGATCCTGGAAACCAGGTTTTGGTACAGCCAATGCTGGAGCATGTGGCAATATGCGGCGTGGCATTTACCCTAGACCCGAATACCGGTGGGAATTATTATGTGATAAATTACGATAAGACGGGCTCCACCTCGGCGGTTACTTCGGGCAATGGAAAAAATGATTTTTTATATTATCAGTTTAAAGGAGCAAGAGCAGAAACTGGCATAGAGGACAGAAATGACAAAAGCTGTCCGCAGGCAATGCATCCGCAGGCAATGCACCCGCATGAAATGCGGAGAGTAACGGCGGCTCTGGAAGAGCTGGAGAATTTTTTCGGGCAAGAGAATCTGGACGTGGAATTCGCCATAACCGAAGAAGGGGAACTGTATATTTTTCAGGTAAGGGCGCTATGTCTGCAGACAGAGCCTGCGGATAAGGAAAAACAACGGCAGGAATTGCAGAGAATAGAGCAAAAAATCCGTGGGAACCAGATGCCAAAACCGTTTTTGTGCGGCCAAAAGGCCATATACGGAGTGATGACGGACTGGAATCCGGCAGAAATGATAGGGATCCGCCCGAAGCCCCTGGCGATGTCTTTATATCAGGAAGTGATTACGGACAGTGTCTGGGCATACCAGCGGGATAATTACGGCTACCGGAATTTGAGAAGTTTTCCTCTGATGGTGGATTTCGGCGGTCTGCCTTATATCGATGTCCGCGTCAGCTTCAATTCGTTTGTGCCGGCAGGGCTGGATGAAGAGATCGGTGAAAAGCTGGTGGATTATTATTTGGAGCGTTTGGCGGAGAATCCCGAAAAACATGACAAAGCGGAGTTTGAAATTGTATTTTCCTGTTACAGTTTTGATCTTCCTGAACGGATACAGATACTAAAAGAGTATGGTTTTTCGGAAGAGGAAATAGAAAAGATTATTCTTGCATTAAGAGATGTAACCAATCATATCACGGACCATAAGGAAGGGCTGTGGCGAAAGGATTATGAGAAAATCAAAATCTTAGAGAAACGTTATGATGAGATTATGAACAGCGGTATGGAAGATGTCGAAAAGGTATACTGGCTGTTGGAAGACTGCAAACGTTATGGAACGCTGCCCTTTGCGGGATTGGCGAGGGCGGGGTTTATTGCAGTGCAGATCCTGCAGTCAATGGTAAGCTGCGGTATTCTTACAAAGGAAGATTATGAGCTGTTTATGGGCGGCGTGAACACAGTAAGTTCCGGAATGAGCCATGATTTTAAGGAATTGTCCCCGAATGCTTTTGTGGCAAAGTATGGGCATCTGCGGCCGGGGACTTATGACATTACCTCCTTACGGTATGACGAAGCGCCGGAAATTTATTTTGACTGGCAGACAAAAGAGGAAAGCGAAGAAGAAAATAAACCGGATAAAGGAATTTTCCGTCTTTCCCTGGAACAATTGAGGAGATTGAAGCAGGCACAGGAGGAGAACGGGCTGGCAAACGATGTGCTGGAGCTTATGGACTTTATTAAGACTGCCATCGAGGGGCGGGAATATGGGAAGTTTGCTTTTACGAAGAATTTAAGCAAGGCGATCCAGATGATCGGCAGCATCGGGGAAGCGGAAGGAATCGCCAAAGAAGACTGCGCGTATATGGATATTCAGGCTGTTCGGAAATTGTATGCTTCTACCCGGGAGATACGGTCAGTGATGCTCCATTCCATACAGCAGGGAAAAAAAGCTTATGAAATGACTAAGACGATTACTCTTCCGCCGCTGATTATAGCGCCGGAAGAGGTGATGCGGTTTTACTATCCGGATTCAGAGCCGAATTTTATTACATCGAATAAAGTGGAAGGGGAAGTATATCTGCTGGATGACATGGCGGACGCAGAGGGGATGGAAGGAAAAATTTTATTGATTCCGAGTGCTGATCCGGGTTATGACTGGATTTTTTCCCATGGAATCAAAGGTTTCATTACTATGTATGGCGGCGCGAATTCCCATATGGCCATAAGAGCCGGTGAACTGGGAATTCCGGCGGCGGTAGGGGTAGGTTCGAAGGATTTTGAGGAATATAAAAAGGCACATGTGCTTGCACTGGATCCGCTGGCGAAGTGGATCAAGGTATTGAAGTAAGCAACAATGAATAAAGAAGGATGGAAAGAATATGAAAACGGAATGGGACTATACTGATTTGGCGGATGCTTATTTGAAAAGGCCTGATTATGCGCAGTCTGCGATTGACAGGATGCTGGCAACGGCAGGAATAAAGCCGGGGGACATCGTATGCGATGTTGGAGCGGGGGCAGCTCATCTGACAATAAAGCTGGCAGAGTATGGGTTAAGGGTTTATGCGGTAGAACCCAATGATGCCATGAGGAAAAACGGAAGGAAAAGAACGGAGGAATTTCCGGATGTAAAATGGCAGGAAGGCGTGGGAGAAGCTACAGGGATGGAAGCAGGAAAATTTGATCTTGTTACCTTTGGCTCTTCTTTTAATGTGTGCAATCGGCAGGAAGCCCTGCAGGAAAGCAGCAGGATTTTAAAACAGGCGGGCTGGTTTGCCTGTATGTGGAACCACAGAGATCTTACGGACCCTTTGCAAAACGGGATAGAAGATATATTGAAAGCGCATATTAAGGACTATGGTTATGGGACGAGGAGAGAGGATCAATCGGAGGTGATCAGGGAGAGCGGTTTATTTGAAGAGGTAATATATATAGAAGGAGCCGTACGGCACCAAATATTGGCGGAGGACTTTATCGAAGGCTGGAAATCACATGGCACGGTATATCGCCAGGCAAAAGAAAAGTTTGATTTAATTAATAAGGAAATCCGGGAATTTGTGGAGTCACAGGAGAAAGAATATATCGAAGTTCCCTATACTACGCGAGTTTGGATGGCCAGGAAAAAATAAAGAAAGGGGGGATAATATATCATATCGATGAATTTCTTGACTTTTTCCTGTTTGTCAGAGTATAATATCCGTTGAAAAGTGGCGCAATATTAGTGATAAGTTTTCAGTGGAGGCTGGTTATGGAGATTAAACGCGACCGTTATTTGAATAAGCTCATTTCGTTTATGTGGGATGGGCAGGTTAAGGTGATTACCGGTATCAGGCGCTGCGGGAAATCTTACTTGCTGAAAAGACTGTTCCGTAGTTACCTGGTTTCTGCCGGTGTGGCGGATGACCATATAATTGATCTGGCTCTTGACCTGACAACCGATATACGTTACCGCAACCCTCTGGAACTGTCTAAGTTCGTGCGGGTGAAAACGGAAGGCAAAAGTGGGCAGTTTTATCTTTTTGTTGATGAAATTCAAATGTCCGATGAGGTTGCCAATCCTTATAATCCTGATGGAAAGAAAATTACTTTTTATGACGCTCTGAACGATCTGAAAACTCTGTCAAATCTTGATATTTATGTGACCGGCAGTAATTCAAAAATGCTTTCTTCGGACATTCTGACAGAGTTTCGTGGCCGCAGCGATGAAATCCGTGTTCACCCTTTGAGCTTTGCGGAATACTATTCCGCAGTGGGCGGAGATAAGGCGGACGCTTTTGATGATTACGCCTTTTACGGAGGCATGCCGCTGGTTTTATCCCGTCCTACGGAAGCGGCAAAGATGGCTTATCTTCAGTCGCTTGTTTCCGAGGTTTATCTAAAGGATATTGTCGAGCGCAAAAGAATCAAAAGAGAAGATGTGCTGGCGGCCATTCTTGATTTGCTTTGTTCATCCGTCGGTTCTCTTACTAACCCGGCAAATATTACAAATACCATTAATTCAAAACAAAAGAGAGCAGGCGAAAATATTGTGGCTCACAACACAGTTAAGGCATATATCAATCATTTGTCTGATGCATTCCTGTTCAGCGAATGTAAAAGATGGGACGTGAAAGGCAAAGATTACTTTGACTATCCCAATAAATACTATTGTGAAGACATAGGACTGCGAAATGCAAGAATTGGTTTCCGCCAGCAGGAAATGACGCACATTATGGAAAATATCCTGTATAATGAGCTTGTCATCCGTGAATGTGCGGTAGATGTAGGCGTTGTTTACTCAAATGAAAAGGATGCAAAGGATAGAATCAATAGGGTTGCAAGAGAAATTGATTTTGTTGCAGCTTCCGGTGGGAAGAGAACTTATATTCAATCTGCTTATGCGATTCCAACAGAAGAAAAGGCAGAAACCGAAAACAAGCCTTTTTCTTTGACCGGGGATTTTTTTCCCAAAATTATTGTTCGCCACGATATTCGTAAGCGTTGGTATGATGAAAACGGAATATTGAATATCGGTATCATCGACTTTTTGCTTGACGACTCTTTGCTTTAGGCATGAGAACTCACCTAAAGCAGAAACGGGTATTGAAGTCCCTTATACTACGCGAATTTGGATGGCCAGGAAAATAGAAAGGATGCACAGAAATGAAACACGGCGATTTTACAGCATTAGCTAAATATTATGTAGACAGGCCGGGATATTCCGTTGCTTTATTGGAGTATATAAGGGCCTATATACAAGGAAGAAAAGGAGCAGATATCGTGACGGCGGATGTCGGGGCAGGGACGGGCAAGCTGACGGAAAACCTGGAGCAGATCGGCTGCGCCGGATATGCGGTGGAACCTAACGATGCCATGAGGCAGGAAGGGGAAAAACTGTTTAAAGAGAGAAAAAGCTTTATCTGGCTCAAGGGAACCGCAGAGGAAACAGGGCTTCCGGATGGTTCCGTGGACTGGGTTTTGATGGGATCGTCCTTCCATTGGGCAGATGCCCCGAGGGCGGTAAAAGAATTTCAGAGAATATTGAAGCCGGGAGGGGTTTTTACCGCCATATGGAATCCGAGGGACATTGAAAGGAGCGAGCTGCATCAAGAGATTGAGGCTGTGGTCTATGCGGAAATTCCGCATATGAAAAGAGTTTCTTCCGGCGGTACGGTGACAACGGAAGAAATGGAAAGAAAGCTTTGCGCGGGCGGATGCTTTAAAAATCTTATTTTTATGGAATGCAATCACGAGGAAGTGATGACGAAAGAAAGGTATATGAATATCTGGCGCTCGGTGAACGATATCCAGGTACAGGCAGGAGAAGAAGGGTTCTGCCGGATATTGAACGGGATAGAAGAAAAGCTGAAGGGATACGATAATGTGGCCGTGCCGTACCGGTCAAGGGCATGGACGGCTCAGGTCTGCAAATAGGGCGGCCGGGAACGGGGCATTGATATGAAAAAAATAATTATTTATACCCAACGGGTCGAGATTGTTGAAAGTTATGGAGAACGGCGTGATTGTGCGGATCAGAATATTCCCCGTTTTTTAGAAGCATGCGGTTATCTGCCGGTTCCAATACCCAATGCGGTATGCGCATTGGATGAATATATAGAAAGAACGGCCCCGGCAGGAATCCTGCTGACTGGCGGCAATTCCCTGATAAAGTATGGCGGAAATGCTCCGGAGAGGGATGATACGGACAGGCGGCTTCTGGAAATTGCGATAGAGAAGGGAATTCCGGTTTACGGATTCTGTAGAGGAATGCAGTCCATACTGGATTATTTCGGCTGTCGGCTGGAGAATGTGAGCGGCCATGTGGCAGTCCGCCATCAGGTACAGGGCGGATGGGGGGCGCTGACGGTAAACAGCTACCATAACCAGGCTTGCAGGGAAGTGAAAGAGCCTTTGAGGGTAATCGGGCGGGCGGATGACGGGGTGGTCGAGGCGGCGGAGTGCCAAGGGCATAAGATCATGGCGACGATGTGGCACCCGGAGCGGGAGAATCCGTTTGCAAAGGACGATGTGGAGCGGGTTAAGAAGTTTTTTGGATAATGAATAGAAAGCACAAAAAACAGTGCGGAAATGTGGTGGAGAATGAAAGTAATTATTTTAGCTGCAGGACAGGGAACGAGGCTGCGGCCATTGACGGATGACAGGCCGAAGTGCATGGTGGAGGTGAACGGAAAGAGCATTATTGAGAGACAGCTTTCCGTGATGCATAACTGCGGCATCAGAGAAGAGGATATTACGATTGTGGCCGGATATAAGGGAGAGGCTTTGCAGAGGCTTTTCCGGGATACGGGAATGAGTATTATCATAAATAACGATTATGAGAACACGAATATGGTATGCTCACTGATGTGCGCAAGGGAAATTATGGAGAGCGGGGACGATATCCTGATTTCTTACGGCGATATTATTTATAGCGAAGAGGTATTGGGGACAATATTGGGGTCTGAGGAAGAAGCATCGGTGGTCGTGGATGACGGCTGGTATTCCTATTGGTCGGAACGCTGTGAGAATCCTCTGGATGATGCGGAAACGCTGCTGTTTGATGAAGACAGCTATCTGATCGAAATCGGACAGAAAACAACGGATCTTAGCAGGGTGCAGTCGCAGTACATCGGTTTGATGCGTTTTAAGGGCAAAGGGGCGGAAGCGGTGCTTGCCTTGGCAGACGAGGCGAAAGAACGCAGCCGAAAAGGGGAGCCGCTGTGGCGTACATCCAGAACCTATCAGAAGATGTATATGACGGATCTGCTGCAGGGCCTTATCGATGAAGGAAATAAGCTGAAGGCGGTGCATATTGACAGAGGCTGGTTTGAAATCGATGACTGTGAAGACCTGAAGGTGGTGGAGCGGCAGCTGTCCTGATTCCTGACGGGCAGGAAAAATTCAGAAGGCATACCTTTGGCAGGCTGCGCGATAAAAGAGGAGAAAAAGGAATGGATGGAAGGCTGTACTGGGTCACCGGGCTGTCAGGAGCCGGAAAGACTACAATAGGGAGTCTGCTGTACGAGCATTTAAAAAGGAAATACCCTAATACGGTGATTTTTGACGGAGATGCCTTGCGTCAGGCATTTGGAAACGATTTGGGCTATTCGGAAGAGGATCGTTACCAATGCGCCATGCGTTATGCCCGGCTGTGCAGACTTTTAGTAGAGCAGGGTATTCATGTGGTTTGCTGCACGATTTCCATGTTCGATCAGGTGCGGGAATGGAACCGCAGGAATATAGAAAATTATTCGGAGATTTATATTGAAGTTCCTTTGCCGGTACTGGAAAAACGCAACCAGAAAAATCTTTACCAGGATGTGAAGGATGGGAAACGGGGGAATGTGGTGGGTATGGATCTGGCATTACAGCTTCCGAAGAATCCGGATATCCGGCTGGTCAATGACGGGACGAAGACGCCGGAAGAAATGGGCAGGATATTGATCGGGAAATTGGGGGATGCAGTTTAAAGCATGGGCAGCAAAACCGCGATTTATTCCCGCGAGCAACGAGCCAAGTGGCTGCTTAAAGTCAACCTTTGGTTGACTTGGACATATTGGCGACTGCCGCGAGGGTCAAATACCCCGCTGCTCTGCAGCGTTGCAAG
>JAETNR010000105.1 GCA_021772055.1 Blautia sp. | reverse complement strand
AGACCTCAAATATATGTCAGTATTTATGAGACATGAGTGAATAATTAGCTTTGTAGGGAGCCGAATGCGGGAAAATCGCACGTTCGGTTCTATGTAGGGGTACGCCTCGTGAGGGGTGTATCTACTCACCAGGTACGAATCCCACTTTCGGTGTGGGAAGTTTGAGTTAGAAAATCCCATGCTGGTAGTAACTGATATAGAAAAATCAGTTGAGTTTTATAAAAGGGTTTTAGGGCTTCATGTAATTATGGATTTTGGAGCAAATAAAACTCTGACAGGCGGATTGGCTAAGGAGATGGTCTTTTGAAAAAATTGAGTGAAGACACCGAAAAAATAATGACGGAACGCTTTGGAAAAGATACTGTTATTGCATGAGTTTTAGTATTCAACTTCCGGCTTTTAGAACGGAATCCCCCAAAAAATAGGTCCAACATTCTCTTTTTCTGTGGGCATTGTGGAAAGGCGCTTCAGCTTAGAAGCAAAGCAAACAGCAGATATTTTTGTAGAAGCTTGTACCTGCTTTGTCTTTCCACACTCCCGAAGAGTGTGCCGGTTATAATACCATTGGCTAAAGAGGAAATTATAATTTGCTTGACTTCTAAATCTTACTAGTGTAATATTTATTTTAAATCTTACATAAGTAAGATTTAAAAGGGATGTCGATACTATAATAGAGTGTGGAGGCTGATGTGAAAGGGAAAAGTAGAGAGGAAAAAAAGTTCTGGAAAGTTGGTTTAACAGAAAAGAATAGAATGATATCGTTATTTGTAATAATAATTATTATTGCATTTGTGGCTACTGGTTGTGATAATGAATCGCCGGAGACATCAGATATTCATGTAACTGTGGTAGATAATGAAGCATTTCCTTTGGATGAAAGTGATTTTGCTGATGCAAAGAGTATAGGGGAAGTTTATCGTGACATTTATGATGAAGCAGCAAAAACAAATAGGCTGGGAAGTTTGGAAACAAAGCAGCGTATTGTCGTAAGACTTGGAGAGAATGGTTATGTGGCTGTTGACAGTGAAAATCAGGTTGATATGGCAGGGGCAGAACAGGTAGCGGAATTTTGTAAAGCAGTAGATGAAAAGAAAAATGACAGGCTTACAATCATAGTAATCATGGAGTTAGGTTTTCGGAAATTTGATTTAGAAACAGAGGGCGGTAACGTGAATATTGTCAGAGGATATTACCAATATGACCAAAACGGATGCCTGCAAAACAGAAATACGGTAAGTTATCCGGCTGACTTGTGGCAATACACAGAGGAAGGGTATTTAATTTTTGAAGGAAGATATTTTTCGGACGAGAATTTTGTGCTGACGTTAAGTGATACACCAGAGCATACGGCATTACGAGTTTTGCCGCTGGACAAAAAGTGCAGGGAATTAAACCGGAAGTATATATTGCCAGTCGGTTATGAACAGAACAATATTTTTCTCATGGATTGGAAGGAAGAAGATTTTGGCGATTTGGATTTTTACGATATATTTGACAATTTTTATCCGCTTTTGTATAAGCAATCGGTTCCCTATATTGCAGATAATAATTTAGGAATCGGAGCAGTTTATCAGATTCCGGAAGATGTATTTGAAAATGTCATTATGGCATATTTCAATATAGATAGGGAAATGCTTCGGTCAAAAACGACATATATGCCAGAGGATGCAGCTTATGAATACAGGCCAAGAGGTTTTTATGAGGTTGAATATCCTGATATTCCATATCCGGAAGTAGTAAGTTATACAGAAAATCAGGACGGAACAATCACGCTTATCATCAATGCAGTATATCCAAATGAAAATACATCTAAGTTATATTCACACAAAACAGTAATTCGCCCGTTGAATGAGGAACGTTTTCAATATGTATCCAATCAGATAATTTCGCCGGAAGATGATTATGATACATGGTGGCATTCCAGTCGTTTGACAGAGGATGAATGGAAAGAGATTTATGGAGGAAATGAATAGTGAAAGATGTGAAATGGCTGTTAAAAAAATGGGGTGCGATAATGAAAAAAAGAAATAGGCTGCTGATTGTTATACTGATGTGTAGTGTTTTGTTATGTGCCTGCAGCAATAATGGGGAAAGCATGAAAACCGCAAATGCAGGCAAAAATGAAAAAAATAGGCACAAGGCAAATGCAGAAAGCACAGAGGAGGCAGACACAAACAAGCGGATGGACAAAGGTTATGACCTCCCAATCGATGCCCGCCAAAGGAAAGAGGCAGAGGATGACTGTAAAAAAATGATGGAACTTATTCGCGGGATTTATATACAGGCAGACAAAGGTAATGCTCTTAATATTGTCCTTCCAGATGAAACCATATCTGAAATGCAGGATCAATTGAAGAAAACAAACAATCCGGTTATAATGACAGGTATATATGCAAACATGGACAATTTTGAGGGCATAGACAGATTTTTAAGAGAATGTATAAAAGGAGTAAGCGGGTCGGCAGTAATATATGAAATACATTCTGGAGGCGGTATAGGGAGAATGAAGTTTATCTTTGACGGGGCGGATATGTATGTATTAAGCGTATCTGCGGGATGGAATGACGAAAGTGAGCCGGATATAGTTTATGCCTCCTATACCAGAATAAAAGAATGGAAGTATACGGATAAGGGGTGGTTTTGTTATGAATTGTGTGTGCCGGAGTATCCTGAAGTAACAGAAATGGTTGATGGAAGTTGTATGCTCAGAGTAAAACCAATGACTGATGAAAACAGGGAAATGTCAGAAAAATGTGTACTTGGACTGGCTTATCAGGGTAACAATATTTTGTGTTCTGATTGGGATGCAGAAAGTATGAAAGATATAGATTATAATGGGTTGTATGAATATCTTTATGCAATGAAATACCAAGAAAAATTTGAACCTGAGAATTATCCCAACGGGATACCGAAGGAAGAATTTGAAAACCTGGTGATGGAGTATCTTCCAATTACAGAGGAAAAAATACAGAAATATGCTGTATTTGACAAGAAGAATCAGACCTATGCATGGGAAAGGTTAGGCTGTTTTAATTATTCTCCTACTTATTTTGGAACGTCTGTTCCAGAAGTTACGGACGTTAGGGAAAACAAAGATGGAACGGTCACTTTAACTGTGGATGCGGTGTGCAGCATGATTTTATGTAATGATGCAGTGATAACGCATGAGCTTACCGTACAGTTTGCAGAAGATGGCAGTTTTCAGTATTTGGGAAACAAAATTTTGGATGATGGGATTTCAAATATACCCGAATATCAATACCGGATGATCAGAGAGTAATGATAGGTATCACCTGTCGTTGAAAGAGGAAAGGACAACAATGAAAAAAATAGTAAAGTTTATATTAGGATCTGTGGCTGCTGTTTTTATCATAATCGTTGTGTTATGGGGGAGTTTTATCTATGTGTCAGATTATAAAATAACAAAGGTAGATACTTCTGTTTCACCGGATAAAACCTATGAACTGGTTCTGCAGGCCGTCGGAGAGGCTGATTTCCCGTTTGGTTCTGCTTCAGGGAGGCTGATTCTCTATGAAGGCAAAAGCAGAATATCCAAAGCAGACTTTGAACTGTGGGATGACGGCGGATGCATACGCAGCAGTATATGGGAGGTCACATGGCATAAGGATTATGTGGAAGTTATCCTGTCCGGAGATGAACAGCTCGATGAGCAGGTGATATTATATTTTGATGGTAAAACAGAGATAAATCAAAAAACAAATATTACTGTTTCCATATCCCCATATCGGATAAGATAGAGAATGAGATTTCTGATGCTTTGCTGCCTGTGGCGTTTTCTGCGGATTGGATGTTGGCGGCAAAAAAGTATGTGTTGTCAGCGGTTTCTACATAGCCTATAAACCAGCCATTGATATCCTGGCCGTTGACACGTCCGGTTCCGGTTTTTCCGTAAAAGCTTCTGCTTTCAGATGAAAACAGGCGGATGGAATCTTTTATGGCATTTATATTTTCCGGCATAAAGTGAAAACGATTGTTATAGAGGTCTGTCAAAAGCTCAACCTGTTCTACCGGGGAAATTTTCAGGGAGGATTGCATCCAGTAAGCAGAGAGGTTTGAATTGATACTCTCATTTCCATATCCTATTTTCTTAATATAGTTCTTTATTACAGAAGCCCCGAGTTGTTCGTCTATTTCCTGAAAATACCAATTGACAGATGACTGCATTGCAGAATATAAATCCTGATCGGCGTTCCATGTTTCAAATGGGTAGTCTGTCCCGTTCCATGCCATGAAAGAATCATTTGCTGTGATAATGCCTTCTTCCAGACCGAACAGTGCATCATATATTTTATAGGTGGAGTTTGGGGCTGTCCTTAATGTGGCATGATCCAAATCTCCAATACTCCATGTATCGTTGTTTAAGTCATATAGGACGAAGCTGCCTTCATATTCATTAAAATATGCAGATAAATCAATGGTAGAGATTTTTTCAGGGGATATGTTCCAGTGATAATGGTTTTGGTCTGAGGCATGGGTAGACAGCATTGGAGTTAGTCCGAAAAGAATAACTGCAATGACGCCAAAAGCGGTAAAACCTTTGAATTTCCTATAAACAGAAGGTTTTTCATAAGAGGAAATATTTATAATCCTCCGCCGCATCTGTTTCATGTTTCCACTGATCCCTGCAGAAAAAGGGAATGGTGTGAGTGAAATTTTTTCTGCAAAATTGATGAGGGTATTGCCGTAATCTTCATAGTCGCTTGTTTTTAATAGTTCCAAAACAGAGGTATCGCAGGCGATTTCCCTGTCATTGCGCATTTCTTTTAAAGCGAACCATACCAAGGGATTGAACCAGTACAATACACCAAAAAGATTCATAAAGAAACCGGCCAGGGCATCTTTGTGTTTATAATGCTGCAATTCATGTAACAGCATATACCGCATATCGGTAGCATTAAAATCTGATATCAGGTGGATTGGCAGATAAATACATGGTCGGAATAAGCCCGCAATGACAGGCGATTTCAAAAAAGCGGTGCTGTAAATGGGAATGTTCCTTTTGATCTGCATCTCGCTTAAACAGTCATTATACAATATGCGTACAGTTTTGCTTTGCAAAGGAAGGGCGGATTTTTTCAAAGTATTTAAGCGGGATTTTGATTTCATCGTAAGTAGGAAATAATCCGTACCTGTTTATAAATCTATGTATCTGGTAAAATATTCTCATAGCAATTCATCCGCACTTTGACAAAAAAATCCACCTAACAGTTTCTGCTAAGTGG
>JAETNR010000034.1 GCA_021772055.1 Blautia sp. | reverse complement strand
CCCGCTATATTGCCCTAAATGCAAGCAGGAAACACTTATCGAAGTGCAACAACAAAAAATTACCGTCATCAAAGAGCCAGACGCATAGACGCAGAGCCGATGAACTTGTGAGGAAACTCACCAGATCATCGGCTCTTCCTTTTAAGCGGGAGTTTAGTTACACGTTGATATTACTCCTTGCGCTTATCCATCAGTTCCCCTGCCATCGTCCGGATCACCGCCAGGATCAGCCGCTGCCCCTGCTCCGGGCAGGCCCGGTAAAGCCCGGCGATCTCCTGAAGTTCAGCCGCCACCTGTTCGCTGGCCGGGTCAAAAATGGCATCGAAGGATACCCCAAGCGTTTTCACCAATGTAGACAGGACCTCAAACGAGGGATTCACATCCCCCTTCTCGATCTTTGCGATATGGCGGGCAGACGGGCCAGCCTGCTCTGCCAGCTGCTCCTGCGTCAGGCCACGGTCCTTTCTGGCCTTCTTCAGTCGGTCATTTTTTGCGGACAGTTCAATACATGCCTGTCTGTTTCGTTCTCTGCTCCTGCGTTTCGTTTCTGTCCCTTGAGCCTTTCTTATCTTTCCCCTGCACTCTGGACAATACTTCGATATTGCGGAGCGGGGGACGTATTCAACACCGCACACTGTACAATTCTTAGGCTTTAATGCTGTCCACCGCTTTGTGGGTGTGATATGTAATTCACCGACAAAGCCGATGAATTTATAGTAAATCTTGATTTCCTGTTTCACTGTTCCGTCCGCTGACTTCTCACGCTCCGAAACAAGTATCTTGTCTATCAGTGCATTTATCACTGTTGCGTCCAGTTCTTTTAAGCCTTGATAATTGCGGATAAGGGAGAGGAAGTCACGGATTCCCTGCGATTTCTCGTAGCTTTCATTGAGCGTTTCCGTTACTTCTTTCAGTCTTGCTTCAATTTCAAGCTGTTCTTTCTGGTATTTCCCCGACATCATCTCAAAATTCCGCTCGGTGATACGCTCCATGACTTTATCCTCATAGAGAGAGGAAAACAGCCTGTCAAGCTCCGCAAGGCGTTTGTTCAGCTTCTTCCGTTCTTTCTCCATTGCTTTTGCTTTGCTCTGGTCTGTTTCCGTGAGCCGCTTCTCAATCGCCCTCACCGCACGCTCGTCATTCACCGCCATATCCGCAAAACGGTTGATGTCGGCAAGCACGGCATTGAATAAATCCCTCGCTTCAATGGCGTGTGCGGTACACATGACATTGCCATACCTGCCATAATTATTACAGGTGTATTGTATGCAGTCGATAATATCGGGGCGTTTCCTCCTGTTGGCACTCATAGCCCGCAAAGCGTAGCCGCAGTCCGCACACTTAATAACGCCCGCAAAGATATTCTCAAAGCCGCCCTTGTTTTCGGGTAATCTGCGGCTTGTGATAAGCTGCTGTACGGTATCAAATTCCTCCTGCGCGACTATCCCCTCATGGGTATCGGGTATCACTTCCCATTCTTCGGGCAGCTTAGAGGGACGTTTCTTGCTTTTCATGTTGGCGGCAATCCGTTTGTAGCCTGCAAGATTTCCCGCATATATCGGGCTTCTTAAAATGCCCCTCACACTATTCTCGCTCCAGATATAGCGGTTTTCCTCGTTATCCTCGAAATATCTTTCATAGCCTGCCGCCCCCTGCTCCGCCGCATAAGCGGCAGGGCGTAAGATATGCTGCTTGTTGATGTGCTTGCGGATTTTAGAGATTCCGTTTCCTGCAAGTGCAAGGTCAAATATCTCCCTTACCACATGGGCAACCTTATCATCAATCAATAGGTGGTTATGGTCGGCAGGGTCTTTGATATATCCGTAGGGTGCATACGTCCCCATGAATTTTCCCTGCTGAAACCTCGCACGGTACGCCGATTTAATCTTGACCGACACATCAGCAGAATACATTTCGTTTAGGATGTTGCGGAAAGGCGTGATGTCCATCGCCGATTTATTGAGCGTATCCACGCCGTCATTGACCGCTATATACCTCACATTATGCTCTGGGAAAAAGACTTCCAGATACAGCCCGCAGTCAAGGTAATTCCTCCCCAGACGGGATAAATCTTTCGTAATCACGCAGTTTATCAGCCCGTTTTCAATATCCTTAATCATGTTCTGGAAACTCGGTCTTTGGAAATTCGTACCAGAATATCCGTCGTCTACATACGTTTTTGTCAAATGCCAGCCCTGCTTTTTCACATAATCCGTGAGGATGGATTTCTGTGTGGCAATGCTCGCACTCTCGTTATCCGTGCCATCGTCCTTTGACAAGCGGCAGTAAATGCCTACTAAATATATTTTCTTTTCTTCTTTGATTCCTGCCATACTGTTAAACCTCCGTCTTTGTTCTAATAGGTTTCATGTTCCATTGCGTACATTCTAAGCGGATATACCCTCATTGTCGAAGGTGTCATCTTTGGCAATCTCCCTCCGTATATCTTCAGAAATAATCGGGATAAACGCTTCCGCAACGGTCTGTGTGCCGACATATTCCCGACTGATAATTACCTGCACCTGTGCTTTTGGCATGATACGCTTTCTCTTTTTGTTTGCTGTCTTATCCTCGCCCATATTCAAATCTTCCTTTCCAGACAGGCAGGGGAGTATATAAAATCCCCCTGCTCTGCCAATCAGACACCATCAATCGCCGCTGTTTACTTCTTTCTGCAATGCTTTAAGGAGTGCCGCCGCTTCATCAACGGTCAACGTGATTCCTTTGCCACACTTCTCACGGTTCGGGGAAAAGCTGCGGATGTCATACTTCGGCTCGTTCCCGTTCCATGAGATTAAATTGATTTCCTTTGTATAGCCGCTGCCGCTTGCCGACAATACGGCGATTTCCTTTACAATCTCATACTGGATTTCTTTCATTTCTGCCTTGCCTTTCTGTTTTTTATCTGTTCAGAGTTCTGTATTTACCTCCCGAAAAGAGAAGATTAGCGGCTGTCCCTGTTCCGTTTCCTCTGCAATTCACGCTCTAAAAGTTTAATGATGGTGTCCTCCATCTGCTTCGGCGTTGTGCCTTTCGGGAAGTATTTCTTTAACCTCTCCATGCCGATTTTTACGGTTTCTTTCTGGTTTCCCTTTTCCTCGGTCATAATCGCAAAGATGGTATCCATGTCAAGCCGCCCACTCTGGCTCATAGTTTTCATCCGCTGTGCCTGTGAGAGTGAGGGCGTTGCTTCCTCACTTTCCATTGTGGCGAATAAATTTTCCTGCTCGTCTTTCTTCAAAAAGGACAGCTCCACCGCAGGCGTGAGGGCGATTCTACCCTCGTCCACCATCTGCAAAATCGGCGGTATCAGCTCCGTTAAGCGGATAAACCGCTGTACGGTCATCCTGCCAACGCCGAAGCCCTGCGCCACTTTATCGTCTGTCCGCAACTTCGTCCCAACTTGTGACGAGGTTAAATCTGTGCGGAAGCCCTGCCGTTTCATGGCTTCGGATTTCATCTTGTAGGCAAACGCCCGCTCCGATGGCAGGATATTTTCTCGTTGCAAGTTGCTGTCTACAAGGGTGATAATAGCTCGGTCACGGTCTAAGGGCAGGACAAAAGCGGGAATTGTATTTATCCCTGCAAGCTCCGAAGCACGGACACGCCGCTGCCCTGCAATGATTTCATAGCCGTTCCCATCCTCTTTCGGGTGTGTGATTATCGGCGTTACAATGCCAAACTCTTTGATACTCTCTGCTAATTCTGACAGCATTTCGTCCTCCACTACATGAAACGGGTTATCGGGAAACGGATATAAATCTGCGGTCTTTAATACCTTAAAATCCTGTTTCTTCATTCACATTTCTACCTTTCTTTCGCTCTATTCCTGTTGCTTTTCTGCAATTCTTCCAATACCTCTGGTGGGATTTTGGAGAGCAGCCGCCCCATCTGCTCGTTGGTTCTCTGCAACTCAAATATCCTCTGGTTGGCTTTCTGTACCTTTAATTCCTGCTCGTACTTTTCATCACGCATACGCCCCGCATAGTCGGATTCCTGCCCGATTCTCTCTTTCAAGCTGTCGATATACGCCTGCTGTTTGCCGATTTCCTTAGAGAATTTCTCCACGTCTGGAAGCCATGCCGCAATCAGTTCCAGAGCCTTGTCACGTTTTTTCCCTGCGTTAAAGGCGTTGATGTCGGAGAGGGCAGACACGATTTCCGCATATTGTTTATCAAGCCTGCCGCCTAACTTATAGAGCCATGTGGGGATATGCTTCCGCTTGGTTTCCATTGAGGATTGACCTCTCTCTAATTCGTTCCACCGTGCGGACATCCGCTCATGGTAGGCTGTCTGCCACTCGGATAAGGATTTCTGGTTGCCTAAGATAGACTTCGCTGACAGCTTGTTATCTGGCGTAATCGGTACAAAGCATAGGTGCATATGGGGTGTCCTTTCATCCATATGAACGACTGCGGAGAGGATATTTTTCTTCCCCACACGCTCTGAAATGAAATCAAGAGCCGTCTGGAAATACTCTTTTTGTTCTTCGGGCGGCAGGCTGTTCATAAATTCGGGCGAAGCAGTGATGAGCGTTTCCACCATCATCACGCTGTCTTTCCTTACCTTGCAGCCCGCTTCGGCTACCATTCGGTTTATCTCTTTCTTGTAGGTGTAACGGGGCGGATTCACAAGATGGTAGTTATCTTTGGAGCGTTCCATATCAATATCTGGGTTACTCTTATAGGCTTCTTTCTTCCGCTCGTTGTGGCGTTCACAAGCCGCAACGCCGCCTGCTTTGCGTTTCTGGAAACGCAGGATTGCATAGGGCATAGTTCATCTTCCTTTCTTTCGGCGGGTAACTGTCACTTCCTGTCTTTGGCGCGTGACGGTCATGACGGTTATGACGGTGTTTTTGGGATACCCCCTCATAAGAGCCGCAACCGTCACGCCGATATTCTTTTATCCGAAGCCGTAAGACGCAGGATAAGCAGGGCGTAAGCCCTGCATTAAGGGAGTCCAGAGGGAACGTCTGGCACACGACTTTGCAGGGCAAAGTGTAGTGTGTTACACCCTGTAAACGCAGTCGGAAAAATCGGAGGATTTTTCTGACCGCAGGGGTGGCTTTATGAGCCGAAAAGGGCGAGTAATGCCCACGCCTGCATGTTGCGTTTACGGGGTGTTCTCCCGTAGGGATGACAGCGGCGGGGGTATCCCAAAAACACCGTCATAACCGTCATGACCGTCATCCTCCACATCTTCCTGCCTTGCAAGGGAAATCATCCGCCCGTTGCTCCTGCGGCTGAAATCATAGCGGATATGGTTCTCAAGCAGGAAATCAAGGCGGTATTCATTCATCCACTTCGTCAAGACATTCGCCGCTGTCCCTGTTTCCCCCAGAGCGTCCAGTAACTCGGTGGCTGTGCCAGTCCATCCCTCCCTGCCCTGCATGAAATCCACTAACCGAAAAAGAATATCTGGTATCGCTTCTTTTGCAAGCTGTTCCTGCTCCTTATGTTCTACCAGTTCCCAACTGCAATCACGGAAGCGGAGCTTAAACTCCTGATAGGGCGTGTCCCTGCCCGTCACATACAGCTTGGCGGCATTGGACGCACGGTTTTCCTGTTCCAGAACAAAGGTTGCGTCCGCACTTCCAGTCAATCCCGTCGTGCCAGACACTTTGTTGAACACGTCGCTGTCATTCTGCTTTCGGATGTGGTGTACGACAATGACCGCCAGAGAGTGCCTGTCGGCAAAGTCTTTGATAAGGGAAATATCCCCGTAATCACTGGCATAGGCGTTGTCTTTGGAAGCGGTGCGGACTTTCTGCAAGGTGTCAATGACAATGAGCCTGCTGTCGGGGTATTCTTTCAAATAGTCCTCTAACTGCACAATAAGACCGTCTGAGAGCTTATCGCTTGCCACCGCAAAGTGGAGCCGCCCGCTTGCTTCGTCCGTCAAACGGAACAGCCTGTCTTGTATGCGGCAGAACGTGTCCTCAAGGCAGAGGTAAAGCACATCGCCCTCACGTGTCGGCATATCCCACAAGGGGATTCCCTGCGACACGCATAGGCAGAGCTTTAACATGAGCCAGCTCTTGCCGATTTTCTGTGAGCCGCAGAACAGGATTAAGCCTGTGGGTATCAGACCGTCCACCACAAAGGACGGCTTTTCAAGCGGCTCATAGAGGAGCGTGTCGGCGTTGACCGTCTGTAACTTCTGCATGGGATTCCTCCTTTCGGTCGGTGTCTTTGGTTTCGTTGCACATAAAAAAACCTCCTTAAAAGATTTACTCCCACAAAAAGAAGCGAGAGTATGTAATGCCGCCAATCCCACGCCGATAAAAAGCGGATTTCTTTTTCGGGCAGTAACAGTTAAGGTTGGAGATACTTCCTCATTTCTGCCTTAACCTTTTCCCTCGCAACCGAAACGGACTTCTGGATAGCAGAAGCGGTGCAATGCTCCATCTCTGCTATCTGGTAAAAATTAAAATCATACTCGTAATAGAGCAGGAAACGCCGCCTTTGTATCTCTGGCAGTCGGGCAACCGCTTTATAGAACATTTCATTTCTTTCTTTTTCAATCATTCTTTCATCAAGCGTTTTAGGCACTCTTAACGCACGTCTGTAAAGCGTTTCGTCCCATACCTCGTTAAACTCTCTGTGCCGCTGGTTCCATTGCTGCAGGTTCCTGTTCCTCCGTTCCATCTGCCGAAATTCAAGAAAGAGCTGTTCTGATACTTCCAACTCGTGAGATTCCCCCTGCCCGTCCTTAAAGCTGATAGAATACCTTGTGCCGCCCTCGGCGGCTTCTTCTTTCAGCGTGTATGTCTTTGCCCCGTATGCCATTTCCTTTCCTCCCGAAAAAAAATTGAGTGAGAGGATTGCCCTCTCACCCAATAGCCCGTAGGGATGCTTAAATTTCCCCGAAAGGATAAAAAATAGGCTTTAATTTTTTACGGAGCCTTTCAAGGCGTTTATAGACCGCCCTTTCGGTAAGCCCTGCCATTGCCGCAATCTCCCTTGTGGAATATCCCTGCATTTTCAACAGGAGAATAAGCAGGGTATGCTTGTCCACTGTAAGCAGTGCCTGATACAGTGTTTCGTTCTCAATCTCGTCCAGTAAATCGGCAACGGTATTCGGCTCTGCCTGCTGTTCGGTGTCCGCCATTCCCTCAAGGTATTCCCCGAAGTCGCTCGTCCATCGGTAAAACCGCCTGTTGGAATTAAAATCTGCCCTGTCCTCTATGCGAATTTGCTCAATGACCGCTTCATCAACGCCGCACTCCCGCAGTACCTTTTCCTCGGCTTCTTTCCAGATACGCCACTTCCTGTCCTCACGTCCGTGGTTATATGCCATGTTCCTTTTCCTCCAATCTGAATTTTTGAAAATGTAAAATCCAGATTGGAAAGGCGGCGAACGACAGCCAACAGCGGAAACGGCCCTGCGGCACATTCCGATAAAAAACGACAAAAGAAAAACCGCAAAGGCTCTGTGACCTTTACGGTTATAAGTGATACTGATTCTGTTAAGTGGAGATTCTACTTCTGGTTTCATAGCGAGAAGTAGCGTTGCATAGGCAGGGATTTTTTTAACTGGCTACCTGCCATTCCCCGATATGCTATGTATAGATTAACTCTACGTTGCATGAGCAAATGGATAACCGCCCGAAAAAAGAACATAAAAAACCTCCAAACTCTAAAACAGGTCTGGAGAGTGTCTGTTAAGTCTTTTCGGGCATAGCAATACCGCCCACCACACGCCGTTTTTTTATATGATGGGCGTTTGCCTTAAAACCTCATGAAAAAAATAGAGCCAATGAACTGTGATTTTATTTCACAAGTTCATCGGCTCTGCGGCTTATGCGTCTGGCTCTTTGATGATAGTTATTTGCAAATTCTTTGCTTCAATCAATGTTTCCTGTCTGCATTTTGGACAGTAAAGAGGATAGTTCTTTAAAACAGTATCTGCCCTAATTCTGTCACGGGTCTTTTTTTTGCAAAGAGGACAATGTACCCACTTAAACTGCAAAATCAAACCTCCTTTTAATCTTTACATATACTTCATATATAATCCGTATATCTCAATATCAGTTTAATTTTTACTTTTTCCTACTTTTCCAAACAACTGCCAAAATATCTTTTAAAACCAACATGGCATCTAATTCATTATAGTCATATTCCTTTTGTAAATTATCCAATAGCCTATTTAATTCTGTTGCGTATTCATTTACTTTGACCTCATTTTTATAGGTTGCAAGAATTGGATATTTTTTGCTCCATACATTTGTCCAATCTATTTTTCTTGAAACTTCATCACTTGTCTTATCAATCATGTCTTGAATTTCTTTTTCATCAATATTGTACTCAATCAATTCATCCAGTGATAAGCAATATAAAATTGCAAGCTTTTTAGATTGGCGGATATCTGGCAGTGTTTCATCTGTCTCCCATTTTGAAATGGTTTGCCTGCTTACACCTAACTTTTCAGCAACATCTTCCTGTGACAGCCCTTTTTTCTTACGTGCATTAAACAGGTTGTTCCCTAAACTCATATCAGTTCCTCCTTATCTGTGATATGCCTTAATTATACAGTTATAGCAAAACCATTGCTACCAATTCAATTATACAGTTTTGCACGTTTTATTAACATTTGGGAGAAATCAAATGTATATAATTTCTTTCTCCACAATCTCCCTCGCATAAGCCCTTATGTTATTGAGCCGTCCTGTCCATTCTAAGGCATTTTCTTCCTTTAGGCGTTCCGTTATGCCCTGTGCCTGTTTCATGCCCTCTATGAGCCTTTCAAAGCGTTCCTGTGCCTGCCTGTCGATGTCGGCAAGGTAGGCGTTGAGCCTGCCGCTTGTGAGAAGATTGGTGTATGTAACCTTACGGTACTGCTTCAAATACTCCAGATGCCGCTGTCCCCATGTGCCTATTGGCTGTTCTTCTTCGGCGGGTACAGTTAAACATGGGATTAAGTAATCTCCTTGCCGCTCGTATCTTCCGTCCAGTTCCTCAAAAATCGTCTTTGCCATTGTCTGTTACCTCCACATTCTTTTTTATTTTGAATGTCCGCAAAATCCGTCCTACATCAGACGGCTTCCACGGACAGTCGAGGTGATGGAGAGCAATGAGCCTGTCCTGTACGTTGGTACCAGCACCGAGTTTTGGAGTGGAACCCATGAGGATTCTCACCTGTCCGGCCCGTACCTTTGCAAACAGTTCCGCTTTCTTTGCCTCCGTGTTATATTCATGGATAAAAGCAATCTCTTCTTTCGGGATTCCTCTGGCAGCCAGTTTGTTTCGGACATCATCATATACATTGAATGTCCCGTCTCCTTTTGGTGTAGATAAATCACAGAAGATCAGCTGGGTTGTCCGGTCTGCTTTTCCTTCCTCCCATACCTGAAAAGCATTTTCCACACAGGTATTGACCTTGCTTTTTTCTGCATCCGGAAGAAGCTCATTCAATAATCTCTGGTCAAGGGCACATTTTCTTCCGTCATTGGTAATCTTGAGCATGTTATCCTCTGTCGGATTCACAAGACCGCCTCTTACACTTTCGGCACGTTCTGAAAAAGCACTGACCATTTCCTGCTGTTCTTCACTTGGCTTCAAGACCTCATTGATAAACTCTGCTTCCGGTACAGGAAGATTCAGCATATCCGAAGTCTGAATATCCGCAGCTTCCTTAAAAATGGATATCAGCTCCGGAAGATTGAAAAAACGGGCAAATCGTGTTTTCGCACGATAGCCCGTTCCTTCCGGTGATAATTCGATTGCGGTTACTGTCTCCCCGAACGTTGCCGCCCAGGAATCAAAGTGTCCCATACCCATACGCATGAGTGTGTCATACTGGAGATAACGCATGATAGTGTAAAGCTCCGTCATACTGTTCGATACGGGAGTACCTGTAGCAAAGGTGATCCCTCTGCCGCCGGTCAGTTCATCCATGTACCGGCATTTCATAAACATATCCGAACTTTTCTGTGCATCCGTCTGTGAGATACCCGCCACATTCCGCATTTTTGTATACAAAAAAAGGTTCTTAAAACTATGACTTTCATCCACAAACAGCCGGTCTACGCCCAACTGCTCAAAAGTTACTACATCATCCTTTCTGGTCTGGTCATTGAGTTTCTTCATCCTCGCCTGCAGACTCTTCTTTGTTTTTTCCAACTGCTTGATGGTATAATTCTGTCCTGCCTGATGTGCCGCTTCTTCAATGGAAAACGTAATATCTGCGATCTGATCTTCCAGCATGGCAATCTGCCGTTCCCTTGAAAGGGGGATTTTCTCAAACTGTGTATGTCCAATGATCACGGCATCATAATCTCCTGTCGCAATACGGGAACAGAAACGTTTTCGGTTTGCCGGCTCAAAGTCCTTCTTTGTTGCCACCAGGATATTTGCTCCCGGATAGAGACGTAGGAAATCACTGCCCCACTGTTCTGTCAGATGGTTTGGCACGACATAAAGATTCTTCTGTGAGAGTCCCAGCCGTTTTGATTCCATACCGGCTGCGATCATCTGGAACGTCTTCCCTGCTCCTACGCAATGAGCCAGAAGGGTGTTATTTCCATACAGCACATGAGCCACTGCGTTTTTCTGGTGCGGCATCAGGGTGATCTCCGGATTCATGCCGACAAACTGAATATGGCTTCCATCATATTCCCGTGGACGGATGCTGTTAAATCGTTCATTATAAATCTTACAGAGATCTTCCCGTCGGTGCAGGTCTTTAAATATCCACTCTTTAAATTCCTCTTTGATCAGCTCCTGCTTCTGCTGTGCCAGCATTGTTTCCTTCCGGTTTAATTCCCGGTGTTCCCCCTCGGCATCCTGTACCGTGTCATAAATCTTGGTATCTCTAAGGTTTAAGGCATCTTCCAAAAGACGGTAGGCATTGGCTCTCTGTGTTCCATAAGTGGAAGTGACAAGGGCATTTCCGTAGCTGTCCACATTCTTTCCCATAACATTCCATTGTCCGGTCACTTCGGCATACTGGACTTTGACCTTGCTCCCTACATAATATCTTGGTGTATGAAATGTCTCTGCCATGAACCTTGTAATGTAATCCTCGGAGATCCAGGTTGCCCCAAGTCTTGCCTCAATCTCTGACGCATCCAGATCTTTTGGCTGTACCTGCTCCAAATACTGCACGTTCACCTGATATTCCGGATGATCTTCTGCAAACTGTTTTGCGATCTGCAGTTTCTCCCTCACATTTCCAGAAAGATATTCGTCCGACGGCTCCCATTTTTCACTGATCGGATTCTTAAAGATCACCCCTGCCAGTTCTTCGGTAAGTTCTGCTTCTGTTTTCCCGGAAAGCTGTGCCATATAGGAAAGGTCAACGCCTGCCCTCTCACCAATGGAAACCGCAAGTGCTTCACTGGCAGTATCCACGGAAGTTACCGTTTCTGCCCTGCGGATTGTCCTTTTGGTAAAAATATCCGCTTTCCGTTTCAGTTCTCCCTTATCATCCAGAAATTCCAGAGAAGTCAAAAGACAATAGCTGCTGTCCTGGCTAAATGCCCTCTTATTGGCATTGCTGCTGATAAGACCATATTTTGCTGTAAAGGTATCGTATTCTTCATTGAGTTTTTCCTGCAGCTTTGTGATCTGCTCATCGCTTCCCTCTTCCATCTGACACTGGATCAGTTCATTCGTAACATCACGGATCTTCACCATCCCTTTGACACGTTCCGCTGTTATTGCTGGAAGCTCCATGCGGTTCATCACAGAATTTTCCCGGTAATAGACTTCCTCATTCACTACGGTAAAACTGAAATTCTTTACATCCGGGTCTGCCGGGATAGAGACAACATCCTCCTCCAGCTCTGTATCCGAAAGTTCCAGTTCCGTGATCATGCCATGGATATTCCTGATAGCTTCTTTTAACTGTTCTTCTAAGGTAACGCCTTCTTTTGGTTTTACAGTCACTTCCTGCTTTCCATACTGAGTGCTTTCTGTGGTAAATTCACCAAGCACCATTTCCGGATGCTCTGCAAAATAAGCATTGACTGAATAGCCTTCCGGCATTTCCTTTAAATTTAACCATTCCGGTTCCTCAATGGATGCCCTGTCTCTTTTCTGGAAAAACAGAATATCAGAAACAACGCTGGTATTGGCATTTCTCTGGAACGCATTATTCGGTAATCGGATGGCTCCAAGCAGTTCTGCCCGGTTTGCGATATACTGTCTCACTGCCGGATTCTGCTTATCCATCGTTCCACTGGAAGTTACCACAGCCACTACGCCACCGGGACGCACCAGATCAAGGGATTTTGCAATAAAATAATCATGGATCATAAAATGATGCCGGTCATATCTGCGGTCACTGACCTGATACGCTCCAAACGGAACATTGCCTATCACACAGTCAAAAAAGCTGTCCGGATAACTGGTTTCCTCAAATCCCTGCACGGCAATCTTGTTTTTCTGGTAAAGCTGTTTTGCGATCCTGCCCGAAACCGGGTCAAGTTCCACACCATACATATTGGCTTTGCTCATACTCTCCGGGATCAGTCCCATAAAGTTACCGACACCACAGGACGGCTCCAGGATATTTCCCTGTTTCAGTCCCATGTTTTCCAATGCTTCATACATACTTCGGATCACGATCGGGGATGTATAAAAAGCATTTAAGGTCGATGCCCTTGCTGCACTGTATTCTTCTGGCGATAAAGTATTCTTTAATTCCAGATACTCATTTGCCCAACTGCTGTTACTCTCCTCAAATGCCTGTGGGATACCACCCCAGCCAACATAACGGGATAAGATTTCCTGCTCTTCAGGTGTTGCCAGACGCTCTTCTTTCTCCAAAGTCTGTAACAAATGGATGGCTTCCATATTTGCCTTATACTTTGCTTTAGGTCCGCCTGCACCAAGGTCATTATCCCGGATATGGAAGTTGTGTGGTTTTGTTACAATCTTTTCTACTTCCGGTTTTAAATATGGCTGGAATTCTCCCTCATATCCAAACAGTTCATTTTCTCCGGGAATATAATTGCGTCCGGTTTCCAGACACCGGAACACATCGGCAGTTGGTGCATTGCTGACTGCATAAAAATCATCATAAGAATACTTTGGGAAATCTTCTGTATGATAGGTTGATAAATGCAGTTCTGTATTGGAACGGGTCTGTGCAACCAAATCTTTTCCTTCTATTCCTTCCGGCAATACCCCTACTGCTTCAAAATGATACCCCAGATATTCAAAAACACCTTCATCCCAGGACTCTGCCAGTTCTTCTGCTGTTTTAGCTGTTATCTTTTCTTCTGATTCAGTTGCTTCCCGCTCCCCAGAATCTTTCGTTGTTTCCTGTTTCTGATTTTCCAGAATATCTTCTCTGGCAGTAACCTCTTCCTCTTCTATTTCCTCCACATCTGACATATCTACTACGGTCGGTTCTGCCACTGCCTTCGTATCCAAGAAATCAAACATGGTCATCTGGTGTCCGGATGGTTCCGCAAAAGACGGTTCTGCTTCCGGTGTCGGGAAAATCGTATAGGTTCCTTCTGCATACTGGTGAAGTTCTGAAAGAAGTTCTGTTTTCTGCTGGTAATTTGTCCCATACGCTTCAAAATCCAATGGAAGAGCTGCCAATGCTGCATCCATCTTCTGTAACAGTTCTTCTGTCTGCTCTGGATTCTCTAAAACTGACACCATTTCTTTTCCTGGTTTTTCCCAGAAGAAATCATCCGTAAATGGTCTGTCTATCTCTTCCGGAAGACGGTCATAAAAGCGGAGTACCTTATTCGCCATCTGCTCCCGTTCATATTCCGGCATACGAGCATAATCTTCTGCCTGCAGGAACTGGTCATTCTTTATCAGATAATCTACTCTGTTTGCAACTTTATTCCAGGATAATAAAATTGACGTATATGGATTCCCATAAGCACCTCTTGCAAGAAACAATCCTTTTCCATCATAGTTTGCGTGTGAATCATCGGCACCAGACAGTGCGTGACTGCTTCCACCGATCCCATACTGTTCCTTGATAAAACCTGTCCTCGATCTTTCATCTTCATGCAGCAGATAAAAGGAATACGTCCTAAGCCTGCCCTGCGAATACGCTCCACCTCCTGCAAGATAAGCATCAATCTCATCCTGTGTAATGAACATCGGATGTTCTTTCCAGGCAAAGCCCTCCCTAGCCTGATAAGGAATCACCTCATCCGCAAACTTCTGAAACTGCTTTGAGATATTTATAGGATTATAATGATGGAAACGCATAATAAAATGATTTTCTTCATAGGCTTCTGCCAGTGCATCCAGTCTTTCATTCAGTTCCGAAAGCCACTGAAGATCCTCCAGCTTTTCTTCCAGATAATCCGTGATCTCCGGATAGATACTGCGAAGATGTGGTAAATCCTCCTCATCGAAAACAATCTCCGCTACTCCTTCTGCCATATCCCCTTTCATATAAGCAAGAGCCTGGGCGTGTTCTTTTACTGCATTACTTCTTGCCGCATCCAATACAGACTGCGGTGCATATTCACCCTGGTCTAAAAGCTGATGGATACGTCCGCTGACATCTTCCCATGATAAAAATGCCTTATCTAAGATATGGTCTGTAACTGTATGCCCTACTGCGATCTGCATCCCGGTTTCATCAAACCAGACCGAATATTCATTTCCATCAATCTGAAAACCTTTTCCCCCTTTGCGGTATTCACGCTTCACAAACTCCGTATATTCCTCCGGTGTCTGTTCACTCATGAAATTATAGATGATCCGGAGCTGGCTGGCTTTCCGGTTTCCTCCTGTCCGTAAAATCTCATCGACAACTTCCTCTGGAATCTGGATTTCTCCGGCATAAAGGGCAGCTGCTCTTTCCTCGATCTGCCGCCTTTGTTCATCTGCGGTGGGATATTCGGGCAAAGATAAAGCAGAGGCGATCTCTTCCTCTGCTTTACTCAATCCATCTTCTCTTGTATCTTCGACTAACTGTATACCAATTCCGTCAAGATGCTCTCTTCCGCTGTTGCCATCAGTGCGTTCATGTGTGCTGTCCATGCCATCGGATCTGCTTCCTTGTCCGGTGCCGGATTCTTCTCCAGCAGTTTCTCCATCTGGCTGTCCATTCTCTCCTGTGCTGCTTTCTCGATCTGTTCCAGATGGCTGTTCAGCTTCCCGGTCAGGAACAGGCTCTGATAAAGGCTGTTCTTGTGTTCTTTCAGAAATGTCCTCCGCAGCATCCCATATTTCCCGATCGTCACTTCTTCCTCTTCGACGGTCAGATTCGGAAACAGGTAATCTCCCTTGCGATGATATGTCAGTTCCATAATCGGTTCCTCCTTCATTTTCAATATTTTCTTCTTTTTTCGTTTCTGCATCCTGGTTTTTAATTTCGTGCATTAACGTGGTAAAGTTATTATAATTCCTTTCATTGGAATTTTCAACCTCTTTTCTCGCTTCTTCCAGAGAAATTTTATGTACGGTCTTTCCAATATCAATCAGAATACTCTCACTGAGCTGGCTTGCCGCATTTCCAAGGAAGGTGAGAACTGACAGACGGTTATAATCTGTGATATGCATGAAGTCCTCTTCTTCCAGAAGTTCCATCGGGTCAAGCCCGCATCGCCTGGAAAGCAGATAGTAAACACTGTCTGTTGCCAGCTGACGAAAATCACTGCGGATCGTCACCTCATCCAGATCTTCCAGATAAGTACCTTCTACAGCATATTCCAATCCATCCAGGTATTCCTCCAGATTGTCATTGACCATTTCCCTTGCGACCGCCATCAATGCGTCCTGCAAAGTTGCCGCATCCTTTTCTTCCAGAGCATAGACTTCTGCCAGATGGGTGAGGATCTCTTCTCTCTGGTGTTCCTGCATCTTCCAAAGATATGGGCTTCTGCCTCCGGCTACCATGTGGGTATCCGAAATATCAAACACATAACGAAGTTTGGTATTCTGCCAGGTTTCATCAAACAAGGCAATTCCTCTTGCACCACGATTTACCCAGCGTAACATCTTTTCATTCCATAGTTCCAGTGATGCACAGGCTGTTGCGTCTGGACGCTGTGCATGGATCAGAAGCTGATCTGAAAAAGAATAACGATATAACCTTGATGCTGTGTCCATATAATCCATCCAATCCCCTGGCGAACTGCTCACTGATACGGCATGTTCCTGCACCAAGTTTCGGATGTCCTGTAGTTTAGACATTAAACTTCCCTCCTATCAATAAAAAAACAGCCCACTCTTTTTTAGAATTGGCTGCATAAAATGTACTTTACTTTTCGGAGAGAAAATGCTATATTCTAATTGAAAAGAGTAACCGCCCACAAGGTGGATGCTCCTGGATTAGGTTTTAATTTATTTTGCTCTCAAAGAGAGCTGCCTATCCTGTTGGCAGACAGGGTAGGCTATTTTTTTCGCTTGTTGTCCCTATTATCCAAATAGGCAAGCAAAGCAATCAGAAACGTACCGCCTAAGAACAATAAGCTCAAGACTTCGTATGTATCCATTCGCTCCACCTCCCTTCTTCTGTATCCCTTAACGGAATCTGAAAATCCAGGAGGTTTTTACCAACCCTGTACACGGTTACTCCAGTAATATTCTAACAGGTAACTCTCCGCAAAGCAATTCCTTTTTACTTCATACGGTTTTATATTCTGTTTTTCTCTTATTCTCTGGCCAATGCAGTTTCCATTCCAGATATTCCTCTTCTGTGATTCTTCCATCGCCCAATTTCTGCTTTTTCCCCATCCATTCCTGCAGATAAGACATTGTTTTTTTATCCCTCATTGTGATTCCAACTATTTCACTTTCTGAATCATTTAGCAGGAACAGATGAAAAAGCCCTCTATTTTCTTCATCCATCCAGAATAAAGTTTCCATTAATTCGTCCATTGTCGCAATTCCAGGACTTAAAAAATTTCGGACATCAACTTCCAATATTTCTGCTATCCGGATAAGCGTTTCCTGCTTCGGTGTACGCTGTCCACTTTCATATTGGGCGATTCTCACATCCGCACTACTTTCCCCATATCCTAATCTGCGTCCCAATTCCTTTTGAGTTATGTTGCGAAACATACGGATTTTTCTTATTCTTGCTCCTAATTTCAATTTCTTCTCCTTTTCAAAATGGGGCTGTGCAGTAACCACAGCCCCAGAACACTATTTATATTATCATTTGCGTTTTCTCTTAACTGTCACTACAGTTCCCAGACATCCTGCTGATACTGCAAGTGCCAGCACAAAAATAGCAATATTTGTATTATCTCCTGTTTTTGGTGAATTGGATACAGAAGTCGCATCAGAACCATGGGAACCAGGAGTGCTGACTCCCTGGTTTTCTGATGTTTCCGGAGTGTCTTTTTCCGGAGCTTTCTTATTTGTCAGATCCAGAGTATATTCAATCACAGGAGTACGGTCATTGACATATTCAAACTGAATCTTATGCTCGGTTTCATCAAGCTGATAGCCATCCAGTGTTTTTGTTTCTTTCAGGATATATGTGATTGCTTTTTTATACTGCCCATTCTTAAAAGTCGCAATCGGATAATTCTTTGATTCTGCATGGCCAGCACTGTCTGTTACCAGAGTTTCCAGAACTTTACCTTTGCTGTCACAAAGGGCAAATTCTACACCTTTCATTGGCTTCTTGGTATCTTTATCCGTTTTATTTAAGATTACCTTGCCCATTGCCTGTTCATCTTCCATTTTGGCTCCCTGAACATCTCCGGTGTCCTTAACCTCAAATGTCACTTTATTTGCCACAATATAGCCTTTCGGTGCTGTTTCCTCCAACAACGTATAAGTGCCGACTGAAAGTTTCTCTACATAATGGGGCTGATCACCAGATGTCCAGCTTTCCATAACTTCCTGGTTTTCATTAAGAATATACAGTTTAGCACCTTTGACCTCGCTGCTTCCATCTGTCATATCAACTTTACTGATCAGAATTTTTGTTGTATCATCCTGCATTTCTACTTTCTGTATATCTGCAGTATTTTCTACTACAAACGTAATGGATTCTGCAGTTGCATAACCATCAGCAGGAATTGTCTCTGTTAATATATATTTCTTTCCAACTTCCAGTTCCTTAATGATGTGTGGTGTGCTTCCGGAAGTCCACTCATCCACAACGTTTCCCTCTGAATCGGATACTTTCAGTTTTGCACCTGGTAATTCTTCCCCGGTTGTAATATCTGATTTTGTGATTTCAAAAGTAGTTGGCTCATCTTCATAAGTGAACTCAAAGGATACTTCTGCAACCTCTTCTCCCGCATAAGCAAAATCAAATTCCTTGATTTCTTCTGTTGTCACAAATCCAGCAGGAGCCTGCACTTCTTTTACATAGTAGTTGCCATTGATTGGAAGATCTGCCGTAAATACAATCCTTCCATCCTGATCCGTAGCTTTCTGCTCGATCATGGTATCTGCTTTCAGGATTACTTCGCCTTCTGCATTTAAAATATCATTCTTTGTATAAAGTGCAAATACTCCGCCTTCCAGAACACGGTCTGTATTTTTTTCTTTCTTAACTACAGTTACTTTTGCTTTCTGGCGGTTATTCTGCCAGTCCTCATCATAAGTCACAACCGGAGTATTCTGATCACGATAAGTCAGATCAACCTCTCTGATTTCTCTATCCAGAACATATCCATCCGCCGTCTCTTTTTCCTTTACATAATATTTGCCTAAAGGAAGATCTTCTGCTCTTGCATATCCAAGAGCATCTGTCGTAATTGTTGCTACCAATTCGTCCTTTTTATAATAATCACTGCTTTCCCCATCTGCAGCCTTGATATCCTCCGCTGCATAAATTTCAAAAGTAACATCTTTCAAAGAACCTGTAACATAGCCAAATGCTGCGTCCATGCCGCCTGCCAGCATATCTTTCCAGGTAACTTCCTTGACAAATTCACCTTTTTTATTGATGATGATTCGTCCAACCGGAACAGCATCCTTCATTTCTACTTTTTGAACATCTGCAGTATCAGAAACTGTAAATTTCACTTCCTCCGCCTGCAGATAACCATATGGTGCAAACTCTTCCCGAAGTGTGTAGGTTTTTCCCACATGGAGTCTTTTTATTACATGAGCTTTTCCTTTTACAGAAGTCCATTTTTCTACTTCTTTTCCGTCTGAATCCAAAACCGTCAGTGTTGCTCCGTCAAGTTCCACACCTGTTGTAATATCTGATTTCGTAAATTCAGTTGTTGTCGGCTCATTCTTAAAAACGGTTTTCAGTTTTACTGTTTTTACTTCCTGTCCCTGATATTTCGCAGTCACCTCAATCTGCTCATCTGAAGATACAAAACCATCTGGTGCTGCCAGTTCTTTTATATAATAAGTTCCAAATGGCAGATCCTGCTCAAAAACAGTTTTTCCATCTTCACCTGTTACCGCTTTTGTAAGCAGTTCGTCTGCTTTTACCAGTACCTTATCCCCTGCTTTTATATCCTCTTTTGCGTAAAGACCAAACTCTGCTCCAGAAAGCCCTTTCTCATTTTCAGCATCTTTTTTCACAACTGACACTTCTACTTTCTGGCGGTCATTTATAAACTCTGCACTCTGTGAGATCACTGGTGTATTCTGGTCTGCATAGACGAAAGAAATCTTCTGTTCTTCTTCATTTAATACAAATCCCTCCGGTGCAGTCTTTTCTACAACTTTGTATTCTCCTAGAGGCAGATTATCAAGCTCTGCTTTTCCGGATTCATCCGTTGTCAGTTCTGCAACTTTTTCACCCTTTGCATATTTCAGGATTCTTTTTCCTGTATCATCTTTCTGGAAATCTGCTGTATAGATATCCTCTGCAGCATATACTTCATATACTGCACCGGAAAGGTTTTGAACTTCATACCTAAAATCATTCTTATAGGTCGAAAGAACCTCTCCTTTTTTCTGTACAGTGAGTTTTCCTTTCACCGAATGGTCCTCATATACCACTTCAATGACCGCATCACCTGAAACCGGATCCGTCTGATACAGGGTATTGGTATCCACCTGTATTTCGACATAATTTTTGTTAATGGTATAACCGTCCGGTGCTGTTACCTCTTCGATTCTATAATGACCAATTTTTAAATTCTGAGGCAGTATCAGATATCCATCTATATCTGTGAAATATGAGGTATGTGTAACAGTTGTCGGGTATGTAGTTACCTGCTCTACATATTTTTCATGATCCATATCATAAATTTTAAACTCTGTTCCCGGAATTAGAACAGATTTTTTAGTCTCATCATCCTGTTTGATAATTTTCAGTTTTGCAGAAAATTCTTTATCCAAAAGAACTCTCCATGTCTGCGGCTCTGTTGGTTTATTCTCTGTAATCCGGACAATAAAATCATCTACAGGTTTGTAATTATGGGGTGTTGTAGTTTCTCTCACCAGATATGTTCCATATGGAATTGCAATGGATTTTACATAGCCTTTCTCATTTGTAAAAATTTCCGTTGCTCCATTTTCACCAATCACAACTGGCTCTGCAGAGGAAAAATCATAATTTCCATCCTCTTTTACCACCAAAGAAGATACCAGATATGCACTAAATCCAGCTCCGGATAGTAATGCAGCATCTGTGTCTCCATTATTGGCAGCTTTAATAAGTTCAAACGGCTGTTTCTTCACCGTTTCCAGTGAGGTACACTCTTTTTCTACAACCGCTGTCAGATCACCTTCATCACTGCATACAAGATCATATTCATGCTCGTCTGCCAGATATCCTACGGATGGGGTAATTTCCTTGATGTAATACTCTCCAAGATAAAGATTCTCTATCCTTGCTTTTCCTTCTTTATCGGTAGTTAGCGTACCAATCTGGCTTCCGGCTTTATAAATAACGCCTGTCTTTCCATCTGGATGGGTAATGTCGTTTCTTGCATAAAGTCCATACACCGCATTTTCCAGGGAAGCATCTCCCTGTGCCTTATTTTCTTTTGTCTCGGCATCTTTTTTATTCAAAGAGATTGCAGCACTGACCCTGTCATTCACAAAAGTATGACTGAAAGAAATTTTTGCCTGTTCATCATTGGTATAACTGAACTGGAAAGAATAAGTATCTTTCTCATTTCTGACATAACCAGCCGGAGCCTGGACTTCTTTTACATAATAAGAAAATCCCACTGGAAGATCTGCTTTAAATGCTGCTTTTCCATCAGTACCAGTAATTGCAGTCTCAATCAGAGCATCTTTTTTTACCGCTACTTTTCCATCCACAGTTTTCATATCCTGCGCTGCAAACAGAGCAAAATGCCCTCCGGATAGTGTATTTTCAGTATCTTTGTCTTTCTTTATCACCTGCACCACTGCTTTCTGACGGTCATTTGTAAAGGTAGTCTCTGAGAAAGCCGCTTCTGCAGTCTGCCCTGCATAAGAAATGGTTACTTTTTTTGTTTCTTTTGCATTATAAAAATTTTCCGGGGCCTGTGCTTCTGTTACATTATAGCTTCCAAGCGGAAGATTCTTTACCGTTACAGAACCGTTCTCACCTGTGATCAGATTTTTCGCTACTTCTGCGCCTTTTTTGTAAACTGTTTTTCCACCTGCTGTTACAATATCCTCGGCAGCATATACGTTATAAACGGCTCCTTTCTGACGGCGTTTCTCATACTGGAATGAAGTTCCATTTTCATCAGATACAGCTCCTACAAAAACTTCTCCCTCTTTATAAACGGTCAGATTTCCTTTCTGCTCTTTGTCCGTTACAGTCTGTTTGGTTGTACTGCCAACTACTAATTTCACTCCATACGAAGAAGCCTGGACAACATAACCTTCCGGTGCTGTAATCTCTTTTAAGTAAACAGTATCCTGTGTCTTGGTAAGAGTTACTCGTGAAGAACCATTGCTGTCTGTTGGCGGCATCTTAACAATCAGCTTTGTGCAGGCGTTATCACTATATACTCCATACACGGCTCCGGCCAGATTTTTCCCAGTATCTCCATCTTTCTTTGTAATTTCGATAACTGCTTCTTCCGGCCAGTCAACTGTAATCTGCAGATCAGCGGAATCCGTATAGTAGCCAAATCCAATATCCTGTGAACTCTCCAGTTTTAAAAGCATTGCATGGAAATCCAGGGGAAAATTGGAAGTGATCGCATACTTTCCTTTCAGACTGCCCATATTGGCTGTTGTAGCTACAAGATGAAATTTCTCTCCACCTTTTACAGTGACATTTCCAGATGCCGTCTTTCCTGTAGTTTCGTTGACAAGGCTCACACCATTTTCCAGATGAATGGTAATGGTAAATGCTTCATTTGCCTTCCAGGTAAAACTTTCTGTTTCCTTTCCCGTTGCATTAACGGAAAGTCCTGGAAGAAGTTTCATTGCTGTCGGATCAGGCATTTTAGCAAGAGCTGCTTTAATCTCTTTCAGCATATTTTTAGCGGTTGTAGAAAGCGCACCTCCAAATCCGGATTCGCCATCATATAAATAATCAACCAGATAATGCTGCATGGCTCTTGTCTCAGAACTGCATCCATATTTTTCCATGATGGATTTTACATTATATCCGTTGAATGTATGTCCCCATCCAGGACCGCCATATCCATAGAACAAAGCTTTCCGCAGATACTTATCATCTCCGCCCTCATCCAGTTCAACCATATTTTTATATGTTGTCCCACTTGGAGGTGACTGCATGGAGTGCTGCATACAATACGCATTTACTGTATAAGTCTTTCCGCCTGCTTTGTAACGAACATATTTGTAGCTGTCATTTCCACCCTGTCCCATAACTGTATCAAACGGATGAAGCTGGCCATCTGAATAATAGTAATATTTATTTGCTTCAATATTTGTTGCATCATCCCATGGAGTATCGGTTGCAAGTAACATGATACCATTTTCTGCCTGATCCATGGAAACACTTAGGTCAATGTCATCTGCTGGCATTTCAAAACTGAATTTATCCGATTCTTCGTGATAAGTCACCTCTGAATACAATAAATCTTCTGTATTCTCTGTCTGGTTTGCCTGTACTTTTGTTGTTCCTACTGCAATTAAGCTGCCTTGCGGCATATCTCCGGAAAATACAACGGTTTCTCCTGGCTGATACTGTCCATCTTCATGGTTCAGCTCAATATGAAATTCCTCTCCACGAACAATATTTACCTGATAATTTCCATCTGCATCTTCTGTTTTCTCTGTTCCATCTGTAAAAGAGTCGTCTGTCGCCTCTGGCATTTCTTCCGGATCTGTATCTGTAATTTCTTCAAATGTGCTGTCTGTATCCGGATTATCATCTATGGCAGGTTCTTCTGTTGAAACTTCCTCAGACGGATTTTCCGGGATTGGTGTATCTATTGGCTCTTCCTCAACCGGAATTTCTGTCGGAGTTACTTCTTCATAGATTTTATCCTCTGACGGAATTTCTACATTTCCCTCATCCTGCACAGGTTCTTCACTCTCTGCAGTGCCTATGGCTGGTTCCTCGCCTTCTGCTTCATTCTCATCTTCCTGGTTGCTTACAGATTCCTGATTCTCAGATTCAGCAACCTGCACCACCGCTTCCTTTACAATCAGCTTACGATTGATCTGATAAATTGGGTGGCCACTTACTGGCTCTACATAATAAACAGCTTTGTATGTATCTTCGTAATCTGTTGTAAAGTCCTGCTTTTCCTCATTTTTTGCCTCATGGAAAGTGATCTTCACCTTTTTTTCATCTGGTATTTCCAGTCCGGTAAAATCTTTCTCCACTTCAAAAATACTGCCTGTTTCCAGTTCCAGATCTTTTGCTTTTACCACCTCATCTGCATCAAGTTCATTTTTTACCTTTTCGTATAACGGTGGCTCTTCTGGCACTACATCTGCCGCATAGGACAGTATTGGAGATAGAATTGTAGATAACACTGTAAGCATTGCCAAGAATCCCGACAAAAATCTTCTCATATTTTTTTTATTCTTCATTCTTTTTTCCTTTCTTCCGTTCCGGGAAAATCAACTGAAACTTTGGATTTCCGGTTTCTGAAACCTCCATCTTTATAGTTGCTTCATACTTCCTTTTTGTTTTCTCTGATACCAGATCTTTGAAATGCACCTGCTTCTCACTCAGCAGCTTCCTGACAGTTGCTTCATCAAGTATTTTTCCCTGACTCTCAAAAAATCGGTTATTTTTCCATAAAGTAAAACTGCAATCACTTCCTGAACAATAATAATTTCTCTTTCCCACATAAACCTTATTGCCACATCTTGGGCATTTTCCAATTTCTTTCCGACCATCTGAAAATAGTTTCTGGTATTCTTCCACTGGCTGTCCATTATCACTTACCAATTTGGTAACCATTTTTTCAATTTCGAAGAGAAATTCTTCTACATTTTTCTGGCCTCTGGAAATCAGTGTCAGATCATTTTCCCATTCTGCTGTAAGTTTTGGTGATTTGATCATTTCCGGAAGAATCCTGATCAGATTTCTTCCATCTGCTGTAGGTAATATCTGCTTCTTTTTACGCTCAATAAAGCCTTTCTCAATCAGTTTTTCAATAATCGCTGCCCTGGTAGCCGGAGTTCCAAGCCCTTTTCTCTCTGCGTCTTCTATCGTATCCGAACTTCCAGCGTGTTCCATGGCACTAAGGAGCGTATCCTCCGTATAATGTTTCGGCGGTGCTGTAAAATGTTCACTAAATTTTACAACAACACATTCAAATACCTGTCCTATTTTTATATCTGGAAAATCACTTTCCTCCTCTTCTGGCTTTTCTGCATTTTTCCCATATGATTTAAAGAACCGTTCTTCCACTTCTTTCCATCCATATTGGAGAACATTCTTTCCAGATGCAGTAAACAGTTCTCCATGACAGGAAATTTCAGTCTTAATACTCTCATATATGTATTCCTGTTCCGATGCACATAATAACTTTGATGCAATCAGCATAAGAATTTCTTTTTCTCCACCCGGAAGTGCTTTTAAATCCGTGTTTGCAATTTCTACCGTTGGTATAATTGCATGATGATCTGATACCTTTTTGCTGTTTAAAAGTCTTTTTATCTCTGGTTCCGAACCCTTCATTGATATTTCTGGAAATACTCTATTTACCGCATCAATAACCAAAAACGCATTTTCTTCCATATCATCTGTAAGATATTGGCTATCCGTCCTTGGATACGTCACCAGTTTCTTCTCATAAAGGCTTTGGGTATAGTCCAAGGTTTGCTGTGCCGTAAATCCAAGAAGACGATTTGCTTCCCTCTGTAATGTGGTCAGATCATATAATTTCGGCGGCTGTACCTTTTTCTTCTCTTTCTTTACTGAAAGAATCTGTGCAGTTTCATCCTTCATATCCTCCATCATCTGAACGGCAGCACTTTTCTCTTTTATCCGGTTGCTTACAGCATCCAATCCATCCATCAGAAGATGAACCAGATAATACTTCTCTTTCTGGAAGTTCTCGATGCTCTTTTCCCGTTCCACCAGCATTGCAAGTGTAGGTGTCTGCACCCGACCTACAATCAACCGATGGTGATACAGCACCGTAAACAGTCTGGTGGCATTAATTCCTACCAGCCAGTCTGCTTCACTTCTCGCCACCGCAGAATAATAAAGATTATCATATTCATGTCCATCTTTCATCTGCTGAAATCCTTCCAGAATTGCTTTTTCCTCCATGGAAGAAATCCACAGTCTTTTAAAGGGAAGTTTACATTCTGCCTGGTTATATACCAGACGGAAAATCAACTCCCCTTCTCTTCCTGCATCTGTTGCACATATAATTTCTGTGACATCTGCTCTGTGAAGCAGTTCCTTTAAAACCCGAAACTGCCCTTTGGTACTTTCTTTAATCTGATATTTCCAATTCTCCGGAATCATGGGAAGTGTTTCATATTTCCATGCTTTCCAGTCATCCCGGTACTGATCCGCACTAGCCAGTTCAATCAAATGCCCAATACACCAGGAAACCAGATATTCTTTTCCTTCCAGGTAGCCATCTTTTACGTTTGTGGCATGAAGCACCTTCGCAATGTTTCTGGCTACGCTGGGTTTTTCCGCAATTACAAGCTGCAATTTTCAATCTCCTTTCTGCACCTGTCGCTGTAATTAAGTGAAACAAAGTTATTCCTCTGATTCTTCGTCTTCTACTTCACCTTCCATTTCATATTCTTCTAATTCTTCATCATCCTCACGAATTGTATCTTCCTCCTCATCGTCGTCCTCGTCCTCTTCATAATCAAAAGAAGTATTTCTTCCTTTCATAAATTTCCAATAATAGTAAGCACCACAAACTCCTGCCAGAACCAGCAGCATTAATAAAATCGTGCCGGAATTATTGCTTTTCTTTTCAGGTTCTTCCTTTTCTTCCGGTATGATCGTAACTTCTGGTTCCGGTGTCTCTGTGATCTTCTCTGTTTCAAGTGGCAGTGCGGATTCTGCAATAGCCTGGTTCTGTGGAAGTGTGACCATGTTGGTATCCGTAAAGTTCAACAGATCATTTTCGCCTACCTCTGTAAGAAGATAAACATTTTCATCCGTTTTATCCTTATCTACGATCAGATAAAAAACCTTATCACTTTTTGTCTTGATCGTATAAAATTCCTTTCCCCCTTTGTCCTGAACTGTTCCTGTTGACATGCCGGAAGCAGAACTTTCTCCCTGCACCCGTCCGGTATCTGCTTCTGTATCCGTTTCATTTCCTGTGTTTTCTGGTTCTGTTGGTGCAGTAGCAGTCTCATTCGTTGTCTGATGTTCCGTTACGGTTGCCGTAGCACTGGTGGGCTTACTTGCAGTTCCATCGGCTGGCAAAGAAGCTGCATTTTGCTCCGTTCCGGAAACCTCTGTATTCTCTTTTACTGCATCTGGATTTTCATAATAAGGGTTTCCTACTTTATAGATCTCTGACATATTTCCTGCTTTGTCTTTTGCCTGCAGGGTAAAGTATTCATAGGAAGTATCCGCTTTTTGCAAACGGACATTTAATGTATTATTCGTCAGTTCTGTGAATTCATTTCCATTGACATACAAAGCAGCAATTCCCGATTCCGCATCAACTCCCTGCACGATCAGTATCCCATTCTTCGCAGCCGCAATAATAGTTGGTTTGGTTTTATCAAAACACTCTATGTAACGATTCTGCTCATAAGTATTTCCATTCTGATCGGTAACTCTCACATAAATACTACAATTAGAAGAGATGGATACTTCCATATTTCCGGTTATGTCTGACCATCCTCCATTTTCTGAAAGTCTTGCTTCTACTTTTGCAATAGAAAAAGCACCTGTATTCTTTGTATCTTCCACTTGAATTTTTACGGTTGCCGTATCTGTCTGCCAGCCTTCGGGTTCTGTAAAGGTAATCCCTACTTCCGGTGTTTCCGTCACATCATTTCCTGCATCTTCCTGTGCCTGTTCCACTGGATCTGCAAGAATTTCAGCTTCTGATTCATCTGAAAAATCAACATCTTCCGGGCTGCTTTCTTCTGATGATTCCACTTCTACATTATCTGCCCATACAGTCAGACTTCCGGGCGAACTATAAAAGAAAGCTCCTGCCGGAAGTCCTGCTAACGTAGCTGCGGTTAAAAATACAGCTGCTCTTTTATGAAATTTCTTCATTTTCTGTCTGCTCCTTTTCTCTGGTTTCCAATATCTTTTTTTGTTCCTCCTTACTGATATCAATCATCAACTGAAGTTCCTCTGCGGAAACTCCATTGCTTCGGATAATTTTCAGATACTCCATATCCTCTGCCTGTTTCTTCTGTTCTTCCAGATCCCTTGCTTTTTTCTGTAGCTTTTCAATCTTAACGTAGGTTCTTGCAAGTTCTTCTTTTATTCGTTCAATGTTCAAATACGCCCCTCCTTATGGCCTGCCAAAAGCATAAAAATGAGACTGCCAGTATGCAGAATTAATGGACGTATACTGAATTGGATTTCCACAATGGATCATCTGTCCATCTCCGGCATAAATTCCTACGTGGGTAACCGGCTCTCCCGCATCATACGTCCCAGTGAAAAAGATAATATCTCCTGGCCTTGCTTCTTCTGGTGATACAGGCATACAAATGTCATAAATTCCCTGTGCAGTAAGTCTTCCCATATTGCAGACACCCGAATTGGTAAACACATAGCTTACAAAACCAGAACAGTCAAAAGAAGTCTCCGGGCTGGAACCGCCCCATACATACGGCATACCAAGATATTTGTCTGCTTCCGCAAATAATCTCCGCACAGTCTCATCATCATAACTGCCGCCTCCACCATACAGCCCGCTATCTCCGGTACTGATATAAAAAACAGGATTATAATATTCCCCATCTTTGACCAGTTCCAAATATAACTGGCTTCCGGTTGCACTTCCTGTACTTCCCGTTGTACCAATTACAGTATCTGTTGTTACTTCCTGACCATTTGCTACCGAAATGCTCTGCAGATAAGCGTATTTAATCTGCACACCTTTTTTATCCTGCGTAACTACATAATTTCCAAAAGTTCCGCTATATCCTACATCTACAACAAAACCATTCATCGCTGACTTCACTTCTGTTCCCTGTCGTACATTAATCGTCACACCTCTGTGAAGTTGTGTCTGCCCGGTTCCATTGTTTACAGAATACCCATAATAGGTACTGATATAGGCATACCAGTTTAACTCAACCGGAGTTTTATATGTCTGTAAATTTCCTCTGTTGGAATAGACCTCTTCATAAATTTCCTGCTCATCCTCTTCCATTCTGGACAGAATAACACTTCTAAGCGGTTTTGCCTGAACAGAAACATTCAGTACATCTGCAGTTACTGTACGGGTAACTTCCACAGAGTTCTGATTGCCCTCTGCCAGAAAACATTCCCAGGTCTGATGACCATGTGCCTCAGCTACTGCGTGATTATCATAATAAACATCAAACTGGACACCATACTGGGCAAAGTTTCCAGTATCTTCTACGGTGTACTCAATCCCATTCATCACTACTTTCGTCCCCATTGGAAGAAATGGGTTTGCAGCATCAACCGCAAGCGTATGATTAGCCTGTGGCATTGCCCCTGAAGCAGTAGGTCCTCCACTCCACACGCCACAGCAGATGGGACAATTACAGTATCCACTGGTCACAACATTTCCCAATGACTGCCCTACCTGTATTGTAGATGTTTCCTGCCGGGTTTCACTTTTTTCCTCTACGGTGATTCCGTACTGTAAAGAAAAAATTGTTTCCAGTTCTCCTTTTATCTCATCAAACTTAAAATCCCCATAACTGGCAGTCAGATAACTGATCAATGTATGAGGATCATGGCCGATTTCACCAATGTTATATCTGTATTCATCTTTTCCTGGATACCGGGCTTCCATCTGGTTTATTTTCTGTTGAAGACTGGCTTCCAACTGCGTATAATACAACTCTGCTTTTTCAATTTCGTCCGGATCCGCAATGTAACTGGAAGCGATTACCGTAGAAATTCCATTAGAAAACATAGCCGAACAGGAAGCAAATCCTGTCATTACAGAAAGAAGCAAAATCAATAACAACCCCAATGAGATCAGAGTAGTTACATTTCTTACAAATACTTCCTGTGCCTTTCTTGCAATTTTAGTAGCAAGATTTACTGACCGGATTGAGGTGTCTTTTGTTTCTTTTGCAATCTTCCCAGCCCGGTATGCCATCTGATACTCTCGCTTAATCCTCTGCTTCTGTATTAATTTTCTGATCAGCTTTTTCTGCATCTCTGGATGTTCTTCCAGATATTTCTGATATTGATACCTGGCTGCACTCTTCCAGACTTTTTGCTCTAAACGGTTTTCTTTATGTATCTGACTGCGATTCTTCCGGATATTTCGACTGCTATGTTCCTGTAATATCCACTCACTCGAACGCACCAGCTTATGCGCTGCATCTACAGCACTGTTTTCCTCCTCTTCCTCGCCTGTTTTCTGATATACTGCATTTTTTAATGCTTTTTGGGGAACAGAAGACAATGTTTTCTTTTTACCATCCGTTTTCCCTGTTTTTTTATCGAAATATAAATGATACTTTACCTTTGCTTTCTGTTCCTCATTTGTTTTCTTGATATAAACAGAATCTTTCGGAATTTTGTTCTGCCTTTCAGCTTCCTGTTTTCTTGCAGCCTTATCCACTTCCTGATAAGTTTTTATTGTTTTTCGGCTATATTTCTGCGTTCTTTTTTTTCGATTTGTAGAAACATCATTCTTCTCTGCCTGAAAATATCCTCCATCTGTTTCAGACGAAGTTTTCTTTTCTTTCTTCAGACTTCCATCTGTCTCCAGTTTTCCAAACTGCAGGCTCTGCTGTTTCTTTTTCTGTCGCTGATACTGGCTCCTGTGTTTTTCTTTGCGCTCACGTATTTCTACCGCTGAATCCACAGATACACCTGCAGGCTTGTCCCGGTATCTGTACCGTCCCTGTGTTTTTCGTTTTCCCGGAGGACTGTTTGCAGCCTCTTCTTTTTTCGCAGGATTTCCCTCCTGAACTTTTTCGGAAAATTGTTTCTTTTCAGCTTTTTTATGAGAGTTTTTCTTCTTTTCAGAAGTAATAAATGCCTGTTCTACATCCTTCTGTTTATAAGACAACTCCTGATCGCTGTTTGTAACTTTTCTGGTCTCCTTTGTTGCAAGATTTTCCTCAACCAGACCATTTCTGGTCATACGGCTGACTTTCTTCTCTTTCGCCGTATATTTTTGTTTTCCCAATGTACCTCACCTCTGCTTTTTTGTCCGTTAAGTCTGAATCTCATCCGGTTTAGTACTCATCAAAGCATAGGTTCTGGTATCCTGCGGATATCTGTCTGCAAAAGGTATGATTACATTTCCGTAAAAAAGCAGCCCTTCTCCTGCATTACTGTTATTTACAAAAGAAATCTGATGTTTGGAAATATTCAATTTCTCCGCAAGGATCTTCTGATCCCCACTGTGCTGATTTAACATCAGGATAAAATCACTGTTTCCCACAATACTTTCTACTGCCAGAGAGCCAAGAAAATCTGTTACATTCTGGCTGATTCCTGTAATGATTCCACCCCACTTACGAAATCTCTTCCACATTTCAATAGAATAATTAGCAGTCTGTGGCTGGTTCAGCAAAAGGTGAAATTCATCCACATAATAACGGGTTGATTTCCTGCGACTACGGTTCTGTGATACTCTTGTCCAAACCATATGCTGGACAATCAACATCCCTGCTTTTCGTAATGTGGTTCCAAGTTCCCGGATATCAAAGCATACCACTCTGTTCTGCGTATCGACATTACTTCGATGGTTAAATACATTCTGCGATCCTGTTACATACAACTGCAGACTGTTGGCAATGTTCTGTGCTGCTGGTTTATCTGGTGCATAAAAGTTCAGACGTTCATAGAAATCCTGCAAAGTCGGCATATTTTCCGGTTTTGGATCATTGTAAAGATATTTTTTATAAATGTCTTTTACACACAGGTCAATCATGGAAACCTCATCACCATTTAATTCTGCATTTTGAGGTTTCTTCATAATGACCTCGCAGAAAGATGTGATAAACTCTGCTTTATCAGCAATAATGGTATCAATATCCTCCACATCGCCATTAATCCTGTATTTCTCCGGATGATAAATAACATCCAGGTTCACTTCCATAGGATTGATGTAATCATTACTTTTTGCACTGATTTTAATAACTTCACCATTTAAGGCATTTACCAGCGGAAAATATTCTCCCTCCGGGTCACAGATAATAATGTCATCGTCTGTAATCAGGAAAACATTGAGAATTTCTCTTTTCGTTGCAAAACTCTTACCGGAACCAGGAGTACCCAAAATCAGGCCGTTAGGTGTTTTCAATCGTTTCCGATCCACCATAATGAGATTGTTTGACAGTGCATTTAAGCCATAGTAAAGAGCTTCACCGCCTTGGAAAAGTTCCTGTGTGGTAAACGGAACAAAGATTGCTGTAGAAGTCGTAGTCATAATTCTCTGTATTCCAGTCTGGTTCATTCCCAGTGGCAGTGATGCCACAAGTCCCTGTTCCTGCTGATATTGAAGTCTCCGTATATTACAATTATATTTCTGGGCAATTCCTGCCGTCTGATACACAATATTGTCCAGTTTTCTCTTATTATCCGCTGTATTCATCAGCAAAAAAGTAAGTTCAAAAAGTTTCTCATTTCTGGACTGGATTTCATTGAGCAATCCCTCCACATCCTCTCCGTATGTAGAAATGTCCGTTGGAATAATATCCATATCATATCCGCTTCTGACCGCTTTCTTCTGTTCTTCAATTTTCATTTTCTGAATATTTGACAGCGTACTTTTCAGACTTTTAATAGCTGCCTTGGGATCAATGGGACGCAAGTGCATATTGATGATAAGATTCTCTTCCAGATCCAGCAGATCTGCCAGCAGTTTATCCGTAAGTTCTGGTGATGTAATCTGTAAATATGACACGCATCCAAAAGTCTGTCCCATCCGAAAATAGCTGTCATTGCGAAAATCAAATCCGGTAGGTGCAATAAAGTCTTTTGTCTGCAGACCTGTTTTTGCAACCATCCCATAATGGAAATGGAAAGATTCTTTTGTGTCCATATTCATCACATCATGCAGAATTTTCAGACGTTCTACTCCATTTAAAGGCTCTGCCATGGCTCCCATCACCTTAAAATTATTCAACACACTGGCTTCAATTCTCTCCAGCCTGGATTTTGCATTTCGCAGATTATCCGCTTTAATGGAAAATGTGATATATTTTGTTTTTACAAGCCCGTTATTTCCTTTGGAAAGCTGCATTTTCAACATATCCGAATATTCTTTCCGGATATCATTGAAACAGTCATCCTGCTCTGGAATATCAATATTTTTTGCATACTCATCAAAATTCACCTGTTGATTAAGAAATGTAATTTGTACCTCAACAGAGCTGTCAAATGAATTTAGGAACTCACAATAGTTCTCAAAAATAGCCGCTTTATCATCATTCTGCGCTAACTGGTAATTTATATCGTAGAACTGCACCATTTTTGAATAATAGTTATCATCCGTTCTGCAGATACCATCCTTATATATTTCCTTATATGGAATCGTATCCTGCGCTGTAAAAGGCTTCCTCTTCTTCTGATTCTCCGCTTTTATCATCCGAAGTTCTTTCAGACGCTTTTTTTCCTCTTTCGTAAGTCCGGTTTTCTGTTTCTTATTTTTTTCGGTCTGCTTTTTTAAAGAAATGGAACGGATTTCTCGCTTCCCTGGCTTCTTTTGCCTTTTTCTCAAGCCATGCACCCTCTTTCTCTAATTTATCGTACTCTATAATCCGATCATATAAGTTTTTTGAACGATAGACCCTGATTCCAGGTCTTAAAAATTTCTGCCGGATAATGTGAAGCAGTATTTTCTCTGCTGGAAATCCATCCTTTTCATACATTGCAAAAAAGAAAAATGGCAGCATCACTATGATCATAAGCGTTGCTGCCACATCTGTTCCCAGTCCTGCTTTTGTCAGCAAATAGACCGGAACCCCACAAATTCCTGCCAGAGAAAAACATATAATTTGTCTTTTAGTTAAATTCAGTGCTAATTTTGTCTTTATTTTTGAAAAATCTTTCGGCACTGGAACATATGCCATATTCTTGTTTCCTCCTAATGTGCATTGAAGATTGATTTTGCCAGGGAACTGGTCTTAAACAGGCTGAAACATAAAATAACTGTATATGCTGCAACTGACCAGATAGCTGTATGAAGATTATCCGCAACTGTAATAGCATTTACCAGAACTGCATAAATCGCAACACATACCATCATAAAAAATCCCTGGAATCCCAACGCTAATAATGCCTTCACGTAATTATTTCCAATACTTCCCCATTCCCTGTTCGTAAATGTTGAAAACGGAATAGGTGCCACAGAGACATAAAGATATATTTCTATCATTCGTCCATATAAAATGACGGTAATCAGGACTGATATGATTTTTAGGCATAAACTGACCAGCATCGTTTCCAGACCAAGCCCCAGTAATTCTCCGATTCCCATATCTTCAATCTGCGTTTCAAGAAGTGTTTTCAATGCTTCTGTAACATCAATAGATGCAGAACCGGTTATCATACCGCCAGCATTAGATACCACATGATTCGCTACATCAAAAATTGCCATCGCAATATCAAAAGTATGAGTAACCAGATATACCGCTACCCACATCTTGAAAATGTATTTGAAAAACATAAACGTATCCGTATCGTGCATATTGTTTTTTTCCATAATCATGGAAATCAGCTCATAACACAGTACAAATGTAATAATCATCCCCGCAATGGGGACAATGACATTATCCGACAGATTTTTTATCATGGAAAAAATGCCACTGTTCCAATTTTGGGGTGTTTTCCCAACCTCTGTAGCAATCGTTTCTACTTTGGTATTTACATCGGTGAACATGGTATCCAGGTTTGATGTGATCCAGCCTGTTAGCAGATCCTTTATGAACTCTGTTATTTTTTCGGTTATTCCACCCATTTATTTATCCAAACAAAGTTGCAAGCTGTGGAATCAGATTTATTCCAATCAGTACGATGCCACCGCCCGCCATCAACTGTTTTATTCCTTGTGACTTTGCACCCGGATTGTCCGTTCCATATCCTTCCAGCAGATTGATCACTCCCCAGGCTGCAAGTCCGGCTCCGATCGCACAAACCAATGTTTTTAAGGTCGTAATTGCCGTTGTAAAAAATGCCATAAGTGTACCTTTGGAAAACTTACATTTTCCAGTCCTTTCTTAGATTTTTTCCAGAAAGGGAAGAAAACACTATATAAACCCTGCCTTTTGTGCTACACTAAGCATAGGATTTTCTACTTGGAAAATTCCTCACACGTACAGTCGGTATATTCATTTTCGTCGATGGATACCGACTGTTCCTTTTTTCCAAATTATTCATGATTTCCTCCCATAATCCACTTCCCGACAATTTGTCGAGAAGTTACATCTGATACAGTTCCACTTCATCCTCTGATTTTAGTATCAGATTAGTACTCAGATATTTTTCAATATCAAAAGTATTCTTTTTGTCATAATCGGACAGATATTTGTAGTTTTTATGTTTGCAAATATCGTATTTATTTGAGAAAAATGGTCTGACACCTCTCACCTGCAGAATACATTTTCCCCCGTCCATGACTGCTATTTCATCCTGGCTCATCAACTCCTTTCCTGTTTTCTGGTAGTTCATTCCATAAGACCGCTGACTGCCTCTCGTATCCGATGTGTTATAAAGATCTATGGTTTCTTTTCCCAGGATCTCCGCTATTTCCTTTAATGTCGTTTTTTCCTTTCCACCCAGGAATAAGGTCGTATCACAGTTCCCTTCGATGGTATCAGCATTATCCTTATAAATTGCCTTAAGCTGAGACTTTGACTGCAAAATAATAGAAGCTGAGATTTCCCGGCTTCTAATCGTAGCAATCAGTTTTTCAAATTTTGGAATTTGTCCGATGTTCGCAAACTCGTCTAGGAGACACCTCACATGAATTGGAAGTCTACCTCCATATACATCATCAGCTCTGTCACAGAGCAGATTAAAAAGCTGTGTGTACATAATAGAAACAATAAAATTAAAGGTATCATCGGTATCTGAAATAATAACAAACAATGCTGTTTTCCTGTCACCGACCAAATCCAGTTCCAGTTCGTCATAACTCATAAGCTCCCGCAGTTCCGCAATATCAAAGGGTGCGAGTCTTGCACCACAACTGATCAGAATAGATTTTGCTGTCTTACCGGCAGCCAGCTTGTATTTTTTGTACTGCCTTACCGCAAAATGGTTCGGGTCTTTCTGCTCCAGTTCATCAAACATCATATCTACTGGATTCTTGAAATTCTCATCATCTTCCCTGGCTTCTGACGCATTAATCATTGCAAGCAAAGTATTGAAATTCTTTTCCTCTTCCCTACCTTCATACCAGATATAACCGATCAGGGCACAATAATAAAGTTTTTCCGCCTTTACCCAAAAATCCTCACCCGATTGCTGCCCTTCACCTTTGGTGTTAGCAATAATGGTTGTTACCAGTTTTAGAATATCTTTTTCACTGCGGATATATACAAATGGATTATAGTGCATGGATTTTTTGAAGTTAATTGTATTCAAAACTTTGATTTTATACGGTTCGTATATAACTTTTCCCTCTTTGTCCCGCACGATTTTTCCATTCTCATCCGTCATCGGACTGCCTTTTGCCAGCATACTGCCAACTTCCAGAAGCACAGTTCCCTTCGGATCAGTAATCACATAAGAGCTGTGCATCTGCATAATGTTAGGCTTTACAAAAAATCTGGTTTTTCCAGAACCGGAACCACCAATTACCAGAATGTTTTTATTCCTGGCGTATTTCGGATTCTTTGGTCTGCTTGACATAGTAAGACTCTCTGTTTCTGTGAGAATAATATTATTTTCAAATTCAGGATCAGCATATGGTCGTATATCTTTTTCTGTTCCCCATCTGGCAGAACCATACTCCACACCCAGCCGATATTTCCTGGCATTTTTCGTGCGGTAAATAATAATAAGCTTTACAGCCACGCCGCCTGCGATTCCACACAACAAATCTATATGATTCAAACTTGGCCAGAGATTCTGAAATGCCAGTTCAAAATAAGTAATGGTATTCATAAATTTATCCCAGGAAGTTGCTCCGGTGTTTACCCGATACAACCAGGCAATCTTATTGAAAAAATAGGCAAACATCAGATAGGGGAAATTAGCTAAAAACAGCTTTTTCTGATCTGCCCTCTTCAATTCACTTACCTTGTCCGTAATCAGATTTTTCACATCTGCAAGCATTTTTCCTGGGATACTCTCTGAGGAAAAAACAGCTTTTCCAGATATTTTTCTCTTTTTCGGAGAGCCTCTGATATGCTGAACTTTTCCTCTTTTCTTCTTATGCTGCTGTTTTTTCTCCGTCATAAACTCTGCCCTCTGTCTTTCTGCTGTTCTCTTGCTCGTTCTCTGTTCTTTCCTTTAGACACAGCATCCTTAAAGTGCATAAGTTTTTCCATAATAGATGGCTTATCCTTTTTGTTCATCTGGACACACAAATATTTCTTAAATGCCAGATTCATCATTTCTGTATCCTGCCCTTTAAAGAACACATAGTAGGTCGGTGGCTTGGTCGAACTGTCTTTTTTCAAGGCAAAATCTAAACGGTATTTTTTCGCCACACGCTCAAAGGACTTGATATTTCCATCTGTGATTTCAATATTGGATAAACCAGAACCCTGGCTTTTCAATTCTTTGTATGACTGTTTTCCAACCTTATAAGGATTCTTTCCCTTTTGCTTCTGTCCTGACAGATACTTCCGCAACATATTTTTTAACACGTCGGCAGTCACTCTTGCAGTTTTAACCGACAATGCGATTGTTTTCTGTGTAACTTCTTCCTGCAATTTGCACGCCTCCTTTCGATTCTGATCAGCAAATTACGGTGGCACTAACAGATGGGGGAGATATATTTTCATTGGAATTTGGCTCCTTTCCACTTCCCGACAAATTGTCGAGAAGTACTCTTTAAAATATAAAAAGCCGGCTGATTCCAATTTCTAATAAAATGGACCAACCGGCTACAAATTCTCTATTTCGTTTTTTCATTAATAAGCTGTTTTTTTATGAATACCAGCATTGAAATGAACTCAACTAACAACTCATATGCACTATGTATATCATCCGTTCCATATTCAACAATTCCATTATGCAGAATATTATTTCTAAACGGAATTCTTTTATCAATTTCCTTGGTATAAGCGTCAGTATTTGCAAACACTACATATGTAATTCCCATAACGTAAAGTTTTCCCACACTCTCAGAAGACATTCCCTCATTTTCATCTATAGACATTCGTTTTACTATTTGTTTCACTTTTGAATAAGGCTGTTTCGTGTAATTTAAAGTATTATATATTAACGGTTCTATATGTGATAACAATATTACTAATTTTTCACGTTCACTTATGGACGGATTGCTTATAATACTTTTTATATAACAATGTAATTTATTTTCTTGCTCATAATACTCCATAAGTTCTTCTTCCGCATCTTCTTTATCAATAAGCCCATAACTGTCTACCAACCACCAGACATCTTCATAATTCAAATCATAATTACTTAGTTTTTGAACGTTTGCAAAAAGTTGCGTATTCTTAACATCATCTGGTATATTTTTTAAAAATTCTGTCAAACTTCCAAATAAAGTATCTGGTATATTTTGTGAGAAACGACTTATTTTTTTTGAAAACTCAAGTAACACATCACCCAATTTATCTGTATCTATAAAATGATCTTCTTTATTCATCAGACCCTCCCTCTACTTATTTGTTCAATTTATTTTATTATAACCAATCATACTTATTCTGTCATTTATTTCTTAAACTCAGTAATAAATATACAGTACTGAATTGCACATACAACTTTCCTTCTTCCCAATCCATCTGATCCATCAGTAAACACTGAAATAATACATCTACATCCTGCAATTTATAAATCCTGTTGCACGTTTCTGACAAACCTTTCAATTCCGGGACCTCTTGCATCGCATTTCGTCTGTGCATAAGGCATTGCAGATATAATGCTTCCAAATGTTTCTGACTGAAAATAAGTGCTGCGATATCCTGTTCATTAACAGTACATTTACGTTTTTCTAACTCTTCTTGGGAAATATCCAGAAAACACCGGATATTTTCGACATATACATCACCATCAAATGTTGGATGCTTTTTCTTAATCCATCGTTTCGCCGCTACCTCCATATTCTTTCTGTCTCGATCAGATCTGGCACTACGGAAATTCAGCCTTTTGCCCATTTCTGCATAGATATTACTTTTCACCTGCCGATCTGTCAAAGCTGCGTATTCTTCATTGCGAAAAAAATAATCTAAAAGTTGGTTCATCTTAGCCTGACTATCTACCAAATGATAACATTCCTCGGAAAACCCCAAACCCGCAAATGCAACTGGCGCACTTCCTTTTTTGATTTCTTTTTCAATCACTCTCAAAATGTCTCTCTTTGATTCCATTTCTTGCTTTCCTTTCTCTTCTTCAATTTTCTGATTCTGTTCACAGATCATCAATAAGTTTTCATCTGCTCTTTTCGCTGTCAGTGTTAATGAATAACAAACCAAAACCAGAAACAGTGATATCAATGCACTTCCTACACCAATCATAAAAACTTTTCCCCCTCCAATACATGAAGCAATCCGTCCCACTTAAAAAACGGACTAATTTTTTTCAGCATAGCAATTAAGTCCGCTTCATTTTCTATTTCAATATCCAAAAATTCTATTACACTAATTTCAAGTCCATCCGCAATTTTCTTTAATTGTTCTACTTTCGGCTTTCGTATGCCTATTTCATACTTCCGAATTGTATTCACATTAATTCCTGTTCGTTCTGCAAGCAGCTCCTGCGATAGCCCTCTCTGTTTCCGAAAATAACGAATCTTTTCATTTATCTCCATGTCTTTCATCTGTTGAACTTCTCGACAATTTGTCGGGAAGTTGTTCCCTTTCCCAGTTTTCTTTTCCTTCATATCCATACATAGATATTTCCTCATCCAATAGCCTTGCAACCATAAAGCAACAAGACAGCAAAAACAAAAGCACTATTCCTGCCATAATAATAATTATCAAATCAATCACATCTCATCCTCCTATGTAAGCGGTACAGAAAAAGCAGCCTTGACAGACTGCTTTTTCAATCACCATATTCTATTTTTGTTCTCATGTAAAAAGGCTTCCGAAATTGTGCGAATCCCAAACGCTAATCCATCTATGTAAGCGTCTCTCTGTTCTGTTTGTTTAAGATTTAAAGTATATTCCTTGTAATCCTCAAACATTGCCTGCAGATCCGGACTCATTAGACTTATCATTTCCTTTTCTAATGTTTCACACAGTTCCTTTGTCTCTTCATAACTTTTACTTTGTGTCTCACATTGATTCATTGGATAAATGCTATAATACAATTTTTCCAGTTGCTTTTCGCTCATTTTTGATCACCATTTCTTTCAGTCTTTTTATGATCCATATAATTCCAGAAATGCCGTTTTTTAGCAAAATGCCTGCTACAGCTAATAATCTCCAGGCAAGAACCCCTATTCCAATCAAACTTCCTACCATCAGTTTAAGTACCACCAAACCAAGCATTTCCCCTGTCCCCACATTTCTTGGAACGACCAACAAAAACATTTTCTGGATTCCGAAAGGTATTCCCACAAAAAGCAATAATTTTCTCCAGTCTAATATTTCACCATTCATGCACATAGGGTGAACAATTAAGCAGATAATCATAGCTATTGCACCAGGAATTATCAATTTTGTTATAATTTCTTTTCCTCTCATATGCCACCTCCGTACATATCATGATTTACTTTTGCCTGGTAATAATTGCCTATTGTCGTTATTGAATTCATAAGACAGGTAAGCAAATACGCTTTTATGTTCTTTACTTCCCTGGTATTCTCATGCAGACAGTCAAGTACATACTCTATGTGGCTTTCTTCCAGCAACAATAATCTGCTTTTTACGAACTGATATGGGTATTTCACTCCACTGATCGTAATATTCTCCCGTTCTATGCTGATTGTTTCCACAATTAGTGCCACAATTTCATCCAACTGTTGCTGTTCCCCTAGTCTGCATCGTTGTACAAGACAGTCATATTCAATATTTCTTTTTACAAGTGCAGTATTCATCTGGAATAACTCCATCTCTTCCATCAAATCCATTGACTGCTGTTCGGAAGAATCTGAAAGATTGATAAGATCAGTATTACTTCTGTCAGTATTACTAATATCAGTATAATTATAATTAGTATTATTAGGGTCGGTTTTTCCGACTTCTGTACTTCGGTTTTTCCGAACTCTTGACTTCGATTTTTCCGACTTCCAGACTTCGGTTTTTCCGAACTCTTGACTTCGACTTTCCAGAACTCCAGACTTCGGTTTTTCCGAACTCTTGACTTCGGCTTTTCCGACTTCTTGACTTCGGTTATCATTCTCTGCTGAATCTAATACTTTTTCTTTTCTATATACAAAGCTCTTTACATAAATAATTGTTGGTTTTCCCAATCCTCTCTTTACTCTTTCAATCAAACCAATTCCTTTATCAGTATCTAATTCTGCAAGAATTTTCACACCTTTGTCTTTTCCGCAATTCATATATTCCATCACTTGTTCCAATGTAAATATGATATAAACTTTCCCCTCATTGTCCACCCAATTATTTCTGATAGACAAAGCCATTCTGTCCAGCATCAGCCCATAAAGAACCTTTGCATCACTGGACAGATTACGGAAATATTCATCTGTGAATAATACTTTGGGAATACGGTAAAAAGCAAACTGTTCCGATTCATAATCGTGAAAATAACCAAACTCTATTTTTGTGCTTTCGGATTTTGCCATTTTGCTTTCCCTCCTTCCCTCGTTATTGGCTTTTCTTCCAGTTATCAAGCAGTTCATAGATAACCTGTTCAATCTGTTCTCTGTTATATTCCTTTGGGAAATACTTTCGTAGTTTCTTTTCAGTTAAAGTAACTTTTCCTGTCTCTGTTTTCTTTTCATTCAGAATAAGCTGTACCGCTAATTCTGTCAGATTACCTTCATCGCTGTATTGCTTCAGTTTTGTTGCCATTGAACCTGTAACAGAGCTTGCTCCAGACACTATGCAGTCTTTCACCCAAATCTGCTCCATTTCTGATAAATAGGTTAATGAAACACCTACTGTAAAATTAATCTTTCCTTCATCCAACAATTTCAGCAATTCCGGAATAAGACAGGTCAAGCGTATGTAACGCTGAACGGTTCTTCCACTGTCACCTGCAGTCTGTCCAACCAGATCTGCACTGTCAACAGAAACTGCGTTTTCCTCTTTTATGCCTTGATGTTTTACTGCATCCATCTTCATCTTATAAGCATATGCCTTTTCGCTTGGAAGCAAATTTTCTCTCTGTATATTAGAATCCACCATAACGATTACGGCTTCATCATCGGTATAGTTCCGTATGAGTACTGGCATTTTACTTTTTCCAGCCAGTTCGCAACCACGTTTTCTCCTGTGACCAGCAATCAGTTCATATCCGCCCTCTGCGCGAGGACGTACCAATGCAGGATTTAAGATGCCATAATTCTTGATACTTTCTACTGTTTCAGCCATTTTTTCATCATCATTTACATGAAATGGATGATTTCTAAAAGGATGTAACTCATTTAATGGCACTTCAACAATCTGATTAAGAGTATTCTGTTCGGCTTCATTGATTCCAAGCAATTCATCATAAGAAGTAAGCTGAATTTCTTTCTTAGGTTTACGCATGATTCAGCACCTCCTGGACAAGTGCCTGATAACTGTACGCACCTTTTCCTTTTGCATAATAAGAAAAAATACTGACACCTTCTGATGCAGTTTCGGCAAGAGCCTCTGTTCTTGGAATCGTCTGATCAAAAATTCTAATCTCTGCTCCATAAGCATCTCGTACTGCCTGCTTATTTCTCTTTGAATTATTATAATGACTGCTGTCCATTGTAAACAGAATCCCTTCAATCTGTAAATCAGGATTAAATCTCTGATGAATGCCTTTCACAACTTTCAGTAATTCCATGAGGCCATCTGCCGCATAGTATTGAGGCTGCACCGGAATCAAAACGCTATCAGCTGCACTTAACGCATTAATTGTCATCATTCCCAATGAGGGCATACAATCAATCAGAATATAGTCATAATCATTTTCCAAAAGTTCCAAATATTCTTTTAAGACTTTTTCTCTGTCCTCTACCGTAAATAATGACATGTCCATTCCCGAAAGAAGTTTATTAGATGGAATTACATCTATTCCTTCCTCATGGTGTAAAATTGCTTCCCTGGGATCAAATTCTAATCCCATAATGATATTTTCCATCATTGTTTTCAATGTTACCCTTAAGTTCTTTGGAAAACCAAGTCCCATTGTCAAATGTCCCTGTGGATCAGCATCTATCAGCATTACACGTTTTCCAACCTTAGACAGTCCTACTCCAAGATTAATAGTGGTTGTAGTCTTTGCTACTCCACCTTTTTGATTTGCGATTGCGATTATTTTGCACATGATATAATTCTCCTGTTTTTCTACTATTTTTTATTTACATTACTTTTTTCAATTTCAGCATAAGCTCTATAATATTTGCTCGTCCCTTTATTGGAATAAAGTTCCGATAATTCCATAACTTCAATTTTAGGATGACGCTGCAGGATTTTCTGAAACCATGCAATATCATTTTTTGTTCCCATCAGTCTCACTTTCAGCATTAATCTATTCCTCCAAGCATGGCATGTAACTTTTGATTGTACACTACATATTCCGGATAACGGATCTGTATTGCCTGCCAAAAATATGGTGCATATACACAGCAGAAGATATCCTCTACTGTATACTGTCTGCACTCGTTTACCTGTTCCTCTGCATCTTCATAATCCCAAACGCTTGGCGTGCTGTTACAGTACAGATTAAATGCCATCCTTACCACTTTTAAGCTACCGCTTGTCTGCCATCCTTCATGTAAACATTTCGTTTTAACAGACCCCGTTTTAAAATTATAAATTCTGTCAGCATTTTTTCTGGTATCTCCATTAATACCCAGACAATAACACAATGCCTTATGGTACACATCCTGATACCGTACTTCTTGTAATTTTTCATAGTAGAATTTTTCATGTGCATCACTGATAAAAATAATGTTTTCTGCTCCTAACGCTGTACTTTTCATTTTGAACCTCCTTGAAATAAAAAAGGACCTTACCAATTGTTCTACCAATTAATAAGGTCATACTATATGTTACTTTTCTAAATTCGTGCTAGGGATTCCTCTTTAGTAAAAACTTAGTAAAACATCCCTACTGGTTCAAAAATATACTGTAAAATCAAGGTTTTTCAGAATTTTGCTAAGGTAGTGCCGTGGCAGACAAATAATACTTTTATCATAAACGAAAATCCTCCTGAAATGCCGTATTCTGCCCCGATTTGCCGCAGTTTGCCGACTATAATTTTTGCTCTGAGATTGTTAAATTTGTCACAGAATAAGCAAAATGCGGCAAAACGGGGCAAGTTGAGGACATGAAACGTAGTCAAAACGTAGTAAGAACGAGGGTGTTTTACTACTGCGATATTTTAGCATAAGTCTATAGTAACAGATATAGATTAAAACTATTTTGTAATTTTTCTGTTTAGAAAAATCAAAATATTGTCTTCCTAATTCTCTGTTTTTGTTAAATACTAGAATCTTCTGTTCTTGGTAAAAATTCTATATTTAACTTTTCTTTTAAATATGATTTCAAAACAAAAACTTCAATTTTTCTTCCCCTTCTAGGGCAGTCCAAATAATATCTTGTATAATCGCCTGTGTTTTCCGGAGGAATAATCTTTAGTATTCTGCGTTGTTTAGCAATATCAGTAACTTCTTCATTATTTTTAATTTCAGCAAGATTGATATCCCAACATACAATACTATACAAGTTATCAAAAGTATGGTTAAAATCCTTCGACAAATAATTCTTAAATTCTACATAATAAAGCTTTGATGTTTTTATCGGTAAATTATCGTTTTCTTTAACAATAACATCTATACCCGAATGTGTATCATAATCAAGTGGAACAAAAGGAAAAATATCCGGATTATATGTACTTAGTTGCATAAAAATGGTAAAAACACCACTTTCAAGATTAGGTTCTACTAATCTTATACCATTATAATCCGCAGTCCTTTTTCTATTAATCTTATCTATTCTACGCTTAAAGTCCTTTTTTTCTTTCTCTGCAGTATTATACGCTGTGACTTCAGAATCCAGCCATTCCAAGTCAATCCAATCATCTCCCTGAATAATTTCATTGTAGATTTCTTGAACAGCTTTTTTTAAATCTTCCAATATTTCAGACGGCGTATTATCAATAGAACCTCGATTGGCAGTCAATCTTAAATCTTGACAATTTACAAATGCATGAAACTTTGTATATTCCGACCCCTTGGATGTAATCCATTCATTCTTTCTCTGAATTGGCATAAAGTCTTTGCATAGCCACAAACCATACCTCTCTTGGACTGTGTACGCGCCTTCTGGAGCTACTTTTCCTTTCCTCCTCAACATATTATTATAGCTATACTTTATCTTATTTCCTTCAATGCAAAACACCGCCTTAAATTCTATTTCTGGCATGCTTTTTAAGCGTCCTGTCCTTATAATCTTTTTGCAATACCACTGTGGTGCTTCAACAAGATGATTTTCAAACAGATCTGATACACTACAACTTTCATCTGGAAAAACATGACCAAAAGATAATTCTTCTAATGCCTTTTTGTCGACTCCTTTAAATTTCATCTTAACATCTTTGTAATCATTTTTACCAAATTCACGTTCTATAGAACCGAATTTGGTAAACCATAAAATATAATCTCTTAGCTGATCATGTGTAAATTTTTCTCTACGATCATTGTTATAACCGAGAATCGTTATACTCGTACCATGATCTTGAATTTCCACAGTTTCTGTTGTCACTGTTACTTTTGGAATTCTTCTATCGAATAATTCTTTACTTGGATTTAACATTACAGCATGATACTTTTTCCCATCACGTGCAGTAATAACATCTATTCGTCTACTATTAAAGAAAACTTTTGTTCCATGCCCTTTTTCGCCTATGGTATCTTCATCGTTTCTACGAAGCGAATTACCTAAATCAAAAAATGACACCAACCCCTCCATATCCATTCCAGTACCATCATCGATAATCTGAATTTTTAATACTTTTTCACCATACTCTTGTATCACACTAAAATCTAATATTATTTCTTTTGCTTGTGCATCAAAAGCATTACTAATAGCCTCTCGAACTAAGTCAAGAGGATTGGAAAAGTCCATCGCAATCTCAATAAATTCTTGCGCACTATCAACTTTTGGCTCAATAATTATCTCTTGTTCTTTCATCGTTTTCCTCCTAAAAAATTTCGTTCTTTTCTTGTAAAATCACAAAAATGGAAGTCTACTCGGTATTCGACATCATTCTCCCAATAAATAACAAGTTGAAGTAATCTCAAAACTTCGTCCCCATTAGGCGCAACCTCCAAAAGGTATTCCATTGGAAAACCATTGCCATACTTTGAGCTAGTGAACACTACTAAATATTTCCGAAGAACATTCCTCAGACTCCCTATCATTCCATATTCTGCATTATAAGCCTTATCTACTGCCAGATGAAGTCGCTCAATGAAAGGTTTGATTTCTTGCCTATTGAAATGTGCAAAAAAGCGAACCATTTCATAATCCGCAATCTCTTCCGATTTCACCACTGTATGCTCTGGCAATCTGTGTAAAAAATCTCTGAATGCTTGTATATACATTTCCAATTCTTGCGATTGTTGAATACCATATTCTTCGGCAAGAAACTGATAAGCCAATGCTTCATTGTTTTTCGGTTTTGTAAACGTTACTGTTCCATCTGCAGCTTCATACATCATAAAATCAACTGGTCCATTGTTTTCATAGAACTGTAATCGCCATTCGAGGTATTCCACTATCTCAATGGGAGTAATCAGAGCCTCACACATTTTTTGAAAATCTTCAAAAGACAAACAGTTTATATCCATGCCATCCTCTGAATGTTTTCTTAAAACATGATCATACTTCTTTATTCCTTTATTCATAAATATTACCAACGGAATAATTTTCGCATCAGAATTCAAGCTAATACTTTGATTTCTTCCGTTGGAAAATGCCGGAAGAGTCCCGCTACGTATATATCCTATTGATTCTTTTACCTGACTTTTAGCATCTTTGCATTTTTTCCCAAGCCACTTTATTTCCTTTGCTTCACTATCCGTTGCACTCTTATCATTTCGCCATTTTAATTGAATTGCAACGATAACGTCTCCCAAGTTGAGCAACAAATCAGCAACTTCTTTTTCGCAACTCTCTGTTGGCGTAAACTGCAAACTATCATGCACTAATTCTTCAAAGAAATACAGCTTGGCAAATGCACTTAAAATTTCTTCAGAAGCATTAACCATATTGCACACTTACCTTACATTATTTTATTCTTTCGCATCTGCATATTCCCGTAGGAACGCAAAATGACTTGAGTAATATTTTATCATAGATTCTAGGCTTTGGGGAGTGGGAACTACACAAAAACGCCCTGCCGAAGCAGAGCGCCAATGTGTTCTTTCTATTTAAATTGCCCGGAACATTTTCTGTGAAACCGGATTCTCGCCTTTGACCTTTTCCAGTTCCTTTCTGGCATCCGCCAGCTCCTCCATCCGCTTCAATTCGTCCGCAGCATCCTCCAAGCCAAGATGCGTGTAGGTATTCAGCGTTACGCCGATGTCTGAATGCCCCATCAGGTATTGAAACGTCTTTGGATTCATGCCGGACTTCGCCATGTTGCTGCAGTAAGTATGGCGGCAGACGTGGGGTGTGATGTTCGGCATCTGTACCCGGAAAATATCATTGTACCGTTTAACCATGTGGTTGAAGCGATGTTCCCAATGCATTGCCACCAGGGGCATTCCATCCTTATCTGTGAAAAGGAATGCGGTATGTCCATCCACCATCTTTTCAAATCTCGGTTTTTCCCTGTCCTCAATGATTGCCTGAAAGCACTGGAACACATCTTCCGTCATGGGCAGCTTCCTCGTTCCAGCATTTGTCTTTGTAGCTTCAATCACATACTTCATTTCTGACGTTCTGAGCAACTGATGGTCAATGTTGATGATCCGGTTCTCCAAATCAATGTCCTTAAGCGTCAAACCGCAGAATTCAGAAATTCGCATTCCCGTATGAAACAGGATGTAGACCACCTCATAATATTTGCAATAGACATTATCATCATGGATAAATTTCAAGAACTTCCGCATCTGCTCCCGGCTGATTGCCTCCCTGGTCACACTGTCGTTGACAATCACCGTAGCCAATTCAAAACCAAATGGATTCTTGTGCAGCACATCGTCATCCACCGCCATCTGGAATGCAGGCCGCAGCACGCCTCGAATGGAATGAATGGAACTGTATCCTCTGCCGTCACTCTGCAGCTTTATCAAAAACAGCTTTGCATCGGATACCTTTACCTGGGATATTTTCTTTTCTCCAAAAGGCTCCTTGCCGAGAATACGTTGTACAGTTCTGTAGCCCGCTCGTGTACTGTCCCTTACTCCCGTTTTGGTTCTAAGATAGCGTTCCACCAATTCTACAACTGTTATGTTCTTTCCAACAGGGTCTATCTGTGAGTCAAGATCATATCCAATCTGCTTTTCAAGTTCTCGCAGCGACAAGCACGGTTTCTTTCCCAGCGGCAGCTTATCCGTAGGCTCCAGCCTCCAACTGTACACAAAGTGCGGTTTGCCGCCTATGTGGTATTTGAACTGGTATTTCCCATCAGCCCGGATGGATTCTCCCCGGCGGAGAACCCGGTGCTTGGAATCACGTCGGTTGCCTGGTCTTTTTGCCATTTATGTTCTCCTCCTTAGCTCTGGATGTTTTTCCAGATATTTTTCAAACTCGGTACGGATAATTAGTCTGCGGCTGCCGTACAATGCCATGAACGGGATATCTTTGTCCTCTTTCAGAAGTTTGTAAAATTTCCTTCTGCTGAGTCCAAAGTATACAATTGCTTCCTCCTGGTTTAGAATGTCTTTCTGCTCTGCCGTTGGTCTTTTCATAATTCTGTATCCTCCTCTCCGATTGCCAGTGAGTCAATGTATTCTTCAAATTTTTTACGGACAATTAAATAACGGTTTCCTAAAAAGATGGCATAAAATCCTTTATTCTCCTCCGCCAGTCTCCTCATATTCTTGATTCCAATATTGTGTTATTCAGCATTTTGTATGATATTAAAACACCTATATTTCCTTCAAATTAAAATAAGGTACAGCATAAATTATTCTGACATAAAATGCATCAGATTGATTTACTGCTGTA
>JAETNR010000033.1 GCA_021772055.1 Blautia sp. | reverse complement strand
ACTTCCTCTCCGGTTACAAGATCTACCTTGTTTACGTTAAAGTGCAGCTTCGCATCCTCTACCAGATATACGATATTTCCATCGGCATCTGCTGCAGCCTTCGCTGTGGATTCTACTGTTCCGTCTTCATTTACCTTAAAGGCAATATCCGTTGTATAGGCATATCCGTCAGGCGCTACCGTCTCTTTCAGCGTATAGCTCTCTCCTACCTCCAGCTTATCGCCAAAGTCATGTGTTTTGCCTTCTTCTGAGATCCACTTATCTACCACATTACCTTCTTTATCAAATACGGTCAGCTCGTTCCGTCTGTATTTACCTTAAAGGCAATATCCGTTGTATAAGCATATCCTTTAGGCGCTGCCGTCTCTTTCAAAGTATAACTCTCGCCTGCCTTCAGCTTATCTCCGAAGTCATGCGTCTTTCCTTCTTCTGAGATCCACTTATCTATTACATTGCCTTCTTTGTCAAATACAGTCAGCTCGGCTCCTGCAACTTCTTTTCCGCTTCCAAGCTCTACCTTGTTTACGTTGAAGTGCAGCTTCGCGTCTTCCGCCAGATAAGTTACGTTTCCGTCCGCATCGGTGGTAGTCTTCGCATCTGTGGTGATCTTTCCGTCTTCTCCCACCGTAAACTCAATATCTGTAGTGTATGCATATCCTTCCGGTGCTACTGTCTCTTTCAGTGTATAACTCTCGCCTGCCTTCAGTTTATCTCCGAAGTCATGTGTCTTGCCTTCTTCGGATACCCATTTATCTACTACATTCCCGTCTTTATCGAGTACGGTCAGTTCTGCTCCTGCAACTTCTTTTCCGTTTCCAAGTTCTACCTTGTTTACGTTAAAGTGCAGCTTTGCATCCTCTACCAGACAGGTTACGTTTCCGTGCTCATCCTTCGTAGTATTTGCGGTTGTTGTAATAGTTCCGTCTTTTTCTACCGTAAACTCGATATCTGTTGTATACACATACCCATCCGGTGCCACAGTCTCCCTCAGAGTGTAGCTCTCGCCCGCCTCCAGCTTATCGCCAACGTCGTGCGTCTTACCTTCTTCAGATACCCACTTATCTATTAAATTACCTTCCTTGTCAAGTAATGCCAGCTCGGCTCCTGCGATTTCTTTTCCGCTTCCAAGTTCTACTTTATCCACATAGAAATGCAGCTTCGCGTCCTCTACCAGGTAAACAATATTTCCGTTGGCATCTGTCGTAGTATTGGCAGCTGCTGTGATGGTTCCGTCTTTTCCTACCGTAAACGCAATGTCTTTTGTATACGCATATTCTTTCGGAGCCACCGTCTCTTTCAGGGTGTAGCTCTCGCCTGCCTTCAGCTTATCTCCGAAGTCATGGAGTTTGCCTGCTTCAGATACCCAGCTATCTATTACATTCCCGTCTTTATCGACTACTGTCAGTTCTGCTCCTGCAACTTCCTCGCCGCTTCCAAGGTCTACCTTGTTTACATTGAAGTGCAGCTTCGCGTCCTCTACCAGATAGGTTACGTTTCCGTCCGCATCGGTGGTAGTCTTTGCGTCTGTGGTAATCTTTCCGTCTTCTCCTACCGTAAACGCAATGTCTGTAGTATATGCATATCCTTCCGGTGCTACCGTCTCTTTCAGGGTATAGCTCTCTCCTGCCTTCAGTTTATCTCCGAAGTCATGGGTCTTGCCCTCTTCAGATACCCACTTATCGACTACCTTACCATCCTTATCGAGTACGGTCAGTTCTGCTCCTGCCACTTCTTTTCCGTTTCCAAGTTCTACCTTGTTTACGTTAAAGTGCAGCTTTGCATCTTCTACCAGATAAGTTACATTTCCGTCCTCATCCTTTGTAGTATTTGCAGTTGTCTCGATCGTTCCGTCTGCTTTTACTGTAAACTCAATGTCTGTAGTGTATGCATATCCTTCCGGTGCTACCGTCTCTTTCAGTGTATAACTCTCGCCTGCCTTCAGTTTATCTCCGAAGTCATGTGTCTTGCCCTCTTCGGATATCCACTTGTCGACTACCCTGCCGTCCTTATCCAATACGGTCAGTTCTGCTCCTGCCACTTCTTTTCCGCTTCCAAGCTCTACCTTGTTTACATTGAATTTGATTACTTTATTCTCAAACTTTGCTGTCTGACTTTCTTCTTCTACTACCGTCGGTATCAGCATTCCGGAGCCGTCATCCGCAACATCGACTACTACCTTAAACTCGGCTGTATCATATGCTATACCACTCTCCGGGAATGCAACCTCTTTGATGATATATGTATGACGTCCAGCCTCATTTTCAAGATAATAAATCGGCATAAAAGTAATCTTCCCATCCGCAGTATTGTAGCCTGTTGAAACTACCTTGCAGGCATCGCCCTCGCCTTCTACTACATCATAGTAGAATCTGCGGCCATTATATTCCCCATCAAAGACTTTTTCTGCTTCCGGTATCCATGAACCGCGAGCATTATAAATATTGGTAAAGTTCACATCCTCCGTAGAATATGTTGCAGTCACATCCAGTTTTCCATTTCCTGCATCCGTAATCTGTACAGCTGCAGAAATCACAGTCTTTGAATACTGCAAATATCCGCCGCCTATTTCCTCGGTAATTTCATATATATAGGTCTTACCGATATCCTTCTGAGTATATACGATATCCGTAAATTCAATAGCTTTCGGTATACCATCTTTGCCTCCGGTAACTGTGCCAGTAGAAACAATCTCATTCGTCCCCTGATGTCTCACTTGGAAAGTAAAGCTCTCACCAACTAAGAAGTCACGGCCTACCAGTGTTTTCGTCACTTCCGGTGCCCATTCTTTCTTAGCTTCATACTGATTCACAAACACAGAAGGTTTACCAGTATCGTCTGCCGTTACTGTCAACTTTCCAGTTTGCTTATCATAGCTCGTTGTCACCTTTACCGTCTGATCCGCCGGATAAGTAATACCATCCTTCTGCTCCACTTCCGTACCGCTTTCATCTGTAGGCCTTACCTCATGGATCGTATAGGTATGTGTTTCGGATTCGTCTTCACTCGCCAGATAGACCCCATTCGTATGGTCTACCTGTTCCTCGTCAGTCGTATACGTAATCTGTTCCGGTGTAAAAGTAACTGCCTTTTCGCAGCCCTCTTCTGTTGCTTTTGAAGTACCTGTTGTAGTACCTGTTGCCACAACAGCATCGCCCTCTCTGACCTCAAAGGTAAATTCTTCACCAGAATTAAAATCACGGCCCGTCAGCGTCTTGGCTACATTCGGAACCCAGAACGCATCTGAATGGTATGCATTTACAAACTCAGAAGGTGTCCCTTCATCACTTGCGTTTACAATCAGAACTCCATCTTTATTCGTATCCTTATCCGCTACTGTTACCGTTACCGTCTGATCCGCCGGATAGGTAATGCCATCCTTCTGAGTCACTTCCTGATTGTCTTCATCCTTAGGACGTACTTCATGGATCGTATAAGTATGTTCTCCCACTGAATAGACTCTTTTAGCAAGATCCGGGTTATCTGTATCTATTTTACTTGCATCTGTAGTATACGCAATTTTTTCCGGGTCAAAAGTAACTTTTCCATTGGCTGCAGCAGTACCTGTCGCTACTACATTATTTCCTTCTCTGATCTCAAAGGTGAACTTTTCATCAGCGTTAAAGTCACGTCCGGTCAACGTCTTGGTTACATTCGGACTCCAGTCTCCCGATGCCGCATAACTGTTCTCAAATGTGGGAACAGTATCCGTAATTTCCAGATATTCCGGAGTTGCTGCAAGATTTCCATTTGTATCCTTTCCGACAGAAACCTTTACCTTATATATTGCAGAATCGTAGGTAACACCATTCTCAGTCGTACCTGCCTTATCCTCTTTGATAACATAATAATACGTCACAGATTCACCGTTCGTGCCGAGGTCTTTCTGATCATAGGAAATTGAATCAAACACAATTTCTGTGTCATTTCCTTCTGTCCCGGCTTTCACGTATCCGGCCGTACTGTTTCCATTTTCAAGTTCCTGCCAATTTTCATTGGTCTCGATTACGGTATAGGTAAACTCTCCTTCCGTAATGTCTCGGCCTGTCAATACCTTATTAGCCTCAGGAGTCCACGCTGTGCTTCCTTCGTATTTGTTTACAAATCCTGCACCTGTCGGATTCTCTGGAACCTTTTCGCCATTAACATACTTTTCGTATGTCTCTGTTATTTCCAGACTGCCCGACTGCTGATTATAAAATACCTGAACTTTGATTTTATATCTGGTATCATCGTATTTCATATGAGCATGGCTGCCGGCATTCTCCATCAAGGTGTAGATATAGGTGTTCTTAACTGAGTCCCCCTTCTCATCAACAAGTTTAAGGTCTGATGTATTATACGTAATCCTATCATCAAACGTAACTGCTGAACCCGCTTTGTTGGTTCCTGTCCTCACAGGTTTAACACCTGATACGTCTCTCTGCGTATAATCGCCCTCATAGAGATTAAAAGTAAATGTCTCTCCATCACGGTCGATTTTTTCCAGAGTCTTTGTAGCTGTCGGCGCCCATTCTATTGTTCCGGTATACGTATTCTGAAATGCAACTTCACCATGATACTCTGCATACTCACCGGAAGCTTTTTCCTTTTTATAACGTGCTTCTGTTACATACAAGTTACCGTCATGGTCATTATCCGTAACCGTCACAACAACTTTGTACACCGCTTCATCGTAGATGATAGTGCTGTCCGTTTCTTTGGTCTCTTTAATAAAGTAAGTATATGTGCCTTCTTCCGTATATTTTTTCCGGAACTCCTCGTTACTTGAATTACCATCTGCAACAAAGTGTACGATTCCATCTGCTCCACTCGTTCCGTATGCAATTGGCTTGCTGTCTTCCGTTGTTTCACTAATCTCATACGTAAACGTCTCGTTGTTTTTGTACGGACGATTGAACGCCTTCTTAGCTGATGGTTTCCAGGAACCCTCAGCGCTGTACTCATTTGTGACAGTCAGAACATTACTGTTTTTGTTGATTGCAGCTTTACTAATTTCCAGTGCACTTTCATTTTCTACAATTGTCCATCCATTTGGAAGATCGATTTCCTGTACCGTAATCTTTGAACCTGCCGGAATTCCATCGCAGCTTACGGTTTTTGCCTGTGTGCCCACAGCCAGCTCAAGTTGAACCCTTACTGTAGAATTATCCTGCTTCACAACTGACTTAGCATTCGTCCATGTCACACTGTTCCAATCAAAGTTGATACTGCTTGTAATGTCTGCAATGCTTACATCAAATGTAAATACTTCATCCTTTGATACGGATGTCTTCGTGTTCTTCGTCAGGCTGAAACCTGTTTTTGTTGCATTCTTGAAAACAACATTATCTTTAATTTGTTCTGCAAGCTTTTCAAGGTCTCTGGTTTCTCCCATATCCCTATTATTTACTTTTACAGAAGAAATTACGAGGTTTCCATGTGTACTGCTTCTTTCCACAGTAAAAACAATGTTGTATTTTCTTCCATCGAAGAAATAATTTCCTTCTTTTGCTGTTTCTTCAATCGCAAACGTATAGGTTCCTTCATATTTAAATTTAAGCGTTCCAAAATCTATCGTTCCGTCAGCGCCATTTTCCTTAGAATATTCTGGATACTCACTTTCTATATTATATCCTTCTTCCGGAACATATGGCTTCGGATTCGATCCTGTCGTTTTCGGCTCATATCCGACAAACTTTCTCAGGAAACTAAACGTTGTATCTGTAGCAGCTCCGTCTAACCATTTGATTGCCTTCAGCGGTATCTCTACAGGATCTGGAACACGATAGTTGTTGATTGGTTCAAGACTTCCACCGTCAGAAACCGGCACTACTGTGTAGCCTTCATTTATCAATCTTTCTGCTGTTGCTTTTTCAGCATCATTCAGTCCGAACACATTAATATAAAAATATCGGCGTGTGCCATCAAGAATATAATCTCTCGGATTATTGCCAACCCCTGCCTTAGGGGCTTCTATCTCTATGAAATAATAAAGATGATTCAAGTCTAAATGCTTCGTCTCTCCGAAGGTCAAAGAACCACTCTCATCCGTTGTAGCTGTTTCTACAAGATGATCGTCTATACCATCATGCAGTTCAAATACTGCACCCTGTAATCTGGGAATCGCTGTACCTGTCTCTGTAGATATCGAATACGCACCAATCTTCGTAAGTCTCACAGTACCACTCTCACCGGTTATGGTTGCTGTAGAAGATTTGATAAAGACCTCATCCGTTGTCTCTGCGTCCCAGCCACCCGTAAGCTCTGCCTTATTCGTAACCGAAACTGTTGTATTACTATCTCCCAGAACTGTAACCGTATAAGAAACCGTTATTGCCATCTCATCCGGCAATGTAAAGATAAGCACGCCATCCCTATACTGAATGGATGCATCCTCCACAGGCTTTCCATTTTTATCTACGATGCTCGCAGTTCCAAAATTATACAGCACTTTATCTTTATCAAGCCAGTCCGTTAAGGTCAGGGGATCGCCGTTATTGAGCTTCTGCCCAAGTTCATTTACCTTAATCGTATATTTAAGAATATTATTCTCCAAAGGCTCGCCAGACTTTGTAAGCGTATAATCCTCACTCGGATTAACATCAATTTCTCCGGTTCCAGTGCCGGTTCCTTCTCCAGTACCAGGCCCGGTTCCGGTTCCGGTCGCGGTATTAGTTCCTTGCCCCACAGTTCCATCAGCCTTTTTGGGATTAACTTTATAGGTAATCGTCACATCATTTCCTGGCTCAATCGGATTGAACGGGACATTATTATCAAAGGTTTCAGGAAGTTTAATTATAATCTTCTGCGGATTATCTTCTGTCTGCTGTATTTCTAACGCAACAGGAGCTCCTTTAGAATCTTGAGCCGTAAAACTATTCCATATAAACTGCAGATCCCCGGTCATAGTATCCGTAATAGCAATATTCTTTAATACTGTTTTTTCTGCTTTAATCACGATAGTAAATACCAGATTTCCATCCGTATCTACCGTATAGCTTTTCTCAAGCTTCAGGTCACCGTTTTCCAGCTTAATAGTAATGCCATAATCACCCAATGGCAATCTAATCTCGCCATCGTCTTCTGTCTGCTTTTCGTCAATGGTACCACTTATACGAAACGTTCCGCTTATATTATTGGAGTGTGTCCTCACCCACTCAGGATCATATTCAAAAGTAACCTGTGTACCATTTACTGTGTATGTTCCTGCAGATTTATTATCCTTATCCAGAATAGTTCCGCTGGATTCCAAATCAGACATAGCAATTCCGGCATTTGCAAAGATATTACTTACATCTTGTATATCATATATCCATCTCAGATTTCCAGACTCAGTAATCTCATTAGTACCTTTATCATATTTTACCCACGGTTTGGGTTTCACACCAGTATCATCAAAAGCATACTTAACCTCAACCGTAACCTTAGAGCCACGCTCTACAGGAGTTCCATAATAGTTTTTATCATTAATCTTAATAGAATAAGAAAAAGTACAGTTATCATTGATAGACAGTGGAGTCTCATCCCCAGCATACGGCACTGCCTCTGGGTCTGCCAGCAATCTTCTCACACCAAAAGGAGAGAAACTATCTGTAGTAAAACCCAACGCTTCTACCGCTCCGTTTTCATTCACAGATACGCTGTCCGTGACAACCTCAACATCATTGCTTTCCGTGATATGTATTGCAGAATAATCTTCAGCCACTTCTTTTGACTCTGCAAATATTGGTGTTACAAATTCAATCGTTACGCTAACAGTACCGTCTTCCGGCTCGATTTTCTGTCCATCTACCATAAAGTAAATGTCGTAGAAGACATACTCTGCCACGTAATTTTCCGGAGTACCAAGCTGGCTTTCCGCCTGATTAACTGCATTTTCAAATACAGCACTTTCCGCCGGAATTGCATCCGCTCTTAGTTCAGCGTTTGCTGGGATCTTTGCCTCCGGTGATGCTACTGCCGTTACCATTACATTTCCATCAGAATACGAGAACTCTGTTCCGTATACAACGTCCGTTTCCTCTTCCTCCGGAACATCTTCTGACTCAGTTCCTTCTTCGCTCGGAGTTTCCTCTTCTGGCCCGGATCCTTCTTCACTCGGAGTTTCCTCTTCTGGCTCAGTTCCTTCTTCACTCGGAGTTTCCTCTTCTGGCTCAGCTCCCTCTTCACTCGGAGTTTCCTCTTCTGGCTCAGCTCCTTCTTCCTCTGAAGTCTCCCCAGCTGTCTCTTCTCCTGCTTCCGAATTTTCATCCCCAACCGTTTCTTCAGCCGGTACTGCATAACTCAAAGATACTTCACTCTCCTGAACCGTGCTGTTCTTGGGAATTGCGCCAATTGCATAAATCCGGGCAGTAAAGGAAGAGGATTCTCCTGCTGCAACGCTCAGATCTGCAACCAGGAATTCCTGCTGGAAGCTCTCGCCTGGTTTCAGGGTATAGCCAATATAAGTTGCTCCGTTCTCATCTTTCCATAAGACAAAATGCCTTCCGCTTGCCGGATCCGTATAATTTCCCTGGTTGTCAAACTGCGGATATGCTGCATTCTCATTATTCACATAGATTCTTGCATCTACGCTGGCGAACTGGCTTTCCTGGCTCAAAGTATATTCTGCTTTCAGTTTTGCATAGCCATCCTCAGACGTGCCTGCTGCTTTCAGTTTTAAAACAAGCCTGCCGTCATTTACCTGTTCATTTGTCTCTTTAGAGCCGGATGACTCTGTATTCTCCGTGCCGGACTCCCTGTTCTCTGCCGCCTGAGCTTCTGCTGCCTGGCGTGCCGCTTCCGCGTCTGCTGCTGCCTGGGTCTCTGCTGCCTGACGTGCTGCTTCCGCGTCTGCCGCAGCCTGCGCCTCTGCTGCCTGGCGTGCCGCTTCTGCGTCTGCCGCTGCCTGTGCTTCTGCTGCCTGACGTGCCGCTTGTGCATCTGCCGCTGCCTGTGCCTCTGCCGCCTGACGTGCCGCTTCCGCTTCCGCTGCCGCCTGTGCCTCTGCCGCCTGACGTGCCGCTTCCGCTTCCACTGCCGCCTGTGCCTCTGCCGCCTGGCGTGCCGCTTCTGCTTCCGCTGCCGCCTGTGCTTCTGCCGCTGCTTCTATTGCTTCCTCCTGTGCCATCGTCTGAACTCCGGACGATGAGAAAATCATGGCGGAGGCCAGAACCAATGCCATAACTCTGCGGCATCCTTTTAGTTTCTGACTTTCCAGAATCCCTTTTTTCATAATATCCTCCTTTACTGAATTATGATACGATTTGCATAGTCACATATGAAATAAGGTTTCATTAAAAAAACTTTTCTCAAACAGTTTCTTATTTTCATGATATAACAACCAAAAACAATATTCAAGTAATTTTTCGTTCGTTACCTTGTATATTTTCCTGGTTTTTTCGTTTCAAAATTGTACATTTTTACCTATACATTCTTTTTGCCAGGCAAAAAATATCAGCAGAATATCCAAGTTCACAGCCGGTCGAAGCCTCATCAGCGTCCTTGCGCAGTGAAAACGGCATCTTCACCGCCTCATACGACTCGGCCGCAGCAAAGCAGCAGATAAACAGGCCGCTGTCGTTTTCTTCATTTTTTTCATCATATTCCTCCTGGATTTTGATTATTCTTTCAGTTATATTGCTACTTCACAATACTCAAAACCGAATGGAATAACAAGAGGGCTTTCCTGCTTTGCAGTTTTTTTACCTACTTTGCAGTTTCTGCTTCTTGACACAAGTCATTTTACCCGTTACGCTAATAGCAAAAAATTTATGAAAGGCAGGGGATTGAATGCCTGGGAAACAAAAAGAGACAATACCCGGATGGCTGGCCGCAGCAGCATTCATGGTCTGCATCATTGCACTGATGGCCATTCTGACATCGGAGGTTACCCCCCGCAGAACGCACCTGTGGCTAAAAACCAGTGTCAACGGCAATGTAATGACGTTTTATGAGAGCGATGCTTATGAAGGTACACTTACGCTGACAGCAATGCTTCCTGAATGGGACAGCCAGTGGTATCCTATGCTGATGATCAATCACACGGGTACAGGTGAGGGGGATGTGTTTTTGGATAAAGATCGCATAGGCCGTCTGGAAGCATGGGACGGAACAGCGTTGGGAAGCATTTTCTTTATGCTGCCCAGGGACTGTGCCGGAAAAACAGTTACTTTGGAGATGTCAAAAACTGCAGGGGAGACGCTCCCGGTTTTGTATCTCACGGACAGTGGTATCATGAAAGAAAACGTCCGGGCCAATACTGCGAAAAGCGCACTCCAGGCTGCAGCCTTTTGCGTAGTATCGTTGCTTGCCCTTGGACTGTTTTTCTATGGATTGACGGAGGGAAACTGTGCCTGGCCGGTTCTGCTGCTTAGTTTGATAGCCTTGAGCCAGATGTTCTATTTCCACGCGGAGAGCAGACTCGGAGGTATCCTTTCCCCAAAAATCTACGGCCTGGGGCTTTCCTTGTCCAGGGCGGCATTGTTCGCCCTTCCTCCGTTCTTTTTATTGTCATACATGAAAAAATACAGGAAACTGTTTCTGCCTTTCGCAGTCCTTCCTGCACTGATTTATTTTGTGGTTGCCGGATTTCAGACAATGGTTCCCGCTTTCTCTATGATCGCGTCCCGGATTGGGGAAGTATTCTATTTTACTGTGGCGGCGCTTTTGGTGTGCTCCATATTGGAATACCGGGATAAAAATCAGGTATTCCAACTGTTTCTGCGAGGATTAATACTCTCTGCAGCCGCAGTCGGGGCGGCGTGTCTGTTTTCCCGGCTGTGCAGCGGCGAATTGTTTTCTTATGTGCAGTTTCTCATGGAACAAATCATTGCACATCGGCCGGATTATCCACTATACTGGTGGAGTACCCTTCTGTTCCTGCTATGCTTTCTGGTAAGCGTACTGTCCCAGCTTCGTTCTATGACGGCACGGAAAGCTCAGATACAGGCGCTGTCTGCACGGGAAAGTATGGCCCAGGAACAGCTTGCGGTGGTATGGGAAAGTGACGAAGCCCTCCGCAGAATGCGTCATGAAACCGTGAACCATTATACTGTCCTGCAAAAGCTGTGCCAGGCGGAAGAATGGGACAGTCTGGAAAACTATCTGGAGGGCCTGCTGGCTGACGTGGAGGCAATTCCTGTCACGACATACGTTGCACATCCGGTAATCAATACAGTTCTGACCATCTTTCTTGCCCGCGCTGAGAAACTGGGAGTCAAAGCAGAGTATGAGGTGAGTGCACCGGAAACGCTTCCGTTTCCGGATACGGAACTTTGTACCGTTTTGACAAATCTTCTGCAGAACGCCCTGGATGCCAATGCTCTGGCTTCGGAGGGAGTGGAGAAATGGCTGCGGATCAGCATACACGTTCGGAAAGCGCATTTGTATATCGGCATAGAAAATCCACGATTTGGTCCTGTAAAGTATGATGAAGAAACCGGCCTGTGCCGCACGACAAAAGAGGATCCCACGGTTCACGGTTATGGCCTGAAAGCAGTGCAGGCTGTGGCACACAAGTATCAAAGCGAGCTGCTGCTGGAATTCCCGGATGGGCTTTTTTCCGCCTCCACTGCTTTGCAGATGCCGGAAAAATGACAGAGTTTTTCGCAGAGCCAGCGCCTCCCTTATGGCCGCATAAAGAAAAAAAGCCAACCCTTCGGTATGTGAGGGTTGGCTTTCTATTTGATAAAAGCAATATACTGTTTTTTGAGCTCCTTCTGTCTGGAACGGCTGACAGGAAGCTCCCTGCCGTTATCCAGAATAAGGGTACTGCCATTCAGGCGGTAGATATGTTCCAGGTTCACAAGAATGCTGAAATGGCTTCGGCAGAACTTTTGCCCATTCAGGCGGGGAAGCAGGTCGGAAAAATTCTGGTTGATATACAGTACCTCTCCCCCTTGCAGGTAGATGGCAGATTTATGACTGGTAGCTTCTGCATAGAGGATGTCCCGGGCATTCACAGATCGCCAGCAGCCATCCACCAGAAAATCAATCTGTTCCGGATGGTAATTATCCCGCAAATCCCGGTCAATCACGCCTGCCAGCTTTTCCGGATCTACCGGCTTGAGCAGGTAGTGAAGCGGCCGGGTGTCAAAGCAGTCAAAAACATAATCCCGATAAGCGGTGATATAAATAATGGAGCAGTCCGAGCCGTTTTCCCGCAGGTGTGCAGCGAGGGAGAGACCGTTCTCGTTCTCCAGTTCAATATCCAGCAGAAGAAGATGAAAAGCGGATGGGTGTCTTTCCATCTGTGCCAGCAGCGATGCGGATGAGGAAAAGCAATGGATGGAATAATCAACATCCCGCCGGAGGTTTCTTGCCTCCAGAATATGGCAGAGCATGGTTTCGTTTTGTTCTGCAGCGTGTGGTTCATCATCACAGATGGCAACCTGATACATAAGCATTCCCTCCTTTTGTGCAAGGAGTATTATAGCATATCCGTTTTTTATCGTCAAAACATCAAAAAAATATATCACTTGTATAATATACCGGTACAGCGGTATATTAGATGAGCGGTGATAAAAATGCTGAAAGCATATCTGACAGAGCAAAAAATAAGTGTATACAAAACTGAGTAAAATCAGCGGCATCCCTTACAGCACATTAACTGATATTGTCAACCAGAAAGTGGATATAAAAAATGTGAAAGCCGGAATATTATTCTCTCTGGCAGAATGTTTGAATTTGTCTATGAATCAACTATATACCCTTTGCTGTAGTGATATGACTGTGACATCAGAGAAATACCATACTCAGGGAACTGTTCATATAAAAAAACAAAATGTATTTTGTAAACTTTGGATATCACGGACAGCAATATACAACGAAATTATGTCCCGTAAAAAAAAGCAACTCTTTTTATTCAGGATATTGCAGCCTGGGAAATAGAAGAACTTATATCTGCTATCGAAATGGAGGAAGCATATGCTTTATACTTTAAAGCGAAGAGATGAAATCACCCCTGTCTCCCAAGCAGTCCTTCCAGTTCCTCATAGCTTGCTATATGATTGGATTCTCTTCGAAGCCCTGCGCTGTGGCGCATTCCTGCCGTGTACCAGGCAACATGTTTCCGCATCTCACGGATTCCGGTAAATTCTCCTTTTAATTCGATCTGCATCCTTGCATGGCAAAGAATCATTTCCCGGATTTCTTCCCCGGAAGGTCTTAGAAGAAGCTCTCCGGTCTCAAAGTAATGGTTCATTTCGCGAAAAATCCAGGGATTTCCCCGGACTGCACGTCCGATCATAACTGCATCGCATCCGGTTTCTTTTAGCATTGCTTCAGCCTTTAAAGGGGAATCCACATCCCCGTTGCCGATCACCGGAATGGACACTGCTTCCTTCACCCTGCGGATAGCATCCCAGTCTGCACATCCGGAATAATATTGCTGCCGTGTCCTTCCATGCACTGCGATGGCTGCTGCCCCGGAATCTTCTATCACTTTCGCAATTTCCACAATATCCACGGGATACCCTTCGAAGCCAATGCGAACCTTTACGGTCACAGGTTTTCTCACTGCATGGGAAACAGAAGATACGATCCGCCCTATCAGGTCCGGACTTTTTAGGAGAGCTGATCCCTCTCCGTTGTTCACCACCTTCGGAACGGGACACCCCATATTGATATCCAAAATGTCAAAGGGACGCTCTTCAATCTCTGCGGCGACCCTGGCCATCAGCTCCGGCTCACTGCCAAAAAGCTGCATGGATACCGGGTGCTCACATGGGGCAATCTCCATCAGCGCCTCCGTATTTTTATTATGAAAGGAAATGGCCTTGGCGCTGACCATTTCCATGCAGATCAGCCCTGCCCCCTGTTCCTTACATAACTTTCGGAAAGGCAGATCCGTCACCCCTGCCATAGGTGCCAGAACAAAAGGGTTCTCCATCTGTACATTTCCGATTTTCCACTGCATCTGCATGGCTTATTCCTCACTGTCCGCTTTCTTCTGCAATTCTTCCTCCGGAACATCTCCCAGGAAAAATACCCGGTAATAAACCTCAAGAGATTCCAACAGTTCTCTTTTTTCTGTCTGAATCTGCTTGATTTTCAACACGCTTCCGATATCATCATAAAATCCGTCACTGTCCAATGCCTCTGTCTTAAACTGAAGCTGCCCGTCCTCATCAAATTCCAGGGTCAGGATCCCGCCGATATCCTCTGTATACAGTACGCAGAGAATCTGCAGCTCCTGCTTCACATGCTCCGGCAGGGAGTCAAAATCATGATTAAAATAATATTTCTGTTCATAAGCGCTTGCACCGCAAAGCACAACGTTTTCCTGGTACATAAGTTCCTCCGTTCTATTCACACATAACTATACAGCCCCCTGACAGAGACCTCTCCGGCTCCTACACAGACCCTTTCTCCGTCTGCTTTCTCCACCAGAAGCTCGCCGCTTATGTTAATTCCATAGGCAATTCCCTCATAGGCTCCTAAAGGATCTAAAACTCTCACCGTCTGCCCGTAGTTTGCCAGCATCCGGTTATAGTCCTCCTGCAAAAGAGTCAGGTCTTTCGTCTTTTCGAACTGTTCATAATTGCCTTCAAAACATTCCAGCACTTTAGCCAGCACTTTATTTCTGTCATAGGTCTTCCCTGTTTCCAGACAGAGAGATGTGGCTTTATCCGCAATATCCTCCGGCAGGGCTTCGAGATTTACATTAATCCCGCATCCGATCACCACATAATCGATTTTCCCCTCTTTTACACTCATCTCCGTGAGGATGCCGCAGATCTTCTTCCTGGAAACCACCACGTCATTGGGCCATTTAATACAAGCCTTTATCCCCATCCGTTCTACTGCCTGCGCTGCGGAAAGCCCCATCACAATGGTCAGCATCGGGGCAAGCCGGGGTTCAAAATCCGGCCTAAGGAGAATGCTCATCATCACAGAGCTGCCCACAGGAGCAGTCCACTTTCTCCCAAGGCGCCCTTTCCCTGCGGACTGAAACTCAGCAACAGCCAATGCGCCGTGGACTTCCCCCTCCCTACTCAGCCGCTTGGCCCACTCATTGGTAGAATCCACTTCTTCTGCAAAATGGACGGTTTTACCCGCCCATTTTGTATGTACTGCATGTAAAATTGTTGTTTGATCAAACATTGTCTCTGCCATTATTTCTCCGGCACTCCTAAAGTAGCCGCCATCACAGCCTTAATGGTATGCATGCGGTTCTCGGCCTCATCAAACACCTTAGACTGTTCAGACTCAAATACTTCATCCGTAACTTCCATTTCTGTAAGCTGAAAACGCTCTCCCATTTCTTTGCCGATTCCTGTTTTCAGATCATGGAAAGCAGGCAGACAATGAAGGAAGATTGCCTTTTCTCCTGCGTTATTCATAATTTCCTTTGTCACCTTATAGGAAGTCAGCTCACGGATTCTTTCTTCCCAAACTTCATCCGGCTCGCCCATAGATACCCAGACGTCTGTATAAACCACATCCGCATTCCTGGTTCCTGCCATCGCATCCTCTGTAAGGGTGATGGTTCCGCCGGACGCTTCTGCCCACTCCCTGCACTGTGCCACCAGCTCTGCATCCGGGAAATATTTCTCTGTAGTGCAGGCAACAAAATGCATTCCAAGCTTTGCGCAGGTAATCATCAGGGAATTGCCCATATTATAACGGGCGTCTCCCATATAAACCAGTTTAATTCCCTTCAGATAGCCGAAATGCTCACGGATGGTCAGCATATCCGCCAGCATCTGGGTAGGATGATACTCATTGGTCAGACCGTTCCAGACAGGTACTTCTGCATATTTGGCAAGCTCCTCCACGATTTCCTGTCCAAAGCCCCTGTATTCAATGCCGTCAAACATTCTTCCAAGAACTCTGGCCGTATCCGCAATACTTTCTTTCTTGCCAATCTGGGAACCTTTCGGATCCAGATAGGTACTTCCCATGCCCAGATCATGTGCTGCCACTTCAAAAGCACAGCGTGTTCTGGTACTGGTCTTTTCAAAAATCAGCGCGATATTTTTACCTCTGAAATATTCATGCAGCTCTCCTGCCTTCTTCTTCGCCTTCAAGTCTGCTGCAAGATCCAGAAGATAAACAATCTCTTCCGGAGTAAAATCCTTCAACGTCAGAAAATTCCGTCCTTTTAAATTCATCATAATATCCTCCTCGTGAACCGCTAATGCCTCGAAACTTTGTATTATGGATTACTCACCTTTTTTCTCATCGGCAACAATTTCCTTAAGAGAAGCAGCAAGTCCTGCAATTCCCTGAATGTCCGATGGGATGATCAGCTTGGTTGCTTTTCCGTCAGCAGCCCTGGCAAATGCTTCCAGACTCTTTAAAGTAAGAACCGCCTGGTCTGCGCCTGCATCTTTAATCATACGGATACCTTCCGCATTGGCATTCTGCACCTTCAGAACAGCTTCCGCCTGACCTTCTGCCTCTTTGATCATACGCTCTTTCTGAGCCTCGGCACGAAGGATGGCAGCCTGTTTTTCTGCCTCTGCATCCAGGATTGCAGACTGTTTCTTACCTTCTGCAACCAGAATCGTGGAACGCTTTTCACCTTCTGCGATCAGAATTGCCTCACGGCGTTCACGCTCTGCTTTCATCTGTTTCTCCATGGCATCCTGAATTGCAGCAGGAGGAATGATGTTCTTTAATTCCACACGATTTACTTTAATGCCCCACGGGTCTGTAGCCACATCCAGGGAAGCACGCATCTTGGTGTTGATCACCTCACGGGAAGTGAGGGTTTCGTCCAGTTCCATGTCACCGATAATATTACGAAGAGTCGTAGCGGAAAGATTTTCAATCGCCATAATGGGATTTTCCACCCCATACGCATAGAGCTTAGGATCTGTGATCTGAAAAAATACAACGGTATCGATCTGCATGGTTACATTATCTTTCGTAATTACCGGCTGCGGCGGAAAATCCACAACCTGCTCTTTTAAATTCACTTTTCTTGCCACACGTTCAATAAACGGAAATTTAAAATGGATACCTGTATTCCATGTGGCACGATATGCACCCAGACGTTCCAGAACTACTGCATACGCCTGCGGCACGATCTTAATACAGGATGAAAGCACTAACAGCACAAGTACAATTAAAACAATAACAAATAAAATGCTCCCCATAGTCTAATCCTCCTTAGCCTTTTCTACAATCAGTTTTACGCCTTGAATCTCTTTGATCACTACAATTTCTTTTTCGGGAATTTTTTCCCCCTCCAGGGCTGTACGCGCCATCCACTCAATGTCGCTGATCTTTACCTGCCCTGTCTGCGCCAGATTGTCGATTTCCTGTATTACTACAGCTCTGCGGCCAATCAGGCTGTCGGCATTTGTCTTTGTGGTGCCTTTGTTCATATACCTTACAGCCATTGGTCTTGTGAAGATCAAAAGCACCAGCGACACGCATAAAAACAGCAGCCACTGTACAAGTACCCCTGCTCCGCAATATGACGCGATCGCTGCAGTCAGAGCCCCGCCTGCAAACCAGATGGTGGTAAGGCCCGCAGTTGCCGCTTCCACAACCAGCAATACCGCCACCACTGCCAGCCATATGAACGCTTCCATAAAACTCCCCCTTTCCAAGGTACGACGGCTTCCGGTGAAATTTTTTTCAGGAAAGCCCTCCCTTACTTCCGGCGCTGCCGCGCCGCTTCATACATCAGGATACCCGCTGCCATCGCAGCGTTCAAAGATTCCACCCTGCCGCACATAGGGATTCGTATCAGACAGTCTGCAGCCTCCGCTGCACGTTCTGTCAGCCCGTTTCCTTCATTCCCGATCAGAAAAGCGGTTCCTCCCTGATAGCTTTCCCCGTCATAGAAGTTTTTACCCTTCAAATGAGCTGCATAAGTACGGATATCAGCCACCCGGAATCTTTCCTTTAATGATACCACATCTTCCACATATAGAAAAGGCATTCTGTAAATAGAACCCATGGTGGAACGGATTACTTTGGGGTTGGTCACATCCACGCAGGTTCTGGTAAGCAAAATGCCGTCTACGCCTGCGCCCTCTCCTGTCCGGAAAATAGTCCCTGCATTTCCCGGATCCTGCAGATCTTCCAGAACCATGAGAAGCGGGTGCTCTTTCCCAAGAATCTCCTCCAATGTATAGGAAGGAGTTCTCAAAACCGTCAGGATTCCCTGGGGTGTCTGGGTATCGCTCATCTGACGGAAAACAGGATCTGCCACGATCTCGTAAGAGAGCTCCTGCACCTGCGCCATCAGTTCCTCATCCTCTGACAGGCTCTCTGATACATAAACTCTGGAAATCCAGTTCTTAGGAGCCTCCCCGAACATTTTTCTCCCCTCAGCAACAAAAAGCCCTTGCTTTCTGCGGGCTTTTGTTTTTTGATTTAACTGTATAATATTTTTAACCTGTTCGTTATTTAAACTGGTGATCATTCCTTTGACCTCTGCTGTAATGCATTTACTTGTGCCAAAAAGCCGGATTCTCATCCAGATCTCTGTTCCTGCCAACTGCGATCAGGGTACATCCCTCCGGAAGCCTCTCCTCCGGGCCAAACTCCACCCGGACATCATCTCCCTGTTTGATCCCGATAATATTGATTTTATGCTTCTCCCGGACAGAAAGTGAGCTCAGGCTCTTTCCCACCCAGTCCGCAGGAATCTTAAACTCCGCAAGACTGATTTCAGAAGAAAGCTCAAAAATATCCAGATAACCTCCTGACATCAGGTTCTTGGCTACACGCAGTCCCATGGACTGTTCCGGATAGATCACCTCATCCGCACCGATCTTGCTTAAAATCCTTCCGTGCAGGCTGTTCATCGCCTTAGACATGACAAACGGCACGCCCAGATCCTTCGCCTGCATCGTTGCCGTAATACTGGCTTCTATATTTTCGGAAACCGCAATCACAGCCACATCCACATTCTGGACCCCCAGATTCTTTAATACGCCAGGTTCCCGGACATCCGCCTTCACTGCGTAGGTAACCTTTTCCGCAATCTCCTGTATATTCTCTTCCTTATCATCAATCACCAGCACGTCAAAGTTGCTCTCTGCCAGCGTAGTTGCCAGGGTCATGCCAAACTGCCCCAGACCAATGACTGCAAATGACTTATCTTTCATAACTCCTCCCGCTTATCTATCCGCAGTGCCCTGCATGTTGCACCCTGCGTCTGCTGCTTTATCCGATCATAATATCTTCTGCTGCCAGACGGGTATTTTCGGATCGTTTCACCGCTCTGACCACAACAGCCGTCCCAAGGGTGAGCGGACCGATTCTTCCCAGATACATTGTAACGATCACAAGCCATTTGCCAATGGCTGTCAGATCAGGGGTCAACCCTCTTGATAAACCCACTGTAGCCAAAGCTGACGTAACTTCGTACACCACATCCACAAGGGATCTTTCCGGCATTACCGCAGACAAAAGCATACTCATTGCCAGCACCACCCCAAGGCCTGTTCCCATAACAACCACTGCGGAGCGGATATAATGGCTTCTGATCCTCCTGTTGCGGAATTCTACGTCTTCCTTGCCCCTTACATTAGAATAAATGCTTAAGACCAGCACTGCCAGTGTCGTCGTTTTGATACCGCCTGCAGTTCCCATGGGAGAACCTCCCACAAACATCAAAAACAGGCACAGCAACACCGACGCTCCGGACAAAGCTCCCTGATCAATAGTCAGAAAGCCTGCGGTTCTGGTGGTCACAGACTGAAAAAGAGAGGCCATCAGCTTCTGCCCCAAAGGCATATTTCCCATAGTATCCGGATTATGATATTCAAAAATAAAGATCAAAAAAGCACCACCAAATACAAGAACCGCCGTTGTCAGGAGAACCAGCTTGCTGTGAAGGCGCAGGCGCTTCAGCATCCTGCGTGCGGAAATCTCCCTGCGGCAGACCTTCCTGATCTTATCCGCAACATCCCACCAGACAATAAATCCAAGTCCGGAAGATATGATCAAACCAATCGTAACAAAGTTTACAAGAGGATCAGCCACATAGGGCATGAGACTGTTTTCCCCCAGAATATCAACCCCTGCATTACAAAAAGCTGACACAGAGGTAAAAACCGACTGAAAAATTCCCTCCGCTGCGCCGAACCTGGGAATGAACCGGAATCCATATCCCACGGCACCCAGGGCCTCTGCCCCAAATACACAGGCAAGCACTCTTTTTACCAGCTTCACCAATCCGGACATCTGATCCAGATTATAGGATTCCTGTATCATCTTTCTGTTGCGCATGGAAATTTTCCTGCGAAGAGACACAAATATAATACTGGCAATGGCGATAAACCCGATCCCGCCGATCTGAATCAGCAGCAGGATCACTATTTTCCCCGCCATGGTCCAGTGTACCGCCGTTGTAACGGTTACCAGCCCGGTAACACATATGCAGGTTGTTGCTGTAAAAAGTGCATCTGTAAAAGAAGTGCTTTCTCCCGGTACGGTACTAAACGGCAGCCACAGAAGCAGCCCTCCTATCAGGATCAGCGCAGCAAAACCCGATGCGATCACCTGGGCTGTTGTCATTTTGCGCAGTAATCTGCTGATTTTCTGTCTCATTATTTTTTATAATTATGAGAAAGAGACTGGCAGATCTCCCACTGATAGCTGGAAACCTGTTTCTGCATTGCCAGTGCTTCATTAATATCAAAGTCAACAAACTCACCGTGGCGGTAGCCGACAACACGGCAGGATTTGCCCTGTAAGAGAAGGTCTACTGCCAAAGCGCCCATCATGGAAGCATATACTCTGTCCTTACAGGTAGGGCTTCCTCCACGCTGCATGTGGCCCAGGATCGTCGCACGGGTTTCAATCCCTGTAGCAGCTTCAATACGTTTTGCCATCGCTTCAGAATGGCCGATACCTTCCGCATTGATGATGATGTGATGTTTTTTGCCCTGTTTACGGCTGTCAATAATATTGTTGATCAGCTTCTGTTCATCATAGTCATATTTCTCAGGAATCAGGACGTCCTCAGCGCCGTTGGCAATACCGCACCACAGTGCCAGATAACCTGCGCCTCGTCCCATAACCTCGATAATACTGCATCTTTCATGGGAGGTAGAAGTATCACGTACTTTGTCGATGGCCTCCATTGCAGTATTAACTGCAGTGTCAAAACCGATGGTATACTCTGTACATGCAATGTCCAGGTCAATGGTTCCCGGTACGCCGATGGTATTGATTCCAAGGTTCGCCAGTTTCTGCGCACCTGCAAAGGAACCGTCTCCGCCGATGACCACAAGCCCGTCAATTCCATGCTTCTTACAGATGTCAGCACCTCTCTGCTGTCCTTCCGGTGTACGGAACTCTGCACAGCGTGCCGTATATAGAATCGTACCGCCTCGTTCAATGGTATCTGATACATCCTTGGCAGTCATATCAATAATTTCTTCATTTAATAATCCATTATATCCCTTTAAAATGCCCTTTACGTTTAAACCGCTGCTCAGCCCTCTTCTGACAACAGCACGGATCGCAGCATTCATTCCAGGAGCATCGCCGCCGCTGGTAAGAACCCCAATGGTCTTAATCTTATTTTCTGCCATATTCTTTTCCTCCATCTTCTGATTCTATTCATGAGCAGTTCCAAAGGTGAACCACAGTAATAAAAAAGGTCTACACATATTCGGATATAGTGTAAAGCATTTTCAGAAGTTTTTCAATACTCTTTCCACAACTTTAACGTTGGAATTTCCATATTTTTGCTTTATTTCCTCCAGCCAGGAGTCCTGAATACTGACGTGAAAACCTGCCGGAAGCTTCTTCATGGCTTTTACATCTTTTAGATAGATCACCACGCCGTCGTTCCCGGGGCATTTGTGAATGTCTTCCAGGAATTCCTGTTCCCTTGCGGCATATTCATTTCTGTCTCTGAACTGGATCCAGATCTCTTTGGGAATCTCATCAAAGGATCTTATTTTTTCAAAGATCAGCTTGCTGGCTTTATCATCTTCTGCGGAAACACGGCCCTGAATAAATACTTTGGCTTCTTCGTTCAGCATGGACTGGGATTTTTCGTAATCTCTCGGGAATACCACCACTTCCACGGTTCCCACCAGGTCTTCCACTGTGAGAAATGCCATAATCTTATTATTCTTTGTATATTTAATGGTTTTATCCGTAATCATGCCTCCGATGATCACCTTTTGTCCGTCTGCCACATGAGGATATCCTGTTTCCTCATCCTGCTGAAAATCCGTGGACCTGGCAGAAATATTTTTTTCCATGGCTTCTCTGTAGCGCTCCAGCGGATGTCCGCTTAAGTAGATTCCCAGAACTTCTTTTTCAAAAGCAAGAATCACTTCTTTATCATATTCCTCCAGCTCGGGCATTCGGATTTCAAAGTCCTTTTTATCCTCTTCGCCCACAATATCAAATAAGCTCAGCTGCCCGGCCATGGAATGCTTTTTATCCTGGTTGAGATTGTCTACGATCTGAGCATAAATAGCCATTTTCTGGCGCCGATTGCCTTCCAGACAGTCCAGCGCACCGGATTTAATGAAATTCTCAATTGCACGCTTATTTGCAGTCTGGTTCATACGCTCAATAAAATCATTCAGAGAGCGATATATTCCCCGTTCCTCTCTCTCCTTCACCAGTGCTTCGATCACAGGGCGGCCCACGCTTTTAATCGCAGAAAGCCCGTAGCGGATACAGCCCTTATCAACGGAAAAACCATACTCCCCGCAGTTGATATCAGGAGGAAGAATCTTAATCCCCATCTGGCGGCAGACCAGAATGTATTCAGCCACCTTACTGGGCATTTCAATCACTGAAGTCATAAGCGCAGCCATAAACTCTACCGGATAGTAATATTTCAAAAACGCAGTCTGATAGGAAACCACCGCATATGCTGCTGCATGAGACTTATTAAATGCATATTTGGCAAAGTCTGTCATATCATCATAAATCTTGTTTGCCGTTTTTTCCGGAATACCGTTGGCAATACAGCCCGGTACCCCCTCCTCTTTATTTCCATACACAAAATTCTGGCGTTCCCGCTCCATGACGGCTGCTTTTTTCTTGGACATGGCACGGCGCACCAGATCACTCCGTCCTAAAGTATAACCTGCCAGATTCCGCACGATCTGCATAACCTGCTCCTGGTATACAATGCAGCCGTAGGTGGGCGCCAGGATCGGTTCCAGCTGTGGGCAGTCATAGCGGATGGTATCCGGACGGTTTTTGCCCCGAATATACTGCGGAATAAAATCCATAGGACCGGGACGGTAAAGAGAAATTCCCGCAATCACGTCCTCCAGGCTCTGAGGCTTCAATTCCTTCATGAAATTCTTCATCCCCGCGCTTTCCAGCTGGAACACACCGTCGGAACGCCCTGTACCAAGGGAATCCAGAACTTTTTTGTCATTAAAATCAATAAACTGCATCTCCAGATGAACGCCTGCGTCTTTTTCAATGAGGCGCACTGCATTCTGGATCACCGTAAGGGTACGCAGACCCAGAAAATCCATTTTCAGAAGTCCCAGTTCCTCCAGGGTAGTCATGGTAAACTGGGTAGTAATGGAACCGTCCTGTGCACGGGAAAGAGGAACATATTCATCTACATCCTTCTGGCTGATGACCACTCCGGCGGCATGCATGGAAGTATGCCTTGGCAGACCCTCCAGGCGTTTTGCCATATCAATGAGATAATGGATATCCTCCTGCTCCTCATAAGCTTTGCGAAGCTCCGGGTTCATTTCAAGTGCTTTATTAATGGTAATATTCAGTTCCTGGGGAATCATTTTGGCAATAGTATCTACCTGGGCATAAGGCATATCAAGAACACGTCCTACATCCCTGATCACACCCCGGGCAGCCAGAGTACCAAAGGTGACGATCTGTACCACCCTGTCCTTGCCGTATTTGCGCACTACATAATCAATAACTTCCTGGCGCCGCTCGAAACAGAAATCAACATCAATATCCGGCATGGATACTCGCTCAGGGTTCAGGAAACGCTCAAACAGCAGATCATATTTCATGGGATCAAGCTGGGTAATTCCAAGAGTATAGGATACCAGGCTTCCTGCAGCGGAGCCTCGGCCCGGTCCAACCATAATATCATTATCCCTGGCATACTTGATAAAATCCCATACAATAAGGAAGTAATCCACATAACCCATGTTTTTAATGGTGGAAAGCTCGTACTCCAGACGTTCTCTAAGGCTCTCTGTTACAGGGTGGTATAATTTCTCCAGTCCCTCAAAACATAGTTTATTCAAATACTCCCAGGAAGTGTACCCGTCCGGTACGTCGTATTTTGGAAGCTTTGTTACACCGAATTCAATTTCCACGTGGCAGCGCTGACCGATCTTATACGTATTTTCCAGTGCTTCCGGTGCATAAGGGAAAAGAGCCTCCATCTCTTCCCGGGATTTTACGTAATACTGGCCCCCTTCGTAACGCATACGGTCCTCATCTGCAAGCTTCTTTCCGGTCTGCAGGCAGAGAAGAATGTCATGGGGCTTTTCGTCCTCTGCATATGTATAGTGCACATCATTGGTAGCCACAAGGTCAATACCGGTTTCCTGATGCATGCGGAGAAGCTGCTGGTTCACGTTCTGCTGCTCCGGAATACCGTGATCCTGTAATTCCAGGAAGAAGTTTCCTTTGCCAAAAATATCCTGATACTTAAGGGCTGCGGCTTTCGCGTCCTCATACATGCCCCTGGTGAGATATTTCGCCACTTCACCGGCAAGGCAGGCACTCAGTGCAATAATCCCCTCATGGTAACGCTCCAGAAGTTCCATATCCACACGGGGTTTATAATAAAAGCCTTCCACAAAGCCCTTGGATACGATCTTCATCAGATTGCTGTAGCCCTGATTATTCTCTGCAAGAAGAACAAGATGGTAATATCGGTCATCGCCGGAGCCGATTTCTCTGTCAAAACGGGAGCCCGGAGCAACATAAACCTCACATCCGAGAATAGGGTTAATTCCCGCTTCTCTGGCTGCGCGGTAAAAATCAATGACTCCGTACATGACCCCGTGATCTGTAATGGCAGCGCTGTCCATGCCAAGTTCTTTTACCCTGGATACATATTCTTTTATTTTATTGGAGCCATCCAGAAGACTGTATTCTGTATGGACATGTAAGTGTGTAAAGTTCACAGCTTTTCTCCTATTTTATAAAAAAACATAGTCTGTCTTTATTTTTTGTAAATACGGCGGTCTTTTATTTCAATTTTTCCTTCTTTTAAAAGATGGCCTACTGCACGTTTAAAGGCATTTTTGCTGAGGCCGAATTCCCGCTGAATCACCTGGGGGGAAGCTTTATCATCAAATGGAAGAACACCGGCAAATTCTTCGATCACGCCAAGGACATTTTCCGCGTCCTCGTCTATCTGGATATAGGCTTTTTGACGGTCGGAAACATTCATCTTGCCGTCCTCCTTCACTTCCGTTACCCGGAGGTCAAGGATGGTTCCCGGGCGATATTTTCCCTGAGCTTCCCGGGCGGGGATGAGGGCTGAATATTTATCGTCTACTGCGACAAACACTCCGAACTTTTCACTGATCTGGTAAACCCGTCCTTTTACCTCGTCGCCGATTCCGTAAGGAGTTCTGGTGGAAAGATAGGGATAGACCTTCATGGTTGCACAAAGGCGGCTGCTCTTATCTACATAAAGAGCCACAAGGCACTCTTCCCCCTCCCGTACACGGGTTACCTGCTCATGATAAGGAAGAAGCAGGTCCTTTTCCAGTCCCCAGTCCAGGAACGCACCTATCTTCGTCACCTGCTTCACTTTCAAAAGGGCTGTCTGGCCAAGCTGGAACCTGGGTTCGTTTGTGGTTGCGATCATTCTGTCCTTGGAGTCTTTATAAATAAAGACTTCCAGACGGTCTCCCTCTTTTGTTCCCTGAGGAACCTGCCTGCCTGGAAGGAGCACGCGCTCCTCAGCCGGAGCATTCGCTCCCTCAGCCAGGTATATTCCAAACTCCACAGTTTTTACTACTGTTAAGGTCTGCTTTTTTCCTAATAAAATCATAAAATTTCCTCCGGATGCTATTGTCAGATTTACGTACCTGTGTTCAGTGTTCCCATTATAGCATCCCGTCATTTTTCCCGCAAGCCCTTCCGCTGGATATTCTCCTGTAATATGTGCCTGACAGTTACTGTTTACCCCCAATCCCTTCACGCTCCCAAAAGATGTGCACCACTACAAACAGCCGCCGGAAATCATCTCCGGCGGCTGCCCTTATTCTCTTCCATTTCTATGCTTATGTCCTTCTATATTTTCATTTGCGCCATGGTGTCCCTGTTCCGTATTATTTCTGCCGGTATTTTTCCCTTTGGCGGATTCCCCACCGACATTTTTTCCGCAGGAATTTACTCCGCAGCCTTTTTTTCCTCCGGCTTTTTCTCCGCAGGCGTCTGCTCCTTTGGTATCCTTCCCGCCCCCATCATCACCGGAAAGCTCATTTATCCTGTTCCTGATTTCCCTCATTGTCATGTCCCGAATCTCTTCGGCAGTAACATCCGGATCAAACTCCTTCAGTTCAAGTAACGCTCTGTACTTCCCGCAGGAAAGTCCCATCTCATGTGCAGCTTCTGTCTCCTCTGCATGTGCATAGTAACAATAGGTATTCTTTTCTCCTGCTGTGCAGGATTCTATCTTGGAAAGAATTGCTGTGGACTGGGCACCTTCTTTTCCGATCACGCCAATTGACATAATTTCATCGTTTCCCAGCAAATCCGCAATCTTCTCATTTTGCAGGATCTCATTTACCGCCTCTGCATAGTTCATATGCTTTATGTTAAGAGAATCCGTCAGTTTCTCCCCGTCCCTGTTGTATCCCTTCACGGAAATAATCCTGTCGAACCGGTTGATTCCCAGCTCTATTGACGGATTAATATCAATACTGATTTCCACTGTAGGAGTAAAATAGAGCCAATGCCCGCCGGCAAAAAGGAACAGCAAACACAGAAGCACCGGAACCAAACGGCCATAGGCCGATACCCTCCTCTGGGTATATCCATTTGTTTTTTGAAAAATAAATGTCTTGGTACGATTCTTCAGTTCCTCATCTGCCTGCACCTGGTCAAAAGCTTCTCTAAGCTTATCCTTCATATCCGTCACCCCCCAGCTTTTCCCGAAGCATCTGTTTCGAACGATTTATAAGCGTATAAATCGTATTTACATTTTTGCCCAAAATCCGGCCGATTTGCGGAGCCGTATAATCTTCATAATAGTGCAGGTAAATCACATCCCTATATTTCTGCGGGAGTGACATTACAGCCTCCAAAACATCTCTGTAATCCTTCGGAACTTCCGCCGGCAGCTCCATAATTTCATCCAGTGATGTTACTCTGCTTCGGAAAAAGCTTTTCAGCAGGTCTTTGCAGGCATTTATGGTCACACGGATAAACCATGCCTTTTCATGCTCGCTACTTTCAAAGGAAATGGAACTGAGTGCATATTTCAGAAAAACCGTCTGAAAGATATCCTCAGTATCGGCATAATTCTTCAAATGTATCATGCAAAGACGCCGAATCGTATTGGAATATTGTTCAATTGCCCTGTTTACCTCTTGTTCGCTCCGCATTACATTGTCACCTGCTTATCTTCTTCGTCTTCCCCGACACCCACGGCCTGCTCCGGCAGTGTCTCTTTCAGGACGATAATCACAGACACCGTCTCCGTCCTTGTCCTCAAACTCTACTCTATGTCCCACCCCGGAAGCGCAGTCCTCCTTCTCTTTGCCGCAGTGATCACAGATTCCGTCTCCGTCTTCATCAAGCCAGCTGCATCCCTCAGAAACAAAATTCCTGTCTCCATCCTCACCAAACCAGCTGCAGGTTCCTGTATAATTGCTGCCCCCGGCTCCACAGCCGGAGTTTCTTCTGCAGCCCCTTCCTGCCGCAAGTACTCCTGTTGATCCTCCAAACACCATTGCCGCTGCTAAAACACCTGCCACTGCTTTTTTCATTGTTCCTTTCATTAGTTGATCCTCCTTAATTCAATGTAGTTATATACAGCTTCACCTATAATACGATTCACCGGATATAATCCATTCACAAGGATTCTATTTTTTTATTTCCGTTTTTTCTTTCCTCACTATACCAGACGAAGCTGATTTTAACAACAGCCGACTCATAAAACTTTAATTCAACGGTCTTCTGGTGTGCCGGCCATTAAATTTCTGGTCAGCGCACCATTTTTATGTTATACTGTCTATGTTTGCAAAAAAACTTTCTGCCCCAGGGCAGACCTCTAATACATCGATTCATGCAGCTTTACCAAAGGAGACGATCAATGACCACAGAAGAAGAAAAAGCTCTTGCAAAAATACTGGAAGATCATTTAGACGAGGAAGAGCTGACTCTCATCTATTCCTCCGGCAATGAGACCCCTCCTCCTTCCCGAAGTCCTCATCATAAAAACAGACGATGGCGGCAGCTTAATCTCAAAATAAAAATCTTTGCCGGAATCCTGTTTATTGGCATTGCAGCTGCAGCAGGCTCTGCTTATTATGACCTGCAGCACCAGAATGTGGAAGCGAACACAACTCCCAATACCCGGACTGCCAATGTACAAAAAAACGACAGCACGCTCCCCAAAGGCACAAAAAAAGCACCGGATACAACAAAGGTTCCCGCTGTATCCGTTACGCCCTCCCCGGAAACACCCACAGCCACTCCCAGGATTACGCCAACCGCCACACCTGCGCCGCCGGTTTTGCCTAAGGACTGGAACCTGATTCTTGTCAATCCCTGGAATGCATTGCCTGAAGGATTTACCGCAGAACTTGAGACTATCGAAAACGGCCATTCCGTTGATGTGCGGATTGCAAATTCCTTAGAGCGAATGCTGGCGGATGCCCGCGCCCAGGGCCTTTCCCCCATGATCTGTTCCTCCTACAGGACCATGGAAAAGCAGCAGACATTATATGCCAATAAAGTCAACGAATATTTATCCCAGGGCTACACCCAGGAGAATGCAGAATCCGAAGCAGGCAAATGGGTTGCCGTCCCGGGCACAAGCGAGCATCAGACCGGATTGGCCGTAGACCTTGTTTCTTCCTCCTATCAGATTTTAGACCAAAAGCAGGAGGAAACTCCTGAGCAGAAATGGCTCATGGAAAATTCCTACAAATATGGCTTTATCCTGCGCTATCCCAATGACAAACGGGAAATCACGGGAATCTATTATGAGCCATGGCACTACCGCTATGTAGGCTACAGAACAGCACTGGAAATCCACGAAAAAGGTCTCTGCTACGAAGAGTACCTGGATACGCTGAAGTAGCAAAAACAGACATCATCCAAAGTGGTGGTGTCTGTTTTCTTTACTCTCTTACAGCTCTTCTGTTTTAAAGGTCGTATAACCTTCGTAATAGTAGCATGATCAAGCCAAATACGGGTACTGCGGCCATTTCCCTCCCTGAACGGATGCGCAATATTCATTTCCACATATTTTTCTACTATTTCATCAAAATTTGACTGCGGCATTTTATCAATGTTTTCAAGTGCCGCTTCAAGATATATAAGCGGCGCAAAACGGAAGCTGCCCTTTGCAATATTCACCGTACGGATTTTACCGGCATAATCATAAATATCCTCAAAAAGATACTTATGAATTACCTGCAGTGCGGAAAATTTACCGGCAGGAAGATTATCCAAAATGCCTTTTTCAAACAGCTCCATGGCCTTTTTCTTGCTTATGCGTTCTTCCTCACGAGCAAGGTCTGCAGAACTTGTAAGCCCCAGTTTATTTTCAAGCATAATATTCCCTCACTTTGCTTTATCCGGAATAATTCCATAATTTTTAAAACAAGATAAAAATAAGCAACAAACATATTATAGCACAAAACTCATAAAAACCCCATTCAAAATCAGGCAATACCAGGTTCGTTTATTTTTTATATTTCTTATACTCTCTTGGAGACATATGAAACATTTCAGAAAAAACCTTTCGAAAATGAGCCATATCTTCATACCCACAGCTTCTTGCGATCTCCTGCACCTGCAGATCACTTCCTGTAAGAAGTTCGCAGGCCTTCTGCATCCGTATCCTGCGAAGATACTCAGAAGCCGGCGTTCCTGTCTCCTGACGGAAAACACGGCTGATATAGGGCACACTGTAATGATGTTCCCGGCAGAATCTGTTAAGCAATGCCTTTCCCTTATAGTGTTTATTAATATAAGCAATCAGTTCCCCCACCACACTCTTGTCCGTATTTTGGAAAAAATCAACACAATTCTCTGTAAAATTATTACGCATAATCTGTATCAGGATTTCCAGAAGCTTACATCGGAACATTTCTTCATATCCCATTTTCTTCTCCCGAAACTCCCTGTGCAGCTCCATCAGAAGATTCTTTATGGTTCCGTCCGAATCATGAAACGTCCGATTTGCAATACTTTGCCCCCGATACTGTCTGTAATAACGAATGAGACAGATTTGCAGCAGATTTTCTGCAGAACGGCACCCAATCAGCGTCTCATCAATAATTTCCGGGTAAAACAGACAATTGATCAATGTAAAATTTCTGCTGCAGGTATAGCTATGGACACCTCCGTAATCCACAAGGAAATAATCTCCCTCTTTCGCATTCTCCGTAACTCCGTTCAGAGTATGGATTGCTGTACCTCCTGTAATGTAGGCCAGTTCAAAAAACGAGTGGGCGTGTGTTTCCACATCCCCCTGCGATTCCAGGAACACAGCAACCTTATCCTTTTCCCACTGTTCAGCCTGACCCAAACGAATGATACTCTTCTCTTTCATATAGCTAAATTTCCCCACCTTTTATGTAAAATAACAGTTCTTTTTTACCATTATACATTCTGATAAAATAGTTATCAACCAAAACTGAAATACATATGCAGGAGGTAGCACATGATAAAGAATTGTCAATGGATCAAGCCGCCCCAGGACCCGGGCGATGTTGTTCCCTTATTTTCCAAAACCTTTTCCTTTCAAAAGGCTCCGTCAAAAGTAACTCTGTCCATTACCGCACTTGGCGTATACGAAGCATCCCTGAACGGGCAGCGCATCGGTGATTTTATCCTTGCGCCGGGATGGACCGCTTATGATACCCGTCTGCAGTACCAGACCTATGATGTTACAGATCTTGTTCAAAAAGACAACACCATTCAGGTTTTGGTAGGGAAAGGCTGGTACAGAAGCCGCCTGGTAGGCTGGCAGTCATCTGATCGCCAAAAGCATTACCAGGCAAATCCGGCAGGGCTGATCGCATGTCTTAATGCTGAATACCCTGACGGTACCACAGAAACCATTTCTACGGATGAAACATGGACTGTGCAGGAGAGCCCTGTACGTTTTTCCGAAATTTACGACGGAGAAGTTTATGATGCAGTCTTTAAAAGTTCCCGGTCAGATGCAGCCTGTACCTTTAACGGACCTGCAAATACGCTGATTCCCCAGGAGGGTCCCCAGGTTACAGAACAGGAAAGAGTCCAGGCCGCAGGAATGTTCACCACACCGGATGGTGATATTGTCATTGATTTCGGTCAGGAGGTCACCGGTTACGTGGAGCTTTCCGTCAATGCGCGTGCAAGTGATGTGGTTGACCTTTCCTTTGCAGAGGTTATGGATAAAAACGGCAATTTCTATAATGAAAACTACCGTTCCGCCAAATGTCAGTATCATTATACCTGCAAAGACGGCGAACAAACATGGCATCCTTTACTGACATTTTATGGTTTCCGGTATATCCGGATCAATGAATTTCCTGGCGGCGCTCAAAATGCCAAACCGGAGAACTTTACAGCAATTGTCATCCATTCCCAGATGAAGCGGACCGGATACGTATCCTGCTCCCATCCCCTTCTCAATAAGCTGTTTTCCAACTGCGTCTGGGGACAAAAAGGCAATTTTGTTGACGTTCCCACAGACTGCCCCCAGCGTGACGAACGCCTTGGCTGGACAGGGGATGCACAGGTATTCACCAAAACAGCCGCTTTGAACTATGATGTGGAAAAATTCTTTACCAAATGGCTTGCCGATATGGCTGCAGACCAGCATGAAGACGGCCGCGTAGGCCACGTTATCCCGGACCTCCTTCAGGCGCCTGACGCCAGTGCTGCATGGGGAGACGCCGCAGCAATCTGCCCATGGGAAATTTATCTTGCTTACGGAAATAAGCAGATACTGGAAAACCAGTGGGATTGTATGCAAAAATGGGTAGGCTACATTACCTCTGCCACAACAACACCTTATCTCTGGACCGGCGGGGAGCATTTCGGCGACTGGCTCGGCCTGGATGCGCCTGTAGGAAGCTACAAAGGTTCCAGCAGTGAGGATTTCATTGCATCCGCCTTTTACGCATATTCCACTGCATTGACGATCAAAGCAGGGACGGTGCTCGGAAAAGATGTGGCATACTATGAATCCTTATACCGCCAGATCGTAAATACCTTCCGCAGTACTTTTACAGAATATCATACACAGACAGAATGTGCTGTTGCAGTTTATTTTCACCTTGCACCGGACCCGGCAGCCACAGCCCGTCAATTGGCTGATATGGTGATGTCCTGCGGTACCAAACTGCAGACAGGCTTTGTAGGAACACCGTACCTGCTTCATGTATTGAGCAGCTATGGCTATATAAAACTTGCCTATGATCTGCTGCTCAGAACAGAGTATCCCTCCTGGCTTTACCCTGTCACCAAAGGTGCCACCACGATTTGGGAGCATTGGGACGGAATTATGGAAGACGGCAATTTCTGGAGCGCTGACATGAATTCCTACAACCATTATGCATATGGTTCTGTTCTGGACTGGGTTTACACAGTTTCCGCAGGTATTCAGACAATGGAAGACTATCCCGGATATGAAAAAGTCCGGATTGCGCCCCATCCGGACGATCGTCTGGACTTTATGACAGCACAGCTTGACACACGTCACGGAAAGGCTGCAAGCTCCTGGAGAAAAGACGGCAATCGCTGGCGTTATGATATCACAACACCTGTGGATGCTGAGATCACCATTGCAGGCGAAACAAAATGGTATCCGGCTGGAGAATATATTTTCTATAGCGATTTATAAAATTATACTGCCATGGCTTCCTGACAGCAGCAGGCCCCGGAGGGATGGAACCTCCGAGGCCTGTTTTTAAAATCACATATCCTTTTTATCTGTATCTTCATTGGTATTTACATTTACGGTAATATCTTTCCCTTCATTGGCACCTTTCAGGGATGCCCCCATAAAACCTGCCAGCAAAGCCTTCACATCAATCCCTAAGGATTCTCCCAATCCATCGGAAATCTGTGTTACTGTATTGACAATGTTCCCCGTAAGCTGTCCGGAATCACCGCCGAACATTTTAATGGAATCCACATTGGTATAGGCTTCTCCTGCTGCTTTTGCAATAGCCGGAAGCTGTTCAAAATAGGTCGTCAGAGCCTTAAGCTGCATGTCCATCTGCGCGGCTTCGCCGTATTGCTTCATTGCTTCTGCTTTTTTCAAGATACCTTCTGCCTCTGCCAGCGCTTTTGCCTGAATAGCTTCCGCTTCTGCCCGGCCTTTTGCAGCAATGGCTTCTGCTTCCGCCAGGCCGGCAGCTTTTACAGCCTCCGCTTCCTGCTCTTTGGCAAATTTCTCAGCTTCTGCGATTGCCTTCTGGGCTTCCGCGCGCTGCAATGCCTCGAATTTCTCTGCCTCAGCCTGTTTCTGGCGCTCATAAAGCTCTGCTTCTGATTCCTTCTGGGTTTTATAAAGGCGTGCATCTGCTTCCTGCTGCGCAGCATACTTTGTTGCTTCCGCCTGCTTCTTTACCGTTGCTTCCAGAGAACGCTCCGTAATTGCAACCTCGCGCTCCTTCAGCTCGATCTCCTTTTCCTGGCGGGCCAGATTCGCATTGGCTGTGGTGATCTCAATCGTCTTCCTCTGCTCCTCCTGCTGAATCTGGTAGGCTGCATCTGCCTCCGCTTTTTTAATATCGGAAGCTTTCTTCAGCTCCGCCTTCTGGATATCCAGTTCGTTCTGCTTTTTGGCAATCTCCGTGTCAGCTGTCACCTGCGCCTCATTTGCAGCCCTGGAAGCCTCAGCCCTGGCCACTGCAATTTCACGTTCTGCATTTGCCTTGGAAATTGCTGCGTCCTTGCTGATCTGCACGGTATTTTCCAAACCAAGGTTATCGATCACGCCGTTGCGGTCTTTAAAATTCTGGATATTAAAGGTGGTTAAATCCAATCCCATATCCCTTAAGTTGGGCGTTACATTCCCGATCACCTTTTCTGCAAAGGCTTTTTTGTCTCCCTGGATCAGTTCTTTTAAAGTTGTCTGAGAGATGATCTCACGAATGTTTCCTTCCAGCACAGGGGTAATGATTTCTTTAATCTGCTCCGGTTTATACCCGATAAATTTCGAAGCCGCAATCTTCAGAAGCGCCGGATCCTGGGAAACCGATACGTTTGCCACTGCATCTACCATGATATTGATCGCATCCCTTGTAGGAATCTCATCCCTGGACGTAAAATCCGACTGAATATTTTCCAGGGAGAGATAGTCCACCCTCTGCAAAATAGGAATTACAAAGCATCCCTTCCCAATCACGGTTCTGCATCCCCGGGGGCCCGTCACGATCATGGCTACATTCGGGGCAGCTTTTTTATACATCAGTTTGGAAGCCAGCAGAAAAACCGCTGCAAAAGCTGCTGCAATCACAAACACGGTTAAAATCGGTGTTAAATTAGCTATCATACTATTCTTCATATCCATTCTCCTTCATACATAAAAGTGTTTTCTCCACTTACCGGTTCCTGTTTTTTATAATCCCCCGTACTGATCTTCCTCCCGCCCCGGCGGTTCACCATCTGTCATAAAACTCCCTCCTTTCGTCACCTGTGAAGAAGTAAAAAAAGACTTATCATGACCGAAATCACAATAAGTCTCGCCATCTCATTTGATACGGGTGCACATCGCACCGTACTGACGCTTTCAAACCCATCTTTTAGGATGTTTGGCTACTCCCTTTTTGTATTGTTAAAAATATAACATATTTGATGATATTTGTCAATAGTTTTTGATTCCTCTTTCTATTGTTTTATCATAATCTTAATAATCTCGTCATTGGTCATGCGCATACCATCTCTTCCCAAACGCCCGATATTTTTAATGGTATTATCCACGCCCTTCGTTACCAGGCCATCTCCACCATAAAACTGCTGACCCCGTACATACATTTCGTACCCCAAAATCCCTGCGTTTACGGAAAAAGCAATCTTCGCTGCACAGGAAGCCTTGGCACCATCGCATACCATACCCGAAACTATGGCCAACGCATTTACTACCGTATGAATTACCGCCTTATAATCTCCTCCTTTCAAATAAGCAATTCCTGCACCTGCTGCCGCTCCGGCACAGACTGCCCCGCAAAATGCAGACAAACGCCCGATTCCTGTTTTCTGGTGTATTGCCACCAGATTCGAAAGAGCAAGGGCACGAAGCTTTTTCTCCTCATCTGCCCCAAGCTCGACTGCATACTCCAATACCGGAACAGAACAGGTAATTCCCTGATTTCCGGAACCGGAATTGATCACCACCGGCATCTCACATCCGTTCATTCTGGCATCAGAGCCCGCCGCTGCTTTTGCACAGGCACGGTTCCTGACATCCTTTCCATATGCATCCAGCATAACAGAACCAATGTTAGCCCCGTAAGCACCTCTAAGCCCTTCCGCAGAAATAGCTTCATTACATACAATCTGCCTATTCAAAATATCCCGTATATCTTCTACATCACAGTTGACCGCAAAATCCCATATATCCTCCATATTCATAAAGCTTCTGTCAGTCAGCCCTTCCTCTGTCTCTCCCTCCACGGGAATGTCTAACTCTTTAATCCCATTATGCTCAATAAAAACAAGATTGGTATGATAATTGGCAATACGAACTTTGCAATAATCATCTCCGCTTCTTTCTGTGATTACAATATCAAAGGTCAAACCGCTGTCCAGATAATTCACCTGAATATCCGCCTCTTCCAGATACCGGCACATCTGTTCCTTCTCCGCATCACTGACAGAAGCGATTACCTCCAGTTCCCTGGCGGAATCTCCTGCCACGATCCCCGCAGCCACTGCTGCCTCAATCCCTTTCATACCACCAGTATTAGGCACAATCACGGATTTTACATTTTTTATAATACTTCCGCTTGCCCAGACCTCTGCTTTATCCGGTATTTTTCCCAGAACCTCTCTGCATTTCGCAGCTCCATATGCAAGAGCTATTGGTTCTGTACATCCCATAGCAGTAATCAATTCTTCTCTGAGTATCGCCACATAGGCCTGATACTTACTGTCTGTCTTATTCATACTCATCCTCCCGTATCAACACATTTTACAAATTATTCCTCATTTCTTCCATCGTTTTTCCCATAAGGAGATGCCTCTTCCACGGAGAAATCTGCGCCATAGGGATAAGAACAAAATCCCTCAAATGCATACCAATATGGAGAATATGAAGTTCTTTCGTATCCATGACCAGATCACCATGCTATTTATCTGTGGTTATTATACTACAATTGCTCTTACCATTCAATAACCTTCAGGCTTTCTGGGTGCCCTTCCCCGCCCCATGAATTGTAACCCATGAGAAGAAGAGGAAAGAACACCTCGCGGGATAGTGACGTGTGAAAAGCAACAGGCTTCCGAAACTTTTTATTAAATTTTATTAAATACAATATGTTCAGACACATTTAACAACTTAAGACATTAAGGAAAAGAAAGCAAACAGCTGAAGCCCGGAAAGAACTGCAGGATGCCCGGGAACAGCTTAATGCAGTCAGAGCAGACCTGGAAGCTGCGAAGGCAGCAGCTAAGACAGAAGCCGAATCCGCAAAAGCAGAAGTCGAATCCACAAAAGCAGAGACCATCGCTGCCAAAGCTGATGCAAAATTGCAAGAGATAACGCTAATGCTATCAAACAACAAATGGCTGCTGACTATATTGAACTCCTTCAGAAATTCTTTCCTGATCGCCAAAACGCCAAACAGCACATCAAAGAAAAATATGATCTGGAAGAAGCAGATGCAGAGAAAATGATGGCGCTTTATTGGAAATATCCAATGAATTTCCTTTCCGCCTGTCACAGGTATCTGTTTGATGAAAAGAGAACCGCCTCCCATCCGGAGCATGGCGGTTCTCTCTTTAAACCATCTCTTTTATCCGGCCAGCGCTTCCAGCTCCCTTTTAAGTTCCTCAAATTCCGGCTCATTTTCTAAAAATCCGGTTATCTCATCTTGAAAGAAACATTGTTTCATAAGGAAGGCGGTATTTTTTATATCTTTTTCCGCAAAATCTATATGAGCATAGAGTTCCGATTTCCGGTATTCCAGCATGTCCCGTACACCATGGACTGCCTCCTTCAAGATTCGAAGAGCAGGTCCTTTTTCCCTGCTTTCCAGTATCGGTGCAATGCGCATGTAGATTTCCTGGTATCTGCCCATCTCAAGCAAGTGTGCAAGCTGCTCCTGTTTTTCCATGATCATATCGCATCTTCTTGTGTCCTTATCTTCTTCTGCGAGAGCCAGAATTCCGGCAAATGCACCTTCAATCATTCGGTATCCTTCCAGGATCTGCTCTTCATAAATCCGGAAGGCATCCTTTGTTTTTCCCTGCCTTCGGTGCAAAAGGGCCTGCATCTGCTTATAGGCAGAATCCCTTTCCGGAAAACATTTTAATACGTTCTCTGCTTCCTCATATTTTCTCCTGTTCATGCAGCCGTAAAACAAAAAATTCACTGCAATTTTTCTGTAATCGGGATTTTCACTTTTTTGCAGACGCTGGTATGATTTCATAAGCTCCTCGTCATATTTCTCCGGGTCAGGTACCATCAGCACTACTCTGTACCCGTCCAAAGCAGGAAGCATATTCACTGCCAGCTTCTCACAATTGGGATATTCTCTCAAAACTCCCATCCCCCACTCAAAAAGCCCCTCATAATCCATATCCCTGCTTCTCCTGGTAAGCTCTTCCATGATCCGGTTGACTTCCTGATCCGTCAGTTCCTCCTGATAAGAAAGAAGCGTATCTGTAGAAATCCCAAACAGCCTTGCAATGGGTGCCAGAAGGGTAATATCCGGCAAAGATACTCCATTTTCCCACTTATTCACTGCCGAAGAGCTCACGCCCAAAAAATCCGCAAGCTCCTCCTGCGTCATTTTACTTTTTTTCCGGTATTTCCGAATAACTTCACCTATTTTCATACTACACAATGACCTCCTCTGTTTTCTCTTCTCCGGCCTGATAGTCCGTACCCAAAGGCGTTCTCCACTCCCGTACGGGTTATTTTTAGTGTAAAGCATTTCACATTTGGAAACAATGGAACAATATTCTGTTTTATATTCACAAAAAGTGAATGCTATGCCGATTCATTCCCCGATGTCCTGTACCCCATGGGCGTCATCTCATATTTGAAGAATAGGAAGTAGGAGCGGAAAACTGCTGCATACAGCTCCTTGCCATAAAGCTAAATGCCTGGACAAGACCAAACTCAAGAATCGTTTCATATCCGGGAAGACGGTTATAATATTCAATAATCAGCCGATTCAGCACCTCTGGAAGAGAGGGATTATTGTCACAGTTTAGAATTAAATGATTAGACACTTTCTGTATTTGGTACAGGTAATCAAACACAAAATTGGAAATAATATTATCGGACATTAATGTAAAAAAAGTATGGCGGAAAGTCTCTTCCGAGATTAAAAAATTAAATACTACATCAAGCTTGGAAGTTGTATAAAGTGAATGTATTACTTCCGGATTCATCAGAAGCAAATCCCCCTGATTCAGGATAATTTCGTAATTGTCAAATACATTATGACAGCTTCCGTTCAACACATATGTCATCTCAAAAAAATCATGCTTATGGGGAAAACGGGGTGGTTTTCCAGAAATAGGAGCAGGATGAAGATTGACAGAAAACGGATATTCCATCTTATCTGTTCCCAAAGGAGACGCAACATAAAAACCATTCTGCCGTCCCTCCTCTAATGCTCTGCGGATATATAATGCAAACTGCCTCTGCTGCTCTTCTGATTCGACCTTCATCCTTTGCTCATGAACGATTCTTTCCAATTCTGTCATTACGCAACCCTCCTGCTTTTTATTAGCAATAATCATGTAACCTTTCGTCAGTGAATTTGCAAGTGTATCTAGTATATAATTTCAACCATCAAAAGTCAAATTGCATATTGAAAGGAGAAATTTATGAAAAAAATTGGTACTTTTGCAGTAATCCTGGCTGCGGCTTTGATGAGTAATCCTCTTTCAGCTATTGCAGCATCAGAAACAGAAACTGCCTCCTCCCTGTACAGTCTGTTTTCCAACCCGGACGCAGCATCCAAGCCAATGGCAAGATTCTGGTTGCCGGACGGAGCAGAAACTTACGAACAAATAGAGCGGGAATTCACAGAACTGTATAATGCAGGATTCGGCGGTGTGGAAATTGCCTTTTTTCCTGCTATTACAACCTTTGACAACACTGTGGATGGGTGGGCTACGGAAAATTGGCGTACCTGCATGAAAAACATGCTGAAGGCAGCTGCTTCCTTTGAGAAACCATTCCAGGTAGACTTTACCATTTCACCTGGGTGGCCTGTTGCACTTAATACAGTCGACCCCAATAGTCAAAGTGCAGACGTAGAGCTTGCATCCGCTTTCCAAAAAATTACAGATAGTTCTGCAATAATGGATGTACCTATGCCTGCAATCGTAACCAAAGACTTTATCGGCAATCCCTTTATCTTCAAAAACACTCTGGTAAAATCCATCATAGGACAAGTTACCGAAGTGCGTGAAGACGGAACTGTTGTTCTAGACCCGGATACTGTAAAATTAGTTGAGACAACTGCCACAGAAAAAACAACTCCTGCAGGCATCCCCGATGTTGCCAGCCTTGCAGAGGATTCTGCAGAATACCAGTATATTCTTGAACTTTATGAAAATGAAATACCGGATACCTCCGTATATTTTACAGATTCTTCCGGAAATCCATCCAGTGTACGCACAGCCCTTGCTGATACACAGAATTACTATCAGGCAGATCTCTCAGACACAGCCCTGGAAAACTACACTGCGTCTGAAGGAACGGAACTCGCTCCCGGAGACTATGTCATTTACGGGTTTTATGTCAAAGGAAACGGAGAAACTACACAGAAAATGGGATTATGGGCACCATATGAGGATGCCACTCCAGGTGTAGCTTACGACACAAGTCCTTTCAGTACTGCTTCTGCAGATGAGATCATTTCTTATCTGGATAAAAATGTTTTCTGCGATGAAGAATTAACAGCACTTATGAAAAAAGCATCCGCAGCAATTGGAGGAAGTATTTTCGAAGATTCACTGGAAAACAGCTATAAGCCGGAAATACCATGGAGTTATGAATATCTGGAAGTTTTTGAAGAAGAAATGGGATATGATATTTCCCCTTATCTCCCATTCATCTCAGGAACAGCAGCCGCTGCTGACCAAAGCCAGGACAAATATATCACCGATTACAAGTCTGTTCTCAGCAGAATGTATGTTGACCGCCATATTAATGCCATTCAATCATACATTAACGAAAAAACCGGCTATTCCTATCGTGCACAGGGCTATCTTACTCCAAAAAATGAGATTATCCTTGATACCAGTGCAGCTTCCGCAGCAGCCGATTTTGCAGAAGGGGAAAGCCTGGCCTTTGGCGCTAACTATGATAATTACCGATATATAACAGGCGGCGTACATATTGCAGGAAAAAACCAGATTTCCAGCGAGTCATTTGCTATCCAGGACGGAAGCTCTTATAACCTTACATGGGACCGTGTCGTAAAAATTATGAACGGTGAATTTGCGGCAGGTGTAAATAAAATTATTTTTCACGGTACTTCTGCAGATGTGTCCAATGCCAATTCCGGAGAGACTGCCTTTTCAAATGCATGGCCCGGATGGTCGGCATTCATCTCCATTTGCACAGATGACTGGGATGCAAGAATGCCTTATTGGGAAGATATGAATATTCTGACTGATTATATATCCAGAAATCAATCCATTCTACTAAACGGCCTTCCCAAGACAGACCTCCTTGTGTATAATCTGAATGGTTATGATCCATGGAGCAGGGTAGAAAACGGTGACTGCTCTGCATTCCATTCACTTCTGGATATGGGATATTCTTATGATAACGTTATGACAGATGGACTGCTTCTCGAACGGCTGAAAGCAGAAAACGGTGTATTATGTGCAAGCGGACCTGCATACAAAGCCTTGCTTGTAAATCACTTGGACGCAGCATCCACAGAAGTTTTGGAAAAAATCCTTTCCTTTGCAAAAGAAAATGTACCGGTAATTTTTTATGGAGAACTCCCTGATACTTCATCCACCGCCAGAAATACCGACAACGAAGTTTCAGAACTCCTGGAGGAAATCATGTCCACCGGAAATGCTTCATTTGCGGAAAGCCAGGCTGAAATCCATCGTGAGCTTGTAAGGAAAAATATTCTTCCGGAAGCAGTCGACACAGAAATTGATCTGAAAGGAAATGGCAGCCTGTATCTATTGAATGCCTGGGATGGCTCTGCGGCTTTAGCAAATGCATCTGCTGACGCAGATTCTGTACATGCATCCATTCATCTCGATGGATATGACGCTGTAATCGCCCTTGTCACCGAAAATTTTGAAGGCGGGGAAGTAAAAACCATGGACCGCAGCATTGCAACGCAGGAACCAGTTTCTCTGGATACCTGGAACCTCACAATCGAAAGCTGGGGGCCGGAACCTGATACGGAAGAACAATACGATACCAGAAAGACCGCTATTAACATCGGTGAAACCACTCTGACCAGTTGGGAAAACCTTACAGCACCAGCGGAGGCACTGAGCGAAACGGGAGCAGCATCCATGGCAGATGTTTCCGGTATCGGTACTTATACAACAGAAGTGGAAATCACGGGAGCAACAGGCGGTTATCTGACCCTGGAACATGGCTGTGATATGGTCACCTCCATTTTGATAAATGGCCAGGAAGTTACAGACCTGAATCCACTGACAGGCACCTATGATCTTGGAAACGTTCTTGTGGAAGGTAAAAACACTATCGAAATCAAGCTGTCCACCACCTTGATCAACCGTACCCGCGTAGAAAACACGCTCTTCGAAAATAGCGCACAAAGAAGCTACGGAATCACTTCCGCTACACTGACACCATATACTTTGTAAGGACTCTAAAAATGGCTGCCGGGAAATCGAAACTCCCGGCAGCCATTTTTCATATGCTTAGACTTCTTTTTCTCAAACAAGTATTTCCAGAAATTCCCTGCATCAGTATCTTCCACAGTTAAATGCGGGGTCAGAAGCAGCCTGACACTCTTTCCAATGGGAGCATCAGGATAGTCCCAGGTATTTTAGCTATGTTCCTTGAACTTTTTAGCAATTAACATCAGTCCATAAAACCAAGTTCCTCCATCGCAGCCAAAAACTCATCGGCTTCTCCATTTGGATTGGCTTTTTGGGTTGCTTCGATAACATACCACGGATATTCCAGATCGTGAATAATAATAGGAATTGGTCTGCCGAATTTATCCTTAACAAAGCCACTGTCCTGCAATTTTTTGGCAACAGCGGTTATTTCCGAAAGCAATTCATATTTTCCTCATACCACTCAAAAAGGAGTTTCATGCCCTCATCTTCATCATCAGCTTCAATTATCGGCGTTTCATTTTGGCGCCAGAAAGTATAATTCCATCGTTCTTCCGATAATTCTTCCGCGTCGGCACAGTCACTTTCCGTGTTATAGCTCACGCAAAATTCCGTTACATTTGAATGTCCTTTATATTCATACGATTCATTCGCATAAACAAAAAATGAAACAGCATAGATATCAGACTCATTCCAGGCTGATATAACATCACACACTTTTTCTTCAAGATACATCTGTAAATTAACCATTTTCATCTCCATTCCGCCGCCAGCCCGCGGTACATTATCTTCTCAATAACCCCACTTTTTAGTCCCAGGTTCATACACCTTGAAAGAATCAGATTTCTACTCTTCAAAATCACTCTTATACTTTTTAAAAAAATCATAATAAGCTCTTACATTAGCAAGCTCACTCCATTTTTTTACGTCAACAATTTCCTCATCCATATCATAAATTTTCGCTCCTCGCATGGACAGGAGAAATGGTGAGTGTGTCGCGATCACAAACTGACATCCGAAAAATCTTGCGGAGTCTTCCAGAAACCGCAGAAGTTCCTGCTGCTTTTCCGGTGATAAGCTGTTTTCCGGCTCGTCCAACAGGTACAGGCCGTTTTCCTGAATCTTTTCCCCAAAATAAAAAAAGGCACTTTCTCCATTGGAATGTTCCCGTACATTATCTGCAAGATTTTCCCTCACATACCTGGACTGCGTACGTCTTCTTGCAGTATTCACCTTTTTCAGCTGTTCATAGTCCGCAAGAGAATGCATTTGAAAATGCCCATATTTCTTATCCAGATATTCTTCAAATAATTCTTCCCGTCTTCTGTCAATTCCGGCATTGATACTTCGCAGATTCAGCATAAAGTCAAACACGTCATCACTTGTAATAATCGCACTGTTTTTCGGTATTTTTTCCTCAACCTGAAAATCACACATCTTAATATAATCTTCAAAAAAATTAGAACGATTATACAAAGTTTCCCTTTGAAGCTCCAGTTTTTCTGCAATCACATTCAGAGCCGTTGTTTTTCCCGAACCGTTTCCGCCATAGAGAATCGTAACCGGCTCAAAATCAATCATACAAAATTGATGCTTTGACAATATCTGAAAAGGATAATAGGTATCATAGCAAGTCCTTTTCTGCCTGAAAATAAAATCATACTCTTTCTCAATATCCGGAAATTCAAAATGTGATAAATAAACCATAAAATAGCCTTTCTATGAATAACTCACACTACTCTGTCATCTTCCTCTGTCCCAGGCAAAGCCCGCAACTCTCTGAAGCATTCATTTCAGGTAATCTGCCAGTTCATAAACCCTTATCCTGGTAAGGCGTGCTGCCTCACTGTTTTTCAGCAACATCTGCATACTGCCGCCTTCCATCTCTGCTCCGGCCTCTGCCACGGAAGACTCTTTTTCTTTAATCCACTCCAATTCTTCCGTGGTAAGTTGCCTCATCTCCTCCTCAGGCAGCAGTTCCTTCAGCCGTCCCCATAAGAAGTTCAGCTCCGCATCCCATAGCATATACAATTTTCCGGAAATCCGGTTAAGTTCCAGTTGGGGAAGCACTCTGCCGGAAAGCTGCGCTTCCAGTTCCTCCGCCTTTCCAGCGGTGCTCCTGTCAAATAAAACAGAATCCTCTGTGCATTATCCAATCCATAGGGTTCACTGTATACATACTGAACACCGTCCGTAATTTTCGTTATACCGGGGACTTCCTTTAGCCGGATACTCTCAATCTCCGCAGAATATGTATATTCATTCACCTTTTCCAGTTCCGAAAACTGTCCTGAAAAATCACATACATATACGGTTCCATTGGGATAACCTTCTCCGATCGTTCCCATATCCGAATCATGATAGCTGCCTTCAAAATTTCCATTCTCGTCAATCCGGAGAAATGTTGCCCATGCCCCAACTCCGCTGCTGAAACAAAATTCCAGTTCCGAAACATCCGCATAAGAAAATGATTCCTCCCCCAGTACAGGGATCACTTGTGTACCGCTTACCAAACAGGTAACTCCCAAAACAATTATCACGCTTTTCATATTCTTTTTCATATGGATTCCTCCTTCCCAGGGTCTCTGCCATGTCTCCGGTGACACTGATTATCTTATTACAACTGTCATAAGTATATCTTACTACCTCCTTGCCCTTGGAGTCAATTCTTGCAATGATATCATTACCTTCTTTCCGTTGTCTACGGCTGACAGCTTACGGTTTCTCACTCAGGTGTATTTTATGATTCCTTTGATGATCATGTTGCCGATGGCATCATACCTGGCTGTCTGCATCATTTTAAAATCCTGCTCCACGTTTTCTTCCCTATAATCCCGTCTGTCTCTAATCCCTGCACCTTTTGAAATCTACGGACTGCGGTTTCCATGCTGTTTCCAAAAATGGCATCAATATTTCCCTGATAAAATCCTTTCGCCGCAAGGACTCCTTCTGCTATGGCCGGAAGGGTACCTGTGCTTCCGTTTTTTATGACTGCCCCGGAGGCTGCTTCCTGGCATTTTTCTCCGAACGCATTGTCTCCCGGGGTAAGGCTGCATCCATACAGGCGGTTCAGGATGTCTTTCCATACGGCAAGGGATGCGTTTCTGGTTTTTTCACCGTAAACGCCGTCCTCTTTCAGACAGCCTCCGCAGCACCGGCGCTGTAATCCGGGGTACCATGTGTTCAGCCAGCGCTGGTAAGACTCTACACGCTCTTTGACTGTATCCGGTTTTCTGCCTGCTTCCGCATCGGAACCCGGGGAAATCCCTGCATTTCCTGCGCTGCCAGAAGTTCCGTAATCGATCAGACAATATCCTTGTATGTTAGAGTCTGAAACTGCGTAATCCTTGTTTCTTACAGTTCCTCCGTTATTGTCCCCGTATAAGGCTGAGGTATTTCCCTCATTGGTATAGATCCTTCCATTCCGGATACCTGTCACCCTTCCGATATGGGAATGTTTAAATATTACCAGACAGCCGGGCTCCGGTGTATCCGATGTACGTCCTTTACCGGCAAATGCATGGTAGATGCTGAAGCAGTTGTGTCCCTGGTAATTGCTCCGGCTCATCCAGCATAGATGCATTTTGTTTTTCCTGGTAACCAATCTGGCTCTGTGCAAGGTTTAATAATTCCTTTAAAGTTCCCATTTATTTCACCCCGCTTTCCGCGTTTGTTTTTAAAATATCAATGCCTTTCTTAATGCAGGAAGGCATAGGCAACCCCATAAGCCCGGCATTCTCTACAATGGACAGTGCCTCGTTGGCAATAAACCCAATACAGACTGCATCGCGGAGGTAATCCGTATGCATCAGGGCATCCAGCCGTGCCGCAATTAACACATAAAACAGTGTCATTGCCTTCCTGCAGAGCCCCTTCCATCCGGCATGGCTTTCCATAGCGCCGTTGGGGGATTTGGGACTTTTCCCGAACACTCCCGGGAGGAGGATCCCTCCTGTGATCCAGTCAACTGCCATAAAAATGACCAGCGTCTGCAGCGCCATATCCCATCCCCCAAACAGCTCCGCCACGGCGCTGCCTATCAGGGCTGTAATTGTTAAAATCTTGTATTTCATAAATTTTCATCTCCATTTCTTGTCATATTCTTCTAAAAAAGGGTGCAAAAAAGGAAGCAGCCAATGCCTTATTTAAAATCTCACATTATTTTGACTGCTTCCCATTTTAAATGATGTCACTTATTCACCTGTGATTTTTTCTCTTAGCACATAATCATTTTCCGTCTTTCTCATCAAATTTAATTACTTTATAAGAAATCCCTTGTTCCGCTCCTTCACAGGCGTTTAAGTATTCTTCCATATACGTACTTATTTCGCTACAGTCCCTATCATAAATTCCAAATAAAATTCCATCATGGGACATTGGGACAGTAGCTGTTCTAGCATATCCCAAAGGGGATTCATTCCCAATCAAATGAAATAGTCTATTTCTGTTTTGGCCGACATACTCGCTAACAATATCAGGAAGCAGATTCCAATCGATATAAACCATTCTAAGCTCATTTTTTAATTGAAGTACTTCCTCTGGGATATCCTTATCATTTACTACTGCATGATCCCTTACATAATCGTCCAGAAGCTCATAATAATAATCAAATCCTGTTTCATCATCGTATCCACATTCAAATATTGCTTTTGATGGTCCATAAGGATTTCCATTAACGCAGACATCACATACATACTGAAAAAATTCAGAAATCCAGTATGTTTTATCTGCTTTAAGCGTTATATAGGCATCGTAAAAACCTCTTATATACTGATCCAACCTCTTTAATGATTTTTTATCCAGCCATAAGCCCGGACGCTTACGAATATCTGTTAAACGTTTATAAAGTAAATCGTCACGCAGGTCAAATAGATAATTCTTATGAATATCTTTAATCATTCTAATTTCCTCCCTTTTCAAAATGGAATTTTATATAGTTGCAAAACTCCTACTGGTGCCATAAAGTCAGCCTTCCATGCCTTCTCGGGTAAACCTAATGGGTGCACATTACAGTATATCTTTCCTTTGTATTCAATCCCCTTATGAATACCATTTTTGCTGATATTCATTCCACGACTCTCAGACCAAATATAAGTAGATATAAGTTTTTCGTTCTCATCTTCAACCTTCAAAGTAACAATATTACCATGCTGCTTCTGGATTTAAGCGCAATTAGCATAGCATCAGATGCCTCTACGCACTTAAAATTTCCAAATTTGCCAGCGATGCCCGATAGGATATCATCATACCCCGTTTTTTGCTTTGTATTTTCTGATCTTACATCTCTTGGGCTATAACTTCGAGCATTATATGAAAGACTTCTGGTACTGCCAGCAAATGTCCCTGTTATCACTGTATGAAAGTTGAACAACGGAATGGCAGTTCATCGGAGCAGGATGCTCCAATGAAAAAAATATTTACAGTCTCTACCAGTTATTTACAATCAAGAAGGCAGAGAAATACCGGTATCTGGAATTTATCTCATCATTTCATTTGATGACCACAGTAAAGGAAACGGAAATCCGGCAAAGGTTACCAGTCCTGTTGTAAAAAAAGAGCGTTCCTACTGTGGACTGATTTTTTTACAGAACGTGATCTTCAGGTATTAGAAGCCATCAGCCCGGGAGAATATATGACTTTTGGAATGCAGGAAATAGATATCCGCCAGTACCTGGAAAATATCAGTGCCTCTGCTATGTCCAGAATATTCAAGCCTCTGCGTCTTCATGAAATTATTGAACGCGTAAAAGGATTATCGCAGCCGGACTTACAATCAGAAACCTTGTGCTTATACCAACATTGGCATAGGTATTTTTCAATATAACAATTTTGCACTAAAAATCATTTATAAATGGCATAATAACCATCTTAGAATCATTCCACAAAATAATTAGGTCTTCTCCACCTACCTCTGTCTTTCTTAGTGATTTTCCGCTCTCTTTTATTTAATTTAAAGTATCCAGGCTCATATCTTGCTTTGTCTCCAGCAAACTCCTGTCTCCACTCCCCTATAATGCCTTCCTTATTCCTCTCAAATGACATCTCTGTTCTGCGTAATATTCCTGAGATATTCCTTCCTGTCCTCTCATCTAACATTGGAAACATATATTCTTCTTCCACAGCTGTCTTCAGCACGCCGTCTTCCGAATATTTATACCTTTCTTTATTTATTCTGCTACACAGCCCTTTCACTGAATAACGACAACATGTAAGACACACACGTTCGTATTCTAGAACAACCCCTTTTTCATATTTGCGCAAAGCAATATACCCTATTTTCTCTTTATTATCATAGCAAAGATTCATAAGCCATTTCCCGGCATACAGCAAAAATTCGCAGGAATATAGTTTTCCTTCACTACCATATTCATTACTTATAATTAAACTGCCGTTTTTATCATAATTATATTCTACTTTGTTGCATAAATCATCAGGTTTTTTCTTTAGTAGCGTAACCGAAGGTATATTCCCAATATTAATCTCCATAATAGGACTATAGCAATAATACTCACCCGGCAAGCCAAACTGCTTTCCATATTGTTTATATTGAACTTGAAATTCCAGCTTTTCTTTCAAAATATTATACTTATTTTTATACATCTCGAATAAAATATAGTACTTTCGTACATCTGCAAAAAAAGTTTCTGCATTGCCCTCAATATTAGCTTCCCGCAATTTTATGTCAAGTCCCGTATAAATAACATGATCTTTCTCTTGAAAAATCCTTTCTGTTTGCAACAGTTTAGGCAGGATTCCAACAAGAAAAGCTCCCTTTTCTGATTCTGTCAAAACTCGTTTCTTTGAAAAAAAAGAATTTTCCTCATACATTAAAAACTCCTCAATAATTTCTATATCCCTATTTTCCAAAAAGTTTTCCTCACGTAAACAGGCGATTAGTGTTCTCCAATACTCTATCTCATTCTCCGACTGAAAAATCCTTTCTCCGTAGCTTTTAACAAAATCCTCTATTTTGGCTTTTATATCAGTCATTTAGTTCTACTCCTTTTTCTACTCAAGGGCTTTTAGTACAGCCCTTGAGTTTTTAACTTACTCTATTACCAACTCTGATCTAATTTAATCAAAAAGTTTCTGATTTCTTCAAGGCGATCACCTACAGCCTCCTGCTTATTTTCTCCTGCAAACGCATATGCATCAATCACCTGCCAATTTACCAGTCCATAATATATATTGGTATGAAGATACCAATGAAACTTTGGCGATAGCATAACATAATTTGCCTCTGAGTTTACCCCTATATCCACACTTCTCAAAACAGCTCTTGCCGGTGCTGCCATTGGAGCGAATTGTGCAACGATATGGTGTTTGTGCGGCTTCTTAGTTAAATCTTTAACTTTATTAAAAAGTTTTGCAATCATCCGATCTTCGACCCGTTGCTCATAGTCCTCTCTCCAATAATCTTTAGCAGATTTTTTTTCTCCAATAGCCCCTCCTAAAACTGAATCCACAAAATTTCTGCTTGATGTCTGTACTGGTTCAGAAGTAACTATTTTACCAAAAATAAAGGTTATAATGGTTGCACCCACTAATCCAATTCCTAATGCAAGATGC
>JAETNR010000032.1 GCA_021772055.1 Blautia sp. | reverse complement strand
TTTGGAGTCATTTGTCAAGTACTTATGTGAAAAAAGATGTAAAAAACTGGGGGGATTTTTGAAATGGACAAAGAAAAAGCCTTGGAAAATCAAGGCTCAAAATTCCGAGAAGATATTTTTATGAAATGGAGGAAATGAATAGATGGGTAAATACAGTTATCTGAACTTAAACCAGAAAATGATAAAGATAAGGAAAAAAATCCCTGCGCTGATCCGGAAGAGATACAGCGAAGACGTGGATTACGATTTTGTAAAGCTGGACGACATTAACCAGTTTCTGACTCCGGCGCTGAACCGGTATGGCGTGGATTTTGATATCCTGCGTGAGATACCAACCCAGAAGGACGCATCCGGTAATACCGTTTTTCTGGTCCAGGATGGAAACCTCTGGAGATATGAGGCGGATTTGGAGATCTGCTGGACAAACGCAGACCATCCGGATGAGAGGAGCCTCTCCGTGGTACATCTGGTGGGGACAAACGATGTGGCAGATAAGGCGAAAGGGACGGCAATGACGTATGGCTTGAAGTATTATCTGCTTAACAAGTTTAATATTCCGCAGAACGGTGATGAGGATCCGGACATGAAGGGTATGAAACCGGAAAAAGAGCCGCAGCAGGAGAAAGCAGCAACCGAAAAAAAGGTTGCGAATAAAAAGCAGGATACAGCCGGCGCAAGAGAGAAAGCCAGCGCCGGTTATATGCCACAGGGCAGTCTGGATGAAGGGCTTGGGGATATACCGGCACATGCAGGCAGCGGATATACCAGAGACAGAGCAATCCGCAGCGGCAATGCCATTTCCACTGCAAAAACAGGGGAGACGCCTGACTTCAGACGGGCAAAGGGATGAGTTGGTTCCGCCAGAAAAGCAGATGGGGAAGGAGCTTAAAAAAGCAGAAAGAGAAGTATCCCAGAGCATGGATGAGCCGGAGGAAGATGATTTTGATTTCTCGGATGAGGATGTGTCCGAAGAGGAAAGCAGGGAAGAGGAGAAAGCTGCCGGAGATGGCTTCCGCAACGTAACGGAGGATGATGAAATTCCGTTTTCCGGCGATGAAGAAGAAACGCAGGAGGACGAGGCTGAATCGGAGGATGATAAGGTAGAAAAGGCCAAAGCAGTTGTCTGCAATTTTGGTTATTTCCAGGGGCGCACGTTAGGAGAGATGCTGGAGACACCGAAAGGCTGGGAAAGCCTGAAATGGATCGTGACAAGGTATAAGGGTGCCAATACACAGATGAAGGAAGCAGCCACGATTCTGGTAGAAGCAGATGCCTATATGCCAAAAGCAGCGTAGGAGGATATGGCATGGCCCCACATGGGGCTGTGCCATAAATATGATAGAGAGGAAGGTTCAGGCATGGATATGAAGTACCTTTTATGATTGCGGATGTGGCAGACCTTCTTTCCATACGAAGGCTGGAAGGAGGTACAGAGGATGTGTTTGGAGTGGAGTGCCCGTTTTGCGGGGACACAAGAGGAAAATGCAATTTCTGTATCATGAGAGATGGGGAAGTGAAAAATGTTTATCATTGCTATGCGTGCGGCGCTGCAGGAAACATGCTTACGTTATATGTGGAACTTACCGGACTTTATGGGGCGAACCGGTATAAAGATGCTTACTGGCAAATAAAGGAAAAGCTCGACACAGGCGACCGGAGAATAAGGCTCTGCCGGCAAAGGCGTGTGGAGCGAGTGCAGAAAAAAGAGGCGGCATATGAAGAGCCGAGGGTAGATGCCGTCCATCTGGATAACGTTTACCGCGAGATGCTTTCCATGCTGAAGCTGAAGGAGCGCCATAAGGCGGACCTGAGAAGACGGGGACTCACAGAGGGGGAAATTGCCAGCATGGTGGAGCTGGGCTACCGTAGTACGGATTTCACCGATTCTCAGGGAATCGCAAGGAAGCTGCTTGCCCGGGGAATCAGCCTTAAAGGTGTTCCGGGTTTTTATATAAATCGTCAGGGTGACTGGGAAGCCGCCTTTTATCCGTCAAACGAAGGATACCTGTGCCCGGTTCGGACGGTGGATGGAAGAACCATCGGTTTTCAGATACGGCTGGATCGCCCCTATAAAAAACGAAAATATATCTGGTTTACCAGCAGCGGGCTTGATGGCGGAACATCCAGTAAAAGCCCTGCCAGCCTTTCTGGTAAAGTGACGGGAGGCGTGATCCGTGTGACAGAAGGCATCCTGAAGGCAGAAATTGCCTGCCAGTGCAGCGGACAGGCGTATATTGGAAATCCGGGGGTTTCTAATTACAAAGGAGTATACCAGATACTGAGTGAATTGAAAGCACAGGGGCTTCAAACAGTTTTGGAATGCTACGATATGGATAAGATGATGCGCCTGGACTGTGAAAGGGACCATGATGAAGCCTGCCGGGAATGCGGGTGGAGGAAAGAGGCTTATTCAGGTTTTGAGTGCCCGAAAAAAAGGCAGAAACGGGATTCCATACGCAAAGGCTGCCTGAAGCTATATGAGATCTGCAGGGAACTGAACCTGCAGTGCCGCCGTATGACGTGGGATGCGGGTCATGATGGCATGTGGAACGGAGACTATAAAGGGATTGATGACTGGATTCTGAGGGATACTGCGAAACGGATGCAGGAGGCTGCTTAATGTTGGTCGGATTTAAAAGGAATATTGCTTTTAAGATAATATTCTGATAAAATTATGATAGAATAGATCATATGAAAGGAGTGTATGAGTATGATACAAATTCGTCCTGTTTCCGACCTCAGAAATAAATTCCCAGAGATTGAAGCAATTGTAAATGAGGGAAAACCTGTTTATCTGACAAAAAACGGTTATGGTGCTATGGTGGTTTTGAGTCTGGAAGAATATGCCAGCCTGACAGATAATATTGAGATGAAACTTGATGAAGCAGACAGGCAGGCCGCCATGACAGATGAAAGACTTTCCCATGAGACCGTATTTGGTAATATAAGGAGTGCGGTACATGGAAAATAAAACCTATCGGCTCAGATATTTGCCTCTTTTTGAACAGGATTTACTTAGTACGGCAAACTATATTACAAATGTTTTGAAAAATGAGGATGCCGCTTTACGTCTGATTGATGACGTAGAAGCGGCCATATTGGAAAGATTGAACAATCCAATTTCGTTTGAACCGTACCGTTCTGCAAAAAAGCGCGATTATCCCTATTATCGTATTTATGTAAGAAATTATGTTGTTTATTATGTCGTGATCGGTGATGTTATGGAAGTACGCCGCTTTATGTATGGGGCAAGAGATACAGATAAGCATTTAGGATAAGAAAATTGTAGTAAAGAAATATTTTATTCGAGGGACTCCCTCTGGAAGCAGATTCGCTGACAGAGGGGGATTTTTTTGAAAAGTTTTCATTTTGGAGCTGGCCCCTGCGTTATGGCCGTGGCCGGACAAAAAAGAATCTGCAAACTGCAGGTTCCTTTTTGTCTGCTCAGGACCAACAGCAGAAAAAAGGATAAGATACAGATTGGGGCAGAATGTTTTTAGCAGAAACCAGCACATGTATCAGTCCATGAAAGGGGGGACAGAAAATTGGGAAAAAAATCATAGAAAAAGATGGATTGCGGGTGCACTGGCTCTTGTTATGTGCTGCACTACGTTCATTTCAACAGGAACTTTTGCAGCAGCCGAAACAAACGGAATATATCAGGAACATACACAGACGGAGGAACAGAGGGAGAAAGACAAAGAGGAGCTTATTCAAAAGATAGAGGGTTATTCACAAAATGCCCCGGTCATTAAGACAGGAGCGGTCTGGAATCTAAAAATAGTGTTAAGGGGTTACGGGTGCTGTGATGGCGCCCGTTTTTTCGCGGGGTAGTGTAAAAGAACACATCTGGATGCTTTACCAAAAAACTGCAGGGCAGTGCTGCATCCCGCAATGAAGGAATTGCCTTTGTTTCAGTTAGGGAGGAATGCGTGATGAAGTATATCAAGGAAATCATGATCCTGGCAATCTGCCTGATGGTGCTGGGGTTCAGTGCCAGTGTACTCTTTGGAATCTGGTATATGTATCAGGAGGGTGTCAGCGAATATAGGGGGCTGCAGGAATTTGCGGAGGAAGAAAGTGAGGCAGACGCCGATGACTCTGGCGTAGTAAAAAAGAAAACAGCAGTAGATTTTGATTCTTTAAAAGAAATCAATGGAGACATTGTAGCATGGATCAAATGTAAAGAGCTTGGGATTAACTACCCGGTGGTCCAGGGAACGGATAATTCGTATTACCTGACGCACACATTTTCAGGGGAAGAACATATTTCGGGCTGCATCTTTATGGACTGTGTAAATAAGACGGATTTTACGGATGACAATACGATCCTTTACGGGCACAACATGAAGGATGGGAGCATGTTTGGTTCTTTCAGCCATAAACGATATGCTGCCGATCACCCTGGGGGATGACTGCATTGGACAAATAATAGAAAGCTTTGGAATCCGGATGGTGATTGTGGATCCTATTCAGGAATACTTGGAATATGACGTATATCAGGATACACCGGATATGGTTTATCCGATTATTTATAAGCTGGCGCAGCTTGCAAAGGAAAGCGGATGTGCTGTGATTTTGATGGCATACTCAGACGGACTGGGAGGCGAACGGGGAAAGAAATCTGTCTGCGCCATGAAAAATGTATCCTTGCCCCGGAAGGGAAGGTCAGAATGTTTCGATTAGACGATCTGGATATGGGGTTTTAAGTAGTTTTATATAAAGTAGAATCGGATAAACGAAAAAAGTGGAGCCGCGTTAAATTGCAGCTCCGTTTTCCTATCCTATGGATATATAAAAACTGTATTTATATGAGCATTGCTGTCGGATGCATTGTCTGCCATTTTTATTTTGAGTGGTGAGGAATGATAATTCCTACGCGGAAACTATGATCCATAGGGCAGATAGAAACACCACCACCATAACGTTCTATGGTTTCCCGTATGGATTCCAGTCCGATTCCGAAACGGTCTTCCGTGGATTTTAGGGACAGATAGCGGTTTTCCTTTTCTCTGAATTTTCCATCGTAGGTATTTTCTACGCAAATAAACAGCTGACTTTTTGTTTCACGAGAGGAGAGTATGATTGAACGGTTGTCTGCAGTATCCCGGTGGCATGCGTACAGTGCGTTTTCCAGCAGATTTCCCAAAACTGTGCACAGTTCTACATCAGATAGTGCAAGAGAGTCTGGCAATGTGAGTTGGAAATTTACTTTAAATCCATTTTCAATGGCAGCAGCATAGTAGTATTGGAGAAGGGAATCCACGGCAATATTTTTACAGAATGGATGGTGTACAAGAGAATGCTGGGAAAATTGCCGGGATGAAAGAGTCTCCAGGTACGTAAGTAACTTATTGAGCAGGGGTTCCTGCTGTTCGTTTGTGGACAACTGCTGTGCAAGCGATGTGATCGTATGTAAATGTTGCCGAAAGTCATGTACAGCCTTGCGGTTTTCGGAAATCTGGGAAGAAAGTTTTTTCATATAAGCGGTCTGCATGGATAACTGCCTGGTGATCTGATGATGCTCCTCAGCAAAAACAAGCCCATAGGAATAGGTAGAAACCACATCGCGCCACAGAATATAGCCGATGGTAATCACCAGTATAAAGCTACCCCATTCAGAATACCATCCGCCATAAATTGGTTCATAATTGGGAAAAATGCGGTCCCAAATGAAGAAAACGGCATAAATAATGGAAGCGTAAAAAAGAGGTTGCCCAGATTTTGATCTTCTGTCAAAAAATAGCCACGCAGTGACCAGCAGGTAACCGGCAACCGCTGCCTTGAACAGGAAAACGAGTTTGGAAAATATCTGTATTGTGGATATGGTAAGCTGAGAGGCACATAAGCCATAAAAAAGAGCCAGAATACAGAAAAAACCAATAATTCCGCAGAACAGCCGCTGTACCAGCCGATGGATGCGACAGATGCGGCCGTGCAGCAGTACGGTGAAAAATGCCATTAGATAACCGGAAATAAGCTCTAAGGCATAATATGGAAATATGGGCAGAGCAAAAAGTGTATGCAGCACATTGTAGGAGGAAAAGCCGCACATGGAAATACACAGCAGAAAGAAAAAGAGTGCATTTGAGTTTTTCATGCGAATGCCTAAGTACAGAGACAATAAGGCGATGATGATTCCGAGGGTGATAACAGCGACTGATAGTCCATATCGTATGGTTTGCACTGCAGTCAGAGAATGCGGGGTACCAATGGCAGGGGGATATATGATGCCGCTGTAAAAATGGGAATAATCGCTGACCGCAATCAGAAGCCTGACCTGTCCGGAGGCTTCGAATGTTACTGAACGATTCTGGGTACATGACTGGTAGTTTTCCGGATTCGGTTCGCCCATTTGAAGTATCAGTGAATCGTTGAGATACAGTCTGTAAGCAGAAAAAATTTCCGGTAGGTCAAGTGTATAAGCGGCAGGCTGATCCGGAAGATACAGATACAGCAGGTATGTTCCACGGCCGTGAGGACTTTCGGGTTGGCTGTAGTTAATAAATTGCGTATATTCTCCAATGCTGGTATAAATCATATAATGCTCCGGGTTGCCTCCCGCAAAGTCCTCTGGAGTCAATAATATATCAGGATAGAAGGCCCAGTCATCGATAAGATAAAGCGGTTCTTCCAAATCGCTTTCTGATAACACAAGAAGTCCGTTAAAAGCCTGTACAGACTTTTTTGTGTACTTGTTATTAAAATAGTAGAAAAAAATGCAAAGTGCTGAGGTAAGTATTACTGCCAGAGAAAAGAACAGGATTTTTTTGGTCAGGTTTTTCATTTTATATCTCTCTCATATTATTGTATTCAGGAACATTGAAAAAACAGTTAAAAGAAGGATCCGTATAGCTTCGGTAAGTTCCGAAGCTTCATAGATAATATAGTTTCCGGATGTATTTACTGTAAATGTAGCGATGGAGGCATCAGGTGCATAAGTTCCGATTGCTGCGAGTGTATAATTCTCATTCAGGAGAAACGGAATGGAAGAAGATGAGTGGGGTTCCCATGGCAGCATCAGCTTCGTATTGACCAGGTTTTCTATGGGCATATCATTCTGAGTCACTGAAAATGAGAAAGAGTGGTCACTGTTATTTAGAATAGTGATACAAAATTGGTCATGGTCAGAGGGAACTGTGGATAGCACCGCTGAGCGAGACAGAATAACAGATATTCCATGCTTGAAAAACTGGGCGATACCAGAGGCGTCAAGCATCATCAAAAGCCGTTTTCCGGAAATCATATCGTAATCTTCTCCTGAAAATTCCAGAATTTTTCCGGAAGAGCTCGGAGTCTTCACATTACTGTCAGCGTTTGGGGCGTTTTGTGAAGGTTCCAGAACAGACTTGGATCCAGAACCAGGCTCAGACTCAGAACCAGGTTCAGAATCTGCGTCAGACTGTGCCGGAGTTTCCGGAGTAGTCTGAGTAGTATTGCCGGAGGGATATCCGTTGGCATCACCGCCGTCCCGATCCCCTTCATTATAGGAATGAATGTGGGGATGCTGATTATAGGTAAAGGCGAGTATTTGCGTTGATCCGCCGTCATAATCTACTTGAAGGCGATAGCTTTTTCCTGCCGTAAACAAACTGGCGTCGAGGATCAGAGTATAAGCATCCCAGTATACCTGGGGATCGTCACGAGAATAACTGTTCCAGGCGCTGTTTTCTTCTGAAATCCATACCTTTATCTCGTCAAGGGAACCGGGAGGCGTAATCCATGGGAAAATAAAACGCCCGCGCCCTGCATAACAGCAGTTAATGTCCGGCTTTCCTGGTTCCTGAATGGAAATGGGAATCATTATTTTTTCTACATTCAGAGTTTCTGCAAAAACGGTGTGCTCCGGAGGCTGGATTTGTCCGATAATTTCGTATAAGCCTGCGGTCATGGGGGCAATATTACTGAAATCCCAATAGATATTGGTGATATAGAGGGTGCCTGATGCATCGTAGCAATTCCAGTAATTTTCCAGGCTGCAGGAAGCGATGATTTCGGTAATGCTGGTTCCCAAAGGAAAAGCATAGGCGTCAGCCAGCTCGGGGAATGTTTCAATGGAAGTGATGACTATCGGTTCAGGAGGAACAATGACTTCCACAGGAATGATGATTTCCTGAAGTACGTTATCTGCAAATTCATAACCGTCCGGCAAAAGAATGCAGCCATGTTCTTCATAACTGCCTGGAACGGATACATCAATCTGAGGTGTATAGAAATTGCCGACATTCCAGTCAACAGACAGTGTTACCGTTTCTGTGGTTCCGTCAGGAAGCTGTGATATTGCGGTTACGTTCAGCAGATGCATGATCATGTCCAGCAACGGCTGGTTGTTCTGGGCTGTATTTTGAATAATTGTAACGGCTGGTATATTTTGCAGGTAATCAGTATCAATTATAGAGACAATTTTTGCTTTTTCGGAGAAATTGGGGGATTCATTCCTGCAAACGTCAGAAGAGACGCATTCAGTTGCAGGTACAGTATCAATATCCAAAGCAATCTCATATTCATATGTATCATCGATATCTGGCTGAATGTCCGAGACGTCAGTACTTTGAATTGCGTCAGGATAGGAGTCTGCTGCTTCCGCATCTAATTCTCTCTCTCCTGTACTTGAAATCATCTCAGAGCTGGATTCAACGGTTTCTATATTTGAATCCTCTGTTTCTATAATTATATCGGAGCCGGAAGTCTCTGCCTCCAAAGAAAAATCGTTAATATTTAAGGAAGCATCGGTATCACAGAGCTGTGTATCAGCACCTGAGCCATTAATAGCGGCATCTGAACTGGATTTCATATTCATATCGTTTTGTAAAACAGTTTCAGCAGTAATGACTTCATTGGTTTCAGAAGCTAATGTCGATAGGGGACTGTTTATCAGCAAAGCAAATCCAAGCATCAGAGCGATTGCCGGCTTACAGCTGTTCCTTTTACGGTCATACTGGCTTACCATATGTTTTCTTTTAAAATGCATAAATCCTCCTTGATTACTTGTTCATATTTTCAAATACATAATTTTGCCAGGACCGGATCACGGATCTGCGTTTTCTCACATTGATTGGTATTTGTTCACCATTCTTCAGAAGAAAGAGATTGTCCGTCTGGTCAATGATCATATCCATATTAACCAAGACACCCTGTATACAGAGTAAAAAACGACTGTCGGATAGGAGAGGGTCTGTGACTTTGCTGAAGGTGCCAGAAACGGAAATATTTTTGGACAATGTGTGTATATGGACAACTCTGCGTTGGATGTCAATGTACAAGATTTTAGCAGTATTCAGATGTATGGATGCTCCTCTGGATGTAACATTAAGAAAAGGTACTGCGTAGGTAGGTTTGATGCGACAGAATTTCATAGCCTGATCAAAACTCTCATCGGATACCGGTTTGATCAGATAGTGACAAGCATTGACAGAGTATCCCTGCAGTAGGTGCTCCTGAGATACTGTGATAAAAATTAGTTTGCAGTCAAAATCCAGTTTCCGTATCCGTACAGCAGCATCCATTCCATTTATCTTATCCATGTAAATATCCATGAAAATGATATCAAAACTGCCCGATACGAAGACATTTAAAAATTGCTCTGCATTATCGAATTCGGAAAGGTTAAAGAACAGATCATTTGCTTTCATATATTGATTTAGTTTCTCAGACAACCATAGCCGGTCATCTTTGAGATCATCGATAATTGCTATATTCATAAATTCCTCCAAAGCTTTGAAAGATAGTTTGATTGTATCATGTCTCAATAGTGTAGTCTACGCTTCTTTCTGATTATATCATAAGGAAGGCAGGATGGATTGCGGATTAAGCAAAAAAACTGCGGATTAAGCAATGACAGGATTGCGGAATTTGCAAAAAAGCTGCTGATTAAGCATAGCAGATTGATTTTGAATTGACTTTTTGGTAGTCTGGCTTCACAAGCTTCACAAAAATTACTTTAAGGAGGAACTTAAAATGAAAAAAAGATTTTTATCGTTGATGCTGGCTGGAATTCTGGCATTTGGAGGGAGTTGTAACGTATTTGCTGAAGAAGCAGATACAGAGCTGCAGACAGAAGAAGCAGCTGCTGTTCCTGAGGTTAACTGGGAGGATGTAGCTCCGTCCGTTGAAGAAGCAGCAGAATGGAAGGGCGACTTTGTTAATTTTGATGAAATTGCAATTAAGATGTATGTTCCTGATGTATTGATTCCGGCTGAATTGACCGAGGAAGATAAAGAGGCAGGTTATATCGGTTATTTTACAACGGAAGATGAGACAGCTACAGCATCTGTCATGTATGTGGATGTTGATGGAATGAGTTTAGACGAGTATCAGGCATATTTGGAAGGAGAAGAGGATGTTGATGAGGTTGAGGCCGGAATTATTAACGGCATTCCTGTAGTGACATATTCTATGCCGGAAAATGATGTGGCATGTGTCAGCATCGCCACTGAAAAGGGATATATTCTTGAATTTTCTTTTTACCCGATGAGCGATGAAGGTTTTGAAGCTGTTGCACAGATTATGATGGTTTCTATTCAGGCAGAAGAATGATGGATATAGTAAAGCAGATACAGTAGAAGGTCTTGAATATAGCCACATAACGAATTGGGAATAAAGGCAGGAAATTTCTTTGGAGATTCCTGCCTTTGCTTTTGAAAAAAGGAGAAACAGGGATGGGCAGAAAATGTAAGGTGATATTATTACTGGTTTTGGTTACGTTGATTCCGATGATTTCAACTAAGGTGTTTGCCGGGGAGGATAGCTGGTCAATTTACTGGTATCTTTGCGGCAGCGATCTGGAAAGTGAGTATGGAAGCGCTACAGAAGATTTGGCGGAACTTCTGGAAGTAGATTTACCGGAAAACGTAACCGTTGTGATTGAAACCGGGGGTGCATCAGCATGGCAGAATGATGTGGTAGAGGCAGATTATCTGGAGCGTTATGTGTACAGCAGTGAAGGGATGGAATGTGTGGAGCAGCTTCCTTCAGCCAATATGGGAGAAAGTAGCACTTTGGCTGACTTTCTGGAGTTCTGCAATAATAATTATCCAGCAGAGCATACGGCTGTGATTTTCTGGAATCATGGAGGCGGAAGCTCTCAGGGAGTAGCATTTGATGAATTGTATGGATACGATTCTCTGTCTTTAGGAGAAATTTATGCTGCCTTTGCTTCTGTTTTTGAACTTTCCGAAGAAAACCCGCCTCTGGAACTGGCAGGTTTTGATGCGTGCCTTATGGCAACTGTAGATACAGCCAATACCTTTTCCGACATTGCCCGTTACATGGTAGCAAGTGAAGAAACCGAGCCGGGAAATGGCTGGAATTATTCGGGCTGGGTCAGTGCTCTTGCCGCAAATCCTCAGATGGATGGGGCTGCCCTGGGAACTGTAATCTGTGATTCCTATAGGGAAGGCTGTGAAATGTATGGCACAGAGGAAGAAATCACATTGTCTGTGGTGGATCTTGGGAAAATTGGGGCTCTTCTTACTGCTTATGATAACATGGGAAAAGAGGCGCTTTCCTGTGCATGCGAGAATTCGTCCTTTTTTTCCTGGTTTGGACGAAATGCGGAAAATGCAGAAAACTATGGCGGAAACACAAAAGATACCGGCTATACAAATATGGTAGATTTGCAGGATCTGGTACTGAATAACAGTGATATTCTTTCGGATACTTGCGGTGATGTTCTGGCTGCATTGGAAGAGTGTGTCGTATACAAGGTGAATGGAATATACAGACAGCAGGCGGGGGGATTGTCCTGTTATTATTCTTATGATGGAAGCATTGACGATTTTAATACGTATTCGGAGATTGGAGCAAGTGAGGCTTTTAATTATCTTTATGCGTTTGGACTCAGCGGAAGCTTAAGTGAGGCAGGGCAGGAATATGTGGCGGAGATGGGATATGAGGAGATTCCTCAAATTGATGCCATTGAAAGTTCCGGGGAAGAGGACTATCCGGTATATATCAATGACGATGGATACGGAGTTATGGAGCTTTCGCAGGAGATTATAAATATGCTGAAGGGAGTATACTGCCAGCTTGCCTATTTTGATGAGGATGAGGATATTATGCTTTATCTTGGACGCGATAATGATATCAGCATGGATTGGGAAAATGGCATTTTTACAGATAATTTCCGGGGTGTCTGGGGCTCGATAGACGGCTGTCTGTGTTATATGGAGGTTATCTATGAAGGTGAGGATTATAATCTGTACAGTGTTCCTGTCCTGCTAAATGGTGAGGAATACCAGCTCAGAGTGGTTTACGATTATACAACAGAAGAGTTCGAAATATTAGGTGCAAGAAAAGGATTGGATGACAATGGAATGTCAGATCGGAACCTTGTGAAGCTCAAAGCAGGAGACGAAATTACTACGCTGCATTACAGCGCCAGTCTGTCAGATGATGATGAGCTGCAGATAGTAGAGGTGGATACCTTTACTGTTACAGAAGATACTTTTTTTGAAGAGGCAGAACTGGGAGATGGAACTTTTGCTATGATGTTTGAACTGGTGGATTTCAGAAATGACAGTGCATATTCAGAGGTGATTCTCTTTACGGTGGAAGATGGGGAAATCTATGCGGAGGTATAAGCATGTAGCTGTGAGAAAGCAGACAGAACTAAGTGTAGTTTGAATAAAAACTTTGATTAAATATTGGATTGAAGATATGGTTGCACGTAATAAACTTTTAATTCTTTCGGAAAAGTTGGAACTATATCATTTACTCATACATCATTTTGAAGCAGAGTATGAAGTAGAGACTTATAGGAAAAATGAATGGGATATCAAGAAGGAAAAGCTGTTGCAGACTGTTCTCGATAGAGTCATGCTTGTAATTATAGAAACAGAGGACCGTTTCAGCGAGAACATTAGAATAGTCAGACAGATTCAATTATATTCATTTTCAGGATATATTCTTTTCATTTCCCGAGCAGAGGACCGAATCAGGCAGATTGAGGAAAAAATCTATGCGATTGATTCTGGAGCAGACGAATATCTGGCATACCCACAGACGAATGAAGAAATTTTAGCCAGTGTGAGAGCCTTATTGCGGAGGGTTCACTGGAAAGGAAATTTTACCTTGGATATTAGTGGGAAACGGTTTCAGATCAATGCGCAGGTACGGAAGATCTTTATGGATGGGATAGAACTTGTTTTTACGAAGACAGAGTTTGCTATCATGAATTACCTGATTCTGCATCTGAATAGGGCTGTTTCTTATAAGGAACTTTATGAGGCGGTATGGGGGAAAGAGTATATCTATGATGATAGGAACATCATGGCACACATCCATCGCATGCGAAAGAAAATGGGGGATGATACCAAAAACCCGCGGTATATACAGAATGTATATGGAACTGGATATATGGTGGAAGGAGAATAAAGGGGATGTTTTTCTGGATATCCCAGACGCAGGAGAACAGGAAAAAAGGATAATCTCGTATAAAAAGAGCCATATCTTGCGGTTTATGAGTCCGCTTTCTTCCATATCCCGAAGCTGCGCCGTTAATACCTTTTGCGATACACTACCAATGGACTTCTTCAGTTCTCCAAAACGTTTTGTACCGGGAAGCAAATCCAGAAGAATCAACACCTTCCACTTATCACCAATGAGCGTTAAGGTTGTTTCAACCGGGCAAGCCGGTAACTCTTTTTTTACAGTTTGTTCCCATATTGCCTATCTCTCAATATAGAAGTCATGATGACAAGTGATTCCGGTGCTGTGATCAGCCCCGGTTAGCAAACTCACGTTCCTGTTCATCCTCGAAATGCAAGAACTGCCGAAATAACACCTTTCATCAGAGATTCCTCCTTAAGTTTGCCTGAATTGACTTATTTTCCGATTATGACGGAAATTCTGATCTCCTTTTCTGTCTCGCTTAGATCAAGTTCGCCGCCGTCTGCGACGCTCATGCGAAGCTCATACAGTGTCCCATCGGACAGCATATTGGCAGCCGCACCGGTTTCATCCGTGAACGACCACAGTTCTTTGGAGACCTCCGTCAACTTGCCATCAGCACCGTAAGCATAGAGCTTTAGGTCGGAGGCATTGCCAGATAGGTTGTTCATCCGTAGCGCGACGGTAGTTTTGGGGTGGACGTTTTCTGCGCTTACGGTGTAACCCCAGCAGGCAACACTGCCTTCTCCGCCATCTTCGGTAAACTGCTCCTGAGTCAGCACATTCCTTGCGGCCTTGTCCAGATCGACCTCGCGGTACGGCATTTCAGGCAGATACACGAATCGATCCTGCAAGCGAAGAAGCTCCAGATAGCCCGTCGGGCAGTAGAGAGCTTCATGATCGACGTGTCACTCAGGTCGTTTCTGCACCAAACACTTCTCATCTCATAGCCGGTATCGGTTTTGAACGTGTCAACACGCTCCACGCCGGGCGCGATCATGACGTTACCCTTTGTCAGCCAGTTCATATCATAGATATTGGCATAGCTCTGGATAGAAGAGTCGCTGTCGGGGTTCGACAGAGCTGCGTTGCCTGCGCCGAACCAGTTGCACACGATTGTGCTGACGTTGCCTGCACCGTCGTCATAGACGATTGCAGAGTTTTCGACGGTCACCTGATAGCCCTCGGGCAGGTCGTCCAGCACCGGTAGGCTGGCAACGACCTTGCCGGTCTTCATATCGAGCGCCAGCAGATTGACAGGATCCTGATTGTCGGTGAACAGGACAAGATCGGGTGTCAGTGACGGAGAGCAGCCGCCACCCCATGCAAGGCCGCCACCGGTAGTCTTGTCGCCCTCGCCGCTGACCTTTGCGCCGACGCTCTCATACGGCGTACACCAGACAACCTTCACGCTGCTATCAGCACGGAGCAGATAGCAATTCTGGTTTGTCAGGATCACCGCGCCATCCTTGGAGGCGGCGATGCCATTTTCCGCACCTTCACCGGGCGCCAGGTCATAGACGAAGACTGCATTGGAAAGATCCGTCTGCTCACCGCTCAGAATCGCATCGATCGCCGAACACGCAATATAGCCGATCACGCCCTGCTGCGCCCGGTCGGGATAGATACGGAAACCACCCGTGGCAAACCAGAGATTTCCCTCGTAGTCAAAAACCACGGACAGAAGATTCTGCTCCAACGTCTTGCCAAGCGCAGCCTCTGCGGCTGCTTTGATGTCAATATCCAACACCTTTTCAAATTCAGGCAGGACGTTTCCTTCTTCATCAGTCGCCCGTAGCATCAGCACATGGTTATTGCTGGTGGGGCAGACAACGCGATTCTCGGAATCCAGAAATGTATAGGAACTCTGGATCACATAACCACCGCCGTCATGCTGTTTCGGAGAAAAATAGCCAAGCGTCTTCGTTTCTTTGGCGTTCAGATCACGGATGGCGATGCCGCCGAGCAGCGGAACCACCGCGTGTCCGTAACTGTCAAAATAAATGGCGGGCGAGGCGTTCGCGTTGGTTTTCTCATAAGAGACATTGATTTCCGGATAGATGCCAAGTGGCAGAATCTCATTCGTGGAATCGGTGTTATATCCATCGTGATGAATATTTGCGTCGCTCTTCGCCATATAAGGGTTTTCGTCTACCCGTTTTGCATGCAACGCTTTCACCAGCAAATCGGCGGTTGCCGTATGATAAGTGGCTGTATCCGGTGGCAGCGTCTCGGAAGCTAATGTCTGCTTTGCACTGTAAGCAGACATCGTCAGGCATATCGCAGCTGCCAACATCAAAGACAGTGCGGAATGAAGTGTTTTTTCTTTTTCATTTTCATAGACAAATCCTCCGTAATTTCTTATCGTTTGTTTTGAATCGATCAGCTATTTGCTCTTTCAAACCAAATGATCAAACCTTGTTTGAATGCTTCTTCGGCAATCAGTTTTGGCAGGAAGTAGTCCACTCTCAGCATAAATGCATGGAGCGAAAAATCCAGAACGCTACACCATATGATCCCACATATGGGATAAATGGAGCGAAGGTGTTTTGCCGCATTTAGCCCTGCCACGCCGGAAGCCTTTCTCGCTGCAAAACCGGGCAATTTGCTCTGCATAATACTGGCCCTCCATTTCTTTTTCTGCCAGCACAGCAATGTGGTACACAGATTCCCCTCCTTCCTAAATCCAATTACATGCCTTGCTTGTTTTTAGTATAAAAAGCTGTCCGACTATTTCAAGCGGGGTGTCACGAAAGCCCCAATAATGGCATGAATTCTGAGTCTGGATCATAGTCGCTCCAAAGGAAATGTGATATAATTATTTTGGAGTATCATATAGGGAGCTACTTAACCATGAGAATCGCAATTGTTGATGATCTTGCTGATGAACGGACATTGCTGAGAAACCGGTTGGAACGGCAACTGCGGAGTCGGAATGTGCAGGCAAGCTTATTTGAATATACAAGCGGCGAAGAATTTTTGGAAGCAGAAGAGGCACAGCATTTCACTGTCGCATTTTTGGACATCTATATGGCTGGAGCAAACGGAATTGAAACAGCGAAGGAACTGCGCAAGCGGGACACCGACTGCCTGCTGGTCTTCACCACGGCCTCGACCGATCATGCGTTGGAGGGTTTTCAGGTGCGTGCTATGCATTATCTTGTAAAACCCTTTACTGAGGAAGATATTGACCGTTTAACAGACGAGCTTCTTTCAAGAATTCCTCGCCCGGACAAATATATGGAACTGAAAGTAGGCGGAAGTAAGATTCGCCTGTGCTATCAGAATATCGTCTATGCGGAGCATTTCGCCCACATGATCTATGTCCACACTACCGCAAAAAGGACGCTTGCCACGCGCCAACCCTTCAAGGCGTTCATAGCGCCGCTCAAAGATGAGCCACGCTTTTTTGTGTGCGGACGCGGTGTGATCGTCAATCTGGAGCATACTGTTGATTTTGAAGATGCAGCTTTTCGCATGGATGATGGAAGTCGCGTGTTTGTCAGTCAGGAACTGTTGAAAAGCGCCCGACAGGCTTTTATGGAGTATTTGCTGCAAAGGGGGTATATGTCGTGACAGATGCACTGCGTCCTGTTTTTGAGCTTTGTGTTGTGCTACCGGGGCTTTTGCTCGCGTATTTCCCAGTGAAATCCTATTTGAGACAGCCGCTGCTGAAACTCATTACGTGGATCGTGCCGCTGCTCCTGTTTCTTTCTGCTGTTGGGGGAGCGGTATGTTATCAATACCATATTTCCGCAGAACCAGCGCTCACATCTATCGTGTTGATTGCAGTTACCATATATATAAAAACGCTCCGGGGTTCCATGTGGAAATCCGGAACGGTGGCTTTATCTGTTTGTGCTGTATTTGCCTGCATTAATAGCCTTTCAAGAGCCATCAATGCCGCCATGCTGATCGATATGCGCTTGACGGAGGCCGAGCCATGGCTTTGCCTTCGGGCGGTCGTTTGCTACAATGTGCTTTGCTGGCTGTTTGCCGTCATCGCGTATTATCCCGCGACACATGCGGCACGAAAGATGGTGGAAGACGAGAATTTCGCGCAGACCTGGTATGTGTTCTGGGTTTTGCCGCTTGTGTTTAGTGCGCTGAATCTGTTTATGATTCCGAAGTATCAAGACACGCTCTATACCGGACGGGTCTTACAGGGTTATATCGTCATCAGCATCGCACTGCTGATCCTGCTGCTCTTGTTTTACGCTATTTTTTTGATGATGGCAAACAGCTTGAACCGGAATGCCAGACTACAGCAGGAAAACCAGCTCCTTTTCATGCAACAGCAGCGATACGAAAATCTCAAAACCGCTATTGAGGAAGCCCGGCAGGCACGGCACGATATGCGGCATCACCTGAATCAGCTTTCCGCACTTGCCGAAGAGGGGAATCTTGATAAACTCAAAGTATATCTTGCCGGTGTTGTTTCCAGAATTCCTAGCCTTGATATGCGCCTCTGTGAAAACCAGGCGGCGGACAGTGTGGTCAGTTATTACTATGCTCTTGCAAAGCGGGAAGGTATCCCATTCTACGCGCAACTTAATCTACTCGAAAAGATTCCTGTCAATGAAATCGACATGTGTCTTGTCCTCTCCAATCTGCTGGAAAATGCACTGGAGGCCAGTCTACAGGCGGCTCCCTCCCGGCAGCAAATCAAGGTGACTTCCTATCTGCATGCCAGCAGGTTGCTCCTGATTCAGGTTGAAAATACATATGACGGAGTAATCAAAGAAAAGGACGGAGTATTTCAGTCCTCCAAGCGAAAAGGAAATGGTGTCGGACTTCAGTCTGTTCGTCACATCGCGGAGAAATCCGGCGGCGCGAGCACATTCTCTTATAAAGCTGGCATTTTCTGTGCAAAAATTATGATTTGCGGGTAAATAAAAACAGGAAAAAAATAATCTCATATAAAAAGCGCAATAAAAAGCGCTTGCTGTTTTGGTAAAAGGCTAATGCAGAAAGTGCTTTTTTGCACAGAATTATGTTAGTCTTTTATACTAAGGATAGAAATATTAAAATGAATATGACAGATAAATACGAGGAAGATGAAAACAGTCGTTACTTTGATAATAGCCGTTTTCTCCAGACAATGACATAGTCAGGATGCACCAGCATGAATGATGTCAGTGACTACTATCGGAGCAGTGTCAGTTCATCGGCAGGCTCGGATACCTCTTATTTAGATGAACGTTTTACAGATTAAATTTTTTCACAGAACGATTATACACTGTTCAATGGCGACCATGTAAAGGTACCTACCTCATGCGATCATGTGTATGCGGATGACAATGGGAATGTTTATGTGACCAACAGTACCTAATTTATCAATAGAAGCAGCAGAAACGGAAGGAATGGCTGTGCTGTGGATGTAACAGTTCCTTCATTGCAAGAGGAAGAAGTGTATGATACAATCAAATTAATTATCGCTCTTAGAAAAATATCGCAATACACATTGAGGAGAATGTCTTAAAGTAATTCGAAAAAATATTTGACATGAAGGTGGAGGAGAACAGTGCAAAAGAAATTCACATTATGCGCAGGAAGTGCAGTAATTTTATGTGTGATTACCGCAGCAGTAATCCGAAACTTATCTTTTACAAATCCTTACCTTGATGCCATATGTTGCTTTTTAAGACCGTTTATTTACATAGGACTGTATTCGACTTGGGCATTTTCCTTTCAGAAGAGGATTATTCAAACAAATACACGCCGTTGTCTGATCTTAATTGCAGCTCTGATGATTTTCTGGATGTTTGTCCGTATGTGCAAATACCAGATGCCATATGAATTGCCGATAGCTTTACGCTATGGCTGGTATCTCTACTATATTCCCATGCAGTTGATTCCAACCGTCAGCCTTTATCTGGCATTTCACATGCGGCAGCCGGAAAATTACCGGCTTCCACGATGGACACACTGGCTGTTTCTGACTGCGTTGATTCTGATAGGACTGGTATTAACAAACGATCTGCATCAACTTGTGTTCTCTTTCCCGGAGGGAAAACTGGGAGAAGCAGCATCTTATGAAGTGGGCGTATATGGGTATGGACCAGTGTATTATTTGATTATCACATGGGATATCGGTTGTGCACTGGCGGCTGTTTGTATGATTTTGTTTAAATGCCGGGTGGTAAGGAATAAGAAGCTGCTCTGGTTTCCATTCAGTGCGTATGGACTGGCTGTAATATATGGGATTACTTATTGTCTGGATTTGCCTTTCTGGAGAATGCTCACAAGGGATATGACGGCTGCTTTCTGTCTTCTGTTTGCCGCGATTATCGAGAGCTGTATTCAGTGCGGCCTGATTCCCTCTAATACAAGCTATGCGCAGTTGTTCGAGTCCTCTGCTATTGCTGCACAGATCACAGATACGGACGGAAATGTATGTTATCGTTCAAAGGATTCCGGGGAAATCAAAGCGGAAACCGTACATCGTGCGCTGGAGAGACCAGTGATGATGGAAAATGGAATTCGCTTATCGGGAGCGCCGATCCGGGGCGGTTATGTGCTGTGGAAAGAAAATCTGTCAGAGCTGCAGGACATATTACAAGAATTAGCTGACATGAAAGAAGAATTGAAAGATGCAAATGTGATAGAGGAAGAAAACCTGAAAGCCAAAAAACAGATGGCAAAACTGTCTGTAAAGAATCAGCTTTATGATAAAATGCAGAAACAGACTTCCAGGCAGATTATTCTTCTGACCAGGTTGATCGATGAGTATTCTCTGGCGGAAAATGAGCAGCAAAGAAAAAAGATACTGGGAAAGGTTGTTGTCATCGGTGCATATATAAAAAGGCGCAGCAATCTTATATTTATTGCAGAACATAATTCTATCATATCGGTAAGAGAACTGGAATTATGTTTTGCAGAAACCATAAGAAATCTGGAATTGAGTGGTGTAGCCGCAGGCTTTCTTGTGATAAAGGAAAGTTCTCACTGTCCTTTATCACAAATGACTGGGAAAATGATCTCAAGTGAAACAGCGATGCGAATTTATGATTTTTCTGAAGCGGTCATTGAAGAATCACTGGATAGTTTATCCGCATTCTCAGTAACACTGAAACAGAAAAATGAAAAGCTGGTGTTATCCATAAGTGCAGAATGTGAAGCGAACCTGACAGAAACAGCCGGACGCTATGGTGCAGAAGCTGAACAGGATTTTGATGGTGCATGGTTACTTTCTTTCTCTGTGAAAGGAGGGGAAAGCAGATGATGAAATCTTTTGGAAACAATTCACTGGAATTTCAAATGGTTTTGGTTGTTTTTTTCCTGATGACAGCTTTGGCATATTTTCTATTGATCATATATGAAATTACCTGGAAACAGAAATGGAAGCGGATCATAAAAAATATGGCAGTGTTTACGGTGACTTTTCTCACAGCTTCATGTTTAAGCGTGAGATATCTTCTTTATGATTGGGAACAAAATTCATTTATACTTTTTAAAATTCCTTATGTTGTTTATGTTGCTGCCGGAATTTGCGGAATCGCATACGCGGCAATGCAGATCAAGGATGCTCTCAGACAAGGGAAAAATCATTTACAGGGAAATGCGATCCAGGAAAGTCTGGACAACTTACCCAGTGGAGCGGGATTTTTTGATGAACAGGGAATGCCTGTACTGATTAATCGACAGATGTACAGAATCTGCAGATACTTAACAGGCCGGGATATTCAAAGTGTAGCAGAGCTTCGGGAAGCATTGGAACATCCTCTGGAAGGCAGTGTGTCTTACGATCCGGATTTTCAGGTATATTGTTTTCCGGATGGAAGTGTATGGAAATTTTCAGAAGATTTTATAGTTGCAGAAAATGGAGAACAGTTCCTGCAATTTCTGGCCTCAGAAGTATCTGAATTATATCAGAACAAGCAGCTTCTGGAAAAAGAAAACAGGAAGCTTCAGGAAATGTCTGCGGCTATGAAAGAGCTTTCCCAAAATATTGTGATGCTGACCAGGGAGGAAGAGACGCTGGCCATGAAAATGCGGGTGCATGATGATCTTGGATACAGTGTATTGGCTACACATCGTATGCTGTTACAGGATTCTGAAGAAACCAGAGAGGCGTTCCTTTCACAATGGAACAGGATTTTGAGCTTATTGAGAAAAGACAATGAGTCTGCGGCAGGGACGCTTCATCAGATGGTGCAGAAAAGAGCTGATGCTCTTGGATTGAACGTCTTTTATACAGGGGAAATGCCGGATGATCCGGAAGCGGCTGAACTGATGGATGTGATTCTTTTAGAGGCGCTTTCAAATAGTGTACGCCATGCCGGGGCAACGGAACTTTATGTAAACATAAGCAGCGGGATTCATGAGTGGATGCTTGTGATTACAAATAATGGCAGGAAGCCGGACAAAGAGATTGAGGAAGGAGGCGGCCTGTCTGCAATACGGAAAAAGGTGGAAAATTGTAATGGTATTGTCAGTATCCGTTCCTTTCCGGAATATTCCTTGATAATTAATATACCGAAAATGGAGGAGTATGTATGATCAGTGTACTCATTGTGGAAGACCAACGTATGGCGCGTGAGGATATGGAAAACTATATTCAGTCAAGCGGTAGATATTCTCTGGCAGGTTCTATCACGAATGCAGCTATGGCGGAAACCATATGTCGCCGAAGTGGATGTGATCTTGTTCTGATGGATATCTGCACGGAAAACGACGCAAGCGGTCTGATTGCTGCAGAGAAGATCAAAAGAGCAATGCCTCAGATAAAAGTAATCATTGTTACTTCCATAGCAGAATGCAGTTTTATTGACCGGGCGCACAGGGCAGGTGCAGACAGCTTCTGGTATAAAGATGCTGGCAAAGAGGAACTGCTAGCGGTTATGGACCGTACAATGCAGGGGGAGAGTATTTATCCGGATGCTCCTCCGGAAGTGATGATCGGAACAGCAAAAAGCTGTGAATTCACCCCGGCGGAAATAGATGTCCTCCGGCTCGTAGTAGAAGGACAGTCCTATAAAAAAATTGCGGAAACTCTGTCTATATCGCCGGAAACGGTAAAATGGCATATCAAAAATATGCTTCAGAAAACGAACTTTGACTCAAAAACAAAACTGGCAGTAGCAGTTACAAAGAAAAACTTAATAATTAATGGATTTTAGAAAATCCTGTCGCTTTCTTTCAAAGAGGGCGGCAGGATTTTTTTGCGTCATCATAGGAAATCGCTCCCCATTTTCTTATGATACAAAAGCCTTCCGCAAGATGTGTGATTTGTTCCATCCCACCCATATGGGGAGTGTGTGAATTTTAGAAAAACGATATAATTTTATCATATAAAGGCTGAAAGTGTATTTCATACAACAGGGAGGAAACAGATCATGCGAAGAGTAGTCATTGATATGCAGAATCATTTATTCTCAGATGCAATAGCCAGAGTGCTTCAGGCGTATGATTCTGATTTTTTTACAGAGATGTCGGAAGCGCCGGATAAGACTGCAGACCTTTGCAGGATTGTACAGCCGCATATTTTAATGATGGAAATTGCTGTTCATGCTCCCTGGTCGCTGAGTGAACGTCTTGCAATTTGCCGGGAGGTACAAAGATATGTTCCGCACTGTAAAATCATATTCACTGTAGATGAAAAATCAGACAGTGAAACGGCCAGAAAAGTTGTGGAATGTAAGAAAACAGGTCTGATTGACAATTTTATTTATAATACCATTTCTGCCAGTTATATGATTGCTATTTTAGAGAGCCTGTAACTTATTGGAAGGAGAAGCTTTGTCTTGTTGTAAAACGGAAGATATTTGAAAGGATAAGGGAGGAAGATGCTTATGAAGAAATCATTTTATATGTTGGGTTTATTGCTGCTTTGTGTTCCTGCCGTATCTGTCCGGGCAGAAGAAAACACCGTCTGGAAATACGATAATTTGAATATGCGTCTGGAGCGGGAAGGGGAAGTGAGCGGTGATGTGGAGGTTCCCTCTGTAATAGATGGATATGAAGTGACAGCGCTTGGATCTGGTTCTTTTAATGATCAGCACCGCGTGACTTCTATAACGTTTCCGAGCAGTATAGAGGCTTTGCAGAGCGGGAGTATCTGTTTTATGGATGGTTTGGAAAAGGTTCAGCTTTCGGAGAATCTGACGACTATAGAAAGCGGGAATTTCAGCGACTGCCCCGCATTGACCAGTGTAACAGTTCCTGCATCGGTGAGTTATATTGAGAGTTCTTTCTGCTGCTGTGAAAACCTAAAAGAAATACGTTTTGAGGGTGTATGTCCTATATTTGGGGGAAATGACTGGAATTTTGATGGTCTGCCGGATGAATGCGTGATTTATGTCCCGGATGATCAGTTTGATGTTTATGCGGAAGCTCTTGCTGATGCCAACAACGCTGCTGACAGGCTGCAGCCCAGTGGAAAAAATGCTGTCACAGTGGATTTTACTACTCCGGAGGAGGATTTTGAGTTTGATCCCGCTAATGGTACGATTACTGGTTATACTGGTTCCTCTGCCCGTCTGGAAGTTCCGTCAGAAATTGACGGCGTGCCGGTGAGAGCCATCGGTGATGAAGCTTTTTACAGCTGTTATTATATCTATTATGTTACCATTCCGGAAGGCGTGGAGACGATCGGGACCCGCAGCTTCCGTCAGGCATGTAATCTGGGATATGTCAGTTTTCCTTCAACGCTGAAGACAATCGGGGAGGAAGCGTTTTGCAATGCGCAGATAGGGAACATTGAATGGAGGGAAGGTCTGGAGGAGATCGGTCCCCGTGCATTTTGTTATGATCGTGAAACGGTTCTGACGCTTCCATCTACGGTCAGGAATATCGGGGAGAGCGCTTTTGAAAATTCCAGATGTTCGGAACTGTATCTGAGCGGTGATCTGGAAAAAATTGATTCCAGGGCCTTTGCGGGAACATCGCTGTATTACATGGTATTTGACCTTTATGAACCGGTCGAAATTGCACCGGATGCCTTTGCGGATAACTACATTGAAGATCTGGATCTGCCATGGGACAGCAGTTTTGAAAACAGGGATGCCTATGCGGCGATGCTGAAAGAACAATGTCCAGATTGTACGGTATGGATTAACAATCCCGTCAGCGGGGATGTTGCGGAATATCCTGACTTAGAAGCAGTGACGATCACAGACGGCGTGTGGGCGGCCTATTCGGGTGAGACCGCAGATCTGACTATCTGGGTAGCCTATAATGATATAGAGGTGACTGCACTTGGCGATGGATTGTTTAAAGGAAACAAGAGCATACGGTCTTTCTATCCCCACCATTGCGGTTGGTTTACCACGATAGGCAAAGAGGCTTTTGCTGACAGCTCGGTGGAATATGTGGAACTGTTCGGTTCTATCACGACGATCGGAGACGGAGCATTTCAAAACTGCGGGAATATGACAGAGCTGACGATTCCTGCATCTGTAACCAGCATCGGGAAAGGTGTATTAGCGGGATGCACGAATCTTCGGAAACTGACGGTTCTTTGTGATCCATCCATCCTTCCTTTGGATTTTCTGGCTGATTGTACCGGCCTTGAGGAAATTTATGCCGCTTCGGATGCGTCAGATGAACAGATAGATTTACTCAGTACATTGGCTGGACGCCCATGGTATCATCCGGTTACACGTGCGGGTGAAGCGCCTCATGAAGTACAGGTGATGCCGTATGAGCCTCTTCCTGGAGAGGACTTCTGGTATGATGAAGAATATAATCGTCTGGATCGTTATGAAGGCTATGAAGTGAATCTGGTATTGCCCCGTGAAATTGACGGTGTACCGCTTACAATAGTTGGCGGCGGTATGATGAACAGAGCAGCTTATGGCGATAATTATGAGATGGAGCTTCCGGTACGTTCCCTGGTTATCCCGGAGACCTACACAGAGCTTCCTTCCTATGCTTTTGAAAATTGTGAGACACTGGAAACAGTGATCTGCTATGCACCTGTTGAAAATCTCCGGGAAGGAGTTTTCAGCAACTGTACCAATTTGCGGGAAGTGATCTTCGTGAATGGCGTACGCAATCTGGAAAATTATGTTTTCAGGGGCTGCCCGAGTCTGGAAACGGTTTATCTGGGAGGATACGTGGAAGAGGTGAGTGAATTCGCTTTCCAAAATGAAGATGGAAGTATCGTATTTGCGTTGGAGGACTGCCTTACATCTCCAGACCAGATGCCTGATGTGGACGCCCTGCTGGCGGCAGTCAAGAGTGATCCTATTCCGGAACCGGAACCGGAAACGGAACCGATTGCCGTACCAATCGGAGAAGAGGGCGCAGCCTTCTTCGGCACATGGTACGGCAAGACGATGGAAATGGGGGGCGAGGCCATCGGTTTGGAAGAGTTCGGCATGACGATGCAGCTTACCCTGAATGCCGATGGAACAGCGGAGATGTTCGATGGTGAAGCGGCAGATATGTCTGTGTGGTCGTTCTCCGATGGCATTGCATATATTGATACCATGCAGGGTGCCTTGACAGACAGCGGGGAACTGTGTCTGGAAGAAGATGGTGTGAAAGTGAATTTCTCACGGGAGATTCCGGAGAATGGGACAAAACCGATAACAAAATCCGAACCGGAAGCAGTGACCGGATCGGAAACAAAGACTGATCTGGGAGCAGGGCCTGAAGCGGAAAATGTAATGCTGGTAAATGAGAAGACTGTATCCGGCAAAGATGCCTGCGATAATCTCGCCATGTACAGGCAGACACTGTTGGACACCAATAGTATCTGCGGCGTGATTTTCCTTGGCTATGTAGATGGAAGTGCGAATGACAGAGGCTGTCTGGAACAGGTATTATATGACGGAGGTAATATGGATGAGTTCCCGTTTTTGTCAGACATTCCGGATGAACGTATCGTGGAAAATGAATATGGAAGTGAGCTTTATTGTATTTTCCCTTATGATCAGAGTGCTTCTGTGGCAGTGAATGAATATGTTTATGATGGACCGGATGATTACCTTGGAAGAGCAGGTAATGTATTGTATCGGAGCGAATATGGAGATCCGATTATTCTTCGCTGCAACGCAAGTGATATCATAAGAGACACCGAAATCACGATCGTGGATTCTCAGAGAAATGTGTTGGTATGGCAGCCAGGGATCAACCTCAACGATGGAAGTGTAGATGTGCCATGGGAAGAACCTTACGTTTATGATATGACATACAGAAATCAGGATAATTGGTGTATGGAGGGAAATTTCGGCCTGAGCGTTATGCAGGTAGTAAATTGTCAGGAATGGGTTTCACTGCGGCAGGAACCGGATGTGAATTCAGCACGTTTGGATATGGTGCCGCTGGGGGCAATTTTACGGAATTGCTTTAGAGCTTCAGAGGAATTCTATTATGTCGAATACAACGGACTGAGTGGGTATGTGCATGGAGATTATCTGAAAGAACTTCCCTCTCCGCAAGGGGAAGCAGGCTCTGAGCACCCGAAGAGTGAGAATGGTTATCTCTTTGGAATGGAAGGAGAATGGGAGACAGATGTTCTTGTACAGGAAAATGGGACAGATATGGTTTACACGCTTCAATTTTTGACTGATGAGAGCGGAGTGGAGGGAGAATTGACTTTTTCCTTCGATGATCCATGGTCAGACGGTGTTTCCACTTGGTATGGAACGTATTTTGCTTATAATCCCGCGGAATATACCTGTGGGATGTATATGTATTTCCTTGATACACCGGACGGGCAACGCTATGGAGAAATATATGTTGCATTGGAAGACAATACGATGACAATTACAGAAGTGTCCGGTGATGCATTCTGGCCGTTTACTTCCAATTCAACAGAAACATTGAGGTTCTATCCATATAGATAGTTGGATTTGTCCGCATTGATTGATACCATGTAAATGGCTGCAGTGAGGAGTGAAGAGATGAGGAAAAAAAGAAAAATCTGTATTAGCATGGCATGGCTTATGGCTCTTGCATGGATGCTGGTTTTGACGGCTTGCGGAACGAATAGAGGGCAGAAAGAGCCGGTCACTCTGACCATCTGGCATGTGTACGGCGGACAGACGGATTCTCCACTGAATGATATGATTGACGAATTTAATCAGACGATAGGAAAAGAGGAAGGGATTTACGTTCAGGTTGCCTCTGTTACCAACACGAATACCATCCATGAAGATGTGCTGGCTGCGGCAAATCAGGACCCAGGCGCGGCAAAACTGCCGGATCTGTTTGTGTCTTACCCGAAAACAGTACTTGCAATGCCAGATGAAAATATTTTGGTAGATTATCGGGATTATTTCAGTGAAGAGGAATTGGAGATGTATCTTCCCGAGTTTTTAGAGGAAGGCAATATAAATGGTAAGCAAATGATTCTTCCGGTGGCAAAATCCACGGAAATCATGTATATCAATAAAACTGCGTTTGACCGTTTTGCAGAAGAAACCGGTAGTGGACTGGAGGAATTAAACACCTGGGAAGGGGTGTATGAGACCGCTGAAAAATATACGGCCTGGACAGACGCTCAGACCCCTGATGTTCCAAATGACGGAAAGCCGTTCTTTGTCCATGACTATCATTTCAATTATTTTCAGGTGGGGACAGAATCGTTAGGAGAAGATTTTTTTGATGGAAATACCATCGCATTCGGAGAAAAATTTGAACAGGCATGGGAGGCCTATGCAAATGCGGCGCTTCATGGGGCAGTGTGGCTTGAAAATGGTTATGCAACAGAGGCTTTAAGAACAGGGGATGCCATCGTTTCAGTTGCCTCTTCAGCCAGCATTCTTTACTATTCGGATGTGGTGACGTATCCGGATAATAACTCGGAACAAATCGAAATCATTGCAAGGCCATGTCCTGTTTTTAGAGACGGCGAAAAGTTTGTCATGCAAAGAGGCGCCGGAATCTGTACCGTGAAATCGACTCAGGAGAAAGAAAAAGCCGCCTGTAAATTTTTAAAATGGCTGACAGAACCGGAAAAAAATGTAGAATTTGTTACACAGGCCGGCTATATGCCGGTGACTCAGGAAGCTTTTGATACATATCTGCCAGAGGCTGTAGAAAATCTGGAAGATCCAAAGTATAAGGAGTTATATCAGGCATTTCAGGAGACACAGCGGGAATATGAGTTTTATACACCACCGCAGCTAACCACTTATCTTGAACTGGAAATGGACTTTGAAGAAAATGTAAGACTGTTGCTGAGAGCTGGAAGAAATTCTTTGCTGGCACAGGGGATGAAGGAAATCGATCTGGTAGGAAAAAGCTGTGAAGTTCTGGAGCAGCTAAAGAAACGATATGGATAATGGTGAGCCAGTATGAGATTGAAAATAAAGGATTTGCTGCGGATGACAAAGCTGGCAGAGAGAAAAAGTGTCAGTATGCAGCGCAAGCTTATGGTATATTGGACGGTTATGATTTTAACAGTTGGCTTTATGATGCTCTTTATTCTCAGTTTTACAGGGGCTTTCTCTAATCAGGAACGGAGACTGCAGGAGTGTCTGGAATATCAGTTGGAGTATCTGGATGTTTCCCTGTCATGTCAGCTGGATGATCTGACTGCCCAAAGTATTACGCTGTCAAAACAGTTGAGCAATGAGATTACGCAGCTTCTGGAAGTAAACGGAATGACGGTATCGGAGCTTGATAACCAACCGGAACTGCTGGAGAAGCTGCAGTTTGCTATGTATGAAAAGCTCTATACCACTCTGCAGGTTTGTGAATGCAGCGGCGCTTATTTTCTGCTGGATGCTACGGTCAATACGGAAGCGGAAAATGCCGGACACTCAAGAAGCGGCATGTATCTGCGGTTTGCAAATCTGAATGACAGAAATACATCCGGCAAGGATGTGGTATATTTTCGGGGTATTCCTGCTATTGCAAGGAACGAACAGCTGGAATTGCATAACCGATGGGAGTTAGAATTTGATACTTCACTTTTCCCGGGGTATGAGGAACTGATGAATAACGGCGTGAACCGTCTGGCAGAGTCAGGATACTGGACAAAAAGTTTTCCTCTCACACAAACATGGGAAAATGTCATGCTTCTTGGTGTTCCTGTTCTTGATGGGCAGGGTAACGTCTGTGGTATTTGCGGTGTGGAAATCAGCTCTATCTATTTTGACCTTTCTTATCCTGCCCCGGATAGTAAGTTTGGAACGATGATATTGATATTTGCCCCTGTTGGAGAAAATAATATGGAATTGGGGAAAGGGATGGTTGTAAGTGATGCTTATTTAGAACAGTCAACTTCCCTGGAGATAAAAAAAGAAAACCATTATTTTTCCCGATATAAGAGCGAGAATGAGACTTATGTGGGAATGCACAAGCAGCTTCGGGCAAAAACAACAGATGGGAGGCACATGGGGGTTGTTTTGCTGATTCCGGAAAGTAGTTTTCGGTCGGCTGCTTTCTCGGCCAAGCTGAAAATAGCGTCTTTTTTTCTGATTTTCCTAGTGCTTATGCTGGTACTTTCCGTTTATCTGACCTGGCGGTTTGTGGCGCCTATTTCTAAAAGTCTGATGGCGGTCCAATCGGAAGAACTGTATAAGGGACAGCAGTCAGGAATTTCAGAAGTAGATATGCTTGTGAATTTTCTACTGACAAAGTCTGATGCACAGCCAGTAAATGGAACTGCACTGCCTCCGGATATCGAAGAACTGTTTACAAATTTTGTTTCCCGTTCCCAAGATCTTACTACAGCAGAGAAGGGAATTTTGAAATATTACATAGAGGGGTGCGATGCAGCAGAGATTGCGGAAAAAGCATTTATCAGTATGAGTACGGTCCGAAAGCACAGCGGGAATATATACAGAAAATTAGATGTAGCATCTAAGGACGAACTGATGCTATATATAGAACTGTTCAGACGGTGCAACCGCCTGGATGATTTGTTGGACAGATAATTAAAATATATGGCACTTACACTACTGTTTGACAAAAGTGATGTGAGTATACCGGAAAAGCAAACATCAGTAAAGGTTTTAGCATGGTATACTTGCGCTACTTTTGCAGAAAAGTGGTGCGAGTGCCATATTTTTTCCGTAATAAGAATGTTATAAAGGGAGTATCAGATAGTGCGCAGCACAATAAAACAAAAAGGAGAAATGGATTATGAAAATGAAAAAGAGAATCATTGCATCAACAGCTGTTTTAGCGGCATCGGTTATGTTATGTGCAGTGAATGTAGATGCTGAGATCACAGATCCAGGCGATTACATGGGAGAATGGTATGCAAATTACATGATGGACGGGCAGGATGGAATGAGAATGAATGTGGCAGGTATTATGGGAGCTTCCTATGTATTTACCCTGAATGAAGATGGAACGGGAACTGTTGTTTATTCCGGACTTGAGGATGATGCCACAGAGGAACCAGAGAACGTTGCATTTAATTGGGAGTATACAGATGGAAAAATAGTTTTAAAAGTAGAGGATGGCTCTGAGGCGGCAATGGATGACGTGGACGGGGAGCTTCTCATTGATATGGGAGACGATACCTTGTTTGTTTTGGGACGTGAACTGATTCAGGAAGAGATGGACTGGGATGCATTGATCGGGGCGATGGCTGACGATGAGAATATAGAAAAAGCAAATACGCCGAAGGAAAATCCCTATGTATATCATCCTGAAGCACCGAATACGAAAGATGTAATTGCCGCATATATGGAGGACTACAGTTATAGGGAATTTGAAATTGCCATAGACGAGGCCAATGGAACGTTTACGGTTGATTTCCAGGGAGATGAGTATTCAGAACCAGAGCATATTGAGGGAACCTATGAGATCACTGCAGATAATTTTGTTAATATTAAATGGGTTTATGATGAGGAATATGGTTTGGAAAATGTTTATGAAGGAGCTGAGTATGTGGAACGGTGGAACACATATACTGTGAAGGAAGATCTCAGTAATGTGCCGGACGTCATTGCGGCAATGGCAGATTCCATGGATTATGAGCACCAGTATACGGCAGATTCCGTGACATTGAAAGAAACTTCTGACACAGAAGGAACGGCAGTTCTGAAGGACGGGGACTATGAATTTACCTATGATTATTCCATTGTTCCGGGTGTTGATCCGATCCTGTCCATCAGCTATTACGATGAAGAACAGGAATATACTCCCGAGTGGGATAACTATAATATGCGTTAGTAGTGAAATGGACAGTTTTTATATTATTTGAGAGGCGGTGTGGAGACAAGTGAAACAGAACATAGATGAATATCTGGAAGACTGCTCGACACAGAAAGGATTTCAGTATCAGATCCGTTGTGAGAGTTGTGGGAAAATATGGAAAAGCAAGTTAAGTCTGTTCTCTCAGGCCTGCATAACTCCTTCTACAGAAGGGAAAAGAATTATTTATCAGACGTTGTATCAGAGAGAGAAAGCGGAGGCTTTATCTCTGGCAGCAAAAGAAGCAAAAGAGGTATTCAGTAGATGTCCGATCTGCGGTCATCTTGTATGTGATAACTGTTTTATGATCTGTGAGGAAATTGAAATGTGCAGGGACTGTGCCGCGCGGCTGAATGAAGCGGGGACACCTGTCGGAATGTAATGGGGAAGAGCTGGAATGAGATGGATGTACTTTTTGCAGAGTGCCTTTGAGTGGAGAATAAAGTAGGGAGGAAGAAAAACATGGGTTTAATTAAAGCGGGAATCGGAGCCGCCGGCGGTGTATTGGCAGATCAGTGGAAGGAATTTTTTTACTGCGAATCAATGGATAAGGATGTTCTTGTAAAAAAAGGAAGTAAACGAACTGGAAAACGATCTTCCAATACAAAGGGAGATGAGAATATTATTTCAAACGGCTCTGTGGTCGCGGTAGCAGATGGACAATGCATGATGATCGTGGAACAGGGAAAAGTTGTAGAGGTTTGCGCGGAACCTGGCGAGTTCGTGTTTGACACCTCCACAGAACCCAGTATTTTTGTGGGGGATCTGGATGAAGGAATTGACCGGACGTTTGAGGCCATTGGAAAGCGGTTCACCTTTGGCGGTGATACTGGAAAAGACCAGCGGGTTTATTATTTTAATACAAAAGAATTAGTGGATAATAAGTTTGGAACTGCTACACCGATTCCATTTCGGGTTGTGGATGCCAATATTGGACTGGATGTAGATGTATCCGTGCGCTGTAATGGAAGTTATTCTTACCGGATTGCAGACCCAATTTTGTTTTACACAAATGTCTGCGGTAATGTGGCATCAGAGTATCGAAGAGAAGAAATCGACAGCCAGCTGAAAGCAGAGTTTTTAACTGCGCTTCAGCCAGCTTTTGCAAAAATATCTGAACTTCAGATACGGCCAAGCGCAATTCCGGGACATGTGTTGGAGCTGGCGGATGCCATGAATGAAGCACTGACAAAAAAGTGGTCACAGCTTCGTGGATTAGAAATAGTTTCTGTCGGGGTAAACCAGGTGACATTGCCGCCGGAAGATTCGGAAATGATCAAGCAGGCACAACGCACGGCGATTATGCGTGACCCGTCAATGGCTGCGGCTACCCTTACAGGAGCACAGGCGGATGCCATGAAAATGGCTGCATCCAATAAAAGCGGAGCCATGATGGGATTTATGGGAATGGGAATGGCAGCACAGGCAGGAGGCATGAACGCACAGAATCTGTTTGCTATGGGTCAGCAGCAACAGGCAGCGCAGCAGACAGCTCCGTCCCCGGCGCCTGCGCAAAATAGCTGGAAATGCTCCTGCGGAGCTACAGCGACCGGGAAATTCTGCCCGGAATGTGGTGCAAAGAAACCGGAGCCGGTGCAGGCAGGTGCCTGGAAATGTAAATGTGGAGCCACGGCGACAGGGAAGTTCTGTCCAGAGTGCGGCTCTCCGAAGCCAGTGGATACGGATGGATGGACTTGCTCCTGCGGAGCAGTAAATAAGGGGAAATTCTGCCAGAATTGCGGAGCGAAGAAACCGGCGGGTGTACCAATGTATCGGTGTGATAAGTGTGGTTGGGAGCCAGAGGATCCGGCACATCCCCCGAAATTCTGCCCAGAATGCGGTGATGTTTTTGATGACAACGACATGAAGTAACCAGGAAAGGAGAAATGCTAATATGGGACTATTTGATAAGAAATACTGTGATATTTGTGGAGAAAAAATCGGCTTATTGGGAAATCGTAAGCTGGAAGACGGCAACCTCTGTAAGGATTGCGCCAAAAAGCTCTCGCCATGGTTCAGTGAGCGGCGCAGCAGCACGGTGTCGGAGATCAGGGAGCAGCTCGACTGGCGTGAGGCAAACCGCGAACGCGCCACACAGTTTCGCGCCACTCGCTCCTTCGGCGAGAGAACGAAGCTGCTTCTGGACGAGACGCATCGGTGGTTTACTGTTACACGGGCAAAAAATCCGGCCGACGACAATTCCGATGTGCTGGACTTCTCGGCCATTACCGGCTGCCGAGCGGATATCGACGAGAGTCGTACCGAACTGAAAGTGGAAACAAAGGATAGCGAAGGGAAAAGCGTTCGCAGGAGCTATAACCCGCCGCGATATGAGTATGACTACGACTTCAGCATTATTATCTCAGTAAACACTCCATATTTTAATGAGATGAAATTCAAGCTGAATGACAGCCGTGTACACATTCCTTTCCAGCCTACGACAATCAGGTGGACCGGCAGCAGTTTTCTTCAGGATCGCCATGAAGAGCCTCTGTATGATCCCTGTTACCGGGGCTTTAGGGAAGCGTGCGACGAGATCTGTAGCCTGGTTGACCGTATCCGCACCGGTGAGGTGAATGGACAGCAGGCAGGCGCACCCACGCAGGGGGACTTTTCAGTTGCCGCACTCATTCCCGGACTTTCTTCCTCACCCGCGGCGGAAAAAGCGGTTGCTGATATCATTAAATATGGCACATGGACGTGCTCCTCCTGCCAATGGCCGAACAACGGCACCGTCACCTGCCAGCACTGCGGCGCGCTACTCTCGGACGAAAAATTTCTGGCAAACCTTAAAAATCTGGCGTTTGCAGCTGCAATGGCCGAAGGTACTTCGCCGAGCGACGCGGCCATGTCGGCCGGCGCATCCGTACAGAATAGCGCTGCCACGCAAAGCTGGAACTGCCCCTTCTGCGGTGCGACAAATCAGGGGAAATTCTGTGAAAGCTGTGGCGCAAAAAGACCGTAGAGCCTTGCAGGAGAAGGCCGGAATGCAGCAATCCTCTTTGGAAGAGAGGGCGTGATATGAAAAAGATTCTAACTGTGCTTTTGATTGCGCTGCTTGCTCTGACGGTTCTGGGAGTGACAGGGGTTCTTCTGTTTCGCCACTTTGTTGCTGACCAGATCATGGATAAGGGCGGCATGATGAATCCGGACTACACGGATGGAACAGATGACGTCTATATACTGGACGGCGATCATACATACGTCGATAATGAAAAGCTTCTTCAAGTGATTATGGGCACTTGGTCAAGCGAGGACGGGCACTATACCATAAAGCTGGATAGCGACTATCGCATTATACTTTGGCTGGATGGTGAGCCGTTGTTGGATGATCATATCCAACTTGTTTATCTTCAGCCGGGAATCGTCCAGTCTACGGAGTTTTCCTTGGACTCCTGTATATTGCAGAAGGAAGATGGATCTCATTTTGAGAGTTGGGGCCAGTACCGCTACACTTGGTATCTTGAGGGCAGCGAGGGCGCTTCTCTGCTGGCAGTGTTTAACACGGATGGTTCGCTCTACTCCGTTACCTCATCCATTAGCTGATTTTTAGAAAGCTTCTCGTGTATTGCGCCCCTCGCGGGCACATTTAAAGCATTTATGAACAGGGCTGCTGCGCCACAGCCGCCCTGTTTTCACTCAAACCGACCGAGGCTGCCCTTGGCAACGTTGGTACCAAATTGGAAGAAGCGGATGGCGGAAGTACCGTCGCCGTTTCTGAAACAGGGAGGAATGACACATGAGTCTTTTACAGGAATACAAATGCCCATGCTGCGGCGGCGCGATAGCCTTTGACAGCGGGATACAAAAAATGAAATGCCCATTTTGTGATACGGAATTTGAAATGGAAGCTCTGGCGGCCTATGACAGCGAACTCACTTCCAGTCAGACAGATGACATGAATTGGGAAACAGCCGCCGGTGGAGAATGGCAGGAAGGCGAAGCAGATGGACTTCGCTCTTTTGTGTGTAAGTCCTGCGGCGGAGAGATTGTTGGCGATGAAAATACTGCTGCAACTTCATGCCCCTTCTGCGGAAATCCGGTGGTCATGATGGGGCAATTTTCCGGTACTCTGAAACCGGATTATATTATCCCCTTCAAGTTGGATAAAAAGGCTGCAAAGGCAGCGCTTCAAAAGCATTATGGCGGCAAGCGGCTTCTTCCGAAAATTTTCAAGGATCAGAATCACATTGATGAGATCAAGGGAGTGTATGTTCCCTTCTGGCTGTTTGATGCGGATGCAGAGGCAAACATCCGTTATAAAGCGACCCGTGTCCGCACTTGGAGCGACAGCAATTATAATTACACGGAAACCAGTTTCTTTGCAGTCAGCCGGGGCGGCGTAGTTGGTTTTGAACGAGTCCCGGTGGATGGCTCGTCCAAAATGCCGGATGACCTGATGGAGTCTATTGAACCATTCCGGTTTTCCGATGCTGTGGATTTCCAAACGGCATATTTGGCGGGGTATCTGGCGGATAAGTACGATGTGGACGCTGAGCAGAGTATTGAGCGGGCCAATGAGCGAATCAAACGGAGTGCGGAGGAGGCTTTTGCTTCTACGATACAGGGTTACACGAGTGTGGTTCCGGAAACGAGCAGCGTAAAGCTGCACGGCGGAAAAGCAAAGTATGCGCTCTATCCGATGTGGCTGCTGAATACCACATGGAATGGACAAAAATATACTTTTGCCATGAATGGCCAGACAGGAAAGCTGGTGGGCGATCTTCCCGTCGATAAAAACGTAGCGCGGAAATGGACTATAGGCCTTACAGTCTTATGCAGTGCTGCGACTTATGGTATTGCCTGGCTGCTGCATTTTGCAGGCATTTTATAAGGAGGGCAGACAGATGAAAAAGAGAATATCTATGATTTTAATGCTACTCGTTCTTTGCTTTAGCATGGCAGTACCGGCTTTTGCAACTGGTGGTGCAGAGGATACGGACGGATTTGTGGATGAGTATTATCGTTTGCAGGACCTTGCCGACGTTTTAACAGAGGAAGAGACCAGCGAGCTTCAAAAGCTACTTGACGAAATGAGCGTGCATTTAAAATTTGACATGGCCATTGTGACAGTGTACAATCTGGAGGGTTGTACCGTTCAGGATTACGCGGATGATTGGTACGATTACTGCGAGTTTGGCTATGGAAGTAATAAGGATGGCGCTCTGCTGCTGATCAGTATGGAGGAGCGGGACTGGCATATTTCAACTTGCGGATATGGCATTACGGCTTTTACAGATGCCGGGATTACATATATTGGGGAACAGATGGGTGATGATTTGTCAGCTGGGAATTATGCAGAAGCTTTCCGCACGTTTGTCCGGTTTGGCAATCAATTCGTGACTCAGGCAAGAGATGGCGATCCCTTTGACAAATCTGATCTGCCAAAGAAACCATTGTCTGCGATTTGGATCGCAATTTCCCTTGCGATTGGCTTTGGAGTTGCAAAGATCGTAGTGGGTTCCATGAAGGGTCAGCTGAAGACAGTTCGTGCCCAGGCGGCAGCAAGCAGCTATGTGCGGGAAGGCAGCATGAATGTGACGGAAAGCAGGGATCTGTTCCTCTATCATAAGGTTGACCGTACAGAAAAATCGAAAAATAACAGTTCTGGAAGTAGTACCCATAAATCGTCCTCTGATACAAGGCATGGAGGCGGTGGTGGGAAATTCTAAGGAATCACTTTGGGAGGTATAGTTATACATAAAACGATTACACTGTTTTCAAAACGATTGGGGTTGTATTATTTACTTATAAGATATTATTGCAAGTGTAAAAGCACTTTTGAGACGATTTCAATGGAAAGCGGATTTGGAGCTTAGGATTTCTGGAAGAAACTTTTTGGTGAATCCACAGAGCAGGAAAATATCGTTGGATAACAAAGAGTGTATTTTTACGAGAACGGAGTTTGCAATCTTAAATTATCTTATCTGGAATTTAAACAGAGCGGTTTCTTACAAAGAACTTTATGAAGCGGTATGGGAAAAGGAATACCTTCATGATGATATGAATATCATGGCGCATATCCACCGTATACGAAAAAAGATGGGAGATGATACCAGAAAATTGCGGTACATACAGAATATATATGGAATCGGATATATGGCGGAAGGAGAATACAGGGGATACAGAGACAGGCAGGAGATTATCTGGAAAACATAAAAATTGCCACATTTGTCATAGACATATGTGGCAATTTTTGCACAGAATTATGTTTGTCTATTATACTAAGGATAGAAATACTAAAATAGATATGACAGATAACCAGGAAAGGAAAGAAAGATGAAAATAGTCGTTACTTTGATAATAGCCGCTTTGATGTTTTGCCAAAATCCTCTTGGAAAACAGGAAGATGATATAAGCTTTGACAAGGGGGATTTTTTATATGAAGCGTTAGGAAATGATAAGCTGGCAGGGATGAAAGAAGAGCTTCCCGTCAAAATATGTGTAGTGAGGGATGATAACGGATGGCAGGAGATTGCAGAATTGACAGAAACAGGAGAGATAGAAGCGGCTGCACAATCGTTTATGGATATCCGTATAGGGGAAAAGACGGATATTTGTGTAACAGATCGGTATAACTCTATAAGTTTTGTTTTTGATGATGGAGAAAAGGTTGAACTCCAACTTAATGATGCAAATCTGGAATGGAAAAAGAATGACAAATTCTACATTTATGAGTTGGAGGGTATTGTTGATTTTTGGAAAATTGCGTATCAGAAAACGGCAGGGTAGGTGAAAATATGATTTTTTGTGAAAAGTTAAGCGAATATATAGAAGAACTCTCATGCACAGGAAAGGAGCTTGCGCAGAATTCCGGCCTTTCTGAGGCTGTCATCAGCAGATATCGAAAAGGAGAGAGAGTTCCATCTAAAGACAGCATTCAGCTTAAGAAACTGGCAGAAGGAATTGTGTGGACGGCCAGAGACAAAGGAATACAGAATCTGAATAAAAGAGAGGTCTTTCAGATATTATATGAAGCATTGGTACAGGAGGAACATACAGAAATTGTTTTTCATGAAAAACTGGATCAGATGATAAGAGAACTGGACATTAATGTTTCAAAAATGGCGGCGTCCCTGCATTATGATGCTTCCTATATATCCAAAGTTCGTACAGGAAGAAGAATTCCATCAAATCCGGAGGCGTTTGCGAAGGGAATATGCGGCTATATCATTTCCCATTTTTCGGATGAAAGAGGACGGGAAAACGTTGCATCTATCATAGGCGTTGGCGAGAAGGAACTGGAAGAAAAGGAAGATTATCTGGAAAAATTAAAGGGCTGGTTGTGTTCCGGAACTTTGGCAAAACCGGATTATGTTTCTGGTTTTCTGAAAAAGATGGACGAGTTTGACCTGAATCATTATATCAGAGCTATTCATTTTGACACATTGAAGGTGCCAAAGGTTCCGTTTCAGCTTCCGATTTCCAAACATTATTACGGATTAAAGGAAATGCGCGAGGGAGAGCTTGAATTTTTGAAAAATACGGTGCTCGCAAAGTCTATGGAGCCGTTATATATGTGCAGTGATATGCCGGTGGAGGATATGGCGGCGGATGAGGATTTCTCAAAAAAATATATGTTTGGACTGGCAATGGTGCTGAAAAAAGGGCTTCATATCCATATCGTCCATGATGTTGAGCGTCCTGTGAAGGATATGATGCTGGGACTGGAAAACTGGATTCCGCTGTATATGACCGGACAGATCCATCCCTATTATCTGAAAGGAATTCAGAACAGGGTGTATTCCCATCTGCACTATTCCTCCGGCACAGTTGCGATGACCGGCAACTGTATTTCCGGACACCATGATCATGCACATTATTACCTGACCAATAACAGGGAAGAGGCGGCGGTCTGCCGAAAAAACATGGAGTTTCTGCTGAAAAAGGCCAGACCTTTGATGGATATCTACCGCGAAGAACGAAAAAAGGAATTGTGGGACTTTTTGGATGAGGAGTCGGAAGGTATGGAGAGAGAGAGGAGGATTCTGGCTGCTCCTCCGCTGTTTACTGTACCGGAAAAATTGCTGTCAGTGATCCTGAAACGGAACCAGGTCACGGAAAACGAACAGCAGAAGCTTCTGAACTATCAGAAAATGCAGAGGAACAGGATGGAAAAGATACTCTGCCGCAGCACGGTGATAGATGAACTGCCGTTGATCAGCGAAAAAGAATATGTGGGACATCCGATGCTCCTATCCATGCCGGAATGTTTTCTGGAAAAGGATGTCCTGCTTTCCTATGAAGAATACTGTGCTTGTGTGAAGGCAGCCGAACTCTATGATACGGAACATGAAAATTATCAGTTCAGACTCACAAAGGTGAAAGGCTTTCGCAATATTCAAATCACCTGCTATGAGGGAAAATGGTGCATGGTATCTAAGAACAGGGCGCCTGCGATCCATTTTGTGATCCATCATCCAAAACTCAGGTATGCATTGGAAAATGTCAGGCTGCCTATTATGGATAACGGATGAGAGAAAAATAAAACAGATTAGGGAGGTATCATATGAAAAGATTCATGTTAGCTGTATGTGCAGGGATTATGGTAATGTGCAGCACGGTGTATGCGGGAGACAGCATGCAGAATCCATTGGATTTTACGGATAATCTGCTGGCAGATGGCTCTTCCGTCTACTATTTTGAGGAAGTGGCAGTGACACTTCCTGCAGACTGGAAGGGAAAATACAGTATTGAAGTGGAAGGAAATTCTGCAATCTTCTATCATAAGGCGAGCCGGGAAAAATGGATGGAAAATTATGGCAGCATCGGTGGGAAGCTTTTTGCCCTGTCCTATTCTGTGAATCACGATTTTCAGGATTTACCGGATTTTTATTATATCGGCTTCAGTGAGGAGAGTGTCTTTAACTATTACCTTACAGTCCCCACAGATGCGCAGGCTTATATGGAAGACAGCGCTATTGCGGAAGAATTTCAGCAGATGAGCGCAGAGATTGATTTTGTAAAAGAGCATGCTTATATACTTGGTACGCAGGAAGCTACTGCAGCAGACGAAGCTATACAGGACAGTGTTACCGAAGAAATCAACGATATAGAGAATCTTATTTTAGGAAAAGTCGGAGATACCGCTAATACAGAGATAACGGAAATCCCGGAAACCACAGATACGGCAGAACTATTGGAATACCATTTTGATGAGACACAGGCAGGATATGAGGGAACCTGGGTGGACATGAAAGGTGGCTATCAGGTGTATCTTCCATCAGACTGGAATGTTTTAAATGTAACAGAAGAAGACGTGGCAGATTATGAGTATATGTATATGGCAGCTTCAGAGGATGAAAGTACAAGTTTTGTTGCTATGGGTATCTCTCTGGAAGAATTCCTGAAAGAATTAGACGCAGAGGAGCTGGAGGAACTTAGAACAAGCGGGTATACTATGCTGGAATTAATTCAGGAAGGACTGGGGGAAGATGGATGCGGAATGATTACCGTCAATAAAATTCCCTGTGTAGTCATGGATATGAAAGACTCCGGTACACTTGTAATGTTTTTGAGTGAGGATGAAACGGTTTGTCATGCGGCGATAGTTGTTGCAGATGACGTTTCCAATCATGTTTATACAGAGCCAATTCTGCATTCTGTGAGATGGGCAGACTGAAAAGGATTTGTTTCTGTAAATGGAAAACCAGAATAAAGGGGCTGGGGGGAGATTTGGCGTGAAAGTGAAATGGACAGGCTTTGCGATTCTGTTCCTTTTGATTGTAGGCACTCTTTGCTGTACAAAGCAGAGTTATGCGGCGGATGCAGAGCAAAGTGGACGCCCGGCGGGCAGCGGACTAAGTGATATCTGGAAACAGAAGATTGCCAATCGTTATGGCTCAGAGTCAGAGAATTCATCCGATAAGGATTCAAATGAAACTACACAAAACCCGGAGAATGCGCCTATTCAGCTGACTGCTGACGACATTGAGAGGATGAATGATGGAGATGTGACGATGCTGTTTTCCGAGGAAGGCTACCTGACATTTCTAAGAGGGAAATATTATGAGGAAAAAGTAACGAACGTGGAGGAAGGGATTGAGTCGCTGCTAGGCATGGCTGAGCTTCTGGGGCTTACCAGGGGAGCTGAATTCTTTGGTGTATATTCGGAGACAAACCAGTATGGTTATACATACTATATCTATAAACAACGGTATGGAGAACTGACCCTGCAGAATGCGGTTCTGAAGATCGTGGTGGATCCGAAGGGTTACACTGCCGGGCTGATCTGTTCGTTTACACCGAATATCGGTTTTGCACCGAAAACCCAGTCTTCAATCACGCCGGAAGGAGCGGAGGAAATCGTAAAAACCAGATATCCAGAATACTCGTTTCAATTTTATCCGGCGGCGGCCAGACAGACATCTGTGACCATTGATGGAATCGCATACCACGCCTGGGCGATTTTTACAAATTATCCGCCGGAGGCAGGTCCTCTGGAGGGACGGGGATATTTGGAACATCTGATTGCTTTTGACGGTTCTTACCTAACCTACATGGCGGTGAGTTCTCCGGAGGAATTGGTTCTGGGAGATAATGTGCAGGAGGAGTTGGCGCTTTCCTGGTTTGAAGGAAAAATGGCAGATACATACACGGGTACCGTTACTCTGCACGATGGAAGCAGGAAAAAGATTACAGTTCCGGTGGTCAGAGATTCCGAAGGAACCTATTATCTGGCAGATGCAAAACGGCATATCCTTTTGACAGATTATTATATTTATAAAACACAGATGCAGTATCAGCCCTTCACATCCAGGGAGAATACTGGATGGCCGGAACACTATCTCCTGACCTATGAAAGCTACATAAAGGTCTTTGATTTTTTTAACAGTTTTGGTATGACCTCTGTGGATGGATTCGGAATGCCGATTTTGATTCTTACAGATTACTGCAATGACATAGGAGTTCCCATTGATAACGCCTGCTATCTGGGGCAGAATGCGGGTTGGGCGCTGTTTGCTGCCAGCGCGGTAAATGATTTTGGAGAGAGCATCGATGTGATCGCCCATGAGTTCACCCACGGAATCACGTCCTACACGTTGGCGGGAGATCTGTATGAGAATGAACCAGGGGCAGTTAATGAGGCGCTCAGCGATATCCTCGGAAATCTGTGCGAGATGATGATGGGAGAAACAGGTGACAGGCAATGGCTTCTGGCTGAGAATTCCGGCAGAACGATCCGGAGCATGAGTTTCCCGTGGCTTTACCGTCAGCCGGCAACTGTCGGAGGAGATTTCTATCAGGAAATGTCGGACAATCCTACCCTGGATGATGATTTCGGGGGTGTCCATGTAAACAGCTCTCTGGTGGCACATCTGGCATGGCAGCTCTGTGCGCAGGGAATGGAGCTGCAGGATGCGTTCTACCTGTGGAAAGAAGTGATCAATCTTTTGACGCCATATTCCGGATTCCGTGAAGTACACCATGCGCTTGTATTTGCTGCAGAAATCATGCAGATGGATGTGAAATGGATGGGGATGATCCATATGGTATGTGAGCAGGCAGGATTTTAAACAGAAAATTTGAAAGGAGAAAAATATAATGAAAAAAACAGGAAAAATGGGAATAGCTTTTATGCTGGCGGCTATGCTGACGACCAGCACGGTCTCTGCGGAATCGGGACTCAGCATTTTAGGGGGAATCGGGGAGGAGAGCAATCAGATTACTGCGCCGCAGAGTGCTTTAACATCCGCAGGAGATATCGTTGCGCTGGATGATTTGGGAATATCCATTGTTGCTTCAGATTATATGGCGATCAGGCAATCAGATGGATTTGTCTATATTTATACGGCAGAGGATGACTCCATACCTTATGTGATTATCGGCAGATATGACAGCGCTTCCGATGATTTTGCAGATGCCTTCACTGTTTATATGTCTGGATGTTATGAAGATCTCAGGGTAGTGGAAGAAGCCGCTCCGACTGTAATCAACGGTAATACTTTCAGCAGGATCGTTTATGAGTACACAGTCAGCGGATATACGGCAACGGATACCCGTCTCTTTTTGGGCTGGAACGGCAGCACCTATATGTTTGGCTCAAAAGAGATTCCAGCGCTGAACTATCTGGTAGGCACCGGCTATTTGGAACAGGTGGCAGCCGGTTTTGCGCCTCTTGCAGGCGGTGACAGTGATTATGACAAACATGTGGACAGCAGCCGCAGCGTGACCGGGCAGAGTATGCCGATAACAGATCTGGGAGGACTTGGGGATAATGTTCTTGAGAGAGACAGCGATGACGCATCTGAAAGCAAAGATACGGTTGGCGGGAATGCAGGAAGTGTCGGAGGTGTTGCAGATAATACTCAGATAGAGGAAGCAGCAGGAAGCATTACGTTTGATGAATCAGTGGCAGATTTTACGGGAACATGGGTGGAGTTTCAGGACGGATTTAAGCTGTACCTGCCGACGAACTGGACGCAGTATCCTATTACAGATGAGCAGAAGAATGCAGGGGCACTCTATTTAGCCTATGATGCGTCTTTAGAAAGCTCGCCTTATATTGAAGTGGACTGGGCGGACAGCCAGGGGTATACCACGCTGGATGAGCTGGCTGCAGATCTGACAGCAGCAGGGTATTCGGTGGATGACAAGGTTCTGGTCAATGGAATAGAATGCATTTCTTACAGCAATACAGCAGACAATATGAGCGGTTTGATGTTTTTCCACCCTCAGAGCACAGATTATGTCTTTGTAGTAATTGCCGGCTCTTATTCTGCCAATGTGGATACGTTGGCTGCGATTCTCTGTTCCCTGAGTTCGAACAATTGACCGTATGTATTGATTTTTGAACATCAGGAGGTAAGGATGAGAAGGGTAGTATGGAAACAGATTGTAAAATATATAACAGTCTCCGGAATAGGATTGACTTTGTGTACCGGCTTGATTCACGGTATGGAAGCGAAAACAGTAACGGCAGAAGAGTTTTCGGGATACGGTGCGCATGGTGATTTTGATATAGGAGCATCAAAGGCGGCAGCCGGTGTCGGGGACATGATAGGAGAAGAAAATTCTTCCCTTGAAAATAAAATGTGGGAGATGGACGGCGGAAATTCTTTTGCCGGGTTTACGGCAGGCGGAATAGGAAACAGGCAAGTCAGCCAGCCTGATACCATGGAATCTACATCCCAGGTATCAGGTTTCAAAATCACAGAGGTACAGGACAAGGAAACCGGAATGACGGTTGCCCGCTGCTATGCGCCATCCGATTATACCATAAACGAAGAGACTATCTGGTGCGGAAAATGGCAGAGCGCAGGGGTGCCCGCACAGGTTTATCTGACAGCATTAAGCCCGGATGGAAATACGGTGATGGGATTTTATTCCCAGGTGGGCTACGAGCATTTGCTGGAGAGCAGTATCAGCGGATCTGTTTATAAGCAGCATCAGGACGGGGTATTTGATACGGAGTATATGACACCTATGCTGCAGTTTATGACAGCAGATGCCTACTGTGATTATTTGGCGCAGTCCATCCTTCCGAACCAGCAGCTTCAGTTTATGAGTCAGGAAGAGGTGACAGCGGAGCATCAGAACAGGATGGATGCTTTAGCATATGAACTGTATCAGCAGATGGGACAGCTGGTATCCGGAACGGGCATCAGTGTGGATGATGCGTATTTTGGCTCAACGGAGAGGGTTTATTCGGTGACGCTGAATGGTTTTCCATTTTTGCTGACCGTTTCCGTTGCCACACAGGGGGTACAGATGTCTGCTTACATGGATTTTGGATACAATGTTACGGTAAAACAGTCCTTTATTTCATGGGAATCTCCGTGTGCTTTTTTTATACTGACTCCGGCAGATGAATATGACGGGAATTACGCCAACTATGAGCAGTTTGTATTGAATACAACGGTCAGCGATCAGTTTACAGCTGCGTTGATTCAGACAAGGGATAAGATTCTCCAGACAATGACACAGTCAGGGTGTACCAGCATGAATGATGTCAGTGACTACTGTCAGAGCAGTGTTAGTTCATCGGCAGGCCCGGATACCTCTTATTCAGATGAACGTTTTACGGATTATATTTTTTCACAGAACGATTATACACTGTCCAATGGTGACCATGTAAAGATACCCACCTCATACGATTATGTGTACGCAGATGACAATGGGAATGTTTATGTGACCAACAGTACCGATCAGCCGGCAGGAACGACGCAGTTGTATCCGAACTGAGGATATGAGGTAACCCAGATATCGCCAAGTAAATGAATTTGGCAGAAAGCACAAAAATCGTAAATGGTTTTTGTGCTTTTTCCATGGTAAACCGATGAATGCAGTAATATTCTCGACAGCATTAGATTTCAATAAAAATCACACCTAATTTATCAATAGAAGCAGCAGAAATGGAAGAAATGGTTGTGCCGTGAATGTAACACATGGGGGTACCGGGGAAAAATTCTGAAAATAAGTAGCATTCAGGAATGTATTAACATAATAATGGTTTTTTTCTAGTTATGAATAAAGTCTTTGATGAAATGTTGGATTTGAGACATGGTTATACGTAAGAAACTTTTAATTTTTTCAGAAACGTTAGAATTATATCATTTACTTATACATCATTTTGGAGCAGAGTATGAAGTAGAGACTTATAGAAAAAATGAATGGGATAGCAAGAAGGAAAAGCTGTTGCTGACTGTTCCCAATAGAGTTACGCTTGTAATTATGGAAATAAAGAACTGTTTCAGCGAGAGCATTAGAATAGTCAGACAGATTCAATTATATTCATTTTCAGGATACACTCTTTTCATTTCCCGAGAAGAGGACCGAACCAGGCAGATTGAGGAAAAAATCTATGCGATTGATTCCGGAGCAGACGAATATCTGGCATATCCACAGACAAATGAAGAAATTTTAGCCAGTGTGAGAGCTTTATTGCGGAGGGCTCATTGGAAAAGAGTTTATGCATTGAGGATTAGTGGAAAAGAGCTTCAAATCAATCCACAGACACGAAAAGTTTCTGTGGATGGCTTAGAATTTATTTTCACAAAGACAGAGTTTGCCATTTTGAGTTACCTGATTTTTCATTTAAATAAGGCTGTTTCTTATAAGGAACTTTATGAGGCAGTATGGGAAAAGGAATACCTTCATGATGATATGAATATCATGGCGCATATCCACCGTATACGAAAAAAGATGGGGGATGATACCAAAAATCCTCTATACATACAGAATGTATATGGAACCGGATATATGATAGAGGGGGAATAAAGGTACTTGTTGTTTTGGAAAAAATGCCAATGCAGCAAGTGCTTTTTTTCGTTTCGCAGGGGAAGTGTTTTTTCTCTGCATAGGAAATTTCGGATCGTAGATACTAACCTTAAAAAGAAATTGAGGTGATGATATGGCAGTTGCGCATAAAGGGAGCATTTCCATGGGGCTTGTCCTGATACCTGTTGGAATGTATAAAACCACACAGGATAATGATATCCATTTCAACCAGCTTGAGAAGGAGAGCAAGGCCAGGATCAAATATAAGAAATACTGTTCTCATTGTGGGAAAGAGGTAACCAGTGCGGACATTATTAAAGGATATGAATACGAGAAAAATAAATATGTGGTTATGGGCACCAATGAGAAATTGCTGGTACTGTACCCGACAAAGGATGGGATTATAGTAAAGACGTTATTTTATCAGGATGAAATCGTTGCTATGCCAAAACCTGTGCAAAAGCTGAAGTTAGATGAAAATGAGCTGAACATGGCGAAAATGCTGATTGAGAACATGACAAAACCTTTTGTGGCGGAAGAATTTCAGGATGAATACCAGGCGAGGCTTCGGGAAGCCATTATGAAGAAAATACAGGGACAGGAGATTGTGGCAGTGGATAACATCGGACCGTCGAACGTTATTGACCTGATGGAAGCGCTTCAGAAGAGTCTGGAGTTATCACAGGAACCCGATGAAAAAAGCCGGAAGCAGCTGACGGGGACAGCATAATGGATCTGTTTGATACGCGCGGCGCAAGTCCCATGCTGATCGCACAGCAGATGGATGCATTCGATGATAGCGATTGGATTTATGAGTTAAAGATGGATGGTTTTCGGTGTCTGTCCTATATAGATCAGACTATGGTGGATTTTCGGAATAAACGGAACATGCGGATGCTGTCAAAATTTCCGGAACTGAAGGATATCATCGTTTGCAGATTATAACGCGCCATGTTCTTGCGAAGTTGATCTTCTGTAAAGAAATCCGAAAAATACCGCAGCATTCTTCGGATTCCTCTTTCATCATCCCTTATGGTACTGCCCCCGAATTTAAACAGCTCATACATCTGCGGTACCATAAATTTTTCTATAAACGGAATATTCCCCTGATTGTCTGCAGAAAAATCCGGCTTTTGTTCATATAGATGAGCTGTTTGAATCAACGGTGATTGCCTTTCTACTTGCGATGTTTAAATGGTCCAAAGATTTTGATGATCTGGATGTTTACAGTGACTGTTTCCGATATGTTCTTTTTTTGATGAATGATGTTTGCATTTTCGGGGAAATGCAGGGACAGGATGCGAATGATGCCCTACTTCAACTGATATCCGGAGATGTACAGATACTGCAGCTTGCGGAAGACTGTTATTGGACGATTGTAGTGTTCAGTCTGGCACATGAACTTGCCCATGCGTATTTAGCGGGTATTGGGAAACGGTATTCCAGACGGCATCCGGAAAAAGAAGAATTTGATGCGGATATGATTGCGTATCATATTGTCCTTAAAATTATTATGGAACAGGAGGGTAACAACCGGATTCTGGAGAAGTATACATATCTTGCGCCGATGATGTACATGGATTTTTTTGACCTTTATTATTATACAGACCGGGTGCTATACAAATCACGTTTTTTTGATCCACAGCATCCATTGCCAATTGAACGGAAAAACCGGTTGTTTGCGATTGCCAATAAGGATGAGTATGATTTTGATACGGTGGATGGGAACCATTTGTATGGCGGGTTTCTTGATGTTTATGATGAATACAGGGATCAGGTTCTTTTGAAAATGGAGCGTGGAAAACTTGAGCAAGTCCTGCACACGGCAAGAAGAAATCAGATACGGGGGAATGGAAATGACAAGAGGAAGCAATAGACTATGACAACGAATTGAAAAATAAGATGATGCTGGCCGCTGAAAATCTCGGCCTGGATAAAAAGACAGGGGCAGATATTGTGAATGATTATATCATAGTGATTCCTGATGATGAACGGAAGGGCATGATCTTTCTTGGAAATGATGCTGCCTCCTATAAATTCGGGAATATCAGGCTGGATCTCAAAAAGGCAATTGCTGCTGGACTGGAACTGGCGGCCTCTGTGAACCTCCCGGAAAGTTTTTTCAATTATCTGCAGATGTTAATTATTGGGGCTTTTTTTATTCAGAAATCTACAAAGCAGGAGATTGGTAAACTGGAAGCGTATATTGTATATCGCCTACATATAAGAAATGCGTATGAGATAGGGATTCAGGAAGAAACGTTTTTAGAGGATTTTAAGAAGTGGTATCAGGAGCGGCAGGAAAAGAGCTTGGATGCAACAGACATTGCGTTGCTTGTTAAACGGTTGTATCAAATGAAAGTTTTAGATATTGATGATGGAAAAATTTATTTAAAAGAACGTGTTATTGGGATCAATAATGCAAAATATTAAATAAGCCTGACATTGAAAAAATGCGCTGTTAACAGAATGAAACGCACAAAATACAGGATGAAATATATGGACTGACGCTATATCTTGTGTTAGTATGATAATGAAATTTGTATTTGTATCCATCCAGGAAGATGGATAAGCAGATTTAGTCCCGGATGTGACCGGGAGATAATTATGAGGAACAGGGCGTTCCTGGCTTATGGAAAACATGGGGCCATTTAGAATGAAAGCGTTCTAAATGGCTCTTTTGTGCGCCCAGCGGGCGCACGTTCTAACGGGTGAAAGTCCCGAATCTGCCCGGCAGTGGGAAGGATATAGCCGAACAGCAAGGGTGTCACCGTGAGGTGAGGTCTGAAGGAAGCTGAAGGCAAACC